>JAWXCB010000016.1:0-19479 GCA_034440455.1 Chitinophagales bacterium
AAGCAACTCGCTTTCGGAAGGATTCCGAATACGCTGTTACGAATTGTATGTGCTCCATTTTTTAGGTTTTGTGTAAACCTATTTTAGGACAAGACACCCGTCATTGCGAGGGAGGAACGACCGAAGCAATCTCCAACTTTCATTTTCCGATTTGTAAGGCATCCCGCCTTGCGGAACCTGCGCAGTTGGCTTGGCTACAGACTCGCGCCAGAAACGGTGCGTGACCCGTCCGCCTAAGGCGGATGGTGTGAGAGCCTCTCCCCGTCACTGACAGGTGGCGGGGCGCGCTACTCGATTATGGCATGTTTACTATTTTATGTCTTTCAACCATTCCGTTTTCCGATCGAACAAGTCCTATATAGACCCCTGCTGACAAACCATTCAAGTCAATAATCCGGCTGTCTATAAAAAACCCTTTTTAATACTTGTTTTCCGTCCGTATCAAATAAAGTAAAATGAACCAACTGTTCCTATGGAGAAATTTGAATAGCAATCTTTCTATCAGTTGGATTTGGAACAAGTTGAAATAAATTAGTAGCTGGCGATTCAGATATACCAATGATAATAGTACCACTACACGTACAGGAAGAACTCAAACTTGTCCCATATTCAACTTTACACATGGTCTCATAGTTGCACTCACAAAAGTCCCCTATTGTATTTATTGGGTAGGATGGAACAAAGTCAGAGCCAAATCCAGTTGTCCATGTCATAGTTTCTAAATTGATTAAAGTTGGAGGCGTATAGTTGTACTCATAGATAGTATCCGTTCTTGATTAATTGTGTCAACCCGTTCTACCCAGAATGCATTTGTGTCTAATGACTGAAAAGGACCAACATTCCAACCACAAAAAACAGTGTCTCCAACACTTAATGAAAAATCGTAAAGGAGATATTCTTAGTCCGCGCAATTTGGGCTCGCTCTTAGATAAACCCGTGAGGAATCATTTCTGATATATGCAACGATATTACTGCCCGCGTGTACTATCGAGTAATTTCTACCGCACAAAGTCGTCCACTCTGTTAGATTATAGGTTATTGTTGACAACCACACTACTGGCCTGCTTGGTGAAAACATCTTAGAACATACAGTCCATGTAACGCTGTCTGAGGCAGTCGGGAAATTTGTCTGTCCTGTCGCTATTTGATGCTTTATCGCAATCAATAAAATCAACAATCCGTACAAAATTTTCTTATTCACGTGGTAAGTCTTCTTTAATGTGCCATAACTTGTTTAAACTCTGACCTCTTCCCACCAAAAGGTCAGTTTGTCCCCCAAAATACATTTTTTTATTCCTCACCGAAACCTCACTTATTCTGCGCCAGCAGAGTTTAATCTAATCGGGCAGAAGTTCTGCTGACTCAGCAGAGATTGATTTCAGGAAAAAACAATCTTTGGAAAACTTTTTTAAACTTTCTCCGAAAAAGAGGAGAGCTTCTTCGGTCGCAGAGCCTCCCTCAGAATGACGAGCTTCTACAACCTTCTGCTCCTGCCAACTGTCGCTGCCTTCTGCTTTTCATTTAAATCGCTGTTCAGGCAAGCGTATCAATGGCTAACCGTCTGTTTTAAAATTTCTATAGTCTGAAATTTTTATTAATCCAGGTCATTGCCTGGTGCGCGCGCGTGTTATATTCGCGATATAATTGTTTGCCGGTGAGGAAAATCACCGTGCGTGATTCTAATAAAGATTGATAGAGCAGATTGAGTGAAACCATGCATATCCAGGTGCAGATAAGCAGACAATAGCCCCATTCAAGCAGGGTGATTGCCCAAATGGAAGGACGCACAAAATGAGCAGGGTCATTCGTCATTTGCCACATCAAATCCTTTGGCCAAAGCAGGGCGATAAAGTAGCAGGCTACGATAAGTATTCCATGAAGCACATGCACCCGGTGCAGGCGCTTTTGTGTATCGTGCAAAATGGCAAAAACAAAGAATGAAACAGTAAGCATGGCTCCTGCAAAAAAGATGGAAGCTGCAATCATGTGCTGAAGCCAATCGGCAGCCGTGAAATAGCCTACGGCAGAAAAACTGACCGTGGCAGTAATGCCCGTAACAATACCTGCGCGGGCGGCATATCCATTGCCCAAAAATCTGCCTAACCCAATCACGAATATCATCAACAAGAACCCTGCTATGTTCAGGCTTCTGTTGAAGACATGCGCCATGGTAGTAGAGGTGCTTAGCCCTAATTCAGAAATAAAATGGTTTTCAGGAGAATAGAATCCGCTCCCGATATAATGTGTGGCAGATTCATAAATGCCGCCTCCAACAATCATACACCCTGCTATTCCGGCAAGGGGCGGAAGCAGATTGATGAGTTTGTTGTTTTGAAAATCACGTAGCATAGCAAAGTAAAGTTAGGATGATGTTTCGGCAGAAGCAATTTACTTTTCGGGGATTATTTTCCATACTAACAGCGATTTAAAGAGGGTTGCCAAAAAGCCGACCGATGAACTAACAGGCAGTTAAACTTTGCAGGTATCAACAAGAATCTGCACGAACGCCACCCGCTGGCTTTGTTGCCCACTCAACTCCTATCGAGATCCCTGTCCCCTGTTGTAAGAACTTTTCACCGTTTTCCGCGAGGACATTGCCTGTTTCACTTTTTCGTTTTCCTGATGCAAAGCAACTTCCTCCCGGTGATGAAATATGTTTTCAGCCTTGCGGGCTTCGAATTTCGTTACCGCAGGATTCGTGCCGTGCTCAGGCATAAAATGCAAATCTGCGCCATGCGTGGTTGTTTCGGGAAGTATCGGTTTTAGAACGGGCGGTTTTACTTTGCCTTTAACAGATTTATTTATTTTCTTTTTAACAACACTTGTTGCCTTCTTCTTTGCGGGGCTTTTAACTTTCTTCACCGCTGCACTTGTAGCTTTCCTCTTTGCAGCACTTTTTACTTTCTTTCCCGCTGCACCCTTCACAACTTTTGTTTTCTTATTTGCAGCCCCGCTCTTTTTCATTTTACTTTAGTTTTTATGCGATTAATTTTTTTGCACACAACAAAGATGGAGAATAAGAAGTAATCA
This sequence comes from Chitinophagales bacterium, assembly GCA_034440455.1. Taxonomy (GTDB): domain Bacteria; phylum Bacteroidota; class Bacteroidia; order Chitinophagales; family CAIOSU01; genus JAWXCB01. Next base: position 3,031 of record JAWXCB010000016.1, read on the forward strand.
TTGTTACATAATTTCCAAAATAAGTTACATCATTCACACTTCTCGTGCAAGAGTATGCAGGCAGGTGGAGATAGAAGCTTTTAGGCGCAAAGAATTTTACATTTCTATTCAGGCGATAATGCGATGAGTTCCTCAGCGATGATGGTTTCCCCGTCAACCATGATATCGCCTTCTTTCACCCGCAGCCTTACGTTTGCCGGCAGGATGCAATGCGCTACGCAAATCCGCGTTGAAGCAGAAAGCCGCAACAGCTTTTTGACTAATTTTAACGGGAAGCATTTTCACTGGATGAAAAAACTTGTACTCCTTCTTTTCGGTTTCTTCTTTTTCGTTTTCAATTCCTTTGCCACGCACAATCGCGCAGGTGAAATCCGCTACCGCGTAATCAGCTATCTCACGTTTGAAGTCACCATTATCACCTACACCAAAGCCAGCAGCACCGCTGCCGATAGGGATACGCTCGAATTATATTGGGGCGATGGCACGATGGAAAAAGTAGTGCGCACCAATGGTCCCATTGTGGGCGGTGTGCGTAAGGGCGTTGTGTTGCCGGGCGGCAATGACATTAAGTACAATGAATACCGCTCTAATTATCACACCTATCCCGGTCCGCTGCCCTTTTATATTATTTCAGTGCCCGACCCTAATCGCATTTCCAACATCATCAATATCAATCGCGGGGCATCGGTCAATATTCAGTTTTATATCGAAGACACGCTGCGCATTTTCAATCCGATTTTTGTGGGGCTGAATAGTTCGCCCGTGCTGCTTTATCCCCCGATAGATTTCGCTTGCGTAAGCGACACGTTTTTGCACAACCCTACGGCATTTGACCCCGATGGCGACAGCCTTGTTTTTTCCTTCCAGCCGCCTTACCAGGACCAGGGTTTTCCCGTTCCGAATTATGAATATCCTGACCAGGTAAACCCCGGCATCAACAACCAATTCACGATTAATTCGCTGACGGGCGAAGTGACATGGGCTACACCGCAGCGCATGGGCATTTACAATATCGCCATTCTTGTTACAGAATATCGCAACGGAATTAAGATGGGCACGGTGCTGCGCGATATGCAAATCATCGTGGAAGATTGCAACAACGACCCGCCACGCATCGTTGAGTTTGCCGATACGTGCGTGGTTGCCGGTTCGTTAATTGTGAGGACAGTTACTGCTGCCGATTTTGATACGCCCGAACAGCAAGTGACATTATCTGCCGAAGGAGGTCCGCTGAGATTAACGGTAAGCCCCGCAACATTTACTGACCCGCCTCCACGCGATAACCCTGTGTCGGGCATCTTCCGGTGGCAAACAACCTGCAAGCACATCAGAAGGCAGTTTTATCAAGTGGTGTTTAAGGCGGAAGATAATTTCGCCAATGTGCCATTAGTTGATTTGAAAACATGGATAATCAGAGTTATCGCGCCCGCGCCCGAAAACCTGCAAGCACAAGCGCAGGGGACACAAATAAATTTAACGTGGCAGAATCCCTATCACTGCGATTCTATTAATGATTTCATCGGCTTTTCTGTGTGGAGACGCGAAGGGTCAAATCCCTTTGCGTTTGATACATGCGAGCCGGGTCTTGTTGGCAAAGGCTACGTGAAGATTGCTCAAAACCTGCGAGCGTTTACCTACTCCGACACCGATGTGAATCGCGGCAGATTGTATTGCTACCGCATTCTTGCCGAGTTTGCGCAGAAAACGCAATCAGGATTATTTTATAATAAAGTGGAGAGCTTGCCTTCCAATGAATCGTGCGCAGAGCTGAAGCGTGATTTGCCGATGATTAAAAATGTGAGCGTTACGCAAACTTCTCAAACTGCGGGTTCCATTTTTGTCGCGTGGTATCGCCCTGTTGCAAATGCTGCGAATCTTGACACCACGCAATTAACAGGACCCTATGAATATAAACTCTATCGCTCCGTTGGATTTTCCGGTGGAGCGGGAATTGAAGTAGCAGCATTCAGCAATCAATTTTTTGGCAGCCTGCTTGATACTACATTCTTTGATACGCAACTCAACACGGTTGATAATCCTTATTCTTATCAGGTGAAATTTTTTGCAGGCGGAATTGAAATTGGCGGCAGCGACAGTGCTTCGTCCGTTTATCTCACTATTAATGGGCTGGACAATCGCCTTGGCTTAACATGGGAGGAAAATGTGCCGTGGGTGAATGCTGAATATGTCGTTTTCAGACAGAATAAAATCACCACATTATTTGAGCCGCTCGATACCGTTGCCGAACAAGCATACACCGATTTCGGATTAACGAATGATTCGCTCTATTGCTATTATGTGATGAGTATTGGTGAATATTCATCGCAGGGATTGAATGACACGCTGCTGAATCTTTCACAGCAAGTGTGTGAGCGTCCGGTTGATTCTATTCCGCCTTGTCCACCTCTATTGACTGTTACAAACAATTGCAACGAGGCGAATGATGGCGATGTTTGCTCCTCCGGCTCCGATGCGTTTGAAAATCACCTTGATTGGAAGATGAATACCGCAGCAGGCTGCGATGAGGAAATTATTAAATACCGCATCTATTACTCTTCTCCGGTGGTTGATTCTTTCTATGTGATTGACAGCACGCTGAATCCTTCAGATACTTTTTATGTTCACAGTTTTGAAAATTCACTTGCAGGATGCTATGCTGTTACCGCTATTGACAGCTTTGGAAACGAAAGCGCATTCAGCAACATCGCGTGCGTTGATAATTGTCCCTGCTACAAACTGCCAAATGTGTTCACGCCAAACAACGACAGCAAGAATGATTTCTACACGCCAATTCTTCCCTATCGCTTCATCGAAAAGGTGGAGATGAAAATCTACAATCGCTGGGGCACGTTAGTGTTTGAAACTTCCGACCCGATGATTAACTGGGATGGAACGGACATTAATAATGGCAAACAACTGAAGGAAGGGGTTTACTATTATGTTTGCTCCGTGTATGAAATACGCCAGGAGGGAATCAGGAGAAATTCAAACATCCTCAATGGATTCATCCATCTGATTCGTGGCAACGGAAAAACGAATTGAGTTTGAAGTTTGAAGTAATGAACCTTTCGACTAAACTCCAAACTTCAAACTAAACATGTTCACGGGTATCATTGAAACCATCGGAGAAATAGTTGCGGTTGAACAGAAGAATGCAAACCGGCATTTCACGATTCAATCCTCTATCTCGAAAGAACTCAAGCCCGACCAAAGCGTTTCGCACAATGGAGTTTGTCTCACGGTTGTCCATGCGGATAATCACACGCACACGGTTGTTGCGGTGAAAGAAACTTTAAGCAGAACAAATCTTGGTGAAATTGAAAAGGGCGCGCAAGTAAACCTTGAACGTGCAATGCCTGCCAGTGGAAGGTTTGACGGACACATCGTGCAGGGGCATGTTGACCAATTCGGAAAGTGTGTTGACGCGATAAATGAAAATGGCAGTACGAAGTTTTGGTTTTCATTCAATGCTGGCGATGATTTCCTTATCGTTAAAAAAGGTTCTATTTGCATTGATGGCGTAAGCCTTACGGTAGTGGACGTTGAGCAGTATAAATTCTCCGTTGTAATTATTCCCTACACAATGGAGCATACGCGCTTTCATTCTTTAAAGAAAGGCCATGCAGTAAACTTAGAATTTGATGTGCTGGGAAAGTATGTGCAGAAGAGTCTTCGGTCGGTACAACTATCTCGCTAAGTACATTTTCCCGAACCCGCTCTTGAAGTATTTGTCGGTAGTTTTATCAGGTCCGTTTTTCCACTTGTTTAGCATTTCCCCGTCAAGCGAAGCAACCACGCGATAGAGATATAATCCGTTTGCAAGCGGGTCGCCATATTCATCGGTGCCGTTCCACGCATATTCCGTGATATTCTTTCCGACATGAATCGGTCCCAAATCAGCCTGCGTAAGTTCGCGCACGATTTTTCCCGACACCGTCATGATTTGAATCTTGAAAAAATCAGGAGGTTGAATTCCCGTTAATGTAAACACAAAGCGTGTAGAAGAAGTGAATGGGTTCGGATAATTCAGCACGTTGGTTATCATCGCTTCGCGAATCACTTCAAAGGAGATGCGGTAATCAATTCCTTCCTGCGGGAGTCCATAAGAGCCTGATACATTGCGGCTACGGTCTTTGGCTTGCACTAAAAGAGTGTATTCTCCATCCGTTTCAAACATTTTTTTCAGTCGTACTTCAGCAGTATTTCCCGAACCGGAAGCTGGAGTAAACTGCATTGTAACGCCATCGTAACGTAATTGCGATTGTACTTTAGCCGGATTAATAATAAAGATGTTGATTAAAGAAGTGTCATCAAGCAGCAAATACTTGTTTTCATCTTTCAGGCGAATAAGAATTTCCGGTTCAGCGGAAACAATGTCGCCATCGAGAATATGCACTCCGTCAAATGTTACATCAAGCAAAGGGTTGATGCGGTCTTTGTCCAATTTAAATTGAAGCGAAGCAATGTTGTTGAAGTGAAATTGTTCCAACTGGTCATACTTGTTGGTCGTTGAGTTTTCGGAATGGGATTCACTTCAACGGTAAGCGTATTCACATCTCCCAAACAATTGCAATCGGTATTGAACAGCCAGTTGAGATTCATGGTTTCCAGCGCATGAAGTGAATCATAACGTACATATTCATTTACGGCTGAATTGCCGGTGCTGATTAAAGTATATTTCACCAACAGGCTATCCATCGGAACATCAGTCACATTTTCCACCGCCATCGTGAGGTCGAGTGGCTCGCCAAGATTGATGCTGTCGCGGAAAGCGAAATTGAAAGCAGGATTCAATGCGGCTTCAGGCACTTTTTTATAGAGTACGCGCCAATAATCCAATTGCGTTGGAGTGCGCGTAGTATCATCGCGCGTATCCAAACGTAATTTGATATAAGGATAAGTGGAAGCATTGATATTCTGGATGGAATAATCAAGGTTGGCAACATTGGAGTCAATCAAAATTTCGGACCCCGATTGCGTTACTCCGATAATGTCAACGCTTTGTTGGTCATACATTTGTGGTTCCATCGCATGATACCTCCAGTGCATGGAACCCCATTCATAAGCCGGACCAATCAGCGGAGTTGTAATCGTGCCTTGATTCCAGTATGCGCTGAATGATGCTGAAAATTCAAGAATTTCAGTTGAGTTAAGTTTTCTCATTTCAGTGGCAGTGTTGGGAGAGCCTTTCTTCGCAAAGAAAGCCCAGGGAATATCGCTGCCACTCAGGAGGCTTGCAGGAGTTAATTCCTGCGAGCCAAGGTTTTGAAATGCATCAATCAATGGCTGACCCCAGCCGGAGTAGCCGGCTGAGTTTACGCTGTACGCAAAGATGTAATTGCCGTCAGGCACAGAGGCAATAAAATCTACAATTCTTTGTTGCAGGATTGCTCCGCTTGTAGGAAAATCAAATCCTTCAAAATCGCGGTCTTTGCAATGCTTGTTTTTATAAATAGAATTATATTGGAACCCGAGTGGGTCGCTTACAACATCAGCGTATCTGCTTATCCAATTATTCCCGCTTGCAGAATCAAAAACAGCGAGGACAAGCCCGCCCGAAAACCCTTCGCCACCGCATACCCACGTATGCTTTAACGCATTGTTCAGGTAATAAGCTATTTGGTCCCACGGCACAGGTCCGCCACCACTTATGTTTGCCTTTCCGGTTTTAACAGAAACACCTTTTACATCACCGATAAACTTAAATACGCTGTCGCTATCAAGGAACAACGTGTTATAGTTATCTTTCTGGAATTGATAATAATGCGATTGATTCCATCCCGGATATTCATCCTTCAGGTACATAAAAGAACTGTTGTTATAGCTGTTTGCCCCGTCAATTCCCACGCGCCAGTAATACACTACATTGCTTGTATAGGTCATTGAAGGAATCCAGGTAAGCACTCCTCCTGATTGAGTAATAGTGGTTGATGTTAAAAGCGGGCTATTAAATAATTCTGTCGTGTCAATTTCCATCCGGTAAGTGTGCGCGGCTGCAAACGGGTTTGCGGTAGAAGCTTTCAGCGTAACAGGCACAGTTGGTACAATTGCAAATTCATAAGGATAAATCGGAAACACGTCTTCCGAAGTGATGTTCAGCGTTAGTCCCCGCAGCTCGTTATTGTTTTCTGTTAACTCAGAAATTTCATCTCCATTATCCACTTTAATCCTAAACTCATTCAGCCCGAATGAACTTGAAGATCCTGTAGGAATATTAAAATAAACCGTGTCGCTGAAATACGTGCCGCGAATACGTTTCACATACTCAACGCCTCCACCGGAGGTGCCGGGAAAGTAGCGTGTCACTGAAATATCAATGCTGTCTTTTATTGCTCTTCCAAGATTTACAAGAATGACTCTCATCTGAAATGAATCCTGACTCACCGTAACATTCGTAGGGATGAAAGATACATTCTGCGCTTCCAGCGCGTAATCCGGCTTGGCATGTGGATTCACTTGCAAACCGGGGTCGCCATGCAGCGTCATTTCTTCAGCTATGGTTTTGTTGAGAGGAGAACCATTAAAATTTTCAATGTCGGCAACCGAGTGTTGCATGATTTGCCCAAGCGTGGCTCCGTAATGATGCTGTCCAAGGTTCTCATAAAAATTTCTGCTGAAATAATAAAGACCGGAAGAGGAGGAAAAGCCAATTGTCGAGATGAAAGCAATTGCGGCTTTGTCCGGTGTAAGCACAAAATCTTCGCTGATGCCCGGACTTGAATTGTAGATGTTTCCAGTATAGCATCCATTGGAAAGAATTACCGGATAGCGCCCGAAATTTGTTAAATTGTCCGGGTCATCAATGGAGAAGTCAAACGAATTGGCAGAAGAGTGTCCGAAAAAAGTAATGAGCGAAACCCCTGTATTAATCAGCTCGCGGATAAAATCAGATTGCACGATTTGAATAGGAGCTGAGCTTGTTTTATAAAATGTGTACACATCTCCGCCAAACAGTGTGTCCTCAATGATATCTTCATAATCTTCCAAAAATGCTTTGAATTGCATTTGCTGCCCTTCACCTGCGCCACCCGCCATGTGCATGATGCGCTTCATCGGAACTTTCCCTTCAATGGTTTGATACGGGTCGCCCGTTTCGCGTTGCAGACGTTCATACGCAATTACTTTTTCAAGATAATGGTCAATATCAGCGGAATTTTCAACTGACAATCTTCCTACTGCAAGGCGCGGAGAGATGGAATCGCTGGTTGCCGTGAGCAATGCGTCAGAGCCGGGCTTTCCAAAGGTCGGCACTAAGCATTGCGCGTGAATCAGAGCCTGACTTCGAACCAATCTGAATTGCCCGCTTTCCTGTTGCCAGTATTCGCGCCCTTTACCAATGATAAATAAATGCTCAGGCTTGGTATTCCAGTGGTTCAACGCAAAATCAATGAAATTGCGGATGGCAAGCGGATGTTTTCTGATGCCATAGCCAAACTGGTCGTAGAGCTGGTTGATGAGCGCTATCACCACAGTATGGTCGCCACCATCGTTGCTTTCGCGATACTTAGCGTATTTAAGAGGGTAATTATTGATGTCATTGAACTTAGGATGCGTGAGAATGATATAATCGCCTTGATTCACCTGTTGGATGTAGTAATTCACAAAATTTACGCGCTCAAGCGTGGTGATGTTCAGAAGGTTTGCTGAGTTTTGGCTGGTAACAAACAACTCGCGGTTTGCATTAGCTGATTGCGATGGTAGCCTGTATTTAAGCGTTGGTCCAAAAGTTGCGGTGAGGCGCATCTTGTTAGTAATATCATACAGAATCGGGTCGGTGTTTTGGTGGTTGAAGTCAGTAATTTCAAGATAACGCGCAGCCGAACTTGAATTGAGATTGATGTATGCTCTTGAGTTATTTGAAAACTTAAACTGGCTCGGGTAAATTATTTCTGCATACGCAATCGCGTTATAATCCACGATGGATGCGGAGGCGCTCGCAATAAAAAGATTATTTGCTGTAATCGAATTCAACGGAATGGTATAAGCATGGCTGTTCACTTTGAAATTGTTGAACTGGTCATTGCCAAGCGTAAGCGAATTGAATTTGTAAGTAAGGTTGTGCTGAGTAGAATTAAGCCCGATAACGGTGAAACTCAGAGCAGCGCTTACCGGAGCAGTAGTGAAAATATTAGGCGTGCTCAGATTCACTGCATCGTTGCTGTTGAAGCGCCCGCGGGTTAATCCTTCGCCTTCATCAAAAATAGATTCATGCACGGTTTCCCCGTTACCCACCGGAATTGGTTTACCTAATTGCGGTTCGCTCAAGCCATTTTCCCTCACCACATTCATGAAATATTGCTCTTTCGCAGGTAATACACCGCTCAGATTATTTTGAATATTTGCAATCAGGATATTTGGCTTCACCGTGTTCCATGCAAGGAAATAAACTGCGGTGTCATTGAATAAACTGATTGCATTGTTTGTTTGATAAGCGGGGTCAGGATAAAGCTGCGTGTCAAAAGAACCATCATTCGGCTTGCCATAAAACTCGATGAAATCACCCGGGTCATCGAAGAATCCGCTGTTGTTTGCATCATAGAAATAATAGGGAATAGTGTTTCCCATGTTGAAGAGATTGAAAGCGCTGCCCTGCACGGTGTTGATATTATCTAACGTGCTTAATGCAGAGTAGGGGATGCGGTAAATTCCCTGGCGCGCTACATTGAATTTGTAATAAGTTTTGTTGTATTCAATCCACTCGTTGCCATAGGTTTGAGCAAATGCACTAGAAAAGCCAAGCAACGCAAACAGGAGGGTGATAATATGTTTTCTGTGGGGCTTCACAGCGGTTACGGTGTTTTTCGTTTGTTGATGCCAAGGTTCAGTGAAAACACATGCGAATACAGCGCATCTGAAGCATTGCCAATGTCGGTGAAAGCATAATCCAGACTATAAGTTTTCACCTGCAAGCCAATACCGATGTTCGGCTGCACAGTCACAATCTTTTCGCCTGTTTCATCATCAGTTGATTTTTGAATGTTGCCCACACCGCCTCGCAGGAAAATTATATTCGCATAGCTCAACTCCAGTCCGAAGCGCGGGTCAAAACTCACGGCATTTGTGCGAATCGGAACATTGCGCTTCCCGTCCGTTGTCATTTCAAAATCCAGTTCGGGAAGAATCTTGAATTTATCTTTGATATTCACTTCATAAGCAGCGCCCAAAATCACTTTGGGTACAGTTACTTCAAGCGAATTTTCAGGAATAATGTTCCCTGTGCTCACCAGCACTTCCTTCTCTCTTTCTGTAAAGTTGAATGACCATGCGTTGAATGTGCCTGTGATGTCTTTTGCCATCACGCCAAAGCGGAATTGCTTCAGGTGATAATTTGCGCCCACATCCAATCCGAATCCCCAGGCAGAAGCGAAGTCGCCTGCGTTGCGATAAATGATTTTCGCATTTCCGCCAAGGCTTAATCCTTTGATTTTGAGTTTTCGGGCAAATGAAAAGATGAACGCCCAATCGGATACAGAAAAGGATTTAATGTTATCATAATTGATTGTGCCGTCAGGCTCAAACAATTCAATCGTGTTTGGAATATCATCCACCGCGAAGCGCAGCATAGAAAAGCCGATAGCGCTTTTCTTGTCTTTCAATGGAACAGCAAACGTGCCGTAATCATATTTCGCAATGCCCGCAAAATATTCAGCATGCATCAGCGAGAAGTTCACATTACTCTTTAAATGGACAAGCGCAGCAGGGTTCCAGTAGCCTGCCGTTGCATCGCTCACGGTGGCAACCTGTGCTGAAGAGAGCGCAAGCCCGCGCGCGCCTGCGCCAATGTCAAGAAAGGCGTTGCTGTATTTTCTTACTTGTGCAAAGGAAGAAATAGCTGTAGCAACAGCTATCGCAAGAATCAGAATGGGTCGGCAAGGTTTCATAATATCTTTTGTTGGTTTAGGCATAAACCGCAAGCCCTTCATTGACGGTGTCAAATATTTCTAACAGCGATTCCCAGTGGTTGTTTTCAAATGCTTCCACCAGGGCTGTCAGGTTTTCCGTCTCCGATTGGCTTGCGCGCGTAGGGTTTATTCGTTGATAAACCCTGCATAACGCCTTTACAAACATTTCATTGTCAGCGTAAACGTGTAAAAATGTGCCGCTAAGTAGTCTATTAAAGTTATTAAAAAATTCCTGTTGAATTGCCGGTTTTCCGATGCGCGAGAAATACGAGGTCAACACTCCGGCTTTCACTGCCTCAAGGTCATGTTGAATTTTTACGGAAAGCTGCGGAGAATGTTTAACCAGCACTCTGTCAATCAGCTTTTCCACAAAAATGTGCGCCATGAAATATTTCCTGTGCTGGAAAGAAGGAAACTGTTCTTCCTGTAAAGCTGCCTGTACAAGATTGCAGAAAAAAGCAAACTCTTCCGATTGGTGAAACACTAAATCAACAGCATAGTGCTTTTTAATTCCTTCCAACAAATCAACATGCTCAGTGACTGATGATTGGTGCACAAAAACACTGCGTCTCAATTTTTGGTTGAAACCCGGAATGAGGTCGGGAAGTAGCAACCCCAACTTGAAATAGACAGAGGGTTCGGCTTCGTCAATGTAATAGTGAGATAGCAGGTTCACTTAGGTAAATATACATAAAAGCAAGTGGAAGAAAAAGGTTCCCTTTATCTTTGTGGAAAAGTATAGATATGGACTTTGTGAGCGAACTCAAATGGCGCGGCTTGTATTTCGATATGATTCCCGACACGGATAAGCACCTTCGGGAAACCACCGCTTCCGGCTACATCGGCTTTGACCCCACCAGCACATCGCTCGGCATCGGCAACCTTGTTCAGATTATGATTCTGCGGTTTTTTCAAAACTGCGGACACCGCCCCGTTGCCTTGCTCGGTGGCGCCACCGGCATGATTGGCGACCCTTCGGGCAAATCAGCCGAGCGTAACCTGCTTTCAAAAGAACAATTGGAATTCAACAAAGAGCGTGTGCAGGAGCAGCTCTCCAAATATTTTGAGTTTGGCAAAAGCCCCAACGCGCCCCTGCTGCTCGATAATTACGATTGGTTTAAGCAAATGACCTTGCTCGATTTTTTGCGCGATGCAGGTAAACACCTCACGGTGAATTATATGATAGCGAAAGACAGCGTGAAGTCGCGCATGGACACCGGTATTTCCTACACCGAATTTTCTTACCAGTTGATACAGGCGTATGATTACTACTGGATGAACAAGCAGCACGGTGTTTCCATGCAGATGGGTGGCAGCGACCAATGGGGCAACATTACAGCAGGCGTTGAATTGATAAGGAGAACGGGCGGCAAAGATGCGTATGCCGTTACCAGCCCGCTGATTACAAAAGCCGATGGCGGCAAATTCGGCAAAACGGAAGAGGGCAACATTTTCCTCGACCGCGAAATGACCTCGCCCTATAAATTCTACCAGTTTTGGCTCAACGTGAGCGATGAGGAAGCCGAGAAGTATCTCAAGATTTTCTCGTTCCTGAAAGAAGAAGAAATCAGCGCGATGGTGGCGGAGCACAAGCAGGCAGCGCATTTGCGCAACCTGCAAAAGCGCCTTGCCAGAGAAGTGACGCTCATGGTGCATTCAGAGCAAGATTATAAAACCGCCACGCAGGCTTCGGAAATTCTTTTCGGTAGAGCCACCAAAGAAACGCTACTTTCCATTTCTGAAAATGATTTCCTTAGCGTGTTTGAAGGTGTGCCTGTGTTTCCTGTTTCAAAATCCGTTTTTGAAAACGGCATTCAGTTGATTGATGGATTAACCGCCTCCGCGCCCGTGTTTCCCTCAAAGAGCGACTTGAGGCGCACGATAAAAGAAGGCGGCTTGAGCATCAACAAAGAAAAGGTGACCGATGAAAACAGCAAACTCACCGCGAACGACCTGCTCAACAACCGCTACCTGCTCGTGCAAAAAGGAAAGAAAAATTATTACATCGTGATGGCGGAATGAGTTCCTGCTTGGCATCTTTGCAAGTAGGAGACATTAATTGTAATAAGAGACTTCCGGTTTGGCACGATGGAAGTGCATTGAGGAAAAGCAGATGAAGAGGACGGAAGGCGGGCGCGCTTATTATCCCGCGCTTTCGTGGCTGTTTGACAGTTGGCGGGAAACAGTAAAGGACATTTTTTGACGCGCTCCATAAGCGATTGCCGAAGGAAGATTTTTTTAGGACTGTTACTTTCAGCAAAGCCGCATTTATATAGGGTAACAATATCTACTCTATCTGAAATAAATCGCAAGCCATTCCCCACTTATTTTTAACTTCGCATACACAAACCAACACCACGCTATGAGTCAAACTATGGGTACAATTACGAAGGCAGTTCTGCTCCTCGAAGACGGAACTGTTTTTTATGGTAAGGCTGCCGGGAAAACCGGCACCACCACCGGTGAAATCTGCTTCAACACAGGCATGACCGGCTATCAGGAAGTTTTTACTGACCCTTCTTATTATGGACAGATTCTCGTGATGACCACCGACCACGTTGGCAATTATGGCGCAAAGGATACCGATGTGGAATCAGATGGAATCAAGATTGCCGGGTTGGTGATGAAGAATTTTTCGGGCAATGTGTATTCCCGTCCACAGGCGACAAGTTCATTGCAGGATTATTTGGAGCGCAACAATCTTACAGGCATCTATGATTTAGATACGCGCGAGTTAGTACGCCACATCCGCCACAAAGGCGCGATGAACGCAATCATTTCTTCTGAAACGCTCGACTTGGAAGTTTTGAAAAAGCAGCTGAAAGCAGTTCCTTCAATGGCGGGGTTGGAACTTTCCTCCATCGTTACCACGAAGAAGCCTTATTTCCATGGCGAATCATCTTCCCCGCTGAAAATTGCGGTGCTTGATGTGGGCGTGAAGAAAAACATTTTGCGTTGCCTTGCAGAGCGCGGATGTTATTTAAAAGTGTTTCCCGCGAAAACAACTTTTGAGGAAATGAACAAGTGGGAACCCGATGGCTATTTTATTTCCAACGGACCCGGTGACCCTGCTGCGATGCCGTATGCTGTTGAAACAGTGAAGAGAATTCTCGTTGCCGATAAACCCGTGTTCGGCATTTGCCTCGGGCATCAGTTGCTTTCGCTTGCCGCAGGCATTTCAACTTACAAGATGTTCAACGGGCATCGCGGGTTAAACCATCCTGTGAAAAATCTGCTCACCGGAAGATGTGAAATGACTTCGCAGAATCACGGCTTCTCCGTGAATCGTGAAGAGTTGGAGAAAGCGAAAGACATCCTGCTTACACACATCAACCTAAATGACGACACTATTGCCGGTATTCGCCTGAAAAGCAAGAAAGCATTTTCGGTGCAATACCATCCTGAATCTTCACCCGGTCCCGTTGACTCGCGCTATCTGTTTGATGAGTTTGTGGAAATGGTGAAATCAACTGTTGAAGTGGAAAGCGTGTGATTTGAGGAATGCTCAAACAACAAATTCCAATCATCAATTCTTCTTCGTTTGATATTTGAAATTTGATTATTGGTTATTGATTCTAAAACGATAAATAAGAAATAAAGAGTGAGCGCAATCAAATCCATCCACGCCCGTCAAATCCTTGATTCACGCGGCAACCCCACTGTTGAAGCAGATGTAATTACGGAATCCGGAGTTTTAGGCAGAGCCGCTGTTCCTTCGGGGGCTTCGACCGGGGTGCATGAAGCAGTGGAATTGCGTGATGGCGGAAGCGCTTTCATGGGAAAAGGCGTGACGAAAGCCGTGCAGAACATCAATGAAATATTTTCAACAAAACTGAAAGGCATCAGCGTTGCCAATCAGCAAGAAGTTGACCGCATCATGCTTGAAGCCGATGGCACGGAAAACAAAGGCAAGCTTGGCGCGAATGCGATTCTTGCAGTGAGCATGGCAGTGGCAAAAGCAGCAGCGCTGGAAAGCAAGCAGTCGCTTTATATGTATCTCGGTGGCGTGAATGCAAAAACGCTTCCAATCCCCATGATGAACATCTTGAACGGGGGTGCACATGCCGACAACAAAATTGATTTTCAGGAATTCATGGTGATGCCCGTAGGCGCTGACACCTTCAGTGATGCGTTGCGCAAAGGCGTGGAGATTTTTCATCATCTGAAAAAAGTGCTCAAAGACAAAGGCTACTCCACCAATGTGGGCGATGAAGGCGGCTTTGCCCCCGAAATAAAATCAAATGAAGAGGCGATTGAAACTGTGCTGCAAGCCATTGAGAAAGCGGGCTTCAAGCCCGGTGAAGAAATCATGATTGCACTGGATCCTGCGGCATCTGAGTTTTATAAGTCAGACGAAAAAGTGTATCATTTTCACAAATCAGACGGCAGGAAACTGAGCAGCGAAGAGATGGCGGCATATTGGGAAAGCTGGGTGAACAAATATCCCATCATCTCCATTGAAGATGGCATGGCGGAAGACGACTGGAAAGGCTGGAAAACCCTCACCGATAAAATCGGCAGCAAAACACAACTCGTGGGCGATGATTTATTTGTCACCAACGTGAAGCGTCTGCAAAAAGGCATTGACGAACACATCGCAAATGCCATTCTCGTGAAGGTGAACCAAATCGGCACCCTCACGGAAACCATCAATGCTGTGAACCTCGCAACAAAAAACAATTACAACAGCGTGATGAGCCACCGCTCAGGCGAAACCGAAGACGCCACCATTGCCGACCTCGCTGTTGCGCTCAACACCGGGCAGATTAAAACCGGCTCCGCATCGCGCAGCGACCGCACCGCAAAATACAACCAACTGCTGCGCATCGAAGAAGAACTGGGCGCAAGAGCGGTTTACCCCGGCAGGAAGTATAAATTTTTTCACAGTTAAACCAGTTGCGTCATGCTGAGCGCAGCGAAGCATCTCTACACTTACTAAATTCGAGATTCTTCGCTTCGCATAGCCTCCGCTCAGAATGACGATGCACACACCCGCGTTGATAATCACTTACGCATCGCCCGCATTCCCCTGCGCGATTCGTTTACTTTTGAGGCGTGATGAAAAAGTGGAAACCCCAATTCAAAAAAGCGAAAAAGGTTGCGCTGTGGCTCTACCCGCGCATGAAAAATAAATACATCATCACCATCCTCGTTTTTTTCGTGTGGATGCTCTTCTTCGACCGCAATGATTTGATTTCACGCTACAAGCTGAAGCGCCAGCTCTCAAAGCTGAAAACAGAAAAAGAATTTTACCTCAAAGAAATCAGCAAGGTGGAAGAAACAAACACGCTGCTTTTTTACAGCGATGAAACCCTCGAAAAGTACGCCCGCGAAAAATACCTGATGAAGCGCGATGACGAGGAGATATTTCTCATCGTGGAGAAGAAGTGATTTGCTGATAGCGTGTCATTTTGGGCGCTTTGCACAGATAGCTTGGCTATCTTGTCGTATCTCTTTTTGTTAGCTGCCGCCTTGCTTTTCCCATGAAGCGATGTCCTCAGATGTAAAGCAGAAAGTTTGTTAGAACTTCAAGGTCAATTCGTGTTTGTTTCAATCTCTGTCGTATTTTACGAAGCCCTTATAGCCAATTAATTTCGCAAATCCACCGATAACCTTTGCCATAAATTTTTGTGCAGGTAGCGGTGTACCTTCTATAAATAATTCGCCATAGAATTCGTTGAGGATTGCAGTAAACTGTAATAAATCTTTGGGGACGCTTTTTGCGTTGCACTTTCCTTGTTTTCCAAGCGAATACATGGTCTCGAAAAAAAATTCTGTACGCAATGCGGGATATAACGCTATGGTCATTACCAGTTCATTGTCGCCTGCGTTGCGATAGGTATGGACTTCATTCATTGAAACTTCAGTTTTTTGACCAGCTGTAAAGAATTGTTCTTTCCCGTTTAGTGTTATCCCTGCTGTTCCGCTTATCACTTCAAAGGTTTCATGTTGTGTGGGATGCCAATGCATAGGGGAAACCTGTGGCACCCACCTTGCAAGTCACCTGAAATTTTAATTCCTCTCCTTTTGAGTCCTCGGCAGTAACAAGAAATTGAAGTTTTTCTCCGATTACCGGATTTTCAATAGTGTCGTTTGTTTTTGCCATAGCTGTTTTATTTAAAGGATTATTATTTCTCTCCATAAATTACAAGAGCGTTACAATCAATCGCAATGTTGCCGTCAGGATATTTCTGATTAATTATTTCAAACACTTCACTTTTTATTTTCGCTTTCATTTCATCGTCTGCTTTACTCAGAGCAGCAACAATAGAGGCGGCTACTTCAGTCATCATATTCCAATAAACATCAGTGGTTCCACTGTTCAGTTTTCCGCCTATTTCTGTTTCGGAAATATTTGTTTTTCGATCATTTCCCCAAAATCAATAATCGCTTCTGCTTTGGTTTTGTTTTTTGTGGCTTTGTTCTGCATGATAATTACTTTAAATTCATAGTTAGTCGTCCCTCAAAAAGTCCTTTTATACTTTTATAAAAATGAATTTTGGGTGAAAATCGAAATAGGAAAGCAGGAATTGCATTCTGAAACGCA
>JAWXCB010000017.1:0-23555 GCA_034440455.1 Chitinophagales bacterium
TCGTTGCTCCAACTACTATGACCTCTGCTGACTTCTCCAACCCTCTTTACACGATTGGAGACCTCCCTCGGTAAGGTGAATACCCTTCGGATGAACCCTACTGCATCTACATGCGTGAGTTTTGGTATGCTTTGGACTTCGTAAAGCTGTGCTTACTCCTCCGCTCACGCTTGCCTCTTATGCAGTTTCTGTTCGTCAGTTCCACCCTTCGCAGGCTCGCTTACTTCAGTGCCTGCCTCGCGACAAACCACCTTGCGACTTGCTACAATTCGGGGCTTTAGTCCCCGCGTGGAGAGACTTTCACTCTCTGGGGTTCCTTTAAATAAATAAAAGAACTATATTCACCATTCAAGGCGCACACAGCACCTACAAGAAATTGGCGGCTTTGTGGTTAAATGAAGCTTTGTGCTTCGTATCAAGTTTTGTGGTGGCAGACAGTTTAGCGCTTCGAAATCGCCAACTTCTTGTAGCTGCAAACCGTTAGCTTCTCAAAACCTTAGTGCAAAACGTGCATGTGAAGTTTCAAACTTTATTGCCTTATTAATAAGGGAATAAGGTTGGGGGCAATAGGTTGTTTTCTACTAAGGTTTCTTTTCCTTTCGCGCAATGCAGGGATACAGACTTGTGCGCAATGTCATTTAGTTATAGATGTTCGACCCCGCCTCAGGCGGGGTGGCAGGTTCTCTATTCGCTTTCTTTCTATAATCATGCGATGCCATCCGGCATTGAGCCTTCACTTCATGATATAGAACTTGCGCGATGGCGGGGAGGAATTGTTACAAAGAATTACGGCTATCATTTAACCCCGCGGATTTGTGGTTGTTCTTTCTTGCCTTGCAACAACATCATAAAGCCTCCGGCTTTGCGAGCCACAGGCTCGCAGTTGTGAACCAGACAAGCGACACGCTTGCTGGAACGGGGTTCTTTCTTTTGCCTACGCAGAGAAGTCGAAAGACTTCTGCTTATATGTGCCCACAAGTGAGCAGGGCGCAGAGGCAAACGCAAAACACTTGCGGGAACGAAGGGGGTTTCGCTGCTGGAGGCTTTGTGGACGCCTGACCAATTGGATTTGGTTATTGAAATGAAAAACAACTACCGTGTTTATGACCTCGGTCACCGCTTTTCGGGCATCCAGGGGAGCGTGGTGAACGCGCTGCCGGGGAATGTTGCCAACTACACGATTACGTGTGAAAAGGATGGCAGCGTTTATTCAAAAGATACTGTTACGAACTTGCTTGGCGAATATAAAATTCAGAGCCTGAAGCCGGGTTTGTATGCCTTCAATCTTGTTGCCCCGAATGGCAGCGTGGTGAAAAGTGAAGTTATCAAGATTGAGCGCGGGGTGACGCTGGATTATAACTGGACAGTGTAAGTAGAATTACGAATTAGGAATTACGAATTGAAATAGAAATCCTTACCGCTGTACGGAAGGGCTTTTTTATTGAACCGTTTGCTTACTCTGCAATGGATTAATGAATAGGGGATTCTTCGCTGCGCTGAGAATGACGGGATTTATTTGCTGCAAAAAAGTGCTGCTCTCCGGACGAGGGCGCTACGAGTGCGAGTGATAAGGTAATGAGAGGAGTACGCGCCAAAAAATTCTTCCAAATTAGACTTCATTGCGCTCGCTGAAAATCCATAAATTTGGGTTGCAAAAGTTTTAGCGGTGCGGAGTGTTTTATCCATCAGTGTTTTAGCATGTTGTGCGTGTGCGCTCCATGCGCAGCTTTCGGTGAGCAACCAGGGGGCGTTGATTTCATTGAAGGATGGGGCGTTTATCTCTATTCATGGCGACTACCGCAGTGAGTTGAACGGCTCGTTTGATAATGAAGACACCGTTTTCATTTTTGGCGATTGGGTGAACAATGCGGGCAACACAGGTTTTAACGAGCCGAATGAGGGAGCGGTGGTTTTTATCGGAGATGACCAGCGCATTCAGGGAACGGACATCACGCATTATTATGACCTTGACCATCGCGGCAGCGGAACAAAGTTTGGCGACCTTGATGTAATCGTGGAGGGCACGATGCAACTCAACGACCGCGAGTTTAATATGGATACGAACACGGTGACAGTTACCAATACTGATTTGACGGCTGTGAAAAACACTACGCCTCCGGGCTTTGTGAGCAGCCTGCAAAACGGGGGGATTGCGCGACACACTGCGGTTGCGGATGATTATTTTTATCCCGTTGGAAGCAGCCTTGGCACGTTGCGTTACAGACCTGCTTACATTACGCCCGCCACTACGGCTTTGCATAATTTCAAAACGCGCATGGCGAATGTGGATGCTACTGCTGAGGGATTTGACCGCAATGTGCGCCAACCGATTATCTGCGACATTAATCCGTTTTTCTATCACCGCGTTTTCCGCCTTTTGGGAAATGATGCTGCGGATATTTTGCTCACCTATCAAGAGCCGCAGGATGGGCAATATTCCAACATGGTGCATTGGCAAAATATTCCGTGGTGGGAAGATATGGGCACGGCAGTTTACACAAATGGCGGTGCGGGATTGAGTTCAATTAAGGTTGATGGATGGAATGATTTTTCTTACAGTCCGTTTGCGCTTGCGAACACCAGTCCGAAGTTTGATGTGAACAATGACCTTCAAATCATTTGTGATAATGACACGGTGGTGTTGTATATCAATGAAAATTTCATTGGCTATCAATATTTCATCAATGGCGTGCCGGTGCAGAATGATACTTCCAACATCCTGATTATTTCAACTTTAAATGATGGCGACACGATTACCGTAATCGGGCAGGATTCAACTTGTATTGCCTATAGTAATGAATTGGTGGTGGATGTATATCCGCTTCCAACCGCTTATGCAGGAGAAGACACTACGGTTTATATTGGTGCTTCTGTGCAATTAGAAGGAGAAGGTGGATTAGATTATTTGTGGAGTCCCGACAGCTCGCTGAATTGCGCTACGTGCCAAAATCCGCTTGCTACGGTGTTTGAAACAACGCCTTATGCGCTTTTAGTTTCGGATGCGAACGGTTGTAAAGACCTTGATACGGTGGTGATTTTTATAGACCGCGAAATTAACCCGCGTGATGTGTTGTTTATTCCGAACGCAATCACTCCGAATGGCGATGGGGTGAATGAGGAATGGAATATCCGCAATCTTGATTTATTTCCGAATAATCAAATCACGATTCTGAACCGCTGGGGCGATGTGATTTATGATTCCACGCCATACCTTGTTTCATGGGATGGCACTTACAAGGGAACCTCTGTGCCGGATGGCACTTATTATTATCTCATTAAGCTGAACGACATCAGGCAAACGCTTAATGGTCCGTTAACTGTTGTGCGATAGTTTTTCAAAGACGGATTTAATTCATGAGAGGAACAATCATTCTTATTTTCTTTTCGCTTTTTGTCCTCAATGCCTCCGCGCAGATTCCCACGAATTGTTTTGAAATAGAGAGCGTCCTCGTGGATGCGTGCAGCAGCCCCGAAGGAGAAAACGAAATGGTGCGGTTCGTAATGGGGGCTTCATCATTAGATGTTTCAAACATGAGCGTGAGTTGGGCAACCGTAGCGAATCCGTGGCTGGGCATTTGTCAAAATGCAGGCACTGCTTTGAAAACGGATTCCATGAATAACAGCGTGCAAGGTTGCGGGTTGCTGATTGAGCCTCCCGGTGGAATTCTGCCTACAGGCGCTGAAGTGATTTTGATTACAAGTGAAAATGTGCAGGCGCTTGCAAATTCATTTGCAAATCTCAATGACACGCTTTATGTAATCTATCAATGTGCAGGGAATACTGATGGGCATTTTGGAAATTCGTCAACAGGACTGCGAACATTAATCATGTCCTTCAGTTCGCCCGCAGGATGTGCCGACACGGTGATTTATGACCGCGCATTATTAGTGAATACTGCGGGTGGAACAGGCGGCAGTTCCGCATCGCAGGACGGCTCATCGGTAGCTTATGCGTGGGAGGGAACACCGACTTACTATAATAATGGATGTGTCGCGCCTTTCACTCCGCTTTCGGTTGATGCGGGCAATGACACGGCAACTTGTGCGGGAACCACAGTGCAGTTGAATGGCGCTGAACAAATTGCATCAGGCAGGTTTTGGTTTTCAATGCAGGGAACTTTCAATGATGCAACGATTTTGAATCCTGTTTTTACGCCCGCTGGAAATGCAATCTATCCAATTGAAGCAGTTCTGAATGTTTACACTTCGTGCGATACGATTTCCGATACAATGCGCATCAATCAATTCACAGGCACGGTGAGCGCGGGCAATGATGCAATCATTTGCAACGGACAATCAACACAACTAACCGGCTCCGGCTCTAATGCTTACAGTTGGTCAACTTCAACGGGAGCATTTGTATCGAATGTGCAATCGCCAACAGTCGCCCCATCGTCAACGACAACTTATATTTTAAGCGGAAGTTTTGGAACATCAAATTGCCCCGATGCAGATACAGTAGTTGTTACTGTGAATTCAAAAGATTCCATCTCCGTTACCGCATCGGCTGATTCTGTGTGCGCGGGAAATTCATTGACACTTTCTGCATCTGGCGGGTCCTCTTATTTGTGGTCGCCTGATGATGGAAGTGTTTCCGATGTGAATGCATCAGCGCCAACTGTCACGCCTTTTAATTCAACAATCTATTCAGTGGCAAGTATTGGCTCGTGTGCGGATACTGCTTCTGTTTTTATCACGGTGATTCCGAATGATTCAATTGTTATTACTGCTTCCAATACTTCTGTTTGCTCGGGTGATACGATTCAGTTGAACACAAGCGGGGGCAGCAATTACCAATGGTTGCCGGCAACGGGATTGAGTTGTTCTGATTGTGATAACCCGACAGCGATTTTCACAGATTCGATAACATACACCGTTATTTCAACAGGTTTATGCCCTTCGCAGGAATCTATTTCAATCAGCGTTTTTCCTTTACTTTCTATTTCAGTTTCTGCCGACACAACAATTCTCAGGGGACAAAGCGCAACACTCACTGCAAGCGGTGGTTCAGAATATGTGTGGACTCCTGCAACGGGATTAAACAATACATCGGGCGCTTCTGTGATTGCATCACCAAGTGCGACCACTACTTATTTTGTTACGGAGAATAATTACCTATGCGCATCACAAGCGGAAGTCACGGTTACAGTTTTGCTGCGCGAATGTCCGCTGGCGGTGCTGCCTTCTGCATTTTCGCCAAATGGAGATGGTTCAAATGATTCTTTCGGGTTGCTGAATCCCGAAAACTTTGCTTCCATTGAATTGCAGATTTATAATCGCTGGGGCGAAAAGGTTTTTGAAACGCTTACAAACCAACGCTGGGATGGAACTTACAAAAGCGAAGCGCAGCCAATCAGCACATTTGCTTACACGCTTTCAACAACCTGTGATACTGGCGAGCTGGTGCAGCGGAACGGGTGTGTTACCTTGTTGAAATAACAAAATAAATTAGTTCTTCACACAGCGACAGGCTTGTCCGTTAATTTTTATCGCCTGGCTGTCGTAAGTATCAGAAGTGTTTGCCAAAAACCGCTGCGCCCATGCGCGCGCTGCATTGTAATCAGATGAAGTCCAGTAACCGCCATCCTCCTTCAGATAGGCAAATTGATTTTCAGCAACCCCGTAACCTCCATGCAGTGTTGCGTTGAATCCGCTTGCACCGTCAGTGATAAGATTTTTTAAGCGGTTTCATTGTCGGGATAGTTGCCGATAAGCGCTTCCCACTCTTCTGTTGCAGGGAGATGCCAGCCTTCGGGGCAGGCTTTCTTTGCTATGTACCAGTCATACAACCTTCCAAACTTTTCGCAATTACTTGCGCTGTTTTTATAGCAATTACTCAAATTACTTTGAGGAACATTGTAGCTCATATTTTGCGCCATCCACACCTGTTCCCCAATTTTCACTGTTTTATAAACCTTGCCGTCACGCGGGTCGCGCATGGTGTTTGGGTCATCTTGCGGTTGAAAAGCGGTGAGCATAAAAACTGCTGCAATAAAGAAAATGTGCTTCATAAGATTTGATTGATGAGATTGTAAAAGTAAAAAACAAGCGGGAATAAAACTGATTGCAATCAGTTACTTTTTCTTGCTTGCCTTCACAGGAAACTTTTTTAAGATTTTAGGCGCCACTTCATCCACCACCATTTTAGTATTCACCAATTCACCGGTTTCTTCTTTTGTGCTGCTTGCCGAACCCCACCATACTAACTGATTGCCGCTGACATCAATGGCATCAATGATTAATGCGCCTTTCCTGTACATCACAGTTTTTGATTTCGTACCCACCACATCAGGGCTTGAAACCCCGATGCTCATGCCCGAAAATCCCCCGCGACCTGAGGTCAACGCGCAGATTCCCATGCCGCGAAAAATTCACAATCGTTCCGTTGCTCACTGCGCCATTGGGCAGAATCACCGTTTTATTTTCAGGAGAAAGTAATACGGTGTTGAAGATTTGAATTTCCTTCACTTCGCCAAACTGCCCGCCCGATTCAATCAGGTCGCCAACTTTGAAAGGCTTGAACACCAACACCAATACACCACCTGCAAAATTTGCCAATGAGCCTTGCAGCGCCAAACCGACTGCCAAACCTGCTGCGCCCAGCACTGCAATGAATGATGTTGTTTGAATACCAATCATGCCCGCAACAGTAACAAGGAGCATCACCTTCAGCCCTACGTTTATCAAACTCAGCAGGAAAGGTTGCAGCGATTCGTCAAGTTTGCGCTTCTGCATTGCTTTTGCGACAAGCTTTGTCACGAGATTCACCACCCACATGCCGATAATGAATACGAGGATTGCCCCTATGATACTCGGAGTATAATGAAGCAGCATTGATATAATCTGGTCGGTGTATTTTTCTAAATTTTCCATTGAATAAATTTTTGCCAAAATACAAAAGATGATTCAGAAGGTTATCTCGAGACGCTTACCCTTTCGCCAACAAACCGAAGGGTGATTTTGCGGGAAACACAGAAGCGGGAGTGCTTGTTAAAATTTCTCAGGGGTTACTTTTTCAGGCAAATCAAAATCATGCAAGGCCTCGCTAATCTTGCCTTCAAAAAAAGTAGGAGGAGCGTCCATCTTGAGCCTTTCCTGCTCGGCTTTGTCTTCCCTCACTTTTTTCAGTTCCATGTCTTCCAGCAGTTTCAATCCATCATGTCTCACTGCCAGCACGCCATAGATGTGGTCGGCTTTCCTCAGGTTTTTTTATAAAGCGTAAAAACACTCCTATCACATAATAGCTGTTCTCATTACAATCAGCATAAGTGGAATAAACATAAAACACGGGCGGAGTTGATGTTTTATAATTCTGAAGGTCTTTTTCCTGAGTTCGCCTTCCACCATCTCGCGGTTTCTCAACTTTTGAAACGTGGAAAGGGCGATAGGGAAAACAACGCGATGCCCCGCATAATATCCTGCTGCATCAACATGATGAGGTTTAGCTCAGGAAACTTGCGCACTGCCTTAAGGATGAGCGAATTCTTCACCGGCTTCTCCGCATCATACAAAAAGCGGTGATACTTCACAACATTCTCCACATCTTCAGCCGTTTTTATCGCGCGCACTCTTGGCGAAGAAGCATCCATCTTTTTAAGAAACCAGTCTGCATCGGGAAGCTCTTTGGAAATGCCGGAGAGCGAATATTTCCTGATTTTGAAATCATAATAAACCGGCATCGGCACTACGGCATTCAGGTTGTGGATTGCCTGATAGGGAATAAATGTTTTCCCCACTACGCTGTCTTCTTTATCCGTTTTAATCAGCGACTCGTTATTCTCTCACCGGGCAACGGTGCGCACATCCACATCAAGCACTGCCGCTACATCTGTCTGTGTAAGGTGATGCGCCTCCCGAGAATCAACGAGCAGTTCTCCCAGCGAATAGTATTTTTTCATTCAACGATAAATTTATTATAAAAATACCAAACACCTTTTCTCAAAAAAACGGACATTGAATGTCTGCCTGCACGGATTGCGTGCGGCAGAGCTTCGTTCCTGCTTTTAAGCGAATACAAAGAAGTGCAAAGATGATTTTCAAATACATCTCCCTGCTGGAAGAGATAATTAAAAAAGAACATGACAGAGATGTGCAGAATATGCAAGCGCGGGAGAGTATAAAAAATATTATTGAACAAGGTTGACTATGAATCGGAAGAAGTACTGCTGATTTCAAAGGCAAAATTTGTTGAACTGCTTTGTTCGCTGAAAGAACAACCATTGACAAACACCGAACAAGAAATCGCTGCATGGATTATCAGCATAAAAAAAAACAGGACATGAACGACTTTCCATATTACACCCATTCGTTCCAGATGATTATGGTCAACGTGGCTGTTTCATTGGATGAGGTCTTGGAATATTACTGCTTTGAAAAAAAGCGCATTGAGGTAGCAGTATGCTCGAACTGATGTCCGGCTTATCTTAAAATTCCAAACAAACACTTTTTCACCTTAAATAATAATTCAAATGCCCCGCTGGAAAACTACTGCCGAAAAGGAAGTTGCAAAATTCGCCATTACTTCAAAAAAGACTACAGAAATTTTTATCAAGCGGTGGACCGAGCGAAATAATGGCAGCCGTGAAGGGCGCTAAAAACGCTGAAGGAATTAGGGATTGAATTCTCACAACTGCCTGAATAATACGAAAGGGAGCAACTATCATTCTGTCACTAAAAATTAAAAAAAAAGGCATGTAAAAAACATACGCTTTCCGAGCAGGAAATTGCAGGATATGTTATTAGCTCTAAAGAAGCTGCAGAGGTTTTTATAAAAAGATGGATGGAGCGGCACAGAGGAATCCGCAGAAAAGCAGTAGCAAGGCTCCGTGAATCAGGTATTATGTTTTCACAATTGCGCTACAAGCAATAGGCTCATGCGCGCGCTGGTTGGATACATGGATGATAAAAGAGCAAACTTGAAAAACAATTTGAACCATCTGCCACGCTAATTTTATTGACATGCAGAGCAGTGGCGCGTTCTGTTGTTGCTTTCGACTCTGCCTCTAATCTCTTTGTTCATCTACTCTTAGTGGTTATTTCAGGTTAAGACATAAAACAAAAAAGCCTTCCGTTTCCGAAAGGCTTTTTGTTTATCTAAAGTGATAAAAAAATTACTCTCTCACCATCACTTTGGTAGAGATGCTCTTGCGACCATCTGTGATAACGAACACGTAAGAACCTGCGGGAAGATTTTCTCTTTCAACCGTTACATTGTTTGTGCCGATGCGCACATGCAACTGCTGCGTGAATACTTCTTTTCCTGCAACATCAAACATTTTTGCAGTGAACTTGCCGTCAGTGTTTGAATTCCAGGAAATTTGAGTTTGGGTTGTCATGGGGTTTGGCTGAGCAGAAAGACCTGAAAATAAACTGTTCAAATCATTCGTGCCTAAAGCAATACAAGCAGACGAATCACATACTGTTCCTGCTTCAATCACGCGCACAAAGTAATCGAAATTGGGAACAGTACCTGATGTGGTGTCAATGAAACCTAATGCAATCAAGTTATCAACGATTTCTCCGGCTTCACCGTCAACATCGCCAATGCCCTGAATGTTCACCGTTACATAAATGCCGAGCTTGTAGTTGCCTGCGGGTTCAGTCGTAGTTCCTGTTACATCTATACATCCTGTTCCGCCACCTGGGAAGGTAGCATTTGTTGGATTTACAGTGTAAGATAATCCGGCAGGAATATTCGTTAAACTATCAATGCGAAGAGAATTAACTACAACGCCACTCACTTCGTCAAAATTTTCAATGGTAATTACCTGAGCATAAGCAACCGTGCGTTCAACGCAAGGAAGACATTCCCAATCAGGCGATAATCCGGGATTGGCGGTAGGAGCCGGTGGAGTGCATTGCGCAGCTACGTTGTTAAGAATACCAGCGCTTGTAAGCGCGAGAACGAGAACAAATAAATTTTTCATGGTTTGGGTTTTTTGATTTTTTTAAATCGTTGGCAAATATGAGCAAATTCCGATTAACATCAGTTTGCAAGCAGAATTTTTTTAGTCAGTTGTTTATTTGCTGACATTACTTTTAAAAAGTAAACGCCTGCCGACAACGCGCTGAAATCGAAATCTTTGGTATAGACAAGCGTTGCCGCTGTTTCGGTTGCATGGAAAATTTCCTTGCCGATATTATCTGTCAACACGATTTCCACATCGCCCGGTTGTTGCACTTGCAATTGCACAGTAAAATTGCCATTGCTTGGATTTGGAAAAACCGTTGCGCTGATTGCTTCCGCAAATTCACCAACACTTGTTATCATGCTTACATATACAGGAGCAGAGATTGCAGAGCATCCTACATAGTTGGTGTATTCAACGGTATAAAAGCCGGTGTCAGTCGCGGTGTATTGTCCCCTCGTTGCGCCTGCAATCGGGTTTCCATCCAAAAACCACTGAATCACTGCGATGCCTCCCGCATTAATCGTATAAAGCAGATTGTTAGGCGGGTTCAGATAAAACACCGGCACTGGCGGCACGGGATCAACAAGAACGCTCTTTTGAGCGCTTACGGTTTTACAGCCCACAGAGTTGAGCACTTCTACCCAGTAGATGCCGCTTTCAGCCGGGGATTCAAGCTCCAGAAACGTATCGGTGGCTGCTGCAAAGTAAACGGAATCCTTAAACCAGTTGAATTGGAAAACGTCTGTTCCTTCCAGCGTAAGCAAAACCGTATCACCTTCGCAAACGCTATCGCTCGGCATTGTGAAAAGGTCTGCTGTTGAATAAGGCGCGATGGTGATGTCAAGCGTTTCAGAGAAAACATTTCCCAGCATGGTATCCATCACAATCACTCCATTAGTCACCGTGCCGTTTACATCATTCCACAAAAATGTCCCCCGCGCCACATTAATTATCGCCCTGCCGAGTGAATCATCTTGTGAGCCGAAGGGAGGTCCATTGTCATCATCCCACACGCGCAATTCAAACTCGGTTGTCCCCGCAGGAATTTCAATACTTAAACCTGACCAAGTTGCTGTTTTACTATCCGTGCCTGATGAACTGGTATAACCAAGCACGGGAATGTTGAAATATAAATCAGGGTTTTGAAGGTTGGTAAGTTCTTCTATATCGCCTGAGTAAGTGTTATTCACGTTAAATACGCGCACTTCGGTGATTACATAATTGTAAATAGAAGTGGTGAGCGAAACAGGATAAATGCCGGCATCTGAATAAGTCTGGATACCCGGGTTCTTTGCAGCGCTTGTACTTCCGTTTCCGAAATCCCAATCATAAGTAGTTGGGTTGGGTGCGCCATCAATTTTTCCTTCAAAAGTCAAGGTGAGCGGGTCGCAGCTTGAGGTGATATTCGGAGTGATGGAAAAACTCGCCACCCCGCCCGAGGTGTCGGGAATGATAATCACTGTGGCATTCGTATAGGTTTGCGACTGATTTTTCACCTGCCCGACAACAGGCGCGGTAACATCGGCAAGCAGATAAACAACTAAGGGAAATGTGCCTGATTGCAAGGGCGTTCCGCACAGGCGCGCACAACCGATGCTGTCACCGCCTTGTTGCGGGAAATATTCATTGGAAGGTGATTTGCTGGTTTCCCAACTCAACCCAAGCGGCAAACCAACAATGCCTGTCACCTGAATCCGGTCAAGCTGCACATAGCCGCCTCCGGGAAGCAGCGTGGTGTAAACTTCCTTAGGCATGAAAAACGAAATCTGCTTATCCAGCGGATGGTTTGCCATGCCTGTTATAATCGTATCGCACAAACCCCCGTCAGGATTTTGCGCGGAGCAATCAACCGGCACGCAACCGGGACATTGAGCGCGTACTATATGCGCGGCAAGAAAAAAAAGCGTTGTTATAAAAAACTGTTTCATAGAGTTCATGTTATTTGCTTTTCAACTTATCGTAAAGATAGAAAGCCCGCTCAAGTTTTTTCTGATAAAAGTCAAGCATCTTCTTGCGCAATTTCGCTTGGATCTTTTGCAGTGGCAGTATCCTGTTGACCAAAGGCATTCCCTGTGCAGTTAATGTATATAAAAGGAAAAGAGCCCTCTTTCGTGCGGAAAAATTTCCCCCTTATTTCCACTTCTGTAGCACGAGTGCTTTCTTGCTGTCAGACTCTGTTTGCGTGAGGATTTTAGAGTCGAGCATTTCTTTCAGCGCTTTCAATTCATTCGCCAATTTCAGCTTAGCGATATCCTCTGTATTCGCAGCATCAACCTTCGCCTTGAGTTCTGTTATTTCTTTTTTAAAAACAACTAATGAGTCTTTCATAGAAGCGGCTGCCGCCACAAGCCCTATCTGTGTTGAATCCCTTCCTGCCGCGAGCGAATCTACAATCTGGGCAAATTTTTCGGGGTCAAAATCGCGCTTGAGTACCTTTTCTTTCAGCACGGTGTACACCCCTCGGTATTTTTCCAACTCAGCGTTCACCGTATTGAATTTTGCAGTGAGCAGGTTGGTGACTTTGGTAAGTGAATCCATCTGCAACGTATTATTCGCAGCGGGTTTTATGACCGTATCTTGTTTTGCGACCGTAGTGGTAGCAATTGTGGTTATTACAGCCGTTTTCGCAACGGAATCTGTTAAAGTGGTTGTTGTTGCAACTTTCGCAACTGAATCGGATTTGGCAGAAACTGTCTGCGTTTTTGGTGTGTCAACCGCTTGCGCAGGTGCATCGGTTTTCACTTCTTCTTTCTCTTCACTTCCTCTTCCCCGCGTATTCTCTTTTCCCAAGTCAACTCTTTTCTGGTTGAAAGCCGGTGACGCAAGCAGCATCGCCAACAGCAGAATGATGTAATTTCTCATAAGAGCATTTTTAGAACCAACGGTGAATAGAAATTAAAACGGCTTCATTGCCACTTTTGAAGGATGACAGCCTTCTGCTTATCAAACTCTGCCTGTATCAGGATTTTTGAATCAAGCAGTTCTTTTAAGAGCTTTAATTCATTCACCAATTTATTTTTAGCAGCCTCTGCTTCGGTCATGCCGCTAATCAACTGCTTCATCTGCGCGTTTTCTTTCTTCAATGCAGCCAATGTATCTTTCACTGCAACAGATGAAGCGGTAATTCCCGCAATCGCTGATTCCCTCCCTGCTGCAAGCGAGTCAATAATCTGCGGCAGTTTCGTGGGGTCAAAATCTCGCTTGAGCACCTTTTCTTTAATGGCAGTGTAAAGCGCGTAGTATTTCACCTGGTCTTTTGAAAGGGAATCGCTGAGGATGAGAAGAGAATCCGCCTGCGAGGAGTAAAGTGCAGAGGCTTTTGTTAAAGAGTCAATCGCCAATTGTTTTTGATCCACCTTTCCTTTTTTTGGGCGAAGGTTTGTGTTGCAAGCAGCACAAGCAGGAGCAAGAAATAATTTTTCATAGCTATATCGGTGTTTAGTCGGACTCTAAGGTAGTGATTTAATCATCTGCAAAATAGCAGACGCGACTATAGTTTATTAATGATTCTTGTCATAAATGAAGAAAATCATCGGAATAATACCATTTAGACTTTAAAAATTGCTCATGCAAAGCCTCATCCTTGCCTGCGTTAAAACTTCGGCAGATAAACCACCCCCTCTCCAAACGAGAGGGGAATCCCAGGGCACTGATAATCAAAAAGTATTTTGAGCCATTTTCAATGATTAAATGTTACAATATCTATTTTAATAATCAATATCGAACAACAGTTGTCTGTCGTCCGTTGACTGACGACTGTTGACCTCCCCCGACATCCAACATCCGCTCTGCGCCCCTGCCTAACAACTTGACGATATTTTTCTCAATTTAGACCTCTCTTAAAAAACTGCAACCTGCTGTAATCCTTTAAGCATAAATTATTTAACTGTTAATTAAACCCCAAAACATGAGAACGTTTTTTGCAATTGTGTTCACTGTTGCCCTTTCTGCGCCTGCTGTTTTTGCGCAGTGTACCGGAAGGTATTTTGATGAAGTTTTTTCAGGTCCCACATTCACCACCACCATTCCCGGTCTGGGACAAATCCCCGACCTCGGCTCCATTGGAGATTACAGCGTGGCTTACGGCAGCGCTGAGGGACAAACACTCGACATGTATATCTTCCCGCCTGAAGGTGATGAACCGGGGCATCCTTATTATGAAGAAAAGCGTCCGCTCATCGTGCTCGCCTATGGTGGCAGCTTCACCGCTGGTGTGCGCGAAAGTCCTGATATCATTAACCTCTGTCAGGCATTTACCAAAAGAGGATTTGTAACAGCTTCTATTGAATATCGCCTCAACGCAGGCACGATTGATTCGGCTACCATGCTGAAGCAAGTGGTGAAAGCCGTGCAGGATGCAAAGGCTGCCATCCGCTACTTCTATAAAGATGCCGCAACAACAAACACCTATCGAATTGATACCAACAAAATCTTTATAGGCGGCACATCAGCAGGCGCATTCATCGGGATGCACTTAGGTTATCTCACGGATACTATCGGTGTGCAGCAATGGATGAAAGAAATCATTGCATCGCAGGGCGACCTTGAAGGCGCAAGCGGCAACCCGGGCTACTCTTCGCGCGTGGCGGGAGTGATTAGTCTTGCAGGCGCCATTGGCGACACCGCCTGGATTAAACCAGGAGCTGTTCCCATGGTAAGTATGCAGGGAAATGATGATGGAACGGTACCTTATTGTTCAGACATTATCGCTCCTGTAAATAACATTCCATTGATTATGGTTGATGGCTGCGGCACCGTGAAAAGGCGCACGGCTCATCTGGGGATCGTAAACCGCTTCTACACATGGCGTGGCGCAGGACACGTGCCGTATGTTGACCCACGCCCCACCACGGAAGGTCCTGCTTACATGGATACTACAGTTTGGTTTGTGCGCGATTTCCTTTATGAACAAATGACCGGGTCGCGCTGCGATTCCAGCTTGTGGGCAATCGGCAACATGACCACGCCCCACGTTATCGAAAACGGAACACCCGTAGCCTGCGGCTCTGAAATCATTGATGCAACAGATGACAAGCCTTTTTATAAAGAACCTACTGGTATTGCTTCTTTTGAAAACGTGCGATTAGAAGCATATCCAAACCCCTCAAGCGGAACAATCACCGTGAAGAAGCCTGCTTCATTTACGGGCGTTGCCGATGCGTTCGTGTATGATAATATTGGAAGAATGGTTAGGACGTACCCTTCCATTTCCGATGCCTTTACGCTGAATAAGAGTGAGTTTGGCGCAGGATTATTCATTATTAAAATTGTTCACGCCAACAAAAGTTTGGGTGTTGCACGGGTGCAGGTAGTGTTTGAATAAGAAATTCTAAATCTGAATCACTAAATCCTAAACAAATCCTGAATCCCAAATTTTAAACAGGGGGCAGCATTTGTTTAGGATTTATTCTTTAGAGTTTTGAATTTGTTTAGAATTTAGAAATTAGCGTTTAGAATTTATTAAAGGGTAAAGAATCACATGAGGAAAAACATCCTTCTCTGCCTGCTCATTGCATCTTCTTTTCTTCAAGCAATTGCAGGAGGTTTTCAGGCAAACGTACAGGGCATCAAGCAAAATGGAATGGCGCAAACTGGCGTGGGCACAAGCCTTGATG
Organism: Chitinophagales bacterium; assembly: GCA_034440455.1. Classification (GTDB taxonomy): domain Bacteria; phylum Bacteroidota; class Bacteroidia; order Chitinophagales; family CAIOSU01; genus JAWXCB01. The sequence goes on from JAWXCB010000017.1 coordinate 15,527, forward strand.
CCGCAAGTTTGTTTCTGAATCCGGGCGCGATGGGTTTCCTGAAGCATCGCTTGAATTTCAATGTGGGGGTAAATGCCGTGATGGGCGGCATCGGCTATCAATCGCCCGATGGCTTTTACACCGCAAACAACAAGACGGCCATCGGCACTCCGCTACTGTTGTATTTTTCTTATCGTGTAAAAGAAAACTCAAAGTGGACGGTGGGCTTAGGCGTAAACAATCCCTACGGCAGCGGGGTTGAATATGAAGATGATTGGGCGGGGCAATTTATAATTCGGAAAATTGAGTTGCGCACGTTCAACGTGCAGCCAACGGTAAATTACAAAATCAACGACAAGTTCGGCATCGGTGCTGGTTTCAACTTTTATTATGGCGACCTCTTGTTGCGCAGGGGAATTCCAGTTGCCGATACAGCCGCTGAATATGGCGAAGCGGAACTCACCGGCAGTGGAATAGGCTTTGGCGCAAACATTGGTTTGTTTTACAAAATCAACGACAAGTTTTCTGTTGGAGCAACATTCCGCACTCCTATCAAAATGAAAGTGGAAGATGGCGATGCGGAGTTTGATGTGCCCGCAGGCATCAGCGATTCATTTCCGAAAACCACATTCGACTCTGAACTCATTTTACCAATGGTGGCGAACATCGGCTTGGGTTATCATGTCACGGAGAAGTGCCTGTTGGCTTTTGATATTAATTATACCGGATGGCAATCTTATGACACGCTCCGGTTTGATTATGCATTTAACTCAGAACAGTTGGAAGACACAGAGTTACCGAAGAATTACAAAGGCTCGTTCACGTTTCGCCTTGGCGCACAATATGACATCGTGGAGAAGTTCACAGCGAGAGCAGGAGTTTATTTTGACATGACTCCCGTGAAGGATGGCTATTTATCTCCCGAAGGTCCTGATGCAAACCGCTTTGGCGCATCCTTCGGATTAACGTATCAGCCAACTCCCAAAGTAGGCATTGATGCTTCCTTTATTTATGTGCATTCACTTGAGCGCACAGGCGGCTCTGATGAAGCAGGCTTCTATGGCAGCTATAAGATTGCAGTGCTGATTCCATCTATCGGAATACATCTGGCGTTTAAATAGTTTTAAGTTGTAAGTTTTAAGTCATAAGTAAAAGGCAAAAAAATAAAACGATGAAGTTCTTTCAGATAAAAAGCAATCTTCAAAATTTAAAGATTAGAGCTTATAGCTTACAGCTTGCTCTTCTTTTTGCATCCACACTTGCCTTCCAGAGTTGCGAACCTTCCTTCGATACACCCACGCCTTCCGCAGGCGCTGCTGACTTTTCAAAGTATGTTGCCATTGGAAGTTCTTATTCAGCAGGCTTCACCGATGGCGCACTATCAAAGTATGGGCAGGCAGCTTCTTTCCCGAATTTGCTTGCACACCAAATGCAACTGGCTGGCGGAGCAGATACGTTTAACATTCCCTTGCTTCAGGGCGAGAAGGGCACGTATCCTGCCGATGATTATGGTCCTGGTGATTTCGACAAAACACTTCCACGACTGCAACTTGTGAAAGAACCTGATTGCAAGGGCGAAGTTGCTTTGCTCCCGGAGCGTATTGACGAAACCGGTGATAATGAAATAAACATGGGCGACCCTTCACAACGCATTTTCCCTGCTGATGTGCAATTCCATCATTTGGGAATACCTGCCATGAAAGTGATTCACTACTCTTCGCCCGGCTATGGTGATGTGGCAAACTTTGGCACAAACAAAGGATTCAGCCCTTACTTCTGGCGCATCGCTCCGGAGCCGCTGTTTCTTTCAAGTCCTTTCACTTTTGTGGCGGCAATTAAGCCTACGTTTTTCACTGTCGAATTAGGCATGAGCGATGTGTTGGCTTACGCGATTGATGGTGGTATCGGGAAAATCAACGACAGCTATGATGAGGACATTACTGCTGTAAATGCTTTCCGCGCCAATCTTGAATTCATTCTTGACGACTTGCTCGAAACACAAGGCGCGCAGGGCGTGATTGCAAACATTCCCGATGTTACCACGTTTCCTTATTTCAGAAGGATTATTTATGATTCATTAAATCTTGATGCTGCAAAAGCCGATTCGATGAACACATTGTATCCGACAATCGGCTACACCTTCCACGAAGGTTTCAATCCTTTTGTGGTGAAAGAAGATGGCGTTGTGCGCGTGATTAAATCAACCGAGTTTGTAACGCTGGGCATTGACATTGATTCGCTGAAATGCCTTGAGTTGGGCGCATTCATTCCCATTAAGGATGTAGATATTTTATCCGAAATGGAAATTGCAAATGTGCGTTCCTTTACTGTGCAGTTCAACACGGTGATTGAAGAACTCGCAGCCGAGCGCGGGCTTGCAGTTGTTGACCTGGCAGGATTCATGGACGAGATTTACAACGAAACAACCATCAGCGGCATTGACTTCAGCGCAGAAATGGTTTCAGGAGCATTCTTCTCGCTTGATGGATTGCACCCCACCGACCGCGGACAGGCAATGCTAGCCAATGAATTTATCAAGGTGATTAATCAGCAATACGGAGCCCAGCTTCCCGCATTGAATATCAGCGACTATAAAGGCGTGTTGTTTCCCTGAGTAATCAGGTTACTGCAAACAACTTTGCAACTCTGACAGAGATTGGCAAAAGACACGCAATCAACAGCGCATAATCCCAACCAAGAAAACCCGCAGCGAGAGCGGCATCCATCAGGATTAATCCAAGTACGCCAAACTTCACTGCTTTGCCGATGTCTTTTGGTTGTCCGCTTTGTTGTGCTACGCGTAAGGGCATAAAAATCATTGCTCCGAAAAACACGAGGAACAAAAGTGAAGAACGCAGAAAGAAAAAAGATTGAGTTCCCAATGCTACAACAGATGCCAACACAAGAGCATAAAGCCCCGCTGCCATTTTCAATGCGCTATTATTTTTTCCATGCACTTCACCTCTGCTTACCATTGTGATAGCTGCAATATATATCACGGGAATGATGGCGATGAATCCCCTCGCAGCAAGCGATGAAGTAACGATACTGATTCCAAGTAAAAGATTTCCTCCGCGACACAAACCCATATTCAAGGGACCAAAATAAGATTGATGCTTGCCCCACATATCATACAATACAGCAAGGCAGGCAACAGTAATTGCAATCACTGCGCTAATCAGCGACACACGCGCTGCGGCAGCAATGCCAAGTATTAAAAGTGAGATTCCCAGAATGCCTGCTCCCATCTTTGATGCGCGCCCGCTGGGAATTGGTCTTTCGGGACGTTCCGATTTATCAAGGTCTGCATCAAAGAAATCATTCATTACCACACCACCTCCATACAAACCGATAGCGCTTACAATCAGCCACAGCAGGTTTTTAAAATCAGGAATATAAAACCAGCCATTCCCAACATTGAATATTTCTGCTACTGAACCGGAGATGGCAAAGCCTGCAAGAATATCAGCAATCGCAGTGATGATGTTTGCGGGGCGCATCAACTGCAGGTAGGCGATGAGGGTGGAGTGTGGGGGGTGGGGGGTAGAGGAAGACAAGGGATTCTATTGATATTGCAAACTTACTTTTTAGCCGAAGTAAACAGCAACATGCATTTAAATTCGATAGCGCTTTCTACATTGCCGTTGGCTTTAGCCAACGGAATGAAGAAACGAAGAGAACGGGCTTTAGCCAAATTCTTCTTGATTTTGGCTAAAGCCCTCTTGCTTCCAATATTTATATCCGTTGGCTAAAGCCAACGGCAATCGAAACCCTTGAGCAGCAATTTGATTTAAATGCGTGTTGCCCTGACCCGAAAAATTGCATTGCCGAAATATCCTTTAACTTTGATTTTTAATTTCATTCGCGGTAAAAACAAAGCCGCATTAAACATGTTTATTTTCAATTGACTAAAAAGAAGAAGAAAAAGAATCAGGAGCCTTCCGCTCCCTCGCCTCAAAAATTCAGCAGCAAGCTGATACAGTATCTGAAAAACGACCCCGGCAAAAAGTTTTCCCGCAAGAGTATTTACAAAAAGTATATCACCGAATACAGCAAGCAGGAGATGGCGCAGGTCATTACTGAATTGGAAACACAAAGACAGCTTGTGCTTGCGGGCGATAAAGTGCATCTGCCCTATCAAGGAAAACCGAAATCAACAAGACAGCGCCCCTCAAATGAGGTGGTGGAAGGCGTGGTTGATTTGACAAAGTATGGTTATGCTTTTATTGTCTGCAAAGATTTGGAGCATGATGTGTTTGTGAGTTCAAACAACCTGCATCGCGCGCTGGATGGCGACACGGTGAAAGTGGCAATCACCAACGTGCGCGCAAGCGGCAAGATGGATGGCGAGATTGTAGAAATCGTGAAACGCACCAACACCAAGTTTTTCGGCTCGGTGCATGTGTCGCCTAAGTTTGCGTTCCTCATTCCTGACAGCAAAAACATGATGCACGATATTTTTATTCCGCTGGATAAACTGCGTGGCGCAAAGCATGGCGACAAAGCGCTCGCGGTGATTACCGACTGGCGCATCGAATCAAAAAGTCCCACCGGTGAAATCCTTGAAGTGATTGGCGTGTCGGGACAAAACGACATCGAAATGAAATCTATTCTTATTGAGAATGGATTTGACCTCAGCTTTTCAGAAGCTGCATTAAAAGAATCAGAAGCGATTCCCGAAGAAATTACGGAAGAAGAAATAAAGCGCAGGCGCGATTTTCGCGGCATCACCACGCTCACCATTGACCCCGATGATGCAAAGGATTTTGATGACGCGCTCTCCATTCAAAAACTGCCGAACGGCAATTGGGAAATCGGAGTGCATATCGCTGATGTGACGCATTATGTAAAACAAGGCTCACCGTTAGATAAAGATGCAGCCGACCGTGCTACGTCAGTTTATCTCGTTGACCGCGTGTTGCCGATGCTGCCCGAAAAGCTTTCAAACAAAGTGTGTTCGCTGCGCCCCGATGAAGACAAGCTCTGCTTCTCCACCGTGTTTGAAATAAATGATAATGCCAAGGTGCTGGAGGTGTGGTATGGAAAAACAATCATCCGCTCGCAGAAACGATTCACCTACAAAGAAGCACAGCAGGGATTAGATACAGGTGAAGGAATTTTTGCGCAGGAACTGCGCACGCTGAATGAGCTTGCGAAAAAGTTACGCGCAGAGCGGTTGAAGAGCGGCTCTATTCCGTTTGAAACAGTGGAAGTGAAATTCAAGCTGGATGAAAAAGGAGCGCCCATCGCCATCGTGCTCAAAGAGATGATGGCAACCAACTGGCTCATTGAAGATTTCATGCTGCTTTCCAATAAATATGTGGCGATATACGGCTCAAAGCTGCGGCACGGCAAACAACCAATGCCGTTTCTTTACCGCATCCACGACAAGCCCGACCTGCAGAAGCTGGAGGTGTTTTCACAATTCGTAAAAAACTTCGGCTACCAAATCAAGTTTACCGAACCGGGAGAAATCGCTGACCAACTGAACAGGCTCATCACGATGGTGCGTGGCAAAAAAGAAAAGAACGTGATTGAGCAACTCGCCATCCGCTCGATGGCAAAGGCGGTGTATAGCACCAACAACATCGGGCACTTCGGGCTTGCGTTTGAACATTACTCACATTTCACTTCACCTATCAGGCGCTATCCCGACATGCTTGCGCATCGCATTTTGTATGAATGTTTGCATGACGGTGAAATCATTTATCCGAAAGCTGAGCTTGAGGAACTGTGCGTCCACTCTTCGCAAAAGGAACGCAGCGCGATGGAAGCCGAGCGCGAATCGGTGAAATACAAGCAGGTAGAATATATGAGCGACAAGGTTGGCGAGGAGTATGCCGGCATTATTTCAGGCGTGATTCATCGCGGCATTTTTGTGGAAATGACGGAAACAAAATGCGAGGGACTTGTAACCATCAAGAATATGGGCGAAGGCAGCTTCGCTTTTGATGAATCAAACTATTGCATCACCGACACCGATACAGGAACTGCTTACAGGCTGGGCGATGCCGTGCGTGTGCGCGTGGTGGAGACCAACCTTGAAAACAGAACGATTGAGTTGGAGTTGGTTGTGGGTTGAGCGTGGCGCAAGCAGATGATAAAACTCTGATTTACGTTACCCGTCTGCAGAAGTGCTCTGACGCAGGCAGATTCAACCCCGCTTTTATTTGCCTGTTTGTTGGCGAAAGATTTTCATTAATAAATTGGACACGGACGGACGATTGCGCCAAATTTGGGGTGAACCGCATGATTAGCGGTGTGCCTGCGCACTGAAGTGCTTCGGCACACAGGTGTGAGAGCCTCTCCCCGTCACCGACAGGTGGCGGGGCGGGCTACTCGATTATAAGCTGGCCTTCTGTCCACCGTGTCTGCAAACCATTGTCAATAATACGTTTCACTGTCGTTGTCGTGTCGGGTTGTGCGGTTGCGTATTTTTTATTTTCAGAAGGGGAGGAGATTTTTTTTAATTCAATTTTGTCTGGGTGGGAAAGGTGGAAGCTCTTTTGCAAGCTTTGGTCTGTGCTTAGGCTTGTGTGGCTTGCAAATGTGCTTACACCTGTGCGTTTGCTTTCATCTGCCATTTCAAAATAGTTTCGTTTGAGTTTCTTTCTTCGGATAGAAGACTCCGATGATAACGAAAGGATTATTTGCCCTTCGCATGTGCCATTCTTTTGTAGTGCCAAGAAAAAGATAAATGTCTTTTTCTTTTATAAACCGTGTTTCGTATTTCGCTCTTACTTTTTGTAAAGCAATATCTTCATTGCCGTCTGCACCTCTCAAACAATTCCAATACAAAGCACCAATTTCCCAATCTTCAATCATCAATGTGCTTGACACTCCTTCATCATCTAAAAAAGTATAGGAGAATTTGAAAGGCAATTTCGGAATTAATATTTCGGGAGATTTATCTCCTGAAAACAAATCGCCTTGCTTGCGCAATTCTTTCCACTCGTTTTTCCATTCCCGTTCATCGTTCTCAATTTTGAAAGCAACAATTTTTGAGGGTTTGAATGTGGCTAATGAAACATTGGTTGGGGCTGTAGAATCTTTAAGCAGTTTGGCTTTGTTGGTGTAAACATTGGTTAAACATATTTCTTTTCGTCTTGCCCAATTGCTTTCAGTGTTTAATCGTTCGCTAATTTCTAAATCACGAAAATCATAATGCCGTGGTGAATAGCTTTCGGGTCTGAAATCTTCTGTTCTGCGGTTTAGTTCCAATTCAATCCAAGTATATTTTACATTGTTCACTTTACCCGAACCTTTCAAGTCAATTAAAAAACTTAACGGCACCGGATAAATACGAATCCATTCTCCGCTTTCTAAAATACCTGCGGTGCAAACTAATTCATCATAGCTTCTTGATGGTAATGGATAAGTGGTAACGGTAATCAATACTTTCTTCCTTGCCATGCTTGACTATGATTTAATGATTCACTTGATTAAATATGAACCACGGAATAGGAAAAATCAGGCAAGGTTTCTATTGCTTCCGCTAAGTGTTTGCGGTGGCATTGGCAAATGTTGGCTTCAAAACAAGTAAGAGCAATGCGTTTGTGCTGCTTCAACAAATTCAAAATTTCGTTTTGCTTTTCGGTGGTCTTGCTCAAATTATTTTTTCGGTAAACGGAAAATAATTTATCGTAATCGGTTTGTGAATTGAGTTCTTGCCGTTGCTCACTTTGTATGCCTACCTCTGGAATATGCACATACAGAATTCCTAAATTGTCGCAAAATTTCTTCAATTGGTTTTTATTGAAACCGTATTTCATGCTCATGGCATTGTTGCGAACATCAACCAAAACTTTTACATCGTTTTTAATCAGGCGAACCAAATATTCTTCTAACGAAATGCCTTCGTAGCCAATCGTAAATAAAACGGTCTTGTTGCTTTTGGGTTTGCTTGCAATTACTTTTTCTAATTCCGTTTGGCTTAAAATGTTTTGTGCTGCTTCGCTTCTTGTGGCGTAAAACGGAAAGTTTAAATAGGTGTGTTTCATTAATGCACGGGCATTCATTTCACCGTAATTTGTTTTTACTTCCAACAAAA
>JAWXCB010000018.1:0-61307 GCA_034440455.1 Chitinophagales bacterium
CAACTTTTGGACGAGGAGCCAATTTGGGCAATATTTCCATCAGAGGAGGGAGGCATTCCACCTCTCTCTTTTGAAAAATATTACTCCTTTATCTCACTCGTTAAAGTTGCATTTGAAACTTGGATTTTAGAAGTATCCTGTCAATGCTATCACTATTGAAAACTTACCCAACATCTCTGCTCCTCCCGCATAATTAATTCCAAGCAGAACAAGAGCGGCTACAAGTATAAATGCTGCATCAAACAAAAATGTTTTATCATAGTTTTTCAATTTCTCTTTGAAGATACCTCTATTTTTTTCTTTGTTGTTTCCGGTTATCGCAGGTCTTCCGACACTGGCGCGAGATAAAGCCAAAAGCGCGTTTCGGTTTTTCCAGAGGGCGCTTATTGCTTTTCATAAATGAATTAGCTTTACTTAAAACACTTTGGTTATGGATTTGAAACTAAAAAAGCGGGCGATAAAAGCGCGGATTGACAAAACAGATGATGAAAAAGCATTGTGGGCGATTGCCCGCATTTTAAACTTAGACCAAAACGAACCGGAGTGGCACAAGCAGGAAGTGAAAGAGCGGTTTGCCGATTATGAGCGCAACCCGCAAAATGTGATAAGCTGGAAGGAAATCAAAAAAAAGTGGAAGGATGAAGTATGAAATCGTTTTCACGCAGCAGGCGCATAGCGATTTAGAGTTAGCTTTTGCGTGGTATGAAAACGAGCGGGCGGGTTTAGGATGGGAGTTTAGAAATGAAATTGCGCTGTCTGTTGAAAAAATCAGCGATGAGCGGGTAAGCTATCAGATTTATATCGGGGCTGTTCGAAAAATTTCAATGGCGCGTTTTCTGTATCATCTTTATTACAAAAAATATCCGCGCAAGAAGCTCATCGTGATTGCCGCTGTTTTGCATGAAAGAAAGAACTCCGCAGAAATCAGAAAAAGAATGAAGAAATGACAAACAAAGAACAAGTAAAACGCAACCTCGGATTGACCTTTGATTTTGTGCATCAACTGATAGAGCAGCCTGAACACCTTGCTAAACTTCCCGAAAAGTTTACGCTCCAGTTTGAAGAAAAAGATTTTTCAAAAAGTGACGAAGAAAGACGCGGCAAGAAAATGAAAAGTGTGCGCGTGAAAAGCAAGTTCGACATCGCTGATTAGCGCCAACTGGCGCAAGCGTACCTTGTGCCTTTTATCTAAATAAAAAAGTTGGGGCTTGCTGCGCTGGCAATAACGAGTTACTTAAAGGGCTTCAACTCCTGCATGGGGTTCCAAAACAACTCTTCAAAATCTTTCACCTTGTTGTGTAGCACTTTGATGCCTTCGTTTTCGAGCAACTCCTGCATTTGCCCTGGATAGGCGAAGTGGTGCTGCCCAGTGAGCAGCCCGATGCGGTTCACCACGCGGTGCGCGGGTACAGGCGGCAGAACGCTGCCTGCGTTGTTCATCGCCCACCCTACCATGCGCGATGATTTTCCGGCTCCCAAATATTTTGCAATAGCTCCATAAGAAGTAACTCTGCCGCGCGGAATTTTTCGCGCCACAACATACACTCGCATGAAAAAATTATTACCAGTTTTCTTTGCGGGCTTCTTCTTTTTAGCCTCACCCCCGCCCCCTCTCCGGTGGAGAGGGGAGTCCGGAGTTTTAACACGTTTCAAGGCAGACATTTTTTTTATTCTTGCGGGTGGATGCGGAATTTCAAATAGCGAATGGTGCGCCTATCTTCCAAGTGCATTTTTTCATAGTATGTTTTGATGCACAGCGGCAGGGGCGGCTCGCCATTTTTGTACACATCTTCAATCGCCTCCACGATGGCGCATGGCGCGGTGGCAGCAACTTCGCGTGAAAATTCAAACAAAGTAGGGTCATCGGTTTTCAAATGCACGAAGCCATCTCTTTTGCAGAACTGCCGGTATTTCTCCAAGAAAAAAGGAGAGGTGAGGCGCTTGCTTGTCTTTGAGCGTTTCAAATAAGGGTCGGGAAATGTAATCCAGATTTCGCTCACTTCGCTCTCCGCAAAAAAATGTGGGAGGTATTCGATGCGCGAGCGCACGAACGCTGCATTGGGCAGCGCGAGGTCAAGCGCTTTGCGCGCACCTGTCCAGATGCGGTTGCCTTTCAAATCAACGCCAATGAAATTTTTATCGGGATATGCTTGCGCCATCTCCACAGTATATTCTCCTTTGCCGCAGGCAAGTTCAAGCACGAGCGGATTGTTGTTGTGAAAAAAATCAGCGCTCCATTTTCCCTTAAAATCTTTTTGTTCTTTGTTACAATCGAAAAGTGAAGGATGAGCAAAATCAATATTCTGCAACACGTTGGGAAAGGTGTCTATCTCAGCAAATTTTTCGAGTTTGGGTATTGACATATCGGGTGTTGGGGGTGGGGTGATGTGTTTTGTTATTCGTCATTACAAGGGAGGACCGACCGAAGCAATCCCCTGATGATAGCCAAAATAGCGGGGGATTGCTTCGCTACGCTCGCAATGACGCGCGTCACATCAACTCCTCCACTTTCTTTTTTAGCCATTGCAAATACGCTACTTGTTTTGTCTTTTCAATTTTTTCTTTCAGTTTTTGCACCGCTTCCTTTTCGCCTTTGCGGATGCGCATGGCTTCCTTCACAAAGTGAATCAGGTTCATGTAAATCGCTTTCTGGCTGTCGCTAATGAGTTTATTCCTGCGCAGATACACTTGAAACGCTTCAAGCAACGACCACAACGGCTCCATTTCTTTCAGCTCATAATAAATGCGCAGCAACATTGCTTTTGAATCAAGGTTATAAACAATGTCGGTAAACTCTACGTTATGCAGCAACTCAAGCGCTTTATTGAAATTTCCTTTGTTGAAATGAAAGCTGGCGAAGTTGAACGCAAACGCATTTTCGCGCAGTTCAGGCGAAACGTGTTCTTTGTATTCATGGATGAATTTCTCCACCCAACTATATTCCTCCACGCGCATCGCAACGCCCGCGATGTTTTTGTAAGTCCACGGTGAAATATATTTTCCATCAAACACGATTTTGCGGGCGAGCGTGGTTTTATACAAGCCAAATAATTCGAGCAGATAATCCTGATTTCCCGCGTTAATGCGCTTGATGCAATAGTTCTGCGCATAAGCATACATATCGCGCGCTTCGAGCAGCGGAAATTTATCGCTATGCTTGTCAAGCAGCGTTTTGAGTTTTTTGAAATGCGCTTCGCTCTCTGTTTCCTTGAGCGCCATCAGGATTTCATAATAAATCGCAATGGCGGGCGCATGTTCAAAATCTTTTTTCTTCACATACACTAAAATTTCATCAAGCAGGCGCAGCTCATAATTTGCCGCGACAATATTTTTACGATTGAACAACTCGCAACTATACTTCAGCTTTTGCGCAAGGTAATAGAGGTCGAGATTGTCAATTGCTTTCTGCAAACTCTCATCATACACATGCTTGCGTTGCTTGTCGAAAAAAACATTGCTGATAGATTCCAGCAAAAACTCATTGAAGAAATAATCCGCTTCGCGCCAGGGATGCTCCTTTTGCAAAAGCTGCGCATCCTTCATTGTCTTGTTAAAATGCTTTTCAAGATTCAAGTCAATGTAGCTGCTCAATAAATAATATTCCTGCTGAATAGACTGTTCGCTGAATTTGTTGTAGGCAAGAAATTTATCAATCAGCTTTTGGATGTCGCTCATCAGGTAGCCGAGCATCTTCTCGTCATACTTCTGTTTTGGAAAAGCCATTTTCCAGATGTTCTCTTTCTCTAAATTCTTGTGCGTGAATACAGGCTCATATTTTCGGACGGCAACAAAAAATTTGCAGGCATCCTCATTCTTATTAAAGAAAGCCGAAGCAATGAAATCCTCCAGCTTGCGCAGTTGCTTGGGTGTGAAAGTGCGGAGAACTTCTATGAGTTTGCTTCCTTGCATCGTTTAAGGGGGCAGCTAAACTAACAAGTTTATTTCGGAAAAATCCGGGGGCTGCGGGGATGTGGTATTCTAAAAAATCATTTCAACTCCTTGAAAACCAATGATTAGCGATTGACTTTCATTTCTTTCACTAAAGAAAAATTCGCTTATTTCCTTCGGAAAGTTTAATTTTTTGTAATTGTGGTTTGGTTGTAAGCAGAAGTATATTTACGTTATCAAAGACCGCTAAATGAAATCGGTGAACCGAAATGTTATTTTTTCAACTCTGCTTGCTGCTCTTTTGCTTTACACTTATGAAAGCAAAAGCCAGAGTTGCCATGCGCGGTTTGGGTTTACGGTAGTTACAAATTCACTGCACGTTTCTTTTCACGACAGTTCCACCGGCAACCCTGTTTTTTATTTATGGCGCTTCGGTGACGGGCAAGTTTCCACGCAGCGCAATCCGCAACACGCCTACCCTTCGGCAGGCGAATATTTTGTGAAATTGAAAATCACAAGTCCGAATACGTTTTGCGCTGACTCTATCGTGAAAAGAATTTGCCTCGGCTGTGTGTTTCCCGGTGATGCAAACAGCGATGGAATCGTAAACAACACTGACGTTTTATATGTCGGTATTTCATACGGAGCGATTGGTCCGCTGCGGGCTGACACTTCAACGGCTGCAAATTTTTCAGCTTCTTTTCCTTGGCTGCAATCTAACGGTCTTGCAAATCTCCCAAGCGGCATCAATATTCAACACTCCGATTGTGATGGCAATGGAATTATTGACCGACAAGACATTTCCGTTATCAGCAGAAATTACAACAGACGTTCCAATAAGAGCGGTATTTCCGAATGTATGGACGTGAATGACATTCCGCTGTATTTCACTGTGCCCGACAGCATTCCGGTGGGCAGCACGGTGAGCGTAGAAGTGAATTTGGGCAACAATCAAGTTCCAGCGCAGGATGTTTACGGTATTGCTTTTTCTGTGAATTATGACAGTGAATTGATTCAGCCGGGAACGCTTTCATTCAGCTATAACAACTCGCAGTTTGGCAACACGAATGATTTGGTTTTTTTAGACAAAGACATTTCAGATGAAAGCAAAGTGGAAACGGCAGTAAGCCGCATCGACCAAAACGAACAAACCATCGCGGGAAAAATCGGAACGCTGAATTTTGTGATGGAAGAAAATCTTGCGCAGAAAACATATCTCACCGCCATCTTGAATTTATCATTTGCCGACATCACACTGATTCGCAGTGATGAAAGCACGCTGAATGTGTGCGCGTTCATTGATTCATCCGTTGTGTATGAAAAGCTGCTTTCATCGGACGATGGCGCGCAACATGAAAAACAAATTTTCATTTACCCAAATCCCGCAAACGATTTTTTACGAATTGATTTCCCCGCATCTGAAGTTTATGAAATAGCCGTGATGAATGTTCTTGGAAAAGAACTTCACACGGAAGATTACAGCGGAAATAATTTTATGCTGAATACATCACTCTTGCCGAATGGAGTATATTTTCTCGCCATTCGCAGCAACGCATTGTTGCGCACGTTCAAGTTTGAAATTTCACGGTAAGCCGCGCTGAGGAAGGCGTTCGTGCAATAATCTTTTTCAAGTCGCGTTAATCCCACACTCTTAGGGGCAGAGTAGGCATTAAAAGGGTCCTCTGATAATACCGGAGGATTCTTTTAATGTTACTTAGTTGTTGGCAGCCAAACTACCGCATTTATTTTTTTCTCTGTGCGCTGTACTACATCCAACTCACTTTCCAATAAAGCAGCGGTTGAATTTTTGATTGCGTGATTCCATAATTCAATTGCGGGTCATCAGAGTGCATTACAAGCACGCCACCGCCCACCTCAACTGAAAAACTGCTCCCAGCCCATTTAATTTTCTCCATCGCCCAACCAAGCGCCCCAAATGATTCAGGAACTGTGCCGAATGAATGTCCGCCTTTCAGAAACAATCCCTGCATTTTCGCATTTGTGCCACGAAAAAGTTCTTTCTGCGGATAAATAAGGAAGCCGCCAGCCAGCATTGCTCCCGGGTAAATTTCCAACCCTTCATTTTCAAAAGCAAAAAAGGGGCGAAAAAAGCATCCCGCCTCAATGGCAAATTTCTGAGCGGGATATATCCTTACTGGAATGCCAATTATTCCTCCACCGCCAAGGGCGATGCCAAGCGAAAACAAACCGCCATATTCCGAAGCGTCATCCAGCCTGAGTTTTGAAATGCTTGCGCTATTATCCCACGCATCATCGGCATTGGCTTCGCCTGTTTCTTTCGACACCTCACGTATGGAATCAACCTGAGCGCGCTCATACAGCGAAGTTTTCAGCATTACCTCAATCCTTCTGAGCAGACTCTCAAACACATTACATACATTGTTCGGATGACTTTTCGTGACATCCATGCCGCGTGTTTCAAATGAAAATTTTTCATCCAGGATTTTAATCCGCTTGTCATCCTCGCCTGTAAACTATAAATAGCGCCTCAATCCTCCCCACCTCGCCCGTAAGTGATGTTTCTTCCCACAGCCAAAATTTTTCCACTTGCACATTACACGGCAACCGCGCCTTCGGGATTCAGCGCAGCATTCAGATAGGAATGCATGAACGCATCAAGGTCGTACTCAAGCACCGCTGGCACCTGTGTATTCAACATACCCCTACTCACCTGCCCGATGCTTTTCCTCACCGAGCGCATATCCTCCACATCTGCGATTATGAAGCGATTCTGCGCAGTAAAGTTAGCTCCACTACATGCTGCGCTCTGCCAAAACGGGCGACAAGCAGAAGCAGAAAAATGAAAGGCGCTCGCATCGCAACTAAAATAAAAAGATTGCAGACACCCCACAAACTTTCAGATCATGACTAATTGTTTGAAGCAGATTCGGTTTCCTTCGGGGCAGTATAAATGTCCATCCTCAGCAAACTCACTTTCTCGTCCGTGCTCATTGAAATGAATTGACGCAAACCAACTTCCAAACTGATTAAGCCTCTATCTTTGAGCGCAAAGAAGAATGTAGTTGCGGTAATTGGCTTTCCTTTTTCAAGATAAATTTTCACTTTTTTATCGCCCACCAGTTCGCGTCCGTCAATGTAGCGGAAAGTTCCCTGCGCATCAATGAAGTATTCTTTTTCAAGCGGGCTTACAAACACATAGTCCGCTCTGCCATTGAGCGCCTCGCGCACCATTGCGATTTGTTGTTTACCTTCTGTAAGTTCGATGAACCTATTTTCACGGTCGAGCGTGTTGGTAATCATGCCCGTGATGATTTCCAAATTGGAAAGCCCGTCTAACTTGATAGCCTGATATTCTTTGTATTCTTTTCCCTGTTGCGGAGCAACCGTGTATTTGTAATTACTTAGATTAAAAAGAGTGAGGTCTTCATCCTTTTCTATTGTAGCTTTTGCCTCAGCAGGAGCATCGCTGCCGAATGATTGCACGTTAAACTGGTCGAGAAGTAATTTTTTTGAATCCTGGCTATAAGATACGCCAAAGAAAAGCAGCGCTGCTGCCACACAAATCATCCGCCTCATATTCCATCCCTTTTATTCCGGGCGCAATAAATCTTGCCCGAATAGTTAAACCATCCTACACACGAAACCGGATTTTAATACGTGATTTAACAAAGAATGTTTAGGTATTTATTACAGCAACTGTACAAAAAAAAAGAGCGCCCGATTATCTACCAAAGCGATAAAATAATCGTCCGTTTACTCCGATAGAATGGAGACGCTTGTCGTCAACTCCAACGGTTGGCTGCGTGAAGGAATGTCCGGCTTCAAATTGCAATTGCAACTTGGAGTTTAATGCCACATCGAATCCTGTTGCTGAATGAAATGCGATGTGGTAGCGCTTAATGCCGGAAACTGTCAGGTCGGAGGGATAATCTGCTTTATCAAGTCCCGATAGATTGTCTTGCATGGCTTCGCTAAAACTGCCTCCGTTGAAATTCGTTTGTAGCGGGAGGGTTGGCGATGTAATGGTGTCGGTTTGGGGATAACTATAATTGAACTCTTCTTTCAGTTTCACTGTGTTGATGATTCCGGTTTTCACATACCAGTTCCATTTTGTTTTATGAATGAGGTTTGCTTTCAAGTCAACTCCAAAATCAACTGAGCGCACGGTTGAGTTGTATGAAGTCGGACAATCAAGCGTGCCGGAAGGACACGGATACTGTCCCCCGTCATATTTTCTTTCTGAATATCCCTGCGTAAACGCGATTCCTATTCGATTAATAAACATGATTTCCTGCGCAACATCAACGGTATAACCGGGGTTTGTCCAGCGGGTTGCATCAATAAAGGAGAAATTCATTCCTGCTCCGCCACCAAGCACAAATGTTACAATCTTCCTTTGGGGTTTATGTTTTGGAGCAGTGTCATCGCTCAACGCGTTTCTTTCTGCAAGATTTTTTTCATCATCTAACTTGATAACGCCTGCTTCAATTGAGGCGAGCGCAAAATCTGCTTGGTGACTATTTGAATGCGCATCAGAATGAAATGACTCTGCGGCTTCTGAATTGGCAACCAATGTAGATTGATAAGGGTTTGTTTTGGGATTCGCGCTTCTCTTTCTATCTGAATTATCCTGGAGGTTGGCTGCTTCTGAATTTTTACTTTCTATGTCAATTACGCTCTTTTCCCGAGACTCCGTTTTTTTCATAACAACCTCACCCCGCCCCTCTCCTGTAGGAGAGGGAGTCCAGACATTATCTTCTGATTTTGAAATGCCGGACTCGTGTATTTCTTGTTTTGATTTTGTTTGTTCGGTATTTTGTTTTTGAATATCGCGTACTTTTCCTGCATTATTTTTATCGGCTTTATCGGATTCTAAATTTGTTTGCAATCCTGCAACTGAACTTTCCTCCAAAGAATTTTTCTCGCTTTCAATCACAGCAGAGTAATTCTCTTTACTAAATTCTCTTGTTCCAACCAGCAAACCGAAAATTCCAACAGACAAAAGCAACAGCGCAATCAGTGCATACGGCTTTCTTGATTGCTTCGGCAACATCGATTCCATCTTCTGCCAATCGGCAGGATTAAAATCTGCTTCGTAGCCCTTTAGATTTTTCCTCAGTATTTTATCAAAATCACTTTGCATAGCTCAAATTGATTTTATTCATTTCCGCAAGCAGCGCCTGCATTTTTTTTCTTGCTTTAGAGAGGTTTGATTTTGCCGTTCCTTCTGATATTCCGAGTTGATCTCCTATTTCCGCATGTGTCATTCCTTCTATTACATACAGATTAAACACCGTTCTGTATGCAGGCGAAAGTTTCTGAATCAACTCGATGATTTCATCCGCGCTGATTTGGTGCAGCACATCTGTGTTATCACCCACATAATATGCCTGCTCCATCTCCACAATATTATTCCTGTGCCTGAACTCAGCTCGGAAGTGGTCAATCGCAGTGTTCATCATGATTTTGTAAATCCAGCTATCGAGCCTTCCTTTTTCAACGTCATAATTTTTTATCGTGTTGAACACTTTCAAAAAACCTTTGTTCAAAATTTCAGCCGCTTCATCTCTATTTGCCGCATAGCGCAGACACACGCCCATCATGCGCCCATAAAATTTCTCATAGAGTCGTTTCTGAGCGAGTCTGTCTTCTTTTTGGCAGCTTCTTACAAGTTCAAAATCCATTAATAGTTTGCAGAGCTTTCGTCATTCTGAGCGCAGCGAAGAATCTAAATCTCAATAAGCGTGAGCTGTTTCGCTTCGCTCAACATGACGCGCTTCCTCAAGTTACTCAAATCACAGGAATAGAGCTAATCAGGTGAATATCATTTAAGTCATTATAATCATACTGGTAAAGCCCGTCTGTTCCAATCATAATTAAAATATCATTTGAACTGTTCACCGGAATTACATCATACGCCTGCACTGTTCCGTAATGTTTTAATAAATTCTGATCAATTGTATTCGGGTCGGTCGCATTAAACACTTTCAATCCCGCATCGCCATCGCAGATAAATAATGTGCCGTTGTCAATGCCCAAGCCGTGCGGATTAAACATAGGATATTGCTTCACCAACACCGGGCTTGAAAGATTGCTGATGTCCACCACTTCAAGCACATTCGTAAAACCCTGACACGGTGTTCCGCTGCGCAGTGTCACATAAGCATAGTTTCCTTCCACAACAACGGGGTCGCAACTGGTGATGTGCTGGTAAGTAGATATAAGTGTTGGACTTGCAGGATTGCTATTATCATAAATGTACATTCCGTTTCTTGAACCGATGAACAGATTATTCCCGTAAGGAAAAATTGTTTCAATATTAAATCCGATTGACTGCTTCGTCCAAATCACGGGGTTGGAAGCGTCTGCAATATCAACGAGGTTCATGTCGGTATTATCAATGCAATAGAGATAATGACTAGCAATCGTGAAGCGCGCCATTGATCCGCCTTGTCCGCCAAGAGTCGCGTTTGTCTTAATGCTGGGCGCGCCTGAATTTCCCGCAAGCACGGGACCTCCCGCGAAATCTCCCTCTGCGCCCCAACTGCCCCAGTAATAATATTGTGATGCTTCCTGTCCGCAGGCAACATCCACTGTTTCTGTTTTATCCGTGAGTTCCCAATTTACAATCACGCCTTTTTCGGGGTCGCCATAGTAATAGCCTAAATCCCAGATTCTTTGCGGGAATAAATTTTCAAGGCGCCTTGTTTCACTCGCGCTTTCGGGATTGGAAATATTAATCGCAACCAAATCAACATAACTGTCAGCATATAAAACATTTCCCTTCACTGCAATGTCCACGTTGCCAGGAATGCGAATGAATGCTTTGTTCACGGGCGCTGCGGGATTGCTATTATCAATCACATGCACACCTTCGTTCATTTCATTCACAAATAAATAAGAGCCGAACAAATAAATCTTGCCGGGATTTTCTAAAGAACGCGGAGCTTCTGAGGCAACCGATCCGCGCAACTCAGCGTAATCCATGTAAACCGGCTCATAAACCTGATAGGTATAAGTGGTTGAGCATTTATCTTTCGTGCATCCTGTGAAAAAGACGACAAAAGAAACCGCGAAGAACGCGATGATTGAAAATTTGGTTTTCATGGTGATTGGTTTTGAGTTCAAGAATAGTGATTTTGAAAGGGATTACGGCTGCGGTTCAGAAACGGTTGCCTCACTAAAAATGATTTTTTAGAAATTTTTATACCAAATGAAAACTAAAACAACTTTGCCTCTATCTCTCTTCGTGATTGGATTATTCTCCAACTGCAAAAAAGAATGTTCGTGCAATCAGCAACTTGATGATTACCTTGTTTTTGGAAATTACTACGGCATGTGTGCCGGTGAAACTTGCGTGGAAATTTTCAAAATTGAAAACGGAACCCTCTATGAAGATTCTAATGATAACTATCCCCCCGATGGCGCTTACACAGGGAACTACTCCGCTTTAACTTCCGCTAAATATGATTTAGTAAAAGATTTAAGCAATCACATTCCAACTCAACTACTGAATGAAAGTGACGGCTACATTGGAATACCCGATGCGTATGATCAGGGCGGCTATGTGCTGGAATTAAAAGAAAATGGAACCGTGCGTTATTGGCGTATTGATACGGACACTTCCGGCATACCGACTTACTTACATGCTTTCACTGATACGCTGAGAAGCTACATTGATAAAATTTCCGACTAAACTCAAACTCCCGATTATGAAAACCAAAGTTGTTCTCTCTGCGCTCTTCGTTCTGCTTGCGCAATTTCTTTTTGCGCAAAAGAATATGCAGGATGTTGTTTACCTGAAAAACGGCAGCATGATTCGCGGATTCATCAGCGAATTTGTTCCTGAAAAAAGCGTTACCATAAAAACTGAAGGACAAAGCATCTTCGTGTTTGAAATGAGCGCAGTGGAAAAAATCACGCGCGAAGAACCGCCTGTGACAAAGAAAGCGCGCGCGCCTTACATGAAAGAGAAAGGCTACTTTAATGAAACCGAATTTCGTGTGCTGCTTGGCGATGGCGGTGATGGTTTCTCCACAGGACAGTCGCTGATAACTGCGCATGGCTATCAGGTGAACCGCTTCTTTCGCATTGGCGCGGGAGTTGGCGCTGCGCACTATAATAATTACGGCAACACGTTTATTCCTTTGTTCGCCCGCGTATCAGGCGATATGGTAAAATTTCGCGTCACGCCAATTTACTTTGTTGATGCAGGGTATGGGTTCTTGGTTGGGCGAGATGAGCATGACTCAAACATTGAAGAACTTAATTCTCAGGGTGGCTTACTGATTCACGCAGGAACCGGATTGAAATTCTATACCACAAGCAAGGCATCTTTCACGCTCGCAGTTGGATTCAGCCTGCAAAAAAGCTCGCGTGAATATCAGTACGTGTGGTCTGAAGGATACATTTACAAAGAAGACAGAACTTACCAGCGCATGACGCTGGGATTTGGGGTGAATTTCTAACTCCTCACAACGCTACATCCTTCTCTGTCACCTGCGTCTTTTGCAACTTCTTTCCAAAGTTGGCATCAAGCACATTTCTGATTGCTCCATATTGTTTGAACTTGCGCATCAACGCATCTTTCAATGGAGCATAAGTGATTTTAGGTACATTCGCTGATACTGTGTAGCAATAATCCACGATGCTGCTGAGGTTGTCTTTGTAATAAGTGTTGAAGATTTCGATATCCGACTCGTTGTACGTTTTCTTTTTGGTAACAGAATCTTCTGTGTAATAAATGCGCGGCTCGCTTCTCTTGATATCATCAAAATAAGTCGCAGCGTCTTTTAGCGGAGTAAGCAATTTCGCGCTCGCTGTGATTGCCTTCACCATTTCAGCATCGCCCAATGTTTGAAAATCTGTTTTAGCTCCTTCAGTATCAAACGTAGTTAACTTGCCATAAGCAACCGCTCTTGCCGCTTTGTTCGGCTCTCCTCCTTTGGTGTAAAAATCCGCAGCCATGGTGTAGTTGCCCCTTTCTTCAGCCGTCTTTGCCATTGCATAGAGCGCTTCGGTGTTCTTTTTCTCGGCATACATTTCAGCTACTTTCATATACTGCGGGTCTGCGTTGGCAACATCTCCGTCCGCATACAATTTATCTGCATATTTTTTAATGCCGTCTGCAATCACGCCTTTGTCATACGCTGTAAATGCGTTGTTGTAATCGCCTGCGTTAAAATAGAGGTCGCCTGCTTTGCGATAACCTTCTTCACTATTCAACTTCAGATACACCTCTGCCGCTTTAGCATTTTGATTATCAGCAAGAAATTCGGAAGCCACTTTTTCGATTTTTGAATTCACCTTTCCTAAGCCATAATACTCCGCAGCTTTCATGCGGTATTCTTTTCCTCTTTCATAATAAGCGTCACCTGCTGCTTCATAGCCTTCGTTGGTTTGTCCTCCCTTTGTGAAATAATCCAACGCCTTCTTCACATTTTTCGCTTCGGTCTTCTGGTCGTCAAATGCGGTCTCCAGCATTTTGTGTCCAATTTTTACATAGCCTTCATTTTTATCCGCTTTGTCTGTTCGCATAAAAAACTTCACCGCATTTGTGACATCGCCTTCCTCTAAATACGAATCGGCAATTTTTACGTATTGAGCCTTATCCATTTTGGCGGTCATAATTACTTCTGCCGCCTTGTTGTAGAGTTCATTTTTTTTCGCAACATCCGTTTCAGCCTGCGCCTTTGCGATGTAGCTGTCAACCTTTGCTTCATTCTTATCCTGCGCATTCACTATAGTGAAGCAGAGGAGAAATACAATTACCTGAAAAGTTTTTCTGAAGATAAATGGGGTACTCATGGTGATGGGGTTTTGTGAATTGTTGTGAAAATATAGAGAATTTTTTTTTAACCGCTATCCTCTTTTGCTTTTTGCCTTTGATTCCACTCCTAAATAACCTCCGTGATGCCGCTTAGAAAACTCTTCCATCGTAAAGTTAATTTCTTCCATCACCAGCACGCACAACACATCGCCCAGCGCCAGCATTGTGGTGGTGGATGTTGTGGGTGCCATTCCCAGAGAACATGCTTCCGTTATTTTGCCAATGCTTAAGACCACCGTAGCCGCTTGTGCAAGTTCTGAATCTGTGTGTCCGGTCACGGTAATCACAGGTAGCTTCTTGTTAAGCCTTCTTGCGAGCGTCACCATCTCAATTGCTTCGCGTGTTTTTCCTGAATTAGAAAACACAAGCAGCAAATCATTCTTCCCAAGCATTCCTAAATCGCCATGCTGCGCTTCTCCGGGATGCAGATAGACAGATGGTGTGCCTGTGGATGAAAATGTACTTGAAATTTTTTTCGCTATGATGCCCGCTTTCCCCATTCCGCTCGTGATAATTTTTCCTTTGCATGCAACAATCAACTTCACTGCTTTTAATAATGAAGCATCAAGCGGAATATTTTTGATTGCTTCGCTTTCAAGCGCAAGTATTTCGCGGGCGCGTTTTATCCGTTTATCCATTTTCCTTTTTCCCAGTCGCGGGCGTTTATAACGCGGTCGTCAATAAATACATCAAACGAAGGTTTGTCTAAACGCAACTCGTGATATTTCACTCCCCACACCTTAAACTGTTTCTCCGTCAACTCACGCCAGTTGATGCCGCTCTTCATGCCGCGCGCTGTCCAATACACGAGGTGGTTTCCCTCGTCAAAGAGTTTATTAAACCGCGCAATGTTTTCGGTTATCGGTTTTGCGTTGGGATAATCTGTGCCAGCGGTGTGGCAAATCGTGTTATCTACATCTATGTATATCTCCATCTTGCTTTCTGCTTCAAAAATAATTGGAATAACCTGATATTTGAGTTTATGAAACCGGCTTGTTTCAATATCCCAAAGTGATTAGTGTAATAATGCCAGTTTCATCTGACCTTTAAAACCCAATTATTTCAGATGAAAGCAGGACTCTTCTTCGGCTCATTCAATCCGATACATGTCGGACACCTGATTGTCGCCAATCATTTTATTGAATTCTCTGACATTGAGGAGGTGTGGTTTATTGTGTCGCCTCAAAATCCATTTAAAGAAAAAGGAACCTTGATTGACGCGAAGACGCGCTTCAAAATGGTGGAGGCAATGACTAAAGACCATCCGCATTTCTACGCCAGTGATGCGGAATTTAATCTTCCAACGCCCTCTTACACGATTGACACACTCAAATATTTCAAAAAAAAATTTCCGTGGATGAATTTTGTGTTGCTCATGGGGTCTGACACTTACCAATCGCTGAAAGACTGGAAGGATGCTTACATTATCCTAAATGACTTCACTATTTATGTGTATCAAAGGCGTGATGCGGAAATCAAACTAAAAGGCACGGCAAAAGAAAAGAACGTAACGCTGTTTGATTTTCCTTTCGTTGATATTTCGGCTACTTATATAAGAGAGTTACTCGAAAAAGGGAAGTCCGTAAAATATCTTGTGCCAGAAAAGGCGCTGAAAATTTTGAAACCGTGAATTATCGTGTGGATAGCTGTGTTAAATTGATGTTGACAAGTGGTGTGTAAGATTTTATACCCCGTTGTTTGGCGATTTGAAGCGTTTGTCTGTGGATTAAAAATAGAAAGTCCACAACTTGAAGCGCTGTTTCCAACAACTGCATCCCTGCTTTCTTACAAACAAGCCGCTTACCAACAACTGTTAATGAACCGCGTGAATGCCTGATTATCAATGCAAATACTATCAACATACCTGTTAGCGCAACATCTTCTTTTTTGTACAACTAAAAAAGCAAGTCATTCACCAAAAAAGAATACACGAATTCACACCCTTAATAAACTATGATAACTTTTTAAAAAAATTCAAATACAAATCATGAGGTCAGTAACTTTAGTTGAAGCAAAGCAAGCATTACCGCAAAAAGGTTTTTTAAATTTGGAAATTCCTCCCGCGCTGGATTTGTTCCTTGAAATTGAAAAACTGAAAAAAGAAAAAAATGCCGTCATTCTTGCGCATTATTATCAGGATGCTGATATTCAGGATATAGCCGATTACATTGGCGACAGTCTCGGACTTTCGCAAGAGGCAGCCAAGACAAATGCTGACATGATTGTGTTTGCCGGAGTAAAATTCATGGCGGAAACAGCAAAAATTCTTTCACCGAAAAAGAAAGTTGTGGTGCCTGATTTGCGTGCCGGATGTTCGCTTGTGGATTCCTGTCCGCCTGAAGCGTTTATTAAATTCAGAGAAAGATATCCCAATCACATTGTGGTGACGTATGTGAACAGCTCTGCGGAAGTAAAAGCGCTTACGGATATTTCCTGCACTTCCACCAATGCCGTGCAGGTGATTGAAAGTATTCCAAAGGATCAGCCGATTCTTTTCGCGCCTGATAAAAATCTTGGTCGCTATCTCATAAAGAAAACCGGGCGTGATATGGTGTTGTGGGATGGCGCTTGCATGGTGCATGAAATCTTTTCGCTCGAAAAAATTACGAAGCTGCGTGAGCAACATCCAATTGCAAAGTTCATTGCGCATCCCGAATGTGAAGAAGCAGTGTTGAAACACGCGGATTTCATCGGCAGTACCACAGGTTTGCTGAATTACACGATAAACAATGCTGCGCAGGAATTTATCGTAGCCACTGAAACAGGCATACTGCACCAGATGCAGAAAAAATCACCGCATAAAATATTTATTCCGGCACCGCCAAACAATAATTGCGCTTGTAACGACTGTCCTCACATGAAGTTAAACACGCTTGAAAAAATTTACCTCTGCATGAAATATGAAGAACCGGAGGTTACGCTGCCTGATTCGCTGATTAAAGAAGCGAGAATATCAATTGACAGGATGCTGGAGATTTCTGCGCAGCATAAATTGTGATTTTGTTAATTATTTTTCCATTTCGTTTAATATTTTAATTGATTGCAACATTCAAGTTGCATTTGCAACTTGAATGTTGCAATCTTTTTCTTTCGAAAGAAAAAGATAGACCAAAAGTATGAGTATGAACAAAGCAATGTAAAAGTTTCCGGCATATTCAATTCTCGTAAAGAAATCATCAAAAACGTCTCCTACCCCCCGAAAGCCGGGTTCTATTTTGGTATTCACAAAAATATCCGTGTAGAATATAAGCGCGTATCCAAAAGCAAGCAACAAAATATTAGCAAGCGGAATTGAAACAGCAGAATTCTTTATGTTCATTTTTTTTAAGGAACACAAGTGCGCCAAGCACAATCAACACAATTAAATAAACAAGAATTGCTTCCATAGGGAGTTTGTTTTTTTAGGCATTCATCCCACCCTTTTTATTTCGGTATTTCCATACCCAAAACCCCAACGCAAGCAGCACAAGAATAATCAACGAGGCGACTTTCACCCACCAATAAATCTTCGCGTCTTCTTCATGTCTTTTGCGCGCAACCTGCATGTATAAGATTTGGAGCGTATCCAACTCCCCGCTTTGCTTGCCCGTGAGGAATCCATAAAAGCATCTGTTGATTTCAATGTGAAGTCAATCCTGCGCTTTCGTTCTTTCAATCGTTCCTTTAAGGAAAATCTGTCACGGGAAGGCGGGTTGATGGTGTCGGAAAAAAGATTAGTGACGCTGAATAAACAGATGATGCAGATGGAGATGTGCTTCATGCGGATAGACGAGGTTTCACGTGGAACAAAGGTAGAGTTTATAATAACCGATTTAAAACTGAAATGACAAGGTTTTATTTTAATAATATTGAAAGAGCATTGAGACATTAGATATCGAATTGCATAGGCACATAGTAACATATAAATATCACATATTTTATTTTGGTTTCCACGGAAGCTTTTATTCTTACCAATTTTTGGTTTCTATGTATTTCTCCTTTGTGCCTATGTGGTTAAAAATTTGTAGAATTAATAACCATAAATGTGTTTCACGTGGAACAGCGAACACTTCAAGTCTCACAATCAACTCCAAACTCCAAACATTTCCTGTTCCACGTGGAACAAATCCACAAAGCATAGCGACAATTCTTAACTTTGCCTCCACCCTTCTATGTTCAAGGAATATGATGTTATTGTTGTAGGTGCTGGTCATGCCGGCTGCGAGGCTGCTGCCGCTGCCGCAAAGCTCGGCTCATCGGTGCTGCTCGTCACCATGAACATGCAGACCATCGCGCAAATGTCGTGCAACCCTGCCATGGGCGGCATCGCAAAAGGACAAATCGTAAGAGAGATAGATGCGATTGGCGGAGGCTCAGGTATCATCACCGACAAAACGATGATTCAGTTCCGGATGCTCAACCGCTCAAAGGGACCCGCCATGTGGAGTCCCCGCGCCCAGAGCGACAGGCAACTGTTCGCCAATGAGTGGCGGCTGTATTTGGAATCCATCCCAAATGTTGACTTCTGGCAGGATACAGCAAAAGAAATTATTGTGGAAAAAGGCAGGGCGTTTGGTGTAAGGACGACTATGGGTAGTGAAATCAGGGCAAAGGCGGTCGTATTAACCAATGGTACCTTCCTGAACGGCATTATCCACATCGGGGAAAAGAAGTTCGGTGGCGGGAGGATGGCTGAGAAAGCCGCAACGGGCATTACGGAGCAACTGATTTCCCTTGGTTTTGAATCTGGCAGGATGAAAACAGGCACACCTCCGCGTGTGGACGGCAGAAGCCTCGATTACACCAAGATGGAAGTGCAGCCCGGTGATGAGAATCCGGGAAAATTTTCCTATACCGACACCAAGCCACTTGAAAGGCAGCTTCCTTGCCACGTGACCTATACTAATCAGGAAGTACACGACATTTTAAAGACAGGGTTTGACAAGTCGCCCATGTTCACAGGCAGAATTCAGGGCAGGGGACCAAGATACTGCCCTTCTATTGAGGATAAGATTGAGCGATTCTCCGACCGTGACCGCCACCAGCTATTTGTAGAGCCGGAAGGGTGGCACACGGTGGAAATCTATGTAAATGGGTTCTCCAGTTCACTGCCGGAAGAGGTGCAGTTCGCTGCTATGAAGAAAATACCCGGATTTGAGAATGTCAAGATGTTCCGTCCGGGTTATGCAATTGAATATGACTGGTTCCCGCCAACACAATTGGAGCTTAGTTTGGAAACCAAGTTGGTGAAACATCTCTTTTTTGCAGGTCAAATCAACGGCACTACGGGATATGAAGAAGCCGCCTGCCAGGGATTGATAGCAGGTATCAACGCACACAGAGTTATCAACAATGAGGAGCCTGTTGTTTTGAAAAGGTCAGAGGCGTATATCGGGGTATTGATTGACGACCTTATCAACAAAGGGACGAACGAGCCTTACCGGATGTTCACATCTCGTGCAGAATACCGCATTTTGCTCCGACAGGATAATGCAGATATCAGGCTGACACCTATGGGAGCTAAAATCGGGCTTGCAGGGCAGGATAGACTGAGTAGGGTAGAGCAGAAAAGAAAAAATTCGGAAGAAATAACGCGCCATTTCAAGGAAAAAAGTATTCCGGCAGAAGAAGCGAACGCGCTGATGCATGATTTGGACACAAATCCGGTGAAAGAAAGAACGAAACTCTACAATCTGTTGAAAAGACCGCAGTTAGATACGGCTTTATTGAGACAAGGCGTACCCGCTTTGGATGAATTCCTTAAAAAATTTTCACAAGAAGAAATTGAACTCGCTGAAATCGAGATGAAATACGATGGATATGTGGAAAGAGAAAAGGAACTCGCAGATAAAATGGTGAAACTTGAAGGCGTGGCGATTAGCGAGAACTTTGATTTCAGCAAACTAAAATCGCTTTCAAATGAAGCACGGGAAAAATTGGCTCAAGTTCGCCCCCGCACACTGGGGCAGGCAAGCCGCGTGAGCGGAGTAACGCCCTCGGATATTTCAGTATTGATGGTTTACATGCGAAGATGATGAAAAAGACAAAGCTCTTAGCCTTTAGCTGCTGGCTGTTAGCTTCCTGCGCGAATATTGTTGCTCCTACAGGCGGACCAAAGGATGAACAGCCGCCCAAAATTGTTGGAGAAAGTTCGGCAAATTATTCGACACGTTTCACGGGGAACACTATTGCAATAGAATTTGATGAGTATGTGCAGTTGAATAATCCATCGCAGGAGATTGTGATTTCACCCGCAATAGAACCGGAGCCGAAATTCAGCATTAAAGGCAAGCGGCTTACAATCGAATTTAAAGGAACATTAGATAGTGCTACCACTTATACGATTGCCTTTGGAGAAGCGCTAAAGGATGCAAATGAGTCAAATACGCTGTCAGGATTTAAATATGTTTTCTCCACGGGCGAAGAATTGGATTCGCTTTTCGTTAAAGGAAAGGTCACCATCGCAAAGAGCGACAATCCAGCTGATAAAGTGCTGGTGATGCTCTACAAGGAAACAACTGACAGTATTGTGTTTCAAAAGAAGCCTTTCTACTTCACGAAAACGGACAGCGAAGGAAGATTCTCGCTTGAAAATATCAGGGTAGGGGAGTACAAAATTTTCGCTTTGAAGGATGAGAACTTTAATTATCTCTATGATTTGCCGAATGAAGAAATCGCATTTGCGGAATTACCTATTCGTGTGGATTCATCGAATGCTCCCATCCCGCTTTTTTTGTTCAAAGAAGACAGAAAGCAGCCGCTGAAGGTGCTTTCAAAAGATGATTCAAAACAAGAATGTTTTAAAATGATTCTTTCGGGCAAAGCGGAAAGCGTAGAATTATTTGCGCTGAACAATACGATACCCGCAGGTATTACAGAATATAATGCAACGCGTGACTCCGTTACCGTATGGTACACACGCCCATGGAAGGCTGAAACAGCAAGACTTCTGTTGAATAATGAAATTGCTGATACATTTAGCGTGCGCAGCGCAATTACGGGAAGAGACTCGCTGAAAAATAAATTAAGTGAATTAACTCTGCTTTCAAGAAGAGAAACATATCATCCTGCCGATAAAATTTTCGTTTTACTGAATCGCCCCGCACAATCAGCCGACTTTACAAATATTATGTTGGAGCAGGACAGCCCGCAAATTGAATTAAAATATAACTTAATTCATTTTACGGATTCTGTTCAAAGAAAAATAGAGATTGATTTTATCCGAAAGCCGGGAACCGCTTATACAGTGCGCTTTCCCAAAGGAACATTCAAAGATTATTTTGGATTAACGAATGATTCGCTTGAATGGAATGTGGTTACAAAGAAGCAGGAAGACTTTGCCTCACTCAAACTCACCGTTAGCGGTAATGAGAACACGAATTATATTCTGCAATTGCTTGGTGATAATGAATCGGTGGCGATAGAAAAAATATTTTCAGGTAAAGCAGTTTTTCAATTTAATGATTTGCTGCCCGGCTCATATCAGCCTCTTCTAATTTACGACACGAACAAAAATGGGAAATGGGATGCGGGCGATTATATTTTGAAAGCACAACCCGAAAAAACATATCGCCACCCTGAGCCGATAAATCTGCGCGCCAACTGGGAAATGGAAGTTGAACTGAGGTTAGCAAGTAGCGAGCAATAAGCCGCCTTGCATATCATTTCATTGAAGCAAGCGCATCAAGACACTGATTTTCCAGCTTGCGCATTTGCTTTTGTTTAGCAGGAGTTTTATCGCTGTATCCCAACAGGTGCAACACGCCATGAATGATCACCCGATGTAACTCATTCTCAAAAGAATTTCCCCCGGCATTATCCTTTACACGTTCAATGCTGATAAAAATATCACCAGAAATAGTTTCTAAATTTTCCGACAGGTCAAACGTGATTACATCCGTGAAGTAATCGTGGTTTAAATGTTTTTTATTTAAAGCAAGCAGGTAATTGTCAGAGCAGAAAATGAAATTGATGTTGCCTGATTTCTTTTTAAAAGAAGAAATCACATTTTTTATCCACCATTTTGCAAGCGCAGATTTATTCAGAACAAAATCAACATCTTCCTTGTGGAAGTAAACGGGCAAGATTAGTGCAATTGAATAGTGAAGCGCATCTCAACAGAAGATCCGCCATTGGAGTATTTGAGATGATTGGAAAGTTGGCGCATCAGGAATACACCGCGACCAGTAAGCTTCTCGCGATTTTCGGGCGCAGTAGGGTCTGCTAAATGTTCAAAATCAAATCCTTCGCCTTCATCCTCCGCAAGGAAGGAGAGTACATTATCCTTTTTGAAGTAAGACAACTTAACTTTTTTTACCGGGCTTAATTTATTGCCGTGAATGATACAGTTATTCACCGCTTCTGTCAAGCAGATTAAAATATTTCCATAGAGTTCGTCAGGAATCTCAATCTCTTCGCGCAGTTGTTCAACAAAACCTTCTACTTCCGAAATACTTTCCGGTGTAGAATCAAGGATGATTTGGTAATCTTTATCTACGAGGCTCATGGTGTGCAATTTAGGAAAAGGAGTGAATTAATCAATTCAACAGGTTTTTTATTTCGTAAGAATATCCCACACAATGAGCTTGATGGTATCCTTCCATCGCGCGCTTACAAGTAAGTCTTCCTTTTTTAATTGCGGTTTACTTTTTTGAAGCGCAGCTAAATAGGTATTGAAATGTTTTTCCAACAAAGGCTCTTTGCCCGTAATAATTGAGCGTATTGTTGTGGCGTTGAAATGAACAAAAATGATAGGAAACTCCCCGTCAATTAAAATCTCGCCATCAACTTCAACTCTTGGGCAAACGTGATTATTCCAGTCTGCAACATTGCACCCCTTATGCCTGACGATATATGCGTCATCAAGAATAACCGGCATCAGGTCGAGATATTTTTGGTCATCATGCAACCCGCGCCAGGCGTTGCGCTCCGTCTTATAGGCGCAGCAACCGCCCCACCATTCCAATCCTTCTATTGCTTTCCGATTCACGCCAACAAATCCCGCATTATACAACCCTACCCGAAAATTTGCCTCAAGCCAAATCTGGTCTTTGTGCGGATTCCGCATATAATTATGCGGAGTGAGCAGGAAGGAATATTGATTTAGATGCTCAAACAAAAACACATAATCATTGAAGAGAAAAATATCATTATCAACGTAGAGAATTTTTTCAATTTCTTTTTGCGCAAGCAAATGTTTTAAGAGCACAGCCTTCATTGCCCATCTCAATTTGTCTTTATCGCGGGAATACTTTGAGATAATTTCTTTTGCTACCGTTGAATTGCGAATATTATCGAGTGAATAATAAGAAAGAGAATCAAGATTAGTGTCAGGAATATAATCATCTACTACCAGCACATGCAAATGAGCAGCATGGTTTTGATTTTTAATTGAATCAAAAAGAGCATATACCTTGAATAAATGGTCAGCCGTAGTGATTGTGCAGAAATGGTACATTCAGTCTGTAAGGATTCTGGTTCGGTTAATCTAAGGAGAAATATGTTGAAACCCAACACCAATCATATTTCAGGAACGGGTAAAAATAAAAAAAGCCAACCGGAATTTTCCGATTGGCTTTGCTCCTCCTCTAGGATTTGAACCTAGGACCTACTGGTTAACAGCCAGTCGCTCTAACCAACTGAGCTAAGGAGGAATATTTTCACTCTTTCCCTGCTGCTCTAACCCTGCCTTCGTTAAAGCTTCGGCAGGCAAGCAACAGGGCGAAAAAGGATTGTTTAAAAGAACGAGCGGCAAATTTACTCCAACAAGATAAATAATGCAATCTTTGCGCAAAATTTTAAAACACCATTTTGAATGAGCCTACTTGTTGTCGGAACCGTTGCCTTTGATGCTATTGAAACGCCTTTTGGAAAGACTGACCGCATTGTGGGCGGAGCCGCTACTTATATCAGTTGGGCGGCATCCTATTTTACGAAGGAGATTAACCTCGTTTCCGTGATTGGCGATGATTTTCCGAAGGAGGAAATTGAAGCCCTTCAAAAGCAGGGAGTAGGCACGGAAGGTCTTCAGGTTAAGACTGGTCAGAAATCGTTTTTCTGGTCGGGCAAGTATCATCTTGATATGAACACGCGCACAACGCTTGCCACTGAATTAAATGTTTTAGCAGATTTTGACCCTGTTGTGCCGGAACAATGCAAAACCAGCGATTTCCTGATGCTTGGCAATCTTACTCCGCAGGTACAGATGCGCGTGATTGAGCAAATGAAAAAAAGACCGCGCCTGATTGTGCTTGATACGATGAACTTTTGGATGGATACGCAGCGCGAGGCTTTGGATAAGGTGATAAAAATGGTGGATGTGCTTACGATTAATGATGAAGAAGCGCGTCAGCTTTCGCAGGAAGGCAGCTTAGTGAAAGCCGCGCGAAAGATTTTAAAAATGGGTCCTCGCTATTTAGTGATTAAGAAAGGAGAAAACGGAGCGTTACTGTTTCATGAAAATGAAGTGTTTTTCGCTCCGGCAATTCCTTTAGAAGAAGTGTACGACCCGACTGGTGCCGGAGACACGTTTGCCGGAGGTTTCATCGGACATGTGGCTGCTACAAAAGATATTTCATTTGACAACATGAAGCGCGGCATCATCTTCGGGTCTGCGCTTGCTTCGTTCTGCGTGGAAAAATTTGGAATTGAGCGGATTAAAAATGTTTCCCGCGAAGATTTAGATGAGCGTGTGCAGGAGTTTATTGACCTCGTACAGTTTGATATTTCACTGGAAGACTGATTTTATAGTCCGTTCTAAATAAAAGCAATAATGTCCGGACTCCCTCTTCCGCCTTAGGCGGAGCGGGGTGAGGCACTAAATCAACTTCCCTATCACCTTTACTCTTTTGAACACATCCTCCGTATGCGGAGCATCAGGTAGTTCGTCTGTTAAGTCTTGCCCCGCCCAATGTTCATAGTGTTTTCCATCGCGCCACAGGCGGCTTGGAGTAGCATCGTAAATAATTCCTTTGTACGCAATCCAGATTTCAGGCTTGTCCTGCCCGTTGCGTAGCGCGAGTTGTGATTTGGTATAGGTAGGTAAGTCCACAGACGACAGTCAACAGAATAATAAATATGCCAAATCAACTGTGAGCGGTGGTTGCTTGACCGAGCACCTTCGCCCCCAGCATCCCTTTTTGTACAAGGTACTCTGCAATCTGAACAGCATTTGTTGCAGCTCCTTTGCGCAGGTTGTCGGAAACCACCCACATATTCAGCGTGTTCGGCTGCGATTCATCTCTGCGTAGTCTTCCAACAAATACTTCATCGCGCTCGTGTGCGTCTTTCGGCATTGGGTATTTCAGATTTTTCACATCATCAGTCAATACAACTCCGGGCGAAGCAGCAAGCATTTTCTTTACTTCATCCAAATCGAAATCGTTTTCAAATTCTACATTAACAGATTCGGAGTGTCCGCCAATTACCGGAATGCGAACGGTTGTTGAGGTAACACGAATCGAATTATCGCGCATGATTTTGCGCGTTTCGTTCACCATCTTCATTTCCTCTTTCGTGTAGCCGTTTTCCAAAAACACATCAATATGTGGAATAGCATTCATGTCAATCGTATAGGCATACGCCATTTCGCCCTGCACACCTTTGCGTTCATTCATTAATTGGTCAACGGCTTTTTTGCCGGTACCCGTTACTGATTGGTAAGTGGAAACAACAATCCTTTTGATTTTATATTTTTTGTGCAATGGGTTCAGCGCTACCACCATTTGAATGGTGGAGCAATTCGGGTTAGCAATAATCTTGTCGTTTACAGTGAGAGCATCTGCATTCACTTCGGGTACCACGAGCGGAATATTCGGCTCCATGCGCCAGTAAGATGAATTGTCCACTACGAAAGTTCCGACAGCCGCAAACTTTGGCGCCCATTCTTTTGATGGTCCTGAGCCTGCCGAAAAAATTGCGAGATGTGGTTTCGCAGCCACTGCATCCTCCATACTCACTAATTCAAACTCCTTTCCCTTAAACGTAATTTTCTTTCCAACTGATTTTGCTGAAGCAACGGGAATCAATTCTGACACCGGAAAATTCCTTTCGGCTAATACCTGTAACATCTTGCTGCCCACAAGCCCTGTGGCTCCTACAACTGCGACACGCATGAGATTTAATTTTCGGGCAAATTTAGGTTTATTATTTTTAGCCCATGCAGCGCTTCGCATCCCGAATTCTTCTTTGCACGATTCTGTTAATTCCGTTTTTTGCACAGGCGCAATTCACCGACAAATTTGATGATGGCGACTTCACAAGCAATCCTGCATGGTCAGGCGATGCCAGTGAATTTGTGATTGAAAATATTTTTGGCGATAATCAGTTGCGCTCTAACTCAACGGTTGCTTCTTCTAATTTCTATCTCTCTGTTCCAAGCGCGTTAGTGAATGATTGTCAATGGGAGTTTTTTGTGAATCTTGCTTTCAATACTTCGGGGGCGAATTATGTTGATGTTTATCTGATTTCTGATTCTGCAAATCTCAAAGTGTCAAACAACAAGGGCTATTTCGTGCGCATCGGCAACACACCTGACGAAATTTCGCTTTACAAAAAAACCGGAGGCGTTTCAACCAAAATTATTGACGGCACTGATGGCGTTACAAATAGCTCCAACAATGTTTTGAAAATCAAAGTAACCCGCGATTCAACGAACCTGTGGAGATTGGAGCGCGACATTACCGGTGGCGGAATCAACTTTGTTACAGAGGGAACTGTGACAGATGCAGATGTCTTGAGCAGCGGTTATTTCGGAATTTTCATCCAGCAATCAACGGCTTCTTTTTTTCAAAAACATTACTTCGATGATTTTTATGCAGGAGCAATTGTCGGGGACACTATTGCACCTTCCGTCAATGCGATTACTGTCGTTTCAAATACGTTGCTTGATATTTTCTTCACTGAGCCGGTTGAAAAAAATTCAGCAGAAACCAGCTCAAACTATTCTGTCAACAACGGCATCGGTAATCCTCTGTCTGCCGCGCGAGATGGAATAGATAGCAGCATCGTGCATCTCACCTTCGCAACCGTATTTCAAAATGGAATTACGAATACAATTACGGTTTCAAATGTGGCAGACATTGCGGGCAATGCGCTTGTATCTGCGTCAGAAGATTTTCTTTATTTCGATGCCGACACTTCGGAGTTGTATGATGTAATCGTCACAGAAATTTTCGCTGACCCTGAACCACAGGTTGGTTTGCCCGTTGTGGAATTTGTGGAACTGCATAACCGAAGCACAAAAGTGTTTGATTTAAGCGGATGGATTTTTTCTGATGCAAGTTCTTCTGAATCGCTTGATTTTTATATTCTTCTGCCGGGTGAATATATGATTCTTTGCCCGATAGATGATACTGCTGCATTCATCGCATTTGGAAATGTGCTGGGGCTTGGTTCATTTCCTTCGTTGAATAATTCGGGAGATGCGTTGTTTCTAAAAAATCAATCGGGAGAAATAATCCATTCAGTCAGTTATTCGGATGCGTGGTATCGTGATGCATTGAAAAAAGACGGAGGCTGGAGTTTGGAAATGCTCGACACAGATTATCCGTGCAGCGGTGCGGAAAATTGGAAAGCCTCCAATAATGTAGCGGGCGGCACTCCCGGAAAAATCAATTCCGAGAATGGCGCTAACCCTGATGAAACTTCTCCTGCATTGAATTATGCACTTGTGCAAGACAGCCTGCATCTGACGCTTGTTTTTGATGAAGCGCTTGACGTTGCATCCGCGCAACCACAGAACTTTTCAATTGACAATGGTATCGTAATTGATTCTGCAACATTTACAAACGAAGCTTTAAACGAGATAAAACTCACGCTTGCTTCGGCTTTGCAACAAAATGCTATTTATACGATAACTGCAACCGCTGTTGCCGATTGTTCAGGAAACAGCATTGGTGTGAATGACTCCGCGCAATTCGGCTTATCGGAAACGCCTGATAGTTTTGATATTGTTATCAATGAAATTCTTTCAAACCCCGTTTCGGGCGGCAGTGATTTTATTGAGTTGTATAACCGCTCGCAGAAAATCATTGACCTGCGCGACATTTACATTGCGAGCATAGATGAAGAAACGGGTGACACCAATGCGGTAATCATTTCAGCCGGCTATTTATTGTTACCGGGAAATTATGTTGCGCTCACCGAAAATCCGCAGCAAATCATCGCGCAATATTTTACGCCAAATCAAAAAGGCGTACTTGAAGTTGCGGGGATGCCTTCCTTTGATGATGATGAAGATATTGTCACGCTGTTCAACCGGCTGAATAATAACAGCGTGATTGATGCCGTCCATTATTTTGACGATTGGCACTTTGCCTTGATTGATGATTTGAATGGAGTTTCGCTTGAGCGCATCAATTATAATGAAGCAAGCCAAAATAAAAATAACTGGCATTCAGCAGCATCTACAGTTGGCTATGCAACGCCTGCATATCAGAATTCGCAGTTTGGAGAAAGTCTTTCTTCAACGTCTGCTATCACGCTTGACCCGAAAACATTTTCTCCAAATAATGACGGCTATCAGGATATACTCAACATTCACTATCAACTCGACCAGCCCGGCTATGTAGCAACCATCACAGTGTATGATGCTGACGGCAGAAAAATTCGCGAGGTGGCAAGCAACAGGCTGCTTGATGCTGAAGGCAGCATTACGTGGGATGGCATCAATGACGATGGCGAAAAAGCCCGCATCGGTATTTACATCGTAATCGTTGAGTTGTTTAACCTCGCGGGCGATGTAGAGAAATTTAAAGAGGTGTGCGTGGTGGCGGGGAAGATTTAAGTGCTTGCCCTCAGAGAATTTTTACAGGATACAACTTGATATGTTCATCGCCAGTGATGATTGTTAAATCTTCAACAATTGCCTGACAAACAAGAATTCTGCCAAAAGGGTCGCGGTGATTGAATTTCAATTCCGACAAATGAATGAGATGCTCGAAAGTCAAGGGGAGAATATCAATTTTATTGCCGGTGAGCGCTGTTGAAAGCCTATTGAATTCAACATGAAGTTGCAATTTTTTCAAACTGAGTTTGAGAGCGATTTCCCACACCGATGCGATACAGACAAAACAATTGTTGTCGAGATTTTTAATTGCCTCTCTTGACTTCTTTGGTAGTTTAACGCTACCGTTTAAAAACTAAAGCAACGCATGGGACAAGATGTAAAGTAAATGTTTTGTTTACTTTATTAAAAGTACAAATTCGCATACACTCTTTGTTTCCCTCCATTCATCAGCAAGGAGTAAGGTTGTCTGGCATTTTTTCTACCTTTGAAAATATGAAAACGCCAGACATCAACGCTTCAATCATAAACGGTTACCTGCAAATGCTGGATAACCTCAGCCCTGACCTTAAACTCGACCTGATTTCCAAACTAACGCAATCGGTTAAGACGGACATGAAGGCAAAAAAGTCTGCTTTCAAAAAAGCGTTTGGGGAGTTTGTTTCAAAAAAATCGGCAGAAGAAATCATTGAGGAAATCCGTAGCAGTAGAACCTTCAATCGTCAAATTGAATCGTTTTGAAGAAGTATCTGATTGACACCAACACTTGCATTTACTACATTAAGGGCATACAATTAGAGGACTGGACAAAGTAACACGGACACACAGCCTGACACGCAATGCACTTGATGGCAGACACGTTAAGCAAAGTGCCCCAGCGTCCCGAATCCCTCAAATAGCCCTAATTTTACGCCTCCAAAAATTCCCGCAACTGCATGGTCTTGTTTGAAAAATTTACGCTTGCAAATGGCATGCGCGTTATCGTGCATGAAGACCATTACACCCCGATGGCGGTGTTGAATATTCTCTATGATGTGGGTGCGCGCGATGAGCAGGAGGACAAAACGGGTTTCGCGCACCTCTTTGAGCATTTGATGTTTGGCGGCAGCAAGAACGCTCCCAACTTTGATGAGCCGCTGCAACGCGCGGGAGGTGAAAGCAACGCCTTCACGAGCAACGACATTACCAACTATTACGACATCCTGCCTTCTTACAATATCGAAACCGCCTTCTGGCTCGAAAGCGACCGTATGAGTGCGCTCAATATTAATTCCGCAAGCCTTGAGGTGCAGCGCAAAGTAGTGAGCGAAGAATTCAAGGAGCATTACCTGAACCAGCCTTATGGCGATGTATGGCACAAACTGAGTAGTCTCGCCTTTAAGGTACATCCTTACAAGTGGCCTACCATTGGCTTGGATTTGTCGCACATTGAGCAGGCGAAGTTGCAGGACGTGAGCAATTTTTTTCAGAATTATTATAACCCCGCGAATGCCATTCTGGTTTTGGGAGGGAACATCACTGTGCCGCAGGCAAAGGAACTGACAGAGAAATGGTTTGGAAAAATTCCGGCAGGAAAAAAAGCGGAAAAGAATTTTCCGAAAGAACCTGCTCAAAAAGAAAAGCGAAAATTGGAAGTGCAGGCTGAAGTGCCGCTGAATGCGTTTTTCAAAACATGGCACATGGGCACGCGCGACTCGCGCAATTTTTATGTGATGGATATTGTGAGCGATATTTTATCGGAAGGCAGTTCATCGCGGCTGTATCAAAGTTTGGTGAAAACGAAAAAGCTGTTCAGTGATATTGACGCTTCCGTGACAGGCAGTTTTGATGAAGGCTTGTTTATGGTAGAAGGCAGGCTGCTTGACAACGTAACGATGGAGCAGGCGGAAGCAGCCATTCAAGAAGAATTGGAAGCGATAAAATCAACTCCGGTGCAGGCGTATGAATTGCAAAAAGTGAAAAACAAAGTGGAGTCAACACATACGTTTGCGGAAGTGAATTTATTGAGCCGCGTCACGCATCTTGCTTACTTTGAATTGCTGGGCGATGCAAACAGAATCAATTCTGAAATCAACAATTTTCTAAGCGTGACGGAGGAAGAAATCATGCAGGAATCGAAAAAGATTTTGACAGAAGACAATTCATCGGTGATTTATTATTACTCAAAAAACAAACAATCTTGAGCAGCGAAGCACTTGACCGTACAGTACGCCCCGCCATCCGCAGGATTGAAAAGCTCGCTATCAAACCCGCTGAAAAAACTTTTCTCCCGAATGGAATCCCGCTTTACCTTATTAACCAGGGTAGTCAGGATGTGTGCAGCATTGAATTTAATTTTCGCGCAGGCAAATGGATGCAGGAACAAAAGCTCGCAGCGCGTTTCACGAATCGCATGTTGCGCGAGGGAACCAAGAGTTACAACTCAAAGGAGATTTCCGAAAAAATGGATTTTTACGGAGCAGCCATCCGCGCACAAACGGGTTCCGACCACGCTTCTATCATGCTCAATTCGGTTAATAAGCATTTGAAGGAAATCCTGCCGGTGTTTGCGGAAATCGTGCGCGAGCCGGTGTTTCCAAAATCGGAGTTGGAAGTGATTTCCACCAATAGCCGCGAACGCCTGAAACTGAATAAAACCAAGCATGATTATTTAGCAGGAAGAAAAATCGCTTCTGTGCTGTTTGGCGAAAATCATCCCTACGGTTACGAATCGAAAGAAGAAGATTATGACAACGTAACGCCTGAGGTGTTGAAGAATTTTTATTCTACTCACTACAATGCGGGCAACTGCTTCATGATTATTTCCGGAAAAATCGAGGATGGCACAATGGCGCTGATTGAAAAATATTTCGGAGATAAAAGCTGGGTAAAGCCCGTGCCAGCCGAGCCGCAGCGCATCGTTGCTCCTTCACCGGAGTTGAAGCACCGCATGAAACTGGAGCGCTCTGTGCAATCCGCCATCAGAGTTGGGAAACGATTGTTCAATAAAACGCATCCTGATTTTCAGAAAATGCAAGTGCTGAATACAGTGCTTGGAGGTTACTTTGGTTCGCGCCTCATGTCGAATATCCGCGAGGATAAGGGGTTTAGCTATGGTATTAATTCGGGCTTGGCTTCTTTAGTGCATGAAGGATATTTTTACATAAGCACTGAAGTGGGGTACGAGGTGACGCAGGATGCGCTGAAAGAAATTTATAAGGAAATCAACCTGCTGCGCGAGAAGTTAATACCGGAAGATGAAATGGAATTGGTGCGCAATTATTTTGCGGGGAAAATTCTTTCAGGCGTTGACGGACCCTTTAAACTGGCGGATTTCTACGCAGGCTTGCTTATTTACGGATTGGATATTGACTATGCACATCAGTTGCTTGAAACGGTGAAGGCGGTTACAAGCAAAGAACTGCGAGACCTTGCAAATCAATATTTAAATACTGAAGAAATGGTTGAAGTCGTTGTAGGATAAACTCAATTCGTTGATTCGATAATTTGCTGATGTGCTAATGAAAATACAAAAGGTGTCATTGCGAAATTTTAATGAATGGTTTTTCCGCAAAGCCTCCGCAATGATTTTATTCGGTAGCTGTCTGCTTCCGATTGTTGCTTTTTCACAAATTATTCCTGCGCCAACAATTCAATGCGTTACTACGGATGAAAACTCCGGAGATGTCACCATCAACTGGACAAATCCACCGCTCAATCCCTGCGGACCATTTGTATCCTATGTTTTATTAGGGGCAACAAGTTCATCAGGTCCGTTTCTAACGATTGACACCATTTTTATTTCAGCACAAACCACAACGATTCATGCGGGAGCTAATGCCACGATTCTTGACTGGTATTATTTTATGACGATGGTTCAAAACTGTCCAGGCGCTACGCAAACCTTTTCAGACACAATTCAGGAAGAGCCGCTCATCACGCCCGATTTGGATTTTGTAACTGTAACGGATACCGGTGTTTATATTAAATGGTTTCCCAGCCCCTCAACTCAAACTGCCGGATATATTATTTACTATGATTTAGGAGGGGGACTTGCTACGGAGGCTGATACGGTTTTTGGAAGATTAACCGATGATTACATTGACATCAATGCAAATCCAAATGCCGCCAGGGTAGTTTATACCATTGCTGCTTTTGACGGCTGCCTGAATAAAACACTGTTTAATGAGAACGAGCACAACACGATTTTTCTCGGAGGCTCTATTCAGCAATGCACACAACAGGTAACGCTTGATTGGAATCAATACATCAATTGGTCGGGCGTTTCGGGCTATCGGATAAAAACGAGCTTAGATGGCGCTCCTTTCACAGTTGCGCAAACACTGCCGGATGGAAGCACACAGTATCTTTATTCGCTTGTTGGCGTTACAGGCGATACGCTTTGTTTCCGCATTACAGCCGTGCATCAAAACGGAACTACCACATCCATATCAAATGTGCGTTGTCTGCCGCTCAACCTCGTGCGTTCTACTACATTCAATTACCTCCGCAATGTTTCTGTGAATCAAGCAGGTGGAGTTGACCTTGAATGGTATATTGATACTTCAGCCGACATCAACTCCTATTATGTGTTGCGCTCATTAAATGGAAATACATTTACTTCCATTGATACGCTTCCTGTTGTAAATCCTGCCTTTCTCAATACATATACAGATGCGCAGGCAAATACTTCAGTCAACAGTTTCCATTATGAAGTCGCAAGTTTTGACGATTGCAATTTTCAACTGAATTCCACGAAGGGACAAACCATTTTCCTTGAAGGAAAAAACAATGGCATTTTAAATGAACTTGAATGGAACGCTTTCTCGCTTGAAAATGCCACCGTGCTTGATTACACTATCTATCGGGTTGAGAATGGAGTGCTTGTGCCGCTACAAACCTTCACCCCATCAACTCTCACATTTGAAGATGACATATCCACCGCGATTTCTGAAGATGGCGCTTTCTGCTATGTGATTGAAGCGAGTTTCAACCTCAGCATCCCCGGCTTTGTGAATGAAAATCTTACAAGCAGGTCCAATCAACTTTGTTTGTATCAGAAGCCTGTGATTTATGTGCCGAATGCATTTGTGCCCGGTGGCAAAAACAACGTGTTCAAACCCACGCTCCTCAACCCCAACATATCGGAATATGAGTTTCTTATTTTCGACCGCTGGGGCAAGCAATTATTCACCACTGATGTGCTTGCCGCAGGATGGGATGGTACGAACAACGGAGAAGAAATGCCAATGGGTGGATATTCTTACTACATCAAAGTAGTGTCGAAAGGGGGCGAAGCGCAGGAAAAAACCGGAATGGTAGTGTTGGTGCGCTAACCGGATAATTATTTTACTCCATTCTTCTTCCGGCTAAAACCTTTTTAAAAACCTATCGTACAACCCCTCCGATGAGAATCTTGAAGAAGATTCAGTGAGAGACTCTACTAACTAAACGTCTGGGATTATGAGGGGATTGATTACGCGGGGAAAGACGGTGACGTGTGCCATTTCTTTACTACTAATAAGTTTTTTGAGTTTCGGGCAAACTATGCCTGCTCAGGTTTCTAAAAACCAAACATTTACCACAAACTATTATGACTACGAGGCGCTGGGCGTAAATCCGGCTAACCTTTCCGCCAACAGGCGCGAAGGAAAGAAAGTATCGTTTGGCTTGATGCAAACGAATTTTCTGCTGTTTAACAAAACGCTGAAAACCGACCTTATCCATGGTGGCGGACTCGACCGGCTTACTGACCCGGGACACTGGTTTGATGACATTCTTGTAGAGCGCACCTACGTGGGAATGGAGAATACTCTCCTGGGCTTGAACTTCAACACGAAAAAGGCGGGCAGCTTTGCTCTTAGTGTGAAAACATTAGTGCTGGCAGAAGTGGAACTGAATGGCGCATTTGAAGACCTTGAATTTGAAGGAACGAGTTTCAGCAACCTGCCGGAAATCATCATGACAACCATCACGGAAAACCCGGACAATCTGCCCCCGGGTGAAACAAGTATTATGAGGATGAGTGTTGTGAATGAATTCAGCACGGCATATAGTCGCAGGATAGTGAACACCGGAAAAGTGCAACTCTATGGAGGCGTGGGCGTGAAATATCTGATGGGCTTTGCTGATGTGGGCATTCAATTTAATAATCACCAGGTTGCAGGCTACTATTCATTGTCTTCTATTTTGCCTGATGGCTTTGGCGGTGACAGCACAAGCGCAGATTTGCAACAAGCGAAAAAATTCAGTCACGGATTCGGAACCAGCATTGGAACTTCCCTGCGTTTTCAAAAATTAAGAGCAGGAATTTCTGTGGTGGATATCGGTTTCATTAAGTGGCCCGTGAAAGACATTTTTGTTACGAAAGAAGATGTGGTGGGAGAAGTGCTTACCGAAGATGAAATCAACGATGCAATCAATAATGCAATCACCGATTTTCAACGCAATGGAGACGGCAAGGAATGGCTGCCCGCCAAACTTACCTTTGGCGCAAGCTATGACGTGCATAAATACGTGAGCTTCTATTTAGATGTAATCGCTCCGCTGAACGATTCGCCCCGCAACATGACAAGACCAATGGTGGGAATAGGAACGTGGCTCTCTCTAAAGCATATTGTGACACTCCGCACAGGTGCAAATTTGATTGACAAGAAATTAGTTGCCATCCCGATGTGGTTCAGTTTATTTGGCGGCAAGAAAAAGACATTTGAATTCAGCTTAGGCACTTCGGACTTCCTTGCATTTTTCCTGCCGGGCAGGGAGTATATGCAGGCTGAAACAGCAATGATGAAATTTCATTTTTGATAAAGATAGAGGGTTGGGTTTCATGGTTGAAAGCCGGGCTGCATTGCAGCCCGGCTTTTTTTTTGTGATAAAAATTTCTGTGAAACGCAACCAAAATGCGGTTTTTCTTCGTTACTTGAATCATCATGCCCTCTCCCGACCACTATTTGGTATTAGGCATTGGCGAAGATGCTTCGCAGGAAACAATCAAGGTTGTCTTTCGCAAGCTTGCGCTCAAATATCATCCTGATAAAAATCCCGGCAGCACAGAAGCAATTGAAATTTTCACCGCTATCCATAAAGCGTATGAGGCGCTCTCGCATCCCGAAAAAAGAAAGACGTATGACTTATCGCGACAGGGAAAGCAAAAAATTGTTTTTTCTTCATCTACAT
The DNA here is from genome assembly GCA_034440455.1 of Chitinophagales bacterium. Lineage (GTDB taxonomy): Bacteria > Bacteroidota > Bacteroidia > Chitinophagales > CAIOSU01 > JAWXCB01. The sequence goes on from JAWXCB010000018.1 coordinate 35,622, forward strand.
CTCGCGCAGTTATTGATAAAAATAAAATCCGGATTACAGTTGACAGAAGAGTAGTGCGTTTGGATGAAACCTTGCAAGTAACGGTGAGCGTGTTTCAGCAGAATTCAAAAGTTTCACTTGACGGCTTATCTCATTTTGAATTGCTGGAAGGACCGGTTATTCATTCTTTATTTCCTCCGGGAAAAGAGAATCCGGAATTGGAAATCACTTATCTATTGAAACCGAAAGAGCAGGGATATGTTGAAATTGGTCCGGCATCATTTGTAGCAAATGACGCAAGATATTTATCGGAATCGTTTCACATTAAAATCAATCAAATGGCTGATTTGGTTGTGCAGCGTCCGGTGTCGAAAATGGAAGTTTTTCAAGGCGTTACCTCTGTGGGACTAATTGTATTCTATCTCTCCCTTATCGCATTTAATATCTACACGTATAAAATCTATCCCTTTGTTCGCGAGCCGAAACCTGACATAGCAGCGGGTCCTGTAATGATGGGCTACGCGCAATTACCGACAGGCGTTTCCCCGTTTGAAAAATATTTCGGGCAAGGGCGGCAGGATAAGGAGTCGCTGCACCGCATTGTATTTCATAATGATAACTCGCGCGATGCGGTGGTGCTGCTGATGGATGCGCAAACAAATCAGCCGGTAAGAAATAATTACATCCGCGCTGGCGATGACCTCATCATGGGAAATATTCCTGACGGAAATTATTACCTCAAAGCGATTTTTGGCAATGACTGGAATAAAGAATTGTGTCTTCTTGAAAATGAAAACGTGCAAGGCGGGTTTAACAAAAATGCGCGCTATGAAATTTTTCAGCAGGAAATAAATGTCATTACTATGCAGCAATCCCGCACCGGTGATACGCTTGATTACAAAATCTATGAGATTACACTCTATCCGGTGCAAGACGGGAATGCAAAAAGTTTTTCCGCTGATGCGCAAAGTTTTTTCGCTGAATGAAAGAATTTCATTTTAATAACTTTGGCGCACTATGAAATCTATCGTTATATTTTTCTGCCTGACATTTCTTTTTGCCTGCAACGGATGCAAAAATGAGGGCTTTAACATCTTTTCCATTGAAGACGATAAGCAACTTGGTTTGCAGTTGCAACAGGAGATTGCCGCAAATCCAGGGGATTATCCTGTGCTGAGTGAAACACAATACAGCGCAGCTTACGCGCACATCTATCGGATGCGCGATTCCATTTTAAATTCCGGCAATGTGGACCACAAAGATGATTTTACGTGGGAAGTAAAAATCATTCATGATGATGCAACATTAAATGCCTTCTGCGCTCCGGGTGGGTACATTTATGTTTATACCGGACTCATTAAATTTCTTGATAGCGAAGACCAACTTGCCGGAGTGCTTGGACATGAAATCGCACATGCCGATAAAAGACATTCCACTCAGCAACTCACAAAATCTTACAGCATCTCACTGCTACTGCAGGTGGTGCTTGGGGAAAATGCACAACTACTTTCTGAAATTGCGCAGGGACTTGTTTCCCTCAAATTTTCACGCTCTGATGAGTCGGAAGCAGATGAATATTCTGTGAAATACTTGTGCCCTACGGAATATAATGCGGCAGGCGCGTCAGGTTTTTTTGATAAGCTCATCCAACTGGAACAGGCAGGCGGCACACCGCAATTTCTCAGCACACATCCCAACCCCGACAACCGTGTTGCGGATATTAATGCGCACAAAACAGAATCCGGTTGTGCAGGCGCAGGAACTTTTGATGCGCGTTATCAGCAGTTGAAAAACAGTTTACCTTAATCGCAGTTAACTAAATCCGGAGTGAAATTTTTTGCAGCCTGCTTTCTCTTTTTAGCGCTTCTCATTTCTTCAAGCAATAACTTAGTTGCCCAAGAGCAACCTGCGGAAGACTCCCTTGCCATTATGTCAACGCTTGTTGACACTGCTGGTCATACGGAAGATTCTCCTGCCGCATGGTCGGTTCTTCCTTTTATTCTGCTCCTGCTGATGACCGCAACCGGTCCGCTTTTTTATGCGCACTTCTGGCATAAAAATTATAAACTCATCGCGCTTCTGTTTGGTGTGTTGGTTGTTCTGTATTATGTTTTTTTTCTTCATAATTATCACAACCCCGTTCATGCGCTGGCGGAGTATGCTTCTTTTATCTCGCTGCTTACCGCATTGTTTGTGGCATCGGGCGGCATCGTGATAAAGGTGGATACGAAAGGAACTCCGCTTGCCAACTCGTTGCTGCTGGTTGCTGGCGCTGCGCTTGCAAATATCATCGGCACAACAGGCGCGTCAATGTTGCTGATTCGCCCGTTTATGCGGCTAAATAAAGATCGCATTGAGCCTTATCACATCGTGTTTTTTATTTTCATCGTGAGTAATGTAGGCGGCTGCCTCACTCCGATTGGCGACCCACCTTTGTTTATCGGGTTTTTGAAAGGCGTGCCTTTCTTCTGGACGGTGGAACATCTTTGGGTAAAATGGTTTTTCGGTGTTGGTCTGCTCACGCTCATATTCTACATTTTCGACAAAACGAAACATCCGAAAGACAAAGAATCATTTGAACATTCAGGCAAAATCGGGATTCAGGGCACCATGAACCTGTTGTGGCTCGGTGTGGTCATTCTCTCGGTATTTCTCGACCCCAACCTTGTTGACTGGCTCCCCTACATTCCCTATCACGGGGATAAAATTTCTTTCGTGCGGGAAGCGATTATGTTGACTGCCGCATACTTTTCCTACAGAACTTCTGATAAAGACTGCCTGAAAGCAAACGAGTTCAACTTTGAACCGATAAAGGAAGTAGCGTTTCTTTTCGCGGGAATATTCATGACCATGATGCCTGCCTTGCAACTTATTAGTGAGTTTGCCCGGGCGCACGGTGAAGCTTTTACACAGACTACCCTTTTCTGGGGTTCGGGAGTTCTTTCCAGCGTGCTTGATAATGCTCCGACTTATCTCAACTTCCTTTCAGCCGGGTTGGGCAGAGCCGGATTAAGCATTGAGGTTAAAGAAGATGTGGTCGCCTTCGCGCTGGGAACTACTCCTATGGGAATTGATACCGTTGAGCGACTGATTGCAGTTTCTGTCGGCTCGGTGTTCTTTGGCGCATGCACCTACATCGGCAACGCGCCCAACTTTATGGTGAAAGCAATCGCGGAACAAGCAGGAATCAAAATGCCTTCTTTCTTTGGTTATGTGTTTCGCTACACGATTCCCTTTTTGCTGCCGGTGCTGTTTCTCACCTGGCTGGTTTTCATTTATTTCGGGGTGGCTGTTTAGCTATGCTACAAAAATCTGACAGAGTTGAGATTTTTTTTAAGGTCTTATTTTTTTTCGCAGTTGTTTACTTTCCTCTTTTCCTCCACTTAGAAAATCTGCCATTAAGGATATGAGATGAAGCAAGGCTTGCTGTGAGCGCTTACGAAATGTCCCATAATGGCAATTATATTGTTGTTCATTTTGACGGTAAACCTGAAATGTGGAGCACCAAACCTCCCCTGATGATTTGGCTTTAGGTTTTGTGCCTGCGGATATTTGGAACGAGCGAACTCGCTGTGCGTTTACCCGCAGCAATAGCCGCTCTTTTTACGTGCGTGGGTATTTTGCTTTTCGCTACGCACTTTCTAAAAAGTTATTGGATAGGGATGCTGACTGTTTTAATTCTGGTAACTTCTGGTGGCTACATTGACCTGCATGTCACGAGAACAGGCGATTATGAATCACTGCTGGTATTAAATACAACCATGTATGCGCTGTTCTTTTTCATTTTCATGGAAACGAATAAACCCGGATTTTTCTATCTCACTATTATCTTCCTGATTTTAGCGGCATTGACAAAAGGAGTGGCAGCGCTGCTCTTTTTGCCTGCTTTGTTGCTCTATGTGCTCCTGAAAAGAAAACTGTTGCAATTATTGAAAAACCCGCATCTCTATGCAGGCATTTTTTTGTTTATCGTATTTGTTGGAGGCTATTACTTATTAAGAGAACATTTTAATCCGGGCTATTTAGACGCGATAGTGGAAAATGAATTAGGAGGTCGCTACCTCCAAACGCTTGAGGGGCATCTGCATCCTTATTTGATTTATTTTTTCAATCTTACTGATATTCATTTTTCTCCGTGGTATTTATTTGTTCCTGTCGGGTTGTTGTTCGGTATTTTTCACACACAGGTAGTGATTCGCAATCTTTCTCTCTACTCAGCTCTGCTTCTTGTTGTTTACTTTTTCACAATATCAGGTGCGCAAACCCGTATTTTTTGGTATGACGCTCCGATGTTTCCTTTTCTTAGTTTGCTTGCCGCTATTTTCTTCTGGTATTGGTTCGATTATTTTTCAAACACAAAGACATTCACGCATCAACTGCAAAAAAATATTATTCCTGCTGCGTTCGTGTTTCTTGTTTTCATGATACCTTATTCCAAAATCATTGATAAAGTCTATAAGCCAAAGGAATTGGAAGGGGTGGAAGAATACAGTTTCATGCGCCACTTGCAAAAAGGATTGCAGGGAATTGAAGACCTCAATAATTATCTTGTTTGTTATGGTGCGGGTAAAACTCCAGCGATTTTTTATGTGCAAGACAAAGGAGTAAAAATTGATTTTGCTGATTATAAAAAATTGAGCGCAGGGAATATTGCTATGGCTTTTTAGCCGGATATAAAAAGAGAAATTGAAAGAAGGTATGAAGTTGAAACTTTAGAGAAGGAGAACAATGTGAAAGTTTATAGAATCAGAGTTGTGCATGATTGTTCCAATTGAAATCAGAGTAGTAGCTCCTTTGTATAATAAGAAAAAAGTACTATCAAAGCTCAGGCATAAAGCGCAGACAGCGCGTTTTGCAGATTTGTAAATCTGAATTCAAACCCCAACTTCCCCAACTTCTCATTCACACATCGCTGACTTCCAAGTATCGCCTCACTCATTTCGCCTAAGATTATTTTCAATGCAAAAGCAGGAGCAGTAACGGTAAGTGCATGTGCGCCTTTTGCTTTTTGAATAGCCCGCAGCAATTCTTTATTTGTAACAGGATTATTTCCCACCGCATTGTACGCTCCGTTCATCTTTTCATTTTCGAGCGCATGAATAAAAATGCGGCACACATCATCGAGGTGAATCCATGAATAATATTGCCTGCCATCTCCGAGATAAGCGGAGATGCCAAAGCGCATGGATTTTTCTAACTCAGGCAATGCGCCTCCTTCTCGCGCAAGCACAATGCCGATGCGGCAAATCACAGTTCGGATGCCCAGCGCAGAAACTGTTTGCGCTTTTGCTTCCCAATCTTTACACACCGATGCAAGAAAATCATTTCCCGAATTGTCGGTTTCGGTGAGCCATTTACCGCCTTTATCACCATAGAAACCAACTGCTGAAGCATTGACAAAAACCTTCAGCGGATGGTTGAGTTCTTTCAGCTTGTGCGCAAGCAGCATCGTGCCTGCTGTGCGACTTGTATAGATTTCGTTTTTACGCTTTGCCGTCCACCTGCCGTCAGCGATGGATGCGCCCGCAAGATTGATGATCGCGTGTGCATTGCGGATTGCCGTATCATCCAACTCGCCCTTTTCAGGATTCCAGTGATAGGTTTTGATTGTGCCGGAAATATCCGTTTTTCCCCTGCTAAGAAAACTTACGGAATAGCCTTTCTCCAGCAGCATCGCGGAGAGCCCCTTGCCGATTAATCCCGTTCCGCCCGTAATCAGTACATTCATGCTGTTGTCGTTATTAGTTCGCCTCACCCCCTTAGGTTGCCAAGCGGGGCGAGTATATGTCAAACACTTACTCCCGCATAAAGTTTTCGCTATTTTTGCCCCTTCAAAAGTAACGCTCAAAATTCATTTCGTTTATGAAAAATCTTAGCGCATTTCAATTGATGGTTGCAACATGTGCAATCCTCGTCATCTTCAACGGCTGCACGGGCGGCAGCAAGAAAGAAAGAAAAAATGAAGTGGTGGTACATGAACTTTCAGACACTGACATGCTGAACCCGGTGAATTATCAGAGCGCGGATGCAGGCTACTACGCCCAAAAGCTATTTTCTACTTTAATGATTTATGACCCGAAAACACTTGAATTAATCCCCTACCTCGCAGCAGCATTACCTACTGTTGAGGCAGATACGGTAACTAAGATTACAAAATATACTTACGAAATACGCGAAGGCGCGAAGTGGGACAACGGAACGGATATTACTGCGAAGGATGCCGAGTTCAGTCTGAAAGTTTATAAATGCCCGATAGTGAACAACGAACAAAACAAGCCCTATTTTGAATCCATCTATGAAGTGATTACTTATCCCGAAAACCCACGCAAGTTTTCTGTTGTGTGCAACAAAATATATCACATCAACTATGAAATCTCAGGTGATTTCTTTTTCCTGCCTGCCTATATCTATGACTCTAAAGGATTGTTAGAAGAATTTCCATTGAAAGATTTCAGCGACAAGTATGACCAACTGGCGGAAAACCCCAAAGTCAAAGAGTTTGCTAATGAATTTAACTCAGACAAATTTCAGCGCGAAAAAGGATTTGTGATAGGAAGCGGAGCGTATGAATTTGACAGTTGGCAGCCGGGCGTGAAATTGGTTTTGAAAAGAAAAAAAGATTGGTGGGGTGAAAAATACAAAGGCGAGAATAAAGCATTTGACATCAATGTTGACGAATTGATTTATCAAACCATCAACGACCAAACCGCTGCTCTGGTGGCGCTGAAAGGTTTGAAGATTGACGCGATGTACGGTATCAAAGCAAAGGATTGGGTTACGGATGTAACACAATCGGAAAAAATCAAAGAGCACTATCAGTTGTCAACTCCGCCCAGCATGGCATATACCTATATGGGGCTTAACATGCGCAATCCGAAATTTTCCGACAAGAATGTAAGAAAAGCAATGGCGCACCTTGTGGATGTAGATAAAATCATTAAGGTGGTGGGCTACGGATTAGGACAGCGCACGGTAGGCTTTGTGCATCCTTCCAAAAAAATATTTTATAACGACACGATTAAGTTTTATGCGTTTGATGTTGCGAAAGCAAAACAACTGCTTGCCGATGCAGGATGGAAAGATAGCAACGGCAACGGCACGATTGACAAAATGATTGATGGACAGTTGACCGAGTTCAATATCACTTTCACATACAACAGCGGCAACGATGCAAGACGCGATGCTGCTTTAATTTTCAAAGAATCTGCGCGTGAAGCGGGAATCAATGTAGATGTAGTACCACAAGAGTGGAGTATTTATATTCAAAATCAGAAGAACCACAATTTTGAAATGTATTATGGCGCATGGATTAGCAGCGTGGGCGAAAGCGACCCCAAGCAAATTTTCCATACCGAAAGTATCAATGGCGGCAGCAACTACTGTTATTTTGGAAATGCTGAAAGCGATGCGGTGATTGAAGCGTTGCGCACTGAGTTGGACAAAGACAAAAGAGCAGCGCACTACAAAAAATTGCAAGCGATTATTCACGAAGAAGTGCCGTACATTCACCTTTCTGCGCCACAGGAAAGAATCGCAATCAGCAAGCGTTTCCAGCCTTATGAAACTTCCCCGCTGCGTCCCGGATTTTTTGAGGAAACATTCAAACTGGCTGAGTAATTTTTTCTCAATCGGAACAGAGATAGCAAGCAATGCTGACATACGTTTTAAAACGGGTTCTTTTTTTCGTTCCTACCATTTTTGCTATTTCGCTGCTTACATTCATCTTAATGTCGAGCGCGCCCGGTGACCCTGCCGAACTGATGCTGAATCGCGCGGTGGGCGGTGATGGCGGACAAGCGTCAGATAAACTTGCCGGTGACAAAGCTTACAACATGTTGCGCAAACGGCTCGGACTTGACCTTCCGCTGTTTTATTTTTCTTTTTCAAATCTTGCTTCGGCTGACTCGTTGCATAAGATTTCAAAAATTGACCATCGCAAAACACTCGACCGACTCACCAACGATTATGGCAACTGGAAAGAAATTGAAGCCTATTATCACAGCGCTAAAAAATTAGAACTGACGATTCTTGATATTCCGAAAGACAGTTCGACAACATCAGCATTAATCACCCTGCGCAATGCGGTGAATAATCTTTATCTAAGTCCAAACGATAAAGTGATTCGTTCTTCATTTGCAGAAATGGAGCAACAAGTCGGCAAAAATTCACAACTGGCTGCGGCATCGCCCGCGCTGAATGCTACGGTTGACGCATATGAAACGGTGCGGCAGTCGCCCACAACGTGGAAAAATTATATTCCCGCTGTGCATCTCAACGGAACAAAAAATCAATATCATCGCTGGCTGCTTGGCGATGCGCCCTGGTTTTCGGCAAGCGATGATAAAATGCTTTCAAAAGGATTTGTTCGCGGTGATTTTGGCACTTCTTATTTTGCGAAACGTCCGGTAAGTACACTGGTGTGGGAAAGCATCGGCTACACCATGACTATCAGTTTAATCGCCATCCTGATTACCTATTTGATTTCTATTCCGCTTGGCGTTTTTACCGCAGTAAAAAAAGGCACCACTATAGACCAGACACTTTCGACAGGACTTTTTGTGTTGTATTCCATGCCCAGTTTCTGGATTGGAACGATGATGATTATTTTCTTAGGCGGTGGCGATTTTCTTGATTGGTTTCCACCAACAGGCGTTGCAGATGTTGATGCTGACGACCCGTTTTTCACAAGACTGAGTATGCAGGCTGCGCATCTTACGATGCCGCTTATTTGCTGGACGTATGGCTCGTTTGCCTACCTGTCACGGCAAATGCGTGGCGGCATGTTGGGCGTGTTGCGTCAGGATTACATCCGCACTGCGCGTTCAAAAGGGCTGAACGAGAGCGCAGTAGTATGGAAGCATGCGTTCAGAAATTCATTACTGCCGGTTATCACGATTTTCTCGTCTGTGTTTCCTGCAATGATTGGCGGCTCGGTAGTGCTGGAATATATTTTCACCATTCCTGGAATGGGCGGATTAGGATTTCATTCTGTCTTGAGAAGAGATTATCCGGTTGTGCTTACGGTAACAATGTTTTCTACAATCCTGACCCTGGTGGGATATTTAATATCGGACATTCTCTATGCGGTGGTTGACCCGCGCATTTCTTATTCAAAAAAATGAGCGCAGTAAAAACGGATAGCAACCAGAGCTACTGGGTGGGCGTGAAGCGGCAGTTTCGCAAGAAAAAAGTTGCGCTGTTTTCTTTTTACATCGCATGTATGTTGGGATTGGTGGCATTGCTTGCCCCGTTTTTGGCGAATGAAAAACCGATTGTGTGCAAGTATGAGGGGAACATTTATTTCCCTGTATTTAAGCAAATAGGCGTTGATTTCGGCATGGGCAAGTTTCCGCAGGAATTGCTGAATGTGAAATGGAAAAAACTGAATTATGATTTCGCCATCTGGCCCCCTGTTCCTTATTTACCGTTAAATCAGGATGACAATAACACACAGTCGGTCAGTCCGTTTGCAGAGCAGAATGTGCCGTCAGCAAAATGGAAACACTGGTTTGGAACAGATGAACTGGGGCGCGATGTTTTATCAGGTATGATTCACGGAACGCGCATTGCATTTACCGTTGGAATTGTTTCCATGTTTATTGCGACCATACTCGGAATATTATTCGGCTCGCTTGCCGGATTTTTTGGCGATGAAAATTTCCGTATGTCGCGCGGCAGAATGTGGTTGAATATTCTGTTTTTCTTCATCGCTATTTTTTACGCTTACGGAACACGCTCTTATATTTTATCCGATGCGCTCTCTGAATCGTTTGCAGGATTTTTGTTACAGATGCTTATCAGCATTTTTATTTTTATTGCTGTAATGGGCATTGCCAATCTGATTGCTCTTCCGCTCAAAAAAATTCCCTACCTGAAACAACACGTAGGCTTCCCGATGGACATGACCATTTCGCGCAGCATGGAAATCTTAGTTTGTATTCCTACTTTCTTTCTGATTCTGTTGGTGCTGGCAACGGTGAAGAAGCCGAACATCTACATCATCATGGTGATTATCGGGCTTACCTCGTGGACAGGCATCGCGCGTTATATCCGCGCGGAGTTGCTGAAGGTGCGCTCATTAGAATATATTGAAGCTGCGCAATCGCTGGGATTTTCCAAAGCGAGAATACTGTTGAAACACGCTATTCCTAATGCGCTCTCGCCCGTGCTGATTGCCATCGCATTTGGTATTGCATCCGCTATTCTCATTGAATCATCACTCTCTTTTCTGGGTTTTGGCAGTGGCGACACCGTGACGTGGGGCGCGTTGCTTTCTTCAGCTCGCCAATCATCGCAAGCGTGGTGGCTGGCGATTTTCCCCGGTTTCGCAATTTTCATCACCGTTACCGTTTTCAACCTCATCGGTGACGGGCTTACCGATGCGATGGATCCGAGACTGAAATCGTAGTTTTTTGTCCTCCTGATTGTATCTCTGAGTTAGATTTATTATTAACTTCAATGGACTAACAAATACCTTTGAAGTTCAATCCATGTATCTTTTAAAACGAGTGTTGTTGGCTGTATTATTGTTATTGACTTGTGGTCAACTTTCTGGGCAGTGTCCTTTGCCTTCTACATCCAATGCAATATTCATTGTAAATCCAAGTGAATTACCGTGTATTCAGCGTAGTAATTATTATCACGAATTTTTTAGTGTTTATGGTTCTTCTTTGGCAAACTTTATTACCTCATCTCTATCCGTTGACAGCGTAGTCGGACTTCCTGATGGTATTACCTACCAAGTTACACAGCAATCGTCCAGCCTGAGTTGTATTGAACTTACAGGAGTCACCTTTGATTCGATACAAACATATTCAGTTGAGATATACGGTAATTTTCAGCTTCACTCCTTTACAAATGGAACGGTATTTAACCAAACAGGTAAAATGAGTGATATCTGCATCGGTATTCCCTTTGCGATATACCCAGGTAACCCGTGTTCAGTTCTACCCAAAGTACAGGTAATTAACCCGGGCGATACCTGTTGTTCGCTTTCTTCTCAATACAACAGGATAAGCGGAGCTACTTACTTAGATGTGAATGTCAATGGGATATTTGATTCTGCTGATTATCCGATGGGCTATCAACAAATTTTGATTGATTCAAATCTCGTTTTTAGCAACAGCAACGGGGAATTTGAATACGAGACGGGAACAGGAAACTATGCTGTTTCAATGAATCCCCCGCTAAATTTTTCACTCACAAATAATCCCTCATCTTACTCTATATCTATCATAGATACATGCAGCGCCACTTTTACCGATTATGATTTTGGTTTAACGGCAGATACTTCTATTGACGATGCAAGCATCAATCTTATCATCGGACCTGCAAGACCGGGGTTTCAGGTATCTCATTATTTGAGCTATAAAAATATCGGAACAACCGTTTTAAGCGACACAATCATACTTGCTTATGATACTGCTCTTACTTTTCTTTACGCTTCGCAGCCATTCATTAGTCATCTTGGTAATGAATTGAAATGGACATATTCCGCTCTCACTCCAGGGAGCATAAAAGATATACGCATATATTTTCAACTTCCTGCCAATATTGCTCTTTTAAATGACACTTTATTTGCAGTCGCTTCAATTGGACCTGTTGACAATACCCTCATCAACAACATTAGCGCAACTTCACGAGTCATCTCTGGTTCTTTCGACCCGAATAATAAAATTCTTGAACCGGAAACTTGGAATTCAGGAATGCGACCGGAACATAACATGCGCTATACTATCAACTTTCAAAATACAGGCACAGACACTGCTTTTATCGTTGAGGTAAGAGATACGCTATCGGAGCATCTTGATATTTCCACATTCGAACCAGTTGCTCAAAGTCATGCAGGAACACTTGTTCTTAAGGACGAAAGAATTCTCATTTGGACTTTCTATAACATTCTGCTTCCAGATAGTCATACAAACGAACCCGCCAGCCATGGGTTTATTCAGTTCGATATTCAACCGCAGGCTCAATCACCGCATGGTTTGGTGATTGAAAATCGCGCTGCAATTTATTTTGATTACAACCCACCAATTATTACGGGAATGACAAGAGGGGTAATTTCACTGATTGACACCAGTTGTTTTGTGCAATTACCTGATACGCTCGCAGGTTGTGTGGGGCAATACCTTGAACTAAAAACAGTTGGAGGCATGAACCCGATCTGGAGCGATGGTCAAGCCGGAGATTCTATTTCTATAACAATAACAGCGGACGCTCTTTATTCTGTATTCACTTCAAGTGGAAATTGTATTGACTCGGCATCCGTTTTTGTAAAAGCACATTCGCTTCCTGTTGCAAGTATTCTGATTGACGGAATATACGAAATCTGCACCGGAGATACGCTTTCTCTGACTGCGGCAGGTGGAATTAGTTATTTATGGAATAATGGAGAAAGCACGTCAACTATACAAATTCATGATGCTGCGGATTACACAGTAACCGTATTAAATAGTATAGGCTGTACTGACACGGCAGTTATTTCTATTTCAGCAGCAGGCAATTATCCGGTTGCCGATTTTGATTTTTTGATAAAAAATGATTCTGTGCAATTTGAGAACCAGAGTGCTGATGGCATTGCCTATCAATGGAATCTGGGTAACGGGGAAATTACAAATGAAGTTTCTCCCAACCATATTTTTTCATACCCCGGCACATTTGAAGTTTGCCTAGTGGTTAATAATTACTGCGGTGTTGACAGCGTATGTAAAATGATTACGGTAGTTGGCGATACCGCTGACGTAAGTGCAACTTTTCTTGAGAAGGAAAGCAATAGGGTTGCCGTTTTCCCAAACCCTGCAGATGAAATCATTCATGTCTCATGTCTCACATCTAATATCTCACGTCTCATTCTCACTGACATCAGCGGTAGATTAATTCTGCAAACAACGCAAACTGAAATCAGCATCACCCATCTTGCAAGCGGATTATATTTTGTGAGGATAGAGTTGACTAATGGAAGCAGCATCGTGCGCAAAATCGTAATGCGCAACCGGAAATCGTAATTAGTTTTAACTTGCGCGAGTGAAAATTTTCAGTTCTCAGTCGTCAGCCGTCAGCCGTCAGTTTGTAAACTGTAAACTGAAAACTGTAAACATTTTTTTTGTCTGCCTGCTGCTCCTGCCTGTTGCTGCTGTCACTCAAACCATCTCCTATTCCATCCCCAAAAAACTTTCTTCTAAAACGCCCGATTTCAGAATTCTCGGAAAAAATAAAGAAGGCGTGTTGGTATATAAATATGGCAAAGAGCATGTGATTGAGGCATACAGCGGCAGCCTGAATGTGCGCTGGTCGAAAACGATTGTATTCAAGCGCACCGTTACCGATGTGCGCAGAATGGTGATCTATCCTGAAAAAACGCTCGCCTTTTATTTGTCGGCTGATAAAGGACCAACAGTTCTTTATGCTGAAAAATGGAACAGCAAATTTCAGGGCGAGTCAGATGCGATTGCGCTCGACACCATCAGGACTGACAAGTTTGAAGTGGAATCATTAGTGCGCGTTGCACCTTCACAAAACCAATCAAAAATTGTAAGCTACTATCCCGTGTTTACTTCGGGCGATGAACCTGATTATCTGCGCATGGCGCTGACGGATGCCGATTTAAATCTGCTTACGAAAAAAAATATTCCGCTGGAAGAAAACGGGCGCGCGCTGAAGTTGCGCAAAGTGTTTCCTGACAACACGGGCAATGTGTTTGTGCTGCTCGAAGATGAAACCAAGCAAAAGAAAAAAAACGCCACGACAGACGCTTTTACCGTGCAGATGGTGGAAGCCGCAACGAATACAGTGCGCAAAATTGACTTCAACTTTCATCGTCCTGTTTTTAAAAAGCTCTATCTCGAAACAGACAATGTGAATCGCACACTGATCGCCACAGGGTTATACACCGATGATACCGGAGAAGAAGCGCAGGGCTATTTCTACACGGTGTATCACCTTGACAGCAACCGCGTAACCGCAAATCAGTACGTGAAATTTTCTTCTGAAATTATTTTTGAAATCACCGGAAAAGACACGTCAAAAAACGTGAGCGGATTCTACTCGTTTGAAGTGTATGACCTTGTGTTGCGTTTTGACGGGGGCGCAATTATCGTTGCCGAGTCGCGCTTCGATACGGAAGAAAGCATACAAGTGCCTTCGTTCACCCCTACCATCGGTCCCAGTTTTCGCACCATCAGCATTTCGTATTACAATGATATTCTGCTGATTTCGGTGAAGCCTGACGGCACGCTCGAATGGAGCCAAGTGCTAAAGAAGAAACAGATTTCAGAAGATGATGATGGCTTCTTTTCCTCTTACATGATGGGAACAGGCGCGGACAAACTGCATTTCATTTACAACGAAGAAATCTATCACAAAACCAGCGTGTCGGATTATGCGGTGAACAGGCGGGGGGAATTTGAACGGAAGTACATGCTGAATGCCGGTGATAAAAATGTGATGCTCACGCCAAAGTTGGGCAGGCAGATTTCGTCCAATGAGGTGGTGATTCCAAGCTACAAACGCAGTTACCTGAGTTTTGTAAAGTTCACTTATTGAAACGCCTGTGATTCGCTTTTTCAACGTAAATAATCCTTCCGTAATCGTCTTTGTGTTTTTCTATGTGCTGCTGTTAAACAGCGCGTTATTTTTTTCTTCAGGGTTGTTTCCTGTTGCCGCAACTCACGCACCTTTTTCCAATTTATTTTTTTCACTCACCGGCTTTTTGTTTGGCAATAATCATTACGTGCTTTCGCTGCTTTCCATTGTGCTTGTATTTGCGCAATCGCTTATGATGAATAACCTTGTAAACAACGCCAAAGTGTTTACCAACGGCACGTATGTTCCCGCGATTATCTATGCGCTGCTCGCAAGTTTGTTTACTGAATTTCTTTTCCTCACTCCTGTTTTGCTCGCCACGCTTTTCCTGATTCTGGCAATCGGCAAGGCGCTGAAGCTCTATAAGCAGCATCACGCGATAGGCGACATCTACGATATGAGTTTTCTCATTGGCATCGCATCGCTTTTTTACATGCCGTTTGCGCTGCTGCTGCTGCTGGTGTTTGTTTCGCTCGCGGTGATGCGCTCATTCAACTGGCGCGAATGGGTGGCGGGGTTGCTCGGTTTTTTCTCCATTTATTTTTTAACGGGAACCTGGTTTTTCCTCACTGACGGGCTGAAGGAATTTCTTCAACAGCATTTATTTCCGCCAGTGGCACAGGGAGTTGCCATTGATGTGCGATTGGGTTTGTATGTTGTTGGAATTCTGACCGCTGTTTTAGTGGTTGCCGCCTCTTTCATCTTTCTGCTGAATTTTTTGAAAAGTACAATTCACACACGCAAATTCTTAACGCTGATGGGCTGGACAATCATGCTGCTGCCGCTTTCCGCCTTGCTTGGAAACGGTCTTACACTCAATCATTTTGTGGCATTAAGCGTACCTTTGTGCCTCCTTATCAGCTACCTGTTTTTGACGCTTAGAAAAGTGCGGATAGCTAACGCACTGCACTTATTGTGGCTGATTGCGGTGTTGTTTTTTCAGTATTATCATAAATGATTAAAACCAGAAACCGCTAAGACGCAAAGACTCGAGGATAATTATTCTTAGCGTCTCCGCGCCTTTGTGGTGAAAAATTCAGAACAATGAAATTTGGAGTAGTCGTTTTTCCCGGTTCAAATTGCGACAGAGATTTAATTCATGTACTCGAGGATGTCGTGCAGGCGGAAGTGAAAATTCTTTGGCATAAGGATAAATCGCTTGATGGATTCGATACAAGCGATTGCATCATGCTGCCGGGCGGTTTTTCTTATGGTGACTATTTGCGTTCGGGAGCAATCGCGCGTTTTTCACCCATTATGCAATCTGTTATTGAGTTTGCAAACAAGGGTGGAATGGTGATGGGCATTTGCAACGGATTTCAAATTCTCTGCGAAGCGGGCTTATTGCCGGGCGCATTGGTGCGCAACCGCAATCAAAAATTTATCTGCAAAAACGTGTTCATCCTGCCGCAGACAAATCAAACGAAACTCACGGCAGAATTAGACTTAACCAAGCCATTGAAAATTCCGATTGCGCATGGCGAAGGAAGTTTTTTCACGGATGAAAAGACACTCAAAAAACTGAAGGATAACCAACAAGTGCTGTTCCGCTATTGCAATGAGAAGGGTGTAATTGATGATGCCGCAAATCCTAACGGGGCATTGGAAAATATTGCCGGCATCTGCAACGAAAAGCGCAATGTGTTCGGCATGATGCCCCACCCGGAGCGCGCTTCAGAAGTTGCGCTGAACAATACAGATGGGTTGATGTTGTTTAAATCGCTGATGGAGAATGCCTTGCAGGAGGCATAACTTTTAAGGGCTTCAAAAATGAGGCCGCACAAACATTTTCCGGTAGATACATTAAGCGAAGGTCTTGTAGAAGTCCAAACCCGAAAATTAATTGATGCTGAGATTTATGAGTTGACATCGTTTGATATGCCCGAAATCACCTCGGATAACGGGTGGCTTTTTGATTGGCAGAAAGAGTTATTGGCTGGTGACAGAAAAGCATACAAGATTATCGTCAAAAACAATCCAGTTATACAAGGTTTAATCTCGATAGAAGACCGAAAAACTTTCTTGTTTCTTCCGCTCATAGAAACAGCCTCGCATAATCTCGGGCAGAAAAAGCAGTATAAAAATGCGCCAAAAAATCTGATTGCATTTGCCTGTAAGCGTTCTTTTGAATCAGGGTATGATAGAGAGGTGGCATTTCGTCCAAAAACCAAATTGATAGCCCATTATAAAAAAGAGTTGGAAGCAGAATTATTGCCGGGTGGACAAATGTTTATTAGCAGTGAAAACGCTCACAAACTCGTATCTTTATGCTATAAAAATTTTAAACTGTGAAGCCTGAAAAAGTATCAAAAAAGACAGTAGTTGCTGACCTTTTTTTTGGCGATGGCACAAAACTTACAGCAAAACAAAAGCGCCAAATGGATGAAGATGTTGCAAAACATCGAACCCAGCGCATTCGTAAACGCGCAGCATAATCTACAAAGACTCTGCTTTTCATCGAAGAAATCCGCTTTTCCGTATAAGAGATTGAAACTATCCTCGGAATTTTGCAATTTGGAGGAGAGGAAGTCGTTTTCACGACAAACTTTTAAGAACATGAAAAACTTTTACGCTATGCACTTGCTCAGGAAATTATCCGTACTCTGCCTGCTGTTACTGGCATTGCCCGCGTTTGCGCAGATTCTCGAACCTGCAAAATGGCAATTTTCGCAGGAAAGTCTTGGTAACGAAGAATACCTGCTGCACTTTGATGTAACGCTCGACAAGGGCTGGAACATCTATTCGCAGTTTATTTCCGATGAAGGTCCGGTGCCTACCAGTTTTACATTTGAGAAAAACAAGAAAGTTGAAATCATCGGCATTGCGGAAGAGAAAGGTGAGCATGTAAAGGAAGGGATGGACGAGATTTTCGGCATTATGCTGAAAAAATATACGGAGTATGTGCGCTTCACGCAAAAGGTGAAAGCCAAAGATGGCGCGGAGTTGATTGGCTATGTCGAATTCATGACGTGTGATGATGAAAAGTGCCTGCCACCCACGCAGGTGGATTTCACTTTCAAATTCGAAGAAAAAAAAAGTGACGGCAAAGGATTAATTCCCGCGAATGACCGTGCGCCAACTCCGGGCGGAATTTTAGAACCTGTTAAATGGTCATTCAGAAAAGAAAAAATAGAAGAGAATCAATTCAAACTGATTTTTGAAGCTGCAATAGACCCGGGCTGGTATTTATATTCACAGCATATCGGAGGCACGGAAGAAGACATTCGCCCGGTGCCTACCTCCTTTACATTTGAAGAAAACGCTGCATTCACTTTCGTTGGCAAAGTGGAAGAAACAGGAGAACACGTTATTGAAAAAAATGATCCGCTCTTCGACAGCATCTATGTAAAGAAGTTTGGCAGCAAGGCGGTCTTTTCGCAAATCATTACAACTACTGACCCCGCAGCAGTTGTCAAGGGTTATCTCGAATACATGACTTGCGATGATGAAAAATGCCTGCCTCCGCAAATGGTTGATTTCTCGTTTGGCGATGCTGCTATCAGCGCAGTTACGCCAAGCAGTCAGCATGGAAGCAGCAGTGACATGTCGCTCATTGGAATTTTTATTGCCGGTTTTCTTGGCGGGCTATTGGCGCTCATCACGCCCTGCGTTTTCCCGATGATTCCAATGACGGTAAGTTTTTTTACAAAGAGCAGCAAGACGAAAGCGAAAGGTATCGCCAACGCAATTACGTATGGCTTGTCAATCATTGTGATTTATGTTTTGCTTGGATTCCTTGTTACAAAAGTGCTTGGAGCGGATGCGTTGAATGCAATGGCAAGCAACGCTTTTTTCAACCTCTCTTTCTTTGTGATTTTCATCGTGTTTGCAATTTCCTTCTTCGGATATTTTGAAATCACATTGCCAACCGCGTTAGTAAATAAAATGGATAAAGCATCCGACAAAGGCGGATTGATTGGAATTTTCTTCATGGCATTTACGCTTGCGCTTGTTTCGTTTTCCTGCACGGGACCTATCATTGGAACATTGTTGGTAGAAGCTGCAATACGCGGCAATAATCTTGGACCATTAATGGGGATGTTCGGATTCTCACTTGCGCTTGCATTGCCTTTCGGATTGTTCGCGGCTTTTCCCGGCTGGCTCAACTCTCTTCCTAAATCGGGCGGCTGGTTGAATTCTGTAAAAGTTGTTTTGGGATTTCTTGAGTTGGCGCTCGCGCTGAAATTTTTATCGAATGTTGACCTCGCATATCACTGGGGATTTTTAAAAAGAGAAATTTTCATCGGCATCTGGATTATCATTTCGTTGCTGATGGGACTGTATATTCTTGGCATTATCAAATTTCCGCATGATGGTAAAGTGAAAAGGTTTTCTCCTGTGCGCATCGGATTCGCACTGCCCGTTTTTGCGTTTATGATTTACCTCATTCCCGGATTGAATGGTGCGCCTTTAAAATTATTGAGCGGATTTCCGCCACCATCTTTTTATTCAATCAGAGAAACCGGCAGCAAATGTCCGCATGATATTAATTGCTTTAAAGACCTGAACGAAGGAATCGCTTATGCGCGCTTGGTAAAAAAACCCGTGTTGGTTGATTTCACCGGATGGTCATGCGTGAACTGCCGCAAGATGGAAGAGAATGTATGGATTGAACCGGATGTGCTGAAATATCTGAAAGAAGATTACGTGCTTATCTCGCTCTATGTAGATGATAAAACTCCGTTGCCCGCATCGGAGCAAGTTGTTTCCACTTGCACAAAGAAAAAAGTGAAAACCGTAGGCAACAAATGGAGCGCTTACCAAGCCTGCACGTTCAACACGAACTCACAGCCCTACTACGTGCTGATGAATGCGACCAATCAGGAAACACTTATAGCTCCCGTTGGTTATACGCCTGATAAAGAGGAGTACATTCAATTCTTGCAGGAAGGTTTGGAAAAATTTAAAAACGGTGACGGTAAATTATCCTCAATTTACTGAGATATTATAGTTGTAGCTCGCCTTCCCTTCTTTTTTCTTTTCTACATAACTGTAAACCAACTGCGTGTTGCTGCTTGGCTTTGGGATAGCGGGCAAGCGAAAGTGAATATTGATTGTTTTATGAAAAGTTACGCGCAAGCCTTTGTGTTTCGGAACACCGAATTTCAGCATCCGCGCTAATCGCATTGCCTCTTCATCACAGCCGTGTCCGATACCGCCTTTGATTTTAGCATCAATCACATTGCCTAAGTGGTCAATTTCATACGCAACAGAAACGGTGCCTTCCACATTGTTCTTCAACGCTTCTTCAGGATAGCGTAAATTCATTTTGATGAATGCCCGCATCGCTTCGATGCCTCCGGGATAGCTCGGATGCCGGATAAATTGTTCGGGTTTCTTTTCTTTTTTCATTGGTGAATGATATAAGCAAAGTAACGCTCTATTTTTCGTCTGCGCAGATGGCGCGTTTGTCGAAATTCACATAAGGCTTAACACAAATTCACATTTTTTAAATGCCGTCTTGCGTAAGCGTCTGTAATTTCGGTTTCGTTCTAATTCTTCACCTCAAACTACCCGCTATGAAAAAACAACATTTTCTCCCTGCCTTCTTCATAATGTTTTTCGGACTCTCGGTCGTGTTAACGTCAAGTTTCGTTGCAGCACAGAATGCAGCGGATGACAACAAACAAGTAAAAGTGAAAATCAAACAAAACATCAACGGGGAATCAAAAACGATTGAAAAAACTTTTTCCGCAGATGAGGAAGATGCCATTCAGGAATTGCTGAAAGAGTTTAACATCAATCTCAATGCAGATGACCTTGATGGCGAGCGCGAAGTGGAAATCAATATCCGCAAAATCAAAGAAGATGCGGACGAAGACAATATACAAATTCAAGTAGAGTGCATCGGAGGTGGTGGTGCCGATGAAGTGCGACCTTTTCTCGGGGTGTTTGTAGAAACATTTAACGAAGAGAATGCTGGAGAAAACAAGCGCGTCAGCATCACCGAAGTGATTCCCGGATCAGCCGCTGAACAAGCCGGTCTGAAAGAACGTGATGTGCTGTTGAAAGTTGACACAACTTCTATTATAGACGCAGAGCAATTCCGCGAAATCATCCGTTCCTATAAACCGCAGGATGAAATCGCTCTTCAAATAGTGAGGGATGGGAAAGAGCAAACTGTGAAAGCTATTTTGAAAGAAAAAAAGAGAGTGCGTGAATTTCATTTTATGCCGGACGGAGGAATGGAGTGGAAGGGTCATCTGCCACCAATGAAATTCTTTGATGAAGAAAGAATTGAGCAAATCAAAGATCGTCCCTTTCTTGGAATTGTACCAAACGAATCAACGGATAAGAAAGGAGTTGTGATTGAAGATGTCATTGAAAAATCTTCTGCACAAGAACTCGGTTTGCAAAAAGGGGATGTAATTAAAAAGCTGAATGATAAACCAATTGAAAATTTTGATGCGCTGCGAGAAGTTCTTGGTTCGCTAAAAGTTGGCGATGAAGTGAAAGTAGAATTTGAACGTGAAGGAAAAATAACAAGCGAAACCGCAAAATT
The DNA here is from genome assembly GCA_034440455.1 of Chitinophagales bacterium. Classification (GTDB taxonomy): domain Bacteria; phylum Bacteroidota; class Bacteroidia; order Chitinophagales; family CAIOSU01; genus JAWXCB01. Next base: position 56,686 of record JAWXCB010000018.1, read on the forward strand.
AGGAAGCAAGCCGGGCGCAGAAAAAATGTGTCTGCATTTCGATGAAGGGAAAATGCAGGAGTGCATGAAGCAGCGCATCGTGCATCAACCTGATGAGAAGTTGAATAAAGAAGGTTTAGAACAAGCAGTGCAGGAAATGGAAAAGGAAATCCAAATCCTGAAAAAAAGAATTGAAATGATTGATTCAAATGAAGAACATATCCTTGAAAAAACAGGAGACGAGGAAACAACCATTTCAATTACGATTGAAGATGTTGCGCCAAATACATTAGTAATTGAAGGTCTTCAGTTCTCGCCCAATCCAAATGACGGCAACTTCAACGTGAATTTTGAATTACCCGAAAAGGGAAGAACAGTCGTGCGCATTTTTGATGCCGCTAACAAAGAAATCTATAAGGAAGACCTCGGCAAATTTTCAGGCAGGTACAATAAGCAGATTGATATTTCAGATAACCCGCGAGGAATCTACTTTCTGCAAATCACACAAAATGACAAAGCCGTGAATAAGAAAATCATTATTCAGTAACCATACCAGGTTGTTAGTTGGGAAGGGCGCTTGAGAGAGCGCCCTTTCTTTTTGTGCAATTAATTCAAAGATTTGTCCTATTGCAATTGAATGAAGCTGGCGTAAATTCGTTTCATCAAAAACTTCAATTTATGGACGCTTCAAAATCACGCAGACAATTTTTAAGAAACACTACCCTTGCCGCAATAACTGCTACCGCATTGCCGGGTATCGCAAATGCGCGGAAACCTCAAGCGCAACAAGATTGCAACAAAACCACGCTGGATTATTATGGACAAGGTCCCTTCTATACTGCGGGCGCACCAGAGATTGTAAATAATCTGCTTGCCTCAGAAAATGAAACCGGAACACGCCTCATTTTAAGCGGTGTGGTGCGCACCTTGGATTGCACGCAGCAAATTCCAAATACTGTGATTGACGCATGGCATGCGAATGATGCAGGGGCGTATGACACGCAAGGCTTCAACATGCGCGGCATCACATCTTCCAACGCGCAGGGTTTTTATCTTTTTGAAACCATCTTGCCCGGAAAATATCTCAACGGCAGCAGCTATCGTCCGCGTCATATTCATTTCAAAATCACACCGCCCGGCTTTTCTATGATTACTACGCAGCTCTATTTTGAAGGCGATACAGACATTCCCGGTGATGCGGCAGCATCGCTCACCAGCGGAACTTATGATGCCACTGAGCGCATCATCCCGATTACGCTCAATGGCGATAATAAATACGAAGGCACGTGGGACATTATCGTGGATGGCGCAGGCATCACAGGCATTCAGGATGCGCACCTAAACAATGGAATGATTTATTCAGTAGCGCCAAACCCGTTCAGCGATAAACTCACAATTCACTATGGTGTTTTCAAGCCGTCAAAAGTGAGTATCTGCGTTTTCAATTTGAGTGGTTCGCTGGAGGCAACGCTTGATGAGCAATTTCTCGCACCGCAAAAATATTTTGCAACATGGCAGCCTGATTCCGGTTTATCAAAAGGCATTTACTTCATCACGCTGAAAGTGAACGATATGCAGACGCATTATTTGAAAGCGGTGAAGATTTGACTCTGTCTTTTATCTGCTTGCCAACTTGACAGCTATCCCTTGCTGGCATGTACTTTGACAAACACGGTTTCGTAACTTTGTATCCCTAAAAATTTATCGCTATGGAAACCGGACAAATCAATGTCAAGACCGAGAATATTTTTCCCATCATCAAAAAATTTCTCTATTCAGACCATGAGATTTTTTTACGCGAGTTGGTAGCGAATGCTACGGATGCAACTAAAAAGCTGAAAGGGCTTGCTTCGATTGGCGAGTTCAATCAGGAATTGGGCGATGTGGCGATTGAAATTTCAATTGACGAAAAAGAAAAAACACTCACCATCAGCGACAAGGGCATTGGGATGACGGATGAGGAAGTGAAGAAATACATCAACCAGATTGCCTTTTCCAGTGCGCAGGAGTTTGTCGAGAAATTTAAAAACGAAAACGCGGGCATTATCGGAAAATTCGGCTTGGGATTTTATTCAGCGTTCATGGTGTCGGACAAAGTAGAGGTGGTAACCAAATCTTACAAGCCCGGAGTTAAAGCCGCAAAATGGTCGTGCGATGGCAGCCCGGAATATACATTGGAGGAAACAGAAAAAGAGGCGCGCGGCACCGATGTGATTCTTTACATCAACGAAGAGTCGAAAGAGTTTTTAGAAAAATCGCGCATTCAGTCGCTGCTTGAAAAATATTGCAAGTTCCTGCCCATCGCAATCAAGTTTGACGGGCAGCAAATCAACAACACCGAACCCGCGTGGACAAAGAAACCCTCTGAGCTCACCCCACAGAACTACCAGGATTTTTACAAGGAACTCTATTTGTTTTCAGATGCTCCGCTGTTTTGGATTCATCTGAATGTTGATTATCCGTTTAACCTCACGGGCATTTTGTATTTCCCGAAATTGAAAGGCGGTTACGAGGTTCAGAAAAACAAAATTCAACTCTACAGTAACCAGGTGTTTGTTACAGACTCTGTTGAAGGCATCGTGCCTGAATTTTTAATGCACCTGCATGGCGTGATTGATTCGCCTGATATTCCGCTGAATGTGTCGCGCAGCTATTTGCAAAGCGACATGAACGTGAAAAAAATCAGCGCATACATCACCAAGAAAGTCGCTGAAAAACTTGCGGAGCTATTTAAAGAAAACCGCAAAGAGTTTGAAGAAAAGTGGGAACACATCAGCGTGTTTGTGAAATACGGAATGCTGAGCGATGAAAAATTTTATGAGAAGGCGAAAGATTTTTGTCTGCTGCATAACACCGAGAAACAGTTTTTCACGATTGAAGAATACAAGGAAAAAATCAAGACACAGCAAACGGATAAGAATGAAAACGTGGTGATGCTTTACACGAACAATGCCGAAGCGCAGCATCATTTCATTCAGCCAGCCAAAGACAAAGGTTATGATGTGCTGGTGTTAGATTCTATTATTGATAGCCATTTCTTCAGTCATCTCGAATCAAAGCTTGACAAAGTTTCTTTCAAGCGCGTGGATGCGGATACTGCCGACCATTTGATTGAAAATGAGGAGAAGAAAGAATCTGTCCTCTCGAAGCGCGAAGAAGAAAATTTGATTGCGCTTTTTAAATCACAGATTAATGAACTGAAAATTTCAGTGGTAGCAAAAGCGCTTTCGCCAGATGACCAGCCCGTCACCATTACGCGCCCTGAATTCACCAGACGCATGCGCGACATGGCGGCATCAGGCGGCTATGGCGACATGAGTTTTATGCCGGATGAATACAACCTCGTGGTGAATGCAAATCATCCGTTGGTGAATAAAATCATCAACGAAGAATCGAAGCAGAAGAAAGAAGAACTCGTGAGCCAACTCTGCGACCTTGCACTACTTTCTCAAAACATGCTCAAAGGAAGCAAGCTCACCGAATTTGTGAAACGCAGCGTGGGCTTGATGAGCGGAGAGAGTGTAGCGAAGAGCAAGATTGTTTTGCAATAAAGAGATACGCCTCTTTTCAATTGCAAAATCTAAGTTCATGGAAGAATCTTCTCTACAGAAATCCCCCGTGACCCTTTCAGCAAAAAAGTAGTGTTTTCAAAATGCTGTTTTGAAAACCATTCTTTTGCATCTACTGTAGTTGTGAAATGAACGCACATAACCGCATCATGTACTTTGCCGAATTCCTTCCCGATTAAAATGATTTTATCTAAGTGGAGTGTTTGTAAAAATTTCACTAATGCAAAATGTTCTTCATGACTTGCCTCACCGAGTTCAAGCATATCGCCAAGAATCGCCACTTTTTTTTCAGCGGGAATGCCAGCTAAGTTTTCCAGCGCTTCTTTCATGCTCGTAGGGTTAGCATTGTAAGCATCAAGAATAAACGTGTTGCTGCCGGTTTGTAAAAGCTGCGAGCGATTGTTCGTGGGTTGATAGCTTCCAATTGCGTGGATGATTTTCTCATCCGGCACATTGAACTGCTTTCCGATAGTAACCGCAGCCATAATGTTTTCAAAATTGTATTTGCCGGTGAGTTTTGAATGAATTGGATGCGAAGAAGCTCCGGTTTGATAGCTCAATGATAGTAGCGGGTAGAATGATTCAATTTTTCCAAAGTAATCGGCAGTTTCCAGTTTGCCATAAGTGATTTTTTTTGAAACGCTTGCGGCTTCTTGCAAAAGGTCATTGTCTGCAATATTTATAAATGCGGTTCCTCCGGTTTTTTCTAATGATTCGTATAGCTCCGCGTTTGTTTTTCGCGTGTTTTCCAGCGTCTTAAAACTTTCAAGATGGTCTTTACCAGTGTTGGTGATGATGCCGTGCGTAGGTTCGGTAATGTTGCAGAGAAACTGGATGTCGTAGCGATGTTTAGCGCCCATTTCAATAACTGCAACTTCTGTTTCGCTTGTAAGTTTCAATAAAGAAAGCGGCACGCCTATTTCATTATTCAGATTTCCCTGCGTTGCAAATGTGTTGAAGGTTGTTTGCAACACTTCACGAATCAATTCTTTTGTAGTAGTTTTTCCATTGCTGCCCGCAATTGCAATTACAGGAATGTTGAGTTGTCTGCGATGGTGATTTGCAAGTTGCTGC
>JAWXCB010000019.1:0-181908 GCA_034440455.1 Chitinophagales bacterium
GCTGGATGTGCCCATGACACCCGGCATGAGAACTATTAAGGCGCGCTGGAAAAGAGGCAAGTGCGATTCCTTTATGGTGGAAGCCGCCAGTGGACCTATCGCACCCAACAGCGCGTGGCAGATTTTAACCGTATGCGCGAAGGCAAGCTGCGAAGTAACATTAACCACTCCCGGACAATGGGCGATTCGCGTAGTGGGTGTATATGCTGCCGGTCATGCTGAACCAAGCATCCCGGTGTCATTCATGATTGGATAAGAACCCCAATTCTCTATTCATATACAAAAGCCTCGCGTTCATCTCGCGGGGCTTTTGTTTTTTTATGCCGATCATATTTCCGTCATTGCCAGCGCAGCGAAGCAATCTCCGCTTCTGGCGCGGGTATCATGTCATTAAGGACGGCTCTAAAAATTCAAAAAAGTCGAACCACAAAGCGCTCAAAGAGAAAACACGAAGTTCACAAAGCTTTGATATTATTTGCTTTGTGTTTCTTTGTGAAAAATTCTTTGCCTGCTTTGTGGTTAAAAAATTAATTTTCAGAACTGCCCCTTATTAGACTTTTTCGGAAAATATCTTTTGACTAAACTTCAAAGAAAGCGTAACGCCCGCTTTTGCACCGCCTCACCCCCGCCCCCTCTCCAGTTGGGGAGGGGAGTCCAAACTGCATCACAAACAAAAGAGGCTTTCTCTTAAAACAGAATTACATTTTCCGAAGATGTCAATTGATTTTCAGAACGGGAATGAACAATCTCAATTTCAATCCAGTGGATAAAAACCGGATTAAAATCTTTTTTTTCTCGTGAAACGCTTCTGTGCCTTTCTGTATCTTTGGGAGATTGTTTTTACAAACCAATTACCCCATGAAATCAGCATTGAAGATTGCCGCCCTCCTGCTTGTGAGTGTTACAGGTATCTCATTACACGCGCAGGTTATCAGCGCCTTTCCGCACACCGAAAATTTTGAATCGTTTACGCCCTGCACGCCCACCTGCGCTGTGGCATGTCCGTTAGCGGGCGGATGGGTGAATGTAACCAACGATGGCATGGACTGGACGGTGCATAAAGGAAGCACCTCAACCCTCAACACAGGTCCCGATTTCGACCATAACCCCGGCAACACTACAGGAAATTATCTCTACACTGAAACATCCGGCTCCTGCACGAACACAACTGCCGCTTTTCTTACGCCTCCCGTTAATTTAACAGGCGTTTCAAATTTTACGCTTGATTTCTGGTATCACATGTTTGGAAACAACATGGGCATCTTGCATGTTGACGTGTCATCAAATAACGGCTCCAGCTACGTTGATGATGTGATGGCGCCATTTTCAACCAATAGTAATTTCTGGGGGAAAAAATCTGTAAACCTTGACTCTTATGTTGGCGACACGATTATCATCAGGCTGCGCGCTGTTACCGGAAATGGCGGAGCGGGAGATATGGCGGTTGATGATTTTACATTCTACACGCAGTACAACGCAGATGCAGGAGTTGCTCGCATTGACTCTCCTTCTGCTCCTTTATCAACCGGCTTGCAAAATATATTTGTAACGATTGAAAACTATGGAGCAGATACGCTTACTTCAGCAGATGTGCAATGGAGCGTAAATAACAGCGCGCAAACAACCTATAACTGGGCGGGTTCCCTTGCACCGAATCAAACGGCATTGGTTACGATAGGCGTCTATAATTTCATGCCCGGAAATTCTGATGTAAAAGTATGGACAGCAAATCCCAACAACAGCAGCGACCAAAATAATAGCAACGACACTGCGTCAGTTCTTCTCTGCACCGCATTAAGCGGCATCTATACAATAGGCGGAGCGTTGCCTGATTTTATTGATTTAAATGAAGCGACAAACGCGCTGAATTCCTGCGGAGTAAGCGGTGCCGTGGTGTTTAATGTGGCTGCGGGTTCGGGTCCCCACTTCTTGCAATTGAATCTTTTTCGCATCATCGGCTCAAGTGCGGTGAACACAATTACCATTAATGGAAACGGAGAAACGCTCACTACCGCGCCAAACACAGACGCGCGTCATGTTGTGAAACTTGATGGCGCAAAACATGTCACGCTGGATAATCTGAATATTGTCAGCACCGATGCAACGTATGGATGGGGCGTGTATCTGCTGAATCAGGCTGACAGCAATACGCTGAAAAATTGCACGGTGAATGTATCGGCAGTAACCAACACGGGAACTTCTAATTCTGCCGGAATCGTGGCAACAGCCTCAAACACATCGGTAGCGACAGCGGGAAACAATGCAAAGCATCTCACCTTGCAAAACAATACGATTATCGGAGGCTATCAGGGCATTCGCTTACTTGGCGCACAACTAACGCCTGCTTCAAATCATGTTCTTTCAGGAAATACCATTCGTGATTTTTATTCCACCGGCATTCATCTTGCTGACTGCGACAAAGCCATTATCACCGGTAATGACCTGAGCCGAGCAAACCTGGCATCCGTTGGCGTTTTTCAGGGAATTTATTTTGGTGCGCGGAATCAACGCGCATTGGTTGAAAAAAACAGGATACATAACACGCATGGTTCAGCCATTACGCTCACCGGCTCATCGTATGGAATCTTTTCTTCGGGCTGCGATGCCGCTGTCGGGTTTGAGAACCGCTTTGTCAACAACGCGATTTATAATTTCAACGGCAACGGAACGGTTTACGGCATTTATAATTCAAGCTCAAACGGAGCATCCTATTATCATAACACGATTGCAATTGATAATGTCGCGGCAACGGCAGGCATCGTGCGGGGTTTTTATCAAACTACCACAGCTACCGATATTCAATTCAGAAACAATATTATTACATTAAGGCAAGGCGGCAGCGGAGCAAAGCACTGCATTTATTTTGGCTCCACAACATCAAGCATAGTTTGCAACAACAACGCATTTTACACCGACACGCTGGTGAATAATATTGGTTTTTATTCTGTTGATTATAATTCGCTTGCCGACTGGCAAACTGCAAACAGCGGAGCCTATGACGGCAACTCCGTTTTTGGCGACCCGATATATGTGAATACATCGAATAATTTTACGCCCACAAACGGAGCGATTAATGATGTAGGCGCTAATCTTGGGGTAGCCGCTGATATTGCAGGCAATTCAAGAAGCGCGACAACCCCCGACCCGGGCGCTTATGAATTTACCCCGCCAACGCTTGATGTCGCTCTTTCATGGGTTGCGCCTGTTTCGCCTACTTCCGCAGGAAACAAAACCATTATTGTAAAAATCACAAACAGCGTTTCTTCACTCTCCGCAATCACTGACGTAAGTCTTACCTACACCGATGGCATTGCTCCGGTTACCGAATCTTTTTCTTCGCTTAATATCTTGCCGGGCGCAAGCGCTGATTTGAGTTTTACAACGCTATACAATCTGACTGCTCAGGCAACAGTGCGCGCTTATATCAACTCCGTAAATGGCGCTTCGGATGCCATTTCAGCAAATGACACAACGGAGCAGGTGCTTTGTCCATCTCTGTCAGGCGCATATACGATTGACAAAACACAAGTTACGGGCGGAACAAATTTTGCAAGTTTTACCGCTGCAGTCGCAGCGCTTTCCTCCTGTGGAATATTCGGACCTGTAACATTTAATGTGGCATCCGGCAGCGGTCCTTATTTTGAGCAAATAACAATTCCCGCCATCTCAGGCGCAAGCAGCGTGAATACGATTACGTTCAATGGAAATAATAACACGCTCAACTTTTCACCCACTTCTGTAAACAGGCATCTTATCAGGCTTGCTGGAGCGCAGTATGTTACGTTTAATAATTTAAATATTACGAGCGTGAGCCTCTCTTATGGATGGGGAGCGCATTTGCAAAATGGCGCAAACTACAACACGTTTAATAATTGCGCCTTCAATCTCTCCTCTGTCACAAGCGTGCAAACAGGTGATTTTGCAGGCATTGTCGCTTCCGCATCGCAAACTGATATTACCGCAAGCGGCAACAATGCAAACTATACCACCATTTCAAACTGCACGATAATTGGTGGCGGATACGGAATCAGGCTGAATGGAAACTCAACCACAAAAGCCCGCGGTAACAACATATTAAATAACACCATCCGCGATTTTTATTCTTACGGAGTTTACCTTATCTATTCTGACAGCGCGCAAATTGTTGGCAATGATATCTCCCGCGCAAACAAAACAGACGTGGGTTCTTTTTACGGCATCTACCTTACCACCGGAGTGGAAAATACGATGATAGAGAGAAACAGCATTCACAACACGCATGATAACGCTTTAAGTCCGACAGGACTCTCCTACCCTATTTTCTTTAATGGGGCTGACGCGCAGCTTGGAAAAGAAAACTATGTGGTGAATAATCTGATTTACAACATCAATAGCAATGGCGAGATTTATGGAATTTATAATTCAAATTCAGACCATGCGAAATATTATCACAACACCATTTCGCTGGATGATAGCACAGCAATCACCACCGATGATACGCGCGGATTTTATCAAACCACTTCCGCTGCGGGCATAGATTTCAGAAATAACATTGTCACAGTGCGCAGAAGCGGAACAGGAAGCAAATATTGCATTTACCTCGGCACTACGGCATCTACAGTTATCAGCGACAGGAATGTATTGCTTATGGATGCCTTTCAGGGAGTTGATAATCATGTAGGACGTTTCGGCTCCACAGATTTCACCACATTCGCGCAATGGCAAACTGCAAACACGGGCGCGTATGACCAAAATTCCGTGAGCGCTGACCCGTTTTATACCGATGCGACAAACGCAGATTTCACTCCTCAGAATTATATTATAAATAACAAAGGAACAGGAGTGGGCGTGACTATTGACTACAATCTCAATCCAAGAAACGCTGTTTCTCCTGACCCGGGCGCTTATGAATTCACTCCCTCCGGGCTTGATGCCGCAATAACTTGGGTTGCCCCGGTAACGCCTCTCAGCGCAGGCGCGCAAATCATCACTGTAAATATCAGCAACACGCAAACTGCGCCAATCACTGACCTCACGCTTACCTACACTGATGGCAGCGCGTTTGTGAAAGAAAGTTTTTCCTCGCTTTCAATTGCAGGCGGAGCAAATCAGGATATTAGTTTCACAACGCCTTACAACGTGAGCGGTTATGCGCAGGCTTATGCTTTTATTGACAGCGTAAACCTCGCGCAGGATGAAAATCAACTGAATGACACAACAGTTACGCAGTCTTTATGTGCAGCGCTCAACGGAAATTTTACCATTGATAAAAACAGCGCTTCCTCTGCAACCAACTTTGTAAGTTTCACGGAAGCGGTTGACCGCCTTGCAAACTGCGGCATAGCAGGACCGGTAACGCTCACAGTAGTGCAGGGGAGCAGTCCTTATAATGAGCAAATCATCATTCCTCAGATTTTTGGCGCAAGCGCAACAAACACGATAACAATTGAAGGAAATGATGAAACGCTTTCCTTTGCTCCCACGATTGATGATAAATATCTCATCAGGATGAATGGAGCAAAACATTTGTCTATCAATAACCTCAACATCAGGGGAACTGCAACAACTTACGGCTACGGAATTCAATTTATCAATGCAGCCGACAGCAACAGCGTGAGCGGATGTACAATAAATTTAAGCGCAGTGACAGGCACCGGCACAGATAATTCAGCGGGGATTTTATTTTCCGGCTCAAATGCGTCAGCATCAGCCGAAGGAAATACGGGAAATTATAATCACGTGACAAATAATGAAATCATTGGCGGTTATTATGGGGTTCGGGTAAATGGCATACAGGGCGCGCCTGTGCAGGGAAATCAGTTCGTAAATAACATTGTTCGCGATTTTTATACTTACGGATTTTATCTGGGAAATACGGAAAACACCGACATCACAGGCAATGACATCAACAGGGCAAACAGGGTTGTCGTAAGCACATTCTACGGAGTGAATATGGTGTCGGGAAATCAAAATGTGCGCATCATAAGCAACAGGATTCATAACACGCACGATAATGCTTCATCGCTTACAGGGGCGGCTTACCCGATTTATTTCTCGTCCACTGACGCAACGGTTGGAAATGAAAATAGCGTTGTGAATAATGCCATTTACAACATCAATAACAACGGCACGATTTACGCCTTTTACAATAGCTCGTCTGATGGCGCGCATTATTATCATAACTCCATTTCGCTTGATGAAGTCAATTCTTCAGGCGGAGTTACAAGAGGATTTTTTCAAACGACTGTCGCTGCAAATATTGATTTCAGAAACAATGTTGTTTCAATAAAAAGAGGCGGCACAGGTTCAAAGCATTGCATTTATCTCGCATCTGCTTCGGATGTCAATTCCGATTACAATCTCTTTTATATTGACACCGTCATCAATGATGTAGGTTATTTTTCACCATCAAATTTTGCGGGGCTTGCCGCTTGGAAAACGGCAAACGGCAGCGCGTATGACCAAAATTCGCTTTTTGCAGACCCCGCTTTTGGTAACAGCGCCAGCGGAAATCTTACTCCATTGAATATTGCCGTGAATGATAAAGCAACTCCGCTCGGAGTAACGGAAGACATCAATCAAACCCCGCGTAGCCTCACTACGCCTGATATGGGCGCGTTTGAATATACGCCCGCGCAAATTGACGCCACCGTTGTTTCACTGCTGGAGCCGGAGAATGATGTTTGCGGCTCTACTTTGACGAGCGTATTTGCAGTTATCACAAATTTTGGCGCAGACACAATCTCCGCTATTCCCGTTACTGCGAATATTACTGGCGCATTCACTGGAACGCTCACCGGCATTTCCGGCTCAGTTGGCAACGCGCAATCCGACACGGTTTTGCTTGGCTCCATCACGCTTCCCGCAAGCGGCAGTCTTGTATTCACCATTTTCACTTCCGCGCCCAATGATGAATTGCCTGCAAATGATACGCTTGTTGCTACGGTGCAACTCAGCCCCGCGATAGCCGCGCCAACATTACTTACAACCACTGATACAATTTGTAAAAATGCTTCTGCAATTCTACTTGTAAACGTAAATCCCACTCTTGCTTACTATTGGTATGATGCGCCCTCTGGTGGAAATCAAGTTCATGCAGGCGCACTATTCGCCACGCCCGCGCTTGCCGCTTCAGATACATTTTATGCTGAAGCATCCTCTGATGTGCGTTATGCTGTGGGCGCTGAAGATATCACCATCGGGGCGAGTGGAAATTTTGTTTCAGTGGGCGGAGAAGGATTATTGTTTACCGTGCATGCCGCGATGAGGCTTGATTCAGTTTCTGTTTATGCGAATGATACGGGAACAGTATATGTAGAACTCACGGATGCCAGCAACACCAACGTGCTGCAAATCACCTCCGCGCAAGTGAATGCAATTGGAACGAAGGTGACAATACCCGTTGGTTTTGTGATTGCGCCCGGCAGTTATCGTATAGACGCTAACGGCTCTACTACAGGCGGCTTGCTGCGCAACACAGCGGGCGCAAGTTATCCCTATGAAATTCCGGGTGTGGTTTCAATCACAGGCAGCACTGCGCCTAACCCTGCGCACTATTATTTTTTCTATGATTGGAAAATCATCGTGTCGCAATGTGTGAGTGCGCGCACGGGTGCGCCTGTTATTGTGAACCAAAATGATACTGCCGTTGCCGCAACATTTGCATCTACAACAGCGGGGCTTGATGTCACCTTCACGCCTGATGATAATAATGTAAACAATTCTTATGGATGGGATTTTGGCGATGGCGCAACAAGCAATATCGGCAGCATCGCGCATCAATATACCACCGATGGGACTTACAATGCGTGTCTTACCGTGAGCAATTCCTGCTCGCAGGCTACCACATGTCAGCAAGTTGTTGTTTGCGGTGATTTACAAAGCGATTTTTCTTTTACTCCGTCAGGGCTTACTGCGACATTTAACTTTACCGGAACGGGCTTGCCTGCGACTTACGCTTGGGATTTTGGCGATGCCTCCACATCAACTGCCGTATCTCCTTCACACACTTTTGCTTCTGCTGGAAGTTATGATGTGACATTGATAGTAGAAAACGCATGTTCTGAGAGTGATACATTCTCGCAATCTGTTACTGTGTGCGTGGGCATTGACGCTGACTTCACCGCAACACAAACGACACCCAACGGGCTTGCTTTTGATTTTACAAGCACATCAACCGGAAATCCCGCTTCCATTCTCTGGGATTTCGGAGATGGGGCTACCGGAACAAATGCAATAGAAGCTCATTCTTTCCCTGCGCATGGAAATTATGATGTGAAATTATTGGTAACAAACGCCTGCGGTGAAACAGACTCGTTGGTGCAAACTGTTATCACTTGTCTCGCAGCCGATGCCGCTTTCACGGCAACAGTGCAAAGCGATGGAAAAACGGTGACTATCATAAACAGTTCAACCGGCACCAACCTGACTTCCAACTGGAACTTTGGTGATGGCTCAACGGCAACAGATGAAGAACCAACGCATACTTACCTTATGACAGGGAATTACACCATCACGCTCACAGTGACTGACGCTTGCGGACAAACAGATACGCAAACACAAACTGTGGATATTTCAGTCGGGATCGCGCAAGTAAATCCTTTGCTGAATATCAACGTGTTCCCTAACCCGAACAATGGCGAATTTACAATCAGCTATGAACTGCAAACAGATAGCGAGGTAAGCATTCGTCTGTTCAATTTCATGGGCGCAGCCGTGTATGAATCTGCTGCTGATAAATCACAGGGGGCGCATCCTGAAAAAATTGAGTTGCTCCACATTCCCACAGGGATTTATTTACTCGTATTGACTACTCAAAAAGGCGCGGCTGTTATGAAGGTGGCGGTGGAGTAGTAATAAATTAATGCGCATTGTCTGCATAAATGCAACTGTGTTTAATGATTAGCGCTCTATAAATTGCATTCCTAACAAGAGAATTTTATTCCCATTTTTAAGCGCTGATTATGAAACTGCAATCTTTGATATTACTTCTGCTTTGCTCAATCACTACCGGCATTGCGCAGGAGAAATATACCTTCACGACCACTATCAATCCTGATAACATCACGATAGCGCGCGATTCGTTTGGCGTGCCGCACATCTTTGCAAAAACCGATGCGGAAGTTGCTTATGGATTAGCGTGGGCAAATGCTGAAGACGGCTTTGAAACAATGCAGGAACTGATGTTGAGCGGCAAAGGCATGATGGGGCGCGAAACAGGTAAAGAAGGCGCAGCGGTTGATTTTTTTGTGCATTCCATTGGAGCGAAAGAAATTGTGCAGGAGCGTTTTGATAAAGACCTTACGCCTGAATTCATTCGCTATCTGGAAGGTTATTGCCAGGGCGTGAATGCGTTTGCGAAAAAATATCCGGAACGTGTGCGCGTGAAGAAAGCATTTCCCATTACCCCTTATGATGTGCTGCAGTCCTATGTGCTTTCATTTTCCGCGCTTACCAATGTGGCGGGAAAAGTGGGAGATGTGGTAAATGGAAACTATGATGCTGGCTGGCAAAAAATGTTTGACTCAGAGAGCGCGGAGAAAGATGTTCCGGTTGTGAAAGAAAAACGAAAAGGGAAAAACGATTCTGAAGATACGCTGCTCTTTTCGCCTTACAAAGGTGAGATGCCTGTTCCCGGTAGCAATGCGTTTGCGATGAACAAGAATATGACTGCCGATGGCAGCACCTATCTCTGCATCAATCCGCACATGATGGTGGAAGGTCCGCTGTCGTTTTATGAAGCGCACATCCAAAGCGAGGAAGGATTAAATATCACCGGCACGATTTTTCAAGGCGGCACTTCCATTTTTATGGGAAACAATGAAGACATCGGCTGGACGCACACCTACAATCATTTCGATGGAGTGGATGTGTATGCGCTGAAGATGCACCCAAAGAAAAATCTGCGCTATGAATTAGATGGAAAGTATTATGAATTGGAAAAACGTCCTGTTTGGCTGAACGTGAAACTGGGGAAAATCACGATACCGGTGAAGAAGATGACGTATTGGAGCGAGCATCACGGGGCAGTTCTAAAATCAAAAGGGGGGAAGTTTTTTGCAGTGCGTGGCATGGCATTTATGACCATCAAAGCAGCGCAGCAATTTTATTATATGGACAAAGCCCGCAACTTTCAGGAGTTTAAAGATGCTCTTTACATGCAGGGCTTGGGGATGTTCAACATCGTGTATGCTGACAAAGAAGGCAACATCTATTATCTGAGTAATGGGTTGATTCCCGACCGCAAAGCCGAGTATGACTGGAGCGGGCTGATTCCCGGCAACGAATCAAAATACATTTGGGAAAAAGCCATTGCAGTGGATAGCCTTCCCAATAATTTCAATCCTGAATGCGGCTATCTCTTTAACACAAACAACACCCCTTTCAATGCAACTTGTTCAACAGAAAATGATAATCGCTTTCGCCTTCCTGCTTATGTTGACGGCAGACCGGGAGATAATAACCGCTCCACGCGCTTCATGGAATTGGTGAACGAGAAAGCTGTTTTTACATTTGAAGATTTTATGCAATTGAAATTTGATCACAGGTGGCCAAAAGACAACAAGTTTCTCAAATCTATCAATGGCATGTTTGAATTAAATCCAGAAGAATATCCGCAGATAGCCGATGTGATTTCCATTCTCAAAGCCTGGGACAAATCAGGCGACACCAGCAGCATTGGCGCTACCGTTATTGCTATGGCGATGGAACCTCTTTTTAAAGGGAAAGATGACGAGCCGTTCATCACCGGACTTGAAAAAACAAAAGAAGATTTTGTACACGCGCTTGAACATGCAAAGGCGCATTTGATGACACATTTCGGCACCGTGAATGTTCCGCTTGGAAAAGTGCAGCGGTTTGTGCGCGGTGAAAAAAGCTATCCCATTCCTGGCTTTCCTGATATGCTGATGGCGAATTATCCGCGCAAGCCTTATAAAAACGGTACGTACAAATTAGATTATGGCGACACCTACATTCAGTTTGTAAAGTTTACGGAGAACGGGGCGGAACGAATCGAGTCGCTGCTGCCATTTAATTCATTGCCCACTGCGGATAATTACATAGACCAAACGCTGATGTACCAGCAGATGAAAACAAAAACGGTCAGCTTAAAAAAAGAAGAAATCTTAAAGCAGGCTTTGATAAGCTATCAGCCAAAATAAAGGGCAGTTTCATGCACTTCTGCGCCCGTGCCTGATAATATTTTTTCCAAATTAGCAGGCGAGTAATTAATGGACTTCATTGTCTTATTATCTGATGAGCGATACACGAGGTATTTACCATTTTCTTCACGGTAATAACATTCCGTATTGTGCATTACTTCAAAGTGCTTCACAGTAGCTTCAGCTTCCTGCTTTGATTTGCAGGCTTTGCTCATATTGGAGCGCTGCACTTCTTCAAATAATTCTTTGAATTTTCCACCCAAGCCAAACTCAAGCACCGCGCCTGAGAGTACGTATTGCAAATCACAAAGAGCATCTGCAACAGCAACAATGTTTCCCTGACTCACAGCTTCTTCCAGTTCTTTTAATTCTTCTTCTAAAAGAGAAAGACGCAAGCGGCATCTTTCTTCCGTAGGAATCAACGGCTTTTGCAATACGGGATGACGAAACGTGCGATGAAATTCCGCAACATTATTGAGTGGAGTGGCTTCCTGCATAAAAAATATTTGTGAAAAATTAAACCCGCAACAAGAGTCGCGTCAAGCGGAATTAATAACAAGGTGTTCGGAAGGTGTCCTGAAAAAATACAGCTGATTTCTAATCCTCGCAATCCGACTTCATTGGGAGAATGTCGAGTGTGTCTTTCAACTGCTGCTCCATTTCCACTTGCCCTGACTTCAGCATATCCGAAGTAATAAAAGTATTTAGCTTATAGAAGTTGAGCTTTACATGATAAATGCCGAGTACCACGCCCGATTGCGTAACTCCGAAAATTTTAAAAACCCCCGGGCGAAATTCTTCAAGTCGTTGAAAATTGAAATTCATATTATCATCCAGAAATGCCTGCATGATATCATTAGGCATCGTCAGTTTAAGATTTCTGCGTTCATTATAGCGGTTGAAAAAATGCGCGGTGAAATAAAGCAGCGTGTTTCCGCTCATCGGCTCAATGGCGGTCAGCCCTTTTTTGCCATAGTAATAAGTGAGAAATGTTACGGTAGATTTTTTCTTTGAGAGCTCAACTTTGTAAATCCACTTGTTTTTATACTTCGATTGATAGTCGAAAAAGCGAGTAACGGTTTTTTCACGCAGCGAGTCCGCATACATGCGCGACAACTTATGTGTCACGTATCCGCTCTTGCGATGCAGGATTGGAAAATCTTTTTCGATTTCCTTGCGAATGTCGGTCAATGTCATTGCTGGCACTAACATGCAGATTCAGTGTTTCTTTCCTTATACGTATCAACGAAAAAAGGTTTTCAGCAATATTTGCGTCCCGATTTATTTTCTCGGAATTTCAATGGAATGCTTTGATTTTCAACCTCTTTTCCTATCTTGGACAAACCAATTTGGCTATTAAAGAAGATTTTTTACCGAGCGATGTGGTTTAAACGATTTCAGGGCGAGGCGGGAGACGGTATCATTGTAACACTTTTATTTAACGCTCGTAAAGAAGTTTAGAAAAAAAGAGTAATGAGGCTGGGATTCCGGTTCCTATTTTTCCTTGGTTTTTTTGTGTTTCTCTCAATGACCTGCCACATCAGCGGTGAGTTGATGGGCAGTGCTATTGTGAAGCCTTCCTTTGTAGTGAAGCAGGAGAAGGATTACATTGGCGAACTGATTGAATGCAGCAAAGAAGAACGCCTTCAAAGTCTGCTCAATCGTTACGAAAAATATTATCGCTTCAATGGCAGTGTGCTCGTTTCATGGAAAGGTCAAGTGCTGTGCGACAGAGCGATGGGCTTCTCCGATTTTACTGAAAAGCAGCCGCTCACCACTCAATCTCATTTTCAATTAGCATCTGTAAGCAAACAGTTTACTGCTGCCGCAATTATGCTGCTTCATCAGCAAGGCAAACTGGAGTTTGATGATGAAGTGAAAAAGTACATACCGCAATGGCCTTATCCCGGAATGACGATTCGTCATTTGCTCTCGCACACTTCAGGTATTTCAAACTATATGTGGCTGATAGAGCATAAATGGAAAAAAGAACATTCTCCCTATAATCACGAAGTGGTAGCCATGCTTATTGAACATAAAATGCCGCTCAATTTTGTTCCCGGCAGGTATCATTCGTATTCAAACACCGGATATGTGGTGCTGGCTTATTTAGTTGAAAAAATTTCAGGCAATTATTTCGCTGACTTTTTGGATGAAAATATTTTCCAGCCGCTGGGCATGAAAAATACATTTGCTTATAGCCAAACGATTAATCGAAAAAATCAGGATAAAGTGTCCGGCTTTCAGCCCACGCGCAGGGGGTATCGCAGGATTGATGAAACCATCCATGATGGCTGCATGGGCGACAAGGGAATTTATTCAACCGCCAATGACCTGTACAAGTGGGATCAGGCGCTCTATTCAGGAAAACTCATTTCACAGGAAGTGCTTGAGGAGGCTTTCACCATGACCACGTTGCGCAACAAACGCAAAGTGCCTTATGGTTTCGGCTTTCGTATTATCGAAAAAGATGACAGCAAAACTGTTTATCATCACGGCTTATGGAATGGCTTCCGCACCTCGCTTATCCGTTATGTTACCGACTCCTGCACAATCATTGTGCTGAATAACACCGGCTCAGATGCCAAGCACATGCTTGTAAAAGACATTGAAAAAATTCTGCTTGGCGAAGAAAACATCCCCGCAGAAGAACTCTCTAAATCTGCATTGGTATCTGGTACAATAGAAGATGAGTGAAATCCTTTTCAGAAAAAAAGGGTAGAAGTTAAATCAAAACATCAGGCAAAAAAAATCCGTCCGGCTATGCGCGGGACGGATTCTATAAAAGGAGCAGAGGATTATTATGCAAGCTTTACATTCACCGCATTCAGTCCACGCTTTCCTTCTTCCACATCAAACATCACTTCGTCACCTTCGCGAACCTGATCTTTCAAACCCGATGAATGTACGAATACATCCTTCCCGGTTTCTGAGTCTAAAATAAATCCGAATCCTTTTGATTCATTGAAAAACTTCACTTTACCTTTTTTCATTTCTACTTTTTAAAAATTAATAATGATTAAAGGTAGGAAGAATATTCGCATAATTCAGGATTATTTCAGAATTTATTCTGATTCTGAACGAAAAACAGTGTTATTTACTTCGCAGAATTCTTCTTGGCTTCTATACGCGCCAGTTCTTTTTCCTTATCTTTTTCCAGCTTGCGCAGCCGTTTTCTCTCGTCCATATTCTGTTTCACAATTTCTCTTGCGAGCCTGTTGTAATTATTTGTAACGATAGCCATCTTTTGTTTAGTTTTTATGGTTGATGAATTGATATAAACGGGAAATAGAAACTCAAAGCAGACACACGCCTTAACAGAGGGCAATTGTAGGAAAAAGAAAAATAATTTTTGCAGTTGGAGGGAAAGAATCGAAACTTAACTCTACCCTGATTGAACCCTGTATGTAGTTGAGATTGGATAGCGCAAAGGTACGGTTATTACGCGAGGCATCGCCCCCCCGTGCCACACAAACTAATTTCCTAAATTTCATTTCCCTTTAAACATGCTTCGCCAACTTTTTCACCCTGCTGTTTCCATTTGGTTTGAAAAAACTTTTCAAACACCAACTGAAGTGCAGCTCCGCGCATGGACTGAAATCAGCAAGCAGCGCAACACGCTCATTGCCGCACCCACCGGTTCGGGAAAAACGCTTGCCGCATTTCTTGCCGCCATTGATGATTTGGTCAAAAAAAGCATTGCGGGAACGCTTGAAAACACAACACAGGTCGTTTATATTTCTCCGCTCAAAGCGTTGAGCAATGATATTCAGCGCAACCTGCAATTTCCGCTGAAAGGAATCACGGAAGAATTAAAGGCGGAAGGATTTGCTGAACCCAATATCTCCGTGATGGTGCGCACGGGTGATACGCCAACCGCAGAGCGTACCGCGATGATTAAACATCCACCGCACATTCTCGTCACCACGCCCGAATCAATTTATTTATTGCTCACCAGCGTGAACGGGCGCAAAATGCTTTCATCCGTCCACACGCTTATCGTGGATGAAATTCACGCATTGGTGGATGATAAGCGCGGCTCGCATCTTTCACTTTCCGTTGAACGATTAGAAGCTTTAGCCGGAAGGAAACTTATGCGCATTGGTCTTTCTGCCACCCAGAAACCGATTGAGCAGATTGCCGATTTCCTGACAGGAATAAGCGATACCTCTCAGACTCCCTCTCCCTTGGGAGAGGGGCGGGGTGAGGTTATCTCCGAGCGTTTGGCTTTCCTCCGCCTGAGGCAGAGAACACAAGGGGGTAGTTTAGAAAAAAGTGAATCACTTGAATCAAGCATACCCCTCTGTGTCTCCCCTAAAAGGGGAGAAGCCCTCGCGCCCCATTGCTCCATCGTCAACACCGGTCACTCGCGTAAACTTGACCTCGCGCTTGAAATGCCTCGCTCACCGCTCTCAGCGATAATGTCGAATGAAGTGTGGCTGGAGCTGTATGATAAAATCGAGTCGCTTATCAAGGAACACAAAACCACTCTCATCTTCGTGAATACGCGCAGGCTTGCAGAGCGGATGGCGCATAACCTCACCGAACGTCTTGGCGAAGAAG
The DNA here is from genome assembly GCA_034440455.1 of Chitinophagales bacterium. Classification (GTDB taxonomy): domain Bacteria; phylum Bacteroidota; class Bacteroidia; order Chitinophagales; family CAIOSU01; genus JAWXCB01. Next base: position 15,705 of record JAWXCB010000019.1, read on the forward strand.
TGATTACAGCGCATCATGGCAGCATGTCAAAAGACCATCGCTTTGATGCAGAACAACGCCTGAAATCAGGCTCGCTGCGTTGCCTTGTTGCAACTGCTTCGCTTGAGCTTGGTATTGACATCGGCTCGGTTGATTTGGTGTGTCAAATCGGCTCGCCCCGCGCCATCTCTACCTTTTTGCAACGTGTCGGGCGCTCAGGTCACAGCGTGAAAGGAACTCCGAAAGGAAGATTATTTCCTTTAAGCATTGATGATTTGCTGGAATGCACAGCATTACTTGATTCCGTGAAGCGAGGAGAGTTGGATAAAATCATTATGCCCGAAAAACCGCTCGACATTCTTGCGCAGCAAATTGTGGCAGAAGTTTCTTGTAAAGATTATACAACAGACGAGTTGTTCAAAATGGTTACGCGCGCTTATCCCTATCGCGATTTGTCGCGCAAGGAATTTGATGAAGTGGTGAAAATGCTGTCGGAAGGATTTACCACGCGCAACGGACGCAGGTCCGCTTACCTGCATTATGATATGGTGAATGAGCGCGTGATTGGAAGAAAAGGCGCACGCCTCACGGCATTGCTTTCAGGCGGTGCCATTCCCGACAACTTTGATTATGATGTAGTGCTTGAACCTGAAAATATTCCCATCGGCACGCTCAATGAAGATTTCGCCATTGAAAGTATGGAAGGCGATATTTTTCAATTGGGAAATAGTTCGTGGCGTATCGTGAAAATTGAAACCGGCAAAGTGCGTGTAGAAGATGCGCAGGGGCAAGCGCCTACAATTCCTTTTTGGCTGGGCGAAGCGCCCGGGCGAACAGCAGAACTCTCGGAATCTGTTTCAAGATTGAAACATGAAATTTCCTTGCGGCTTGGTGATTTAAGTGATTTGAAACCACTTGAAGAAACTACTGATGAGAAAGCAGATACAAATGAGTTCTGGAAAAAAGACGCGCTTGCTTATCTCATTAATGAATTACAATTACCCGAAGCAGCAGCCGACCAATTAACTACCTATCTCGCAACAGGCAAAGCGGCATTAACCGAAATGCCCACGCAAGACACGCTCATCCTTGAGCGCTTCTTTGATGAAGCGGGCGATATGCACTTAGTGATTCATTCAACATACGGAAGCAGATTGAATCGCGCATGGGGACTTGCATTACGCAAGAAATTTTGCAGGAAATTCAACTTTGAATTGCAGGCAGCCGCAACGGAAAACGCGATTATTCTTTCATTGGGCGCGACACACAGTTTTCCTTTGGAAGAAGTGTTTGATTATCTCTCAGCGAAAACTGTACGCAACACTTTAACGCAGGCATTGCTTGATGCGCCTATGTTTGGCGTGCGCTGGCGGTGGAATGCTTCACGTGCGCTTGCAATTCCGAGAAGGCGCGGTGGGAAAAAAGTACCCCCGCAAATCCAGCGCTCGCTCTCAGAAGATTTGGTTGCGCTCGTGTTTCCTGATCAGCTTGCCTGTTTGGAAAATATCACAGGCGAGCGTGAAATACCTGACCATCCGCTTGTGAATCAAACGGTGCATGATTGTCTGTATGAAGCGATGGATATAGAAGAGTTGGAAAAGCTGCTCACGAAAATCAAAGCGGGCGACATTAAACTGCTCGCAAAAGATTTACGCGAGCCTTCCGCATTTGCAGCGGATATTTTAAATGCGCGTCCCTTCGCTTTTCTTGATGATGCACCCCTCGAAGAGCGCAGAACGAATGCCGTGCAAAACCGCAGATGGATGGACCCCGCAGCGGCAAAAGATTTAGGCAAGCTCGACATTGAAGCAATCCGCACTGTGCAGGCAGAAGCATGGCCACAAGCAGCAACGCATGATGAATTGCATGATGCGCTCGTGCTCTTCGGATTTATCACTGAAGAAGAAGGCAAAAAAGAGCATTGGGAAAATTTCTTTCACGAACTCATCGCGCAACAACGCGCAACATTGGTTGATTTAGGAACGCATCACATCTGGGTTGCCACGGAGCGCATTCCGCAAATCAAAAGTTTATTTCCTGATGCGAAAACAACGCCTGTACTCAAGCTGCCAGAAAAACTTTCCTCCTCGCTGCCTCTTCCTGATGAAGCCTTAAAAGAATTGGTGCGTGGAAGATTGGAAGCATTGGGTCCTGTGCAGGCTGTGCAGATTGCGACTTCCATGAACTTGCCCGTGAGCAGAATTGACTTTGCACTTATCTCACTGGAAAACGAAGGTTTTGTTTTTCGCGGAAATTTCACGCCTGATATCAATGCAACGGAATGGTGTGAACGCAGGTTGCTTGCGCGTATCCACCGCAACACACTCGGCAAGTTGCGCAAAGAGATTGAACCTGTTTCAACGGTTGACTTCATGCGGTTTCTTTTTTCATGGAATCATCTTGATGCAGCGAATCAGCAGGACGGTATTCACGCATTGGAAAAGGTGATTGAACAACTCGAAGGCTATGAAGCACAAGCGGCATCGTGGGAAAGCGATATACTTCCCGCGCGTGTGAAGGATTATGACCATCAATGGCTTGACGGGCTTTGCCTTTCAGGAAAAATTCTTTGGGGACGTTTCCGCCAAATCAACAGCGACAATACGAAAGGAGGCAACCCTGTGAAAACTTCACCCATCACGCTGATACAACGCGCAAATGTTTCCATTATTAAAAACAGCAACCCTCCCGCAAACGGCAAGCAGCCTGAACTTTCGGCAAATGCCACGCATGTTGTTTCGTTTCTGAAAAAGAATGGAGCTTCATTCTACCACGACATTGTGAACAAGGCGAAGATGCTTGAATCGCAGGTGGAAGATTCCATCAGCGAGTTGGTTGCAAAAGGATTTGTTACTGCCGATAGCTACACCGGCTTGCGCGCGTTGCTGGTGCCCGCAAAATATACCCGCGACCGACATAAATCAAAAGTCGCGTTCAGCATGGAACATGCCGGTCGCTGGTCGCTTATTCAGCATGAAGAAGAAACGAGTGAAGATGCACTGCAAAAAAGAAAGAGGCTTGAAGCTGTTGCGCGTATTTTGTTGAGAAGATATGGCGTGGTGTTTCGCAGGCTTGCCGACCGTGAAAGCCTTGCGCCCGCTTGGTGGGAACTCGTGCGCGTATTGCGCATGATGGAAGCGCGGGGCGAAGTGCGCGGTGGAAGATTTGTGCAGGGTGTGTATGGCGAGCAATACGCATTACCCGAAGCGGTGAATTTATTAAGGCGTGTACGCAGAGAAGAAAAAAAAGGAACACTCATCAGCATCAGCGCAGCCGACCCGCTCAACCTTACTGGCATTCTCACTACCGAAAAAAGAACACCCGCTATTTATACCAACCGCATTTTATTTGAAGATGGCAAAGTGGTGGGTGTGAAAGAAGGAAAAGAAATTACAATTGTTAAGGAAGCGGAAAATGGCGATTCGTGGCGATTGAAAAACGCGCTGATTCAGCGAAGAATTTCGCCCAGGCTGCGGGCATATTTAGGAAAAGGTATTTTGTGATACACTGATACCTATTATCTGTTTTTTTGAGATAGCTTCTAATTTGATGACTTCACCGAAATGCGCGGGTCGAGAAAGCCATACGCCACATCGGTGAACATATTGATAACCACAAACGTGGTGGCGGTGAACAGCACCGAACCCATCACCACAGGAAAATCGAAATTGAGCAGAGCTTTCACCGTTTCGTAGCCCAAGCCTTTGAAGTCAAAAATGATTTCGACAAAATATGCGCCCGCAAGCAAAGCCGCAAGCCAGCCGGAAATAGAAGTAACAACTGGATTGAGCGCGTTGCGCAGCGCGTGTTTCAGCAGCACGATGTTGTTGCTTAATCCTTTGGCGCGCGCGGTGCGGATATAATCCTGCGAAAGCACATCAAGCATTGAACTGCGCGTGAGTTGCATGATAATCGCAACCGGACGAATACCAAGCGCAATAGCCGGAAGCAAAAGATTTTTCCACACAATCACTTCATCGCCAAAATCATTCAGCTCGAAAAGCGAGCCTACGTGATTCAGCCCCGTGTAATCATGCAGCAGATAACCGAAGACCAGCGCGAGGATAATGCCCGCAAAATACGAGGGTTGCGAAATGCCGAGTACCGAAAGACTGGTGAGCGCATTGTCCCAAAAGCCGTTGTGATTGATAGCCGCCACAATGCCCATGATGATGCCGAGGAATGTTGCGATAAGCATTGCAGTGAGAGCGAGGATGATGGTGGGTGGAATTTTTTCACCAAGAATTTCAGACACGAGCCTGCGCGTTTGATACGAGCGACCGAGGTAAGGCATTTTCAGCGTAAGCGCAGAAGAGGATGAAACGGGAAACAAGACAGTATAATTAAAACGCTCCTTCGCTTCATCGCTCGTTTCATGCACCCACACAGGCGAAAGTTCTCCGACATACTTAAATAACCGTTGGTGCAAGGGCAGATTTAACCCCAACTCTTTTTCAATCGCTTCAACGGATGAAACGTCAGCGCGTTGTCCAAGCGTGAGTCGCGCTGAATTTACCGGCAACACATTGAACAGGAAAAAGATAATGAACACAACACCTGCCAAAACAAGCAGTCCGTATGTGAGGCGTTTGATAGAGTAGGAAAGCATGGTTTACGGTTTGCTGTTTTCAGTTTACAATCTCGAAACAGAAAACTGTTAAACTATTTCAAGTAATCTTTCTTTAACTCCTCAAAAGTAGGGAAATGCTTGTGATGCCACTTGCCGATTACGTTTCCTTCTTTAATTAAAAGCAATCCCGGGTTTGAGCGCACAATGGTTTTCAGAAAAGTGCCGTCAGCTTCATAAAACGGATAAGGCGTTTGCTGTTCATGGCGGAAGGTTTCGCGTTGGTCAGGACCAGCCGCACTGACGGCAAAAAACGGAATGCCTGCTTTTTCACTTGCTTCGGAAAGGGTATTCAACGCGGCAAACGCTTCGGGATGTGTTTTATCCAAATCATACGCTATCACCAAAAACTGATAGCCTGTTTCTTCATAGAGAATATGGTCGGTAATTTCCTCGCCATTCTCATTGAAGATGGCAAAGTTGCTGATAGGCGCGGGAATTCCGGGGTCAATTACAATATCCTCGCGGTTGGAGTATGCCCACGTGTCTTTAAACCCCGCTTCTTTGCTTACCTGCGCAAATTCTTTGTCGGAAAATTTCTTCAACTCGCTCGTTTGCTTGTTTTTGTATTCCCACACATATTCCACCACTTTTGGTTTTATCGCCTTCATCTGCGCTGGAATATTCTTACCTACTTTGTAAGGGCGGAAATCAAAGATGGGTTCATTCCATGCGAAGTTGCGGTAACAAAACACCGCGAAGCCGATAGTGGCAAGCGCAGTAACAGGCATAGCGATAGCATTGCTGAATAGCGGCTCAATATTTTTCCTGCGAACAACTAAGAACAGAATTAACACGGAAAGGAAAATGTCTTTGTAGAATGAATACTTGGGTTCAATTTTCAGGAAATCACCGAAGCAGCCGCAATCCGTTACGTGTCCGGTAATTGTGGTGTAGCCCGTGAGGAACGTGAAGAAGATAATCAACAGCAGAAGCAAGCCCACTGTAATGTCGCGCAGGTAGCCGAGCAGCAGCGTTACGCCAATCACGATTTCAAGCACAATGGTGATTACGGAAAAGGCGAGCGTGTAAGGCTCCAAAAACTGCATCCCAAATTCTGTGAAGTATTCATTGATTTTGTAAGAAGTGCCAAGCGGGTCAATGGCTTTCACAAAGCCGGAGAAGATGAAAAACGCGCCCACAAAATTTTGCACGTAGGCAACAGGAAGGCTCAACGGCTTGTTTAGAAAATAACGAATTGCGGTAATCGCCAGTGTAACAACTGCGATGTAGAGAAATACCTGGGTAAGCGTAAGTGTCATGCTTGTTTGATTTTAGTTTTCAGATAATTGAATTAATGCAAAAACAGAATAGTTGATGATGTCTTTATAGTTTGAATCGGGACCTTCGGAAATCAGCGTTTTGCCGTTGTTGTCTTCTATTTGCTTGAGGCGCATCAGTTTCATCAGAATTAAATCGGTGAATGAAGATGACCGCATCTCGCGCCACGCCTCGCCATAATCGTGATTCTTGGCAAGCATCAGCTTTTGCGTTTCGCTTATATGCTTGTCATAAAGTTGCAGCGCTTTTTCTTCTGAAAGATTTTCACCTTCGCCCAACTCCAATTGAATCAACGCGATGATGCCATAATTAATGATGCCCATAAATTCATCCCCGATGCCATCGCTCACTTGCTGCGCACCTTTTTCTTCAATCGTTTTGATGCGCTTCGCTTTTATGAAAATCTGGTCGGTGAGCGACTTAGGGCGCAACACGCGCCATGATGTGCCATAGTCATGCGTTTTGCGCTGAAAGATTTCTCTGCAAGCAGCGATGCCCTTGTCGTATTGTTGTTGTGTTTTACTTGCCACGCTGCAAATTAAATTGAGTTGCCGAGTTAAACTGTTAAAAGAAACTAAATCACGAGTAGAGCGAAAATCGAAATTCTTCCCGACATCCGCCATGCAAAGTTCCTCACAGGTTTTGTGGGGAAACCAATTTCACGCAAAGGCGCAAAGACCGCAAAGCTAAATCAGGAGTTCTGAAAACAAATCTTCTTTGCGTACTTTGCGCCATTGCGTGAACAATGCCGATGGAAATTAAAAATACACTATACGCCAAAAAGCAAACGCTCAACTGTGGCGGCAGGCTGCTTGATTTATCTTCTCCGAAAATCATGGGCATCCTCAATGTTGCGCCCGATTCATTTTATGATGGCGGGAAATATGCAAGCGAAACGGAGTTGCTGAAGCAGGCGGAGAAAATGCTTTCGGAAGGCGCAACAATGCTGGATGTGGGCGGAATGTCAACCCGACCGGGAGCGGATGAAGTAAGCGAAGATGAAGAATTAAAGCGCGTGCTTCCGGCAATAAAAAGTCTTTCAAAAACCTTTCCTGATGCGTTGCTTTCTGTGGATACCTCTCGCGCGAAAGTCGCTGAGGCAGCAGTACAGGAAGGCGCGTCTCTCATTAATGATATTTCTGCCGGAGCATTTTATGCGCACATGCTTGAAACAGTTGCAAAGCTGAATGTGCCCTACATTTTAATGCACATGCAGGGAACGCCCGCCACGATGCAGCAACATCCACAGTATGAAAATGTAACGCGCGAGGTCACGGAGTTTTTTATTCAAAAGATAAATCGCTTGAAAGAGCTGGAAGTAAAGGATATTATCCTTGACCCGGGCTTTGGTTTCGGAAAAACAGTGGAACACAATTACACACTTTTGAAAAACCTGAACGACTTTAAAATCTTCGGAATGCCCTTGCTGGTTGGCATTTCGCGCAAGTCAATGATTTGCAAAGCGCTGAAAGTAAATCCTGAAAAAGCGCTGAATGGCACTACTGCGCTGCACAGCATTGCATTACTGAATGGCGCAGATATTTTGCGTGTGCATGATGTGCGCGAAGCAAAAGAGGTGATTCAACTTCTCCATTTTTTTATGAACGCAAAGCCTGTTGAATAGTAATGCGCTGTTAGTCAAAAGTGGTTAGTAATTTTCGCTGATTATGTTTTTCCTTTTTAAAATAGGATTTCTCGACCTCGACTTCCTCGACCTCCTGGACGCCCTTCTTGTGGCGATCCTTATTTACTACGTCTATAAACTGCTGAAGGGAAGCCTCGCGTTCAACATCTTCATCGGTATGTTGCTGGTGTATTTTATTTGGTTTTTGGTGCGCATCCTCGAAATGGATTTGCTGCAAGGCATCATCGGAAAATTCATTGATGTTGGCGTGCTTGCGCTACTCATCGTGTTTCAGCCAGAAGTAAGAAAATTCTTGTTGTTTCTCGGAGGCAGAGGCAGCCAGTTGAATGTATTCAATAAATGGTTTCGCAATTTCATGTCGCGCGAAAAAAGAACGCCTCTTTTCGAGCAACACGCCAGAGAGATTACTGCCGCGCTTGCAAATTTTACAGAAAAAAAAACGGGGGCAATCATCGTGCTTTCGGTTACTTCGCGCCTACAGTTTTATGCGAACACGGGCGTAAGCATTGAAGGCAACATTACGGGAAAACTGCTTGAAAGCATTTTTGATAAAAACAGTCCCATGCACGATGGGGCTGTGATTATAGCCGACCATAAAATTATTGCTGCGGGTTGCGTGTTGCCTGTTTCGGATAATCCTGATTTGCCTTCACGGCTTGGCTTGCGCCATCGCGCCACTGTGGGCATCACCGAACATAGCGATGCAATGGCGCTGGTTGTGTCGGAAGAAAACGGGCAAATCTCCTACTCGCGCAATGGCAAACTCACGCAACATGTAAACGAAGACGAAGTGCTGAAACTGCTGACGGAATTTTTCGAAACCTAATCAGGAAGCGCTCGTATCGGTTGGCGCGGCTTCCTGCTGTTCAAATCCCTTGATGATTTCTTCCGGAGTCTTTCCAAGATTTTGCAACGAGAATTGCACATCATCAGCAAGGTCATGGTCGGGATATTTCTGCAAGAACTCCTCATACAACGCTTTTGCTTTCTCTAAACGATACAATTCATTTTCATAAACAAAAGCCTGAAGAAATAATGTTTGCGCGAGTTTGTCAAAAGCAGGAAAATCAGTTGCAATTTTTTGATACAAATTGAGCGCGGCATCATATTCTTTTAAAGAGCGGTGCAGGTCTGCTGATTTTAAAAGCATTTCAGGCGCATCCTTGCTTTGGGGATATTGCTGCGCAAAGGTTTCGTAAGCAGTGATAGTTGCGCGGGCTTGTGCGGGGTCAAACTTGAAATTCTTTGTATCGCTGGTATAGAGCGTAGCTTCCTGCTCCTTTATCGCATCCATCGCTTTTTCTTGTGAGGATGCACATCCCGCCAAAACGGCTACTGCGAAAAGCAGAAATATTCTTGCCGGCATAGTTCTAATTTTATGTTTTTAAACGGTGACAAAAATACAATTTATTCAAGCCGATGCGATGCCGCGTCTTCCTATTGGCAAGCTCCAGACAATGCTCTTAGCAGTGTTCTTTCTATCTGCATGTTCCAATCGCATCCATACTTCTTATTTGCAAGACGCGCCAATGGGGCAAAACCTTAAACTTTCATCCGCTTGCGGAGATTTTAATAATTACGCGCCTGACCTCGCCAATCCATCGCACACTCCTATGCGCTATGTGCGGGTGAATTTTCACATTATGAGAGACTCAGCAGGCACAATCAATTTTGATGAATCAACAGGCGTTGAGTTTGTGAAAGGATTGCTTGCAGATGCGAATCAGCGTTTACGCGACAACCGGAAAATGAGTCTTCCTGAAGGCAACAATACGCCCGCGCTGCCAATGCGTTATCAATACGTGCTTACACCAAACCCTGCTGTGCCTGACGATGACGGCATCTATTTTCATTACGACAATACGTTTGCATTTTTTGATAAAAAAAGCCCGAAAAAAAATGCGCTTGCTCAAGGCGCATTTGAGAAATATAAAACGCTTGACGGAAGCGCACTTAATATTTTCATGTTTGAACATCACCCCGACAGCATCAAGTCTTCCACTTACAAATCATCAACAGATGGAGCCGGATTGAGCAACTGGCTGCGCGTGATAGGCTTACATCAACATGCCTTTGATACGGTGCGCCAAGCAGACGGCACGCTCCTTATCAACGGACCTTATTACACCACGAATTTGCTGCAACATGAAATCGGGCATACGCTTGGACTTGCGCATACCTGGAATGCCAATGACGGCTGCGATGATACTCCGCAAAATCCCGGCTGCTGGGACCATAACTCTACGCCCTGCAAGGAAACCGGCATTTATTCAAACAACATGATGGATTATAATAATTGTCAATGCGCACTCACTCCCTGTCAGCTTGCAAAAATTCATTACAATTTTTCAAAAGAAAAAGCGAGCCAGCGCAAATTGCTTGAGCCTGTTTGGTGTAGTTACAAACCGGAAGCAACCATCACGATTAACTGGGCGCAAAAAATTATCTGGAACAGTTCAAAAGATTTAGAAGGCGACCTCCTCATCGCCAATGGCGCAGAACTAACCATTCAGTGTGAAGTTTCATTGCCTAAGGGAGCTAAAATCATTGTGAAGCCCAAAGGCAAACTAATTCTTGACGGAGCTAAAATCACCAACAAATGTGGTGAGCAATGGGAAGGCATTGAAATCTGGAGCAGCCAAAAAAATAAGGGAGAGGTGGTTTACCTCGGCACTCCCGTTTTTGAAAACACAAAGAATACTCCCTATTTTCAGGAAAAAGAGTGAGTTAGTTTTGAGTCGCGATATAATCCAGTTCTTCCCGCGTAATATCCTGCATTGCATACCTGCTCACATTAGTGCTATACAATTCATCAATCAGGTCAACGAGGTTGCTGTACTTTGCATGTTCATCCGACTTGATAATTACCATCAGCGAATTCCGGTCTTTCTTCACCTCGCTCACCCTTTTGTCAAATTCAGCTTCCTTGATTTTGCCGGATGCATGGAGCGCTTCCATTCTGTTTATTTTTTCAATCTGCGATGCATTTTTTTCAAGCAACAATTTGCGCAAGCCCTTTGGCGAAAAGTCGGTAGCGTGTATGCCCGATTCGGCAAATCCAAAGTAATAATACACCTTGTTTTGTCCTGACAAGAGTATGCTCATCGCCAATGAGTCCGAAAGGGGAGTGGGCGATCCGTCAACCGGTTGGGCAATGTCAAGCACGTAAGGTTTGCTCCATGAAGTGGCAAGCATAAAAAACGTGATGAGCAGGAACCCTAAATCCACCATTGGGGTGAAATCAATTTTCGTGGACATTCTTTTCGACCGCTGTTTCCTTGAAACCGCAGACGCTTCGCTGTTGAGTTCAGCCATGGTATTTTGATTGGTGAAAGAAAATAACGCACACTCAACGATGCGAAGCGGGAAGATTATTACATGCGAAGGAGATGTTGACTTTATTATGACATACCGCACAGATTAAACGCGCACTATCACTAAAAATCTCCTTCTTTGTAAAAATTTCTCGAACGTGGATTCTCTTACACAAATTGTTTTAGGCGCTGCCGTAGGTGAAGTCACGCTCGGCAAAAAACTCGGCAATAAGGCGGCTCTCATCGGTGCCATTTCCGGTACGCTGCCCGACCTTGATGTCTTCCTCAACTTCCTCACCGATGATGAAATACTGAAGCTACAGATTCACCGCAGCTATAGCCATGCGCTGCTGGTGCATGTGCTGATTGCCTTCCCGCTGGCATGGCTAACCCATATCCTATACAAAAAGCAAATTCCTTACCGCTCATGGTATCTGCTTTGGGTAATGGGACTTCTCACGCACGGGCTGCTCGACTGCTGCACCACCTACGGCACGCAATATCTGCTGCCCTTCAGCCGTACATTAATTGGATTCAACAACATCGCAGTAGTGGATGTGTTTTTCACGCTGCCCTTCATGGCGTTTGTGATTGCCTGCCTGCTGATGCGCAAAGAAAATCCAGTGCGCATCAAAACCGCATGGATGGGCATCGGCTTCGCGCTGCTCTATATGGGCTTCACACTGTTCAACAAGCATACTGTGCAGCAGCATTTTTCACACGAGCTTGCGCGACAGCATATCCATACGGATGCGCTTTATACCTCCCCCACCCTGCTCAATAATTTTTTATGGTGCGGCATCGCCACTACCAGCGACAGCGTTTGGCTGGGCGAATATTCCATTCTGCAAAAGCGTAGCGAGGTGAAGTGGGTGAGCTATGCGCGCAACAAGGCTCTTGTTGAAAATCACCCCGATAAGCGCAGTACAGAGGTGCTCTTGTGGTTCAGCCAGGATAAATATTTTGCTGAGCAAAGCAGCGACACGCTCAAGTTTTACAATGTGAAATGGGGGCGCGGTGATTTCAGGGAAACTGACCCCGAGTGCGCCATCGTTTTCAACTTTCTTCTCTATCCCGAAAACAATGGCTGGAAAACAGCCGTGCGCGAACCCGAGATGACATGGGATGAATTTCGCTCTGCATTCAGCGCCCTTTGGCACCGGATGGCAGATGCAGGCAATTGGTAGTAGCCTCATGAGATGCACCGAAGTTATACGTAGGTGGCGCATACTTATCTCATTTCTGTAACACTACGCACAGAACCTCGTTTGAAGATAGGTGAACTTGAAACCCTAATACTTCCTGAAAAAACTTTCCCACTGCAATTGCAGCACACCCACGATTGCCTCGCGCATAATGTCGCGGCTCATTTTTGAAACGCCCGCAGTGCGGTCAACAAAAGTGATGGGTACTTCTTTTATTTTGAAGCCCATTTTCCATGCGGTGAATTTCATTTCAATCTGGAAGGCATAACCCACGAAGCGGATTTTATTGAACTCGATTTTTTCCAGCACATTCCTGCGATAACATACAAAGCCGGCAGTCGTGTCTTTGCAGGGCAGCCAGGTGATAATGCGCACATATACCGATGCGAAATAAGAAAGCAACACGCGGCTCGCGGGCCAGTTCACCACTTTGCCGCCTTTCACATAGCGCGAGCCGACCGATAAATCCGCGCCACCCGTTGCGCAAGCCTCATGCAGGCGCACAAGGTCATCGGGGTTGTGCGAAAAGTCTGCATCCATCTCAAAGATGTATTGATACTCGCGTTGCAGCGCCCACTTAAAGCCGTGAATGTAGGCAGTACCCAACCCCTGCTTCCCTTTTCTTTCTTCAATGAATAACCTGCCGGGATGCTGCGCTGCCAATCGCTTCACGATGTCGGCAGTGCCATCGGGCGAGCCATCATCCACGATGAGAATGTCAAACGCCAGCGGCAGCGAAAATACCTTTGCGATAATCCGCTCAATATTTTCCTTTTCGTTAAAGGTTGGTATGATGACTAACTGCCCGCTCAATTATTGGTTGATATCGTATTTAAAAAACAGGTTTGCAAAAGTAATGAAAATGTGGCGGGGCAGAGAGTGCGGAAGACCTCTTTGAATAATAATTTTTGTTAAATGAGTTTGCAGCAGGACTCTTGTGTCAACTGCCGCTGCTACTACCCTTCTGTTAGAATCTTTTCCTCTAAAACGCAGGCAAAATTTCTATTTTTAGCTGTTCAACAAATCTGCCGAAACGCACTGCCTGTCCGTATGGAAACCAAGGAAGCAAAAGAAACTGCCTCGACAAAAGACACTCCGCTGATGCAGCAGCACAGGCGCATTAAGGCGAAATATCCTGATGCGATTTTGCTCTTTCGCGTGGGCGATTTTTATGAAACCTTCGGGCAGGATGCGATTAAAACTTCTGGAATATTGGGCATCGTACTCACAAAGCGTTCCAATGGCGCGGCATCGTCTATTGAACTGGCGGGATTTCCGCATCATGCGCTCGATACGTATTTACCAAAATTGGTGAAGGCAGGTTATCGCGTTGCAATCTGCGACCAATTGGAAGACCCGAAGCTTACGAAAACCATTGTGAAGCGTGGCGTTACCGAACTTATCACACCCGGAGTAACCCACAACGACCAGATTCTTGATGTGAAGCGCAACAACTATCTCGCCTCTGTGCATTTTGATAAAGACCTGGTTGGAGCCGCCTTCATGGATGTTTCCACAGGCGAGTTTGTCACCACGCAGGGAAGCAAAGAGTATATAGATAACATTTTGCAAAGCTTCAACCCGTCAGAAGTTTTGTTTTCAAAAAGCCATCAGAAAGATTTCAAGCGCGAATATGGCGAGCAATTTTATACTTACGCGCTTGACGAATGGGTGTATGCTTTTGATTACGCGCAGGAAAAACTCACGCGTCATTTTGAAACACAATCGCTGAAAGGTTTTGGCATTGACGATTTGCAGCAGGGAATCATCGCAGCCGGGGCAATCATTCATTACCTCGCGGAAACGGAACATTCCAACATTCAGCATATCTCCACTATTAACAGGCTGTATCAAGACAGGCATGTATGGATAGATAAATTCACCGCGCGAAATCTCGAACTGCTCTCCTCCCCTGCCGGTGGAAAGTCGCTTGCCGATGTGCTCGACCTCACCCTTTCGCCAATGGGCGCGCGACTGCTCAAAAAATGGATTGTGCTACCGCTGCGCGAAAAGACATTAATTGAAGAACGGCATACCGTTGTTGAGCATTTTATTAAGCATCCGGAATTGCGGGAAGAATTAAAAAATTCCATTCGTCATACAGGTGATTTGGAACGCCTGATTTCAAAAGTGCCACTGGGAAAAATCAACCCGCGCGAAGTGGCGCAGTTGAAACGCTCGCTTGACAGTTTGATTCCAATGAAGGAAAAATCTTCCGCCAGCGACTGCCTGCAACTGAAAAAAATTGCCGACCAAATCAATCCCTGCGAATTGCTGCGTCAGCGAATTGAAAAAGACCTTGTTGCCGAAGCGCCTGCCCAGATTCAAAAAGGAAATGCGATTGCCAAAGGCGTTTGTCCTGAATTGGATGACTTGCGCAATCTTGTACGCTCAGGAAAAGATTACATTCTCGGCATTCAAAAAAGAGAAGCGGAACGCACCGGAATTTCTTCCTTGAAAATCGGCTTCACGAATGTGTTTGGTTATTATCTCGAAGTAACGCATACGCATAAACACAAAGTGCCACCCGACTGGACACGGAAACAAACACTCACCAATGCCGAGCGCTACATCACGCCTGAGTTGAAAGAATACGAAGAGAAAATTATCGGAGCGGAAGAAAAAATTCTAATACTTGAAGAGCAACTTTTTAATGAGCTTGTACTCTTCATTCAGGATTATATCAAGCCCGTGCAAATCAACGCGCATCAGGCAGCCCGCATTGACTGTTTGCTTTCATTTGCGGAAGCGGCTTTAAAATATAACTATCGCAAGCCTGTGATTCATGAGGGGCTTTCCTTAGAATACAAAGAAGGCAGGCATCCTGTCATTGAGCGGCAACTGCCACCGGGTGAGCAGTTTGTTCCGAATGATTTATTGCTGGATAATGATACGCAGCAAATCATCATCCTCACCGGACCAAACATGGCGGGTAAATCTGCCTTGCTGCGTCAAACCGCGCTCATCGCGCTGATGGCGCAAATCGGCAGTTTTGTGCCTGCGACATCCGCAAGCATCGGCATCTTAGATAAGATTTTTACCCGTGTAGGCGCATCGGATAATATCTCTTCCGGTGAATCAACCTTCATGGTTGAAATGAATGAAACAGCAAGCATCGTGAATAATATTTCCGAGCGAAGCCTGATTCTGCTTGATGAAATCGGGCGCGGCACAAGCACGTATGACGGCATCTCTATTGCCTGGTCATTAGCGGAATATCTGCATAACAATCAAGTCGCGCATCCCAAGACATTATTCGCCACGCATTATCATGAGTTGAATGAGCTTGCCAATAAATTTCCGCGCATCAAGAATTTCACCATCGCAATTAAAGACACGGGTAACAAAGTAATCTTCCTGCGCAAACTTGTGGAAGGTGGCAGCAAGCACAGCTTCGGGATTCATGTTGCAAAAATGGCGGGCATGCCCAAAGCGCTCGTTGACCGCGCAAATGAAATCCTGAAAGAGTTGGAGCAAAAAAGTATCGCCTCTGATATCAGGGACACGGTGAAACAATTACCCGCCCCCGGCTATCAACTCAACATTTTCCAAATGGATGACGCGCAATTCCGCGAAGTGAAAGAATTATTACAAGGCGTTGACATCAACACGCTTACTCCGGTTGAAGCATTATTGAAATTGCAGGAATTGAAAAAGAAATTAGAGACGTGAGTTGCTGACGCTTCGCTTAACTGCGTCTTGAAATTTTCCGCTTAGGCTCTTGTTTTGCCATCGCATCAATATCTTCCGCGATGCGCTTAAACATTTGATAATCCCACTGGTTGCGGTTTTCAAGAACGGCTTTCACGAGTGACATCCCTAATTTGATGCGCAGCGTTTTCCCTTTTATTTTCACTTTGCATTCCACGAGCGTAACGTAGCCCGTTGGAATAAATATAATTTCAGAGTGCGTGATAAACTCAGGATGTTCCATTTCAATGTGCAGACTTTTATTCTCTTTTACCGAGATTATTTTCTGGTAAACCTGAATATCTTCTTTATGATAGCGCACTACCATTCTATAAAGACTATCCGTTTCGCGCGGCTCACCGCTGATAATCTCGATGCCCTTGAAACCCGAAATCCAATGCGCCATCACGCTTTCATCTAAGAACAACCGGAACGTATGCTCAACGGGCCTGTTCACCTGAATTCTTGTAGAAAAATTTGCCATGCAGACCATGCTTACGGAAAAAGCAGCGCATGGTTACGTAAAATCACGGAGACAAGGCAATTAAGGGTTGATGAAACACTCTGGCAGCGTTTTTTCCGCCTCAATTTGAAGGTGATTATTTGACTAATTTTACCCCGCTTGGTGTTTTTGAAACCAAATCATCAGGTCGCTTGTTGTCAAGCATATTTTTAAACCAAAAACCAAAATAAACATGTCATTAGTAGGAAAAAAAGCGCCTGCATTTAAGGCAACTGCCGTAGTGAACGGCAGCGATTTCGTTCAGAATTTCTCGCTGGAGCAATACAAGGGGAAAAATTACGTGGTATTTTTCTTTTACCCGATGGACTTCACCTTCGTGTGCCCCACAGAAATCTTAGCTTTTCAGGATAAGCTGAAAGAATTTGAAAAGCTCAATGTGAAAATAGTTGGCTGTTCGGTTGACTCACACCAGTCGCATTGGGCATGGCTGCAAACGCCAAAAGACAAGGGCGGCATTGAAGGAGTTACTTACCCGCTCGTAGCTGACTTCACAAAGACTATCTCCATGAATTATGGCGTGCTTGCCGGTGATTATGATTATGATGATGAAGGTAATGCAGTCTTCAACGGCAATCCGGTTGCATTTCGCGGATTATTCCTTATTGACAAAAATGGAAACATTCGTCACGAACTCGTGAACGATCTTTCGCTGGGCAGAAATGTTGACGAAGCGCTCCGCATGGTGAAGGCATTGCAATTCAATGAAGAGAAAGGGGAAGTTTGCCCCGCTAACTGGGATGAAGGCAAAGAAGGTATGAAAGCTACGCACGAAGGCGTTGCCGAATACCTTGCTGCGCATTAATTTCTGTTTGTGATAAGTTAAAAAAAGGCTGTCCGTTGGGCAGTCTTTTTTATTAAAAACGGTAGCGAATCTGCACCGCATAATTGCGGGGCGGGTCAAGTTTACCGGGGCGGTTTGCAAATTCGTAGTTAGTAAGATTTTTAATCAGGAAACTGATGCGCACATTTTCTTTCACCTGATAGGCAAAGCGTATATCCATCCATAAATCGCCCTGCGTATGGCGCACAATATACTTATCAAGCGTTGCTGGCTTATCGCTAAAAAAACTGCTGTCAACAAAGCTGATTATCAGCCGAAATTCATCAGGGATGCGCTCGAAGAAACTGTTGTAATAGAGCGAATAGCCCATCGAAAATTTCTTATACTCCAGTTCAATATCACCGCGCAGTAAATGCCGTTGTCGGAATTGCAACACCTTCAGCGCGTCTTCTCCCTCCAGACGCGTGGCATAATATTTAAACGCATTCTTCAAAAACGTGCCTACGTTTTTCTGCGTGGAATCTGCTTCCAGATTTCCAGGGTAGATATAGGTGTAGCCCGCTTGCGTGGTGATATTTATAGGACCGATTTTTCCGTCACCTACAATTGAAGCCTCAAAGCCGAAGATGCGCGCAATCTCCACGTTAAAGGGCTTTGCCCCTGCCACCAAGCGGCCTAACTCAGGAAAAATCTTTTCACCGCTGGGCCACTCATTCTTCCATAAGCCAAAGCGATATTCCACCTGCTCTTCAAATTCCATCCAGAATAAGGAGAAGTCAAAATAGCCCCGCCATTTCTTGATGGCGAGTCCTTGCTTGAAGCCCATTTCCATGCTCCAGCCTTTTTCTACCAGCAACTCAGGATTGGGTATGATATAGATAGTTCCTGTAAATGGCGCGGCAATAAACCGCTCGCCCACGCTCGGAAGGCGATATGCCTGCCCCCACGAAAAGCGCAGATGTGTGGCTTTCCCTGCGCGATAATTCAATCCGGTGCGCACAACGGGAATCGAAGTTTCAAACACCGTGTCAACCGAAGAAAATTCATAGCGCATACCGCCAACCAATGACAGCCTTTGAATCTTGTATTCCAACTGCGCATAGCCTGCGCCTGCGAAAGTTTTCTGTTTTCCTTCATAGAGGTTGCTGCGCGAAAATCCAACAGTAACCGGAGTTCCCACCGTAAGCACAAATTGTTTATTCCAATCCTTTTGATACTGCGGGTCGAAGCTCATGTTGTTGGAAGAAACATTGGGTGAGCCTCCTGTAGTGTCATTGTAGGGATTTCCGTCCCTGAAAATGTTGAAGTAAAGCATATTGAAACCAAAGCGGTTTCCTTTATCATCACGATAGGCAAAATGCGGACTCACTGCCGTGCGGATATAGTGGTCGAGTGAACCCACTCCGTAGCGATACCCGTTGCTGTCCATATCGGCAGAAATAAAGAAGCGCTGGCTCACTTCTTTCATAATATTACCATCAACACCGAAATTAATTTTCGGATTTTTAGGCAGGATGTATTTTGTCTTAAAATTTCCACGTATGCGAAATTCATCGCCTTTTTCAAGATAGTTGGAGAGATAGTCCATGTTTCCTCCAACAATCAGTTGCATGTTTTTAATGCGCTGTCGGTGATTCACAAACAATCCGGAATATCCCTTCACCGCGTCATACCATTTCAACTCATCCCGTTTCGGATTATCATACGCGCCAAGATAGGTGGTGACCTCAGTTGATTTTTCACCCGACTTGGGCCATGCCGTGCGCACATTCACCACGCCATTCAACGCGGCAGAGCCATACACAACTGACGATGCGCCTTTAATTATTTCAATCTGTTCTGCGTTTTCAAGCGGAACGAATTTTAGTTGCGCGTCACCGAGGTCAGCGCTCAGGTAGCTTTGCCCGTCAACAAGTACTGCCGTTCTGCTGCCCACGCCATACGAATAAGAACTGCCCCCGCGAATGGTGATTTGCTGATCTGCCACCTGCACGCCTGATGTTTTTCCAATCACCTCGCCCAAATCGCGCGAGTTGGTGTTGGCAATTAAATCCGCGTCAATCACTTCCATCGAAACAGTTTCTTCCGCAATATTTTTTTCAAACTGGCTTGCCGAAACCACTACGATTTGCAGTTGCTCTGATTTTTCTTCGAGCGAAATATTTATTTCTTTGAACGAGCCGTCTTTTAAATCCGCATTTCTTTTCACCTGCTCATAGCCGATGAAACTGAAGGTAACGCGATAATTTCCCGGAGCGAGTTTGATTTTATATTTACCGTCAATATCGGTTGTTGTGCCAATCGTGTCGCTTACAACTACGGTTACGCCAATTAGCGGCTCAAAAGTTTTTGCGTCTTTTATTTTTCCAAAGATGTATGCCTCCTGCGCTGATGCGGAAATGCAAAAAAAGAAAAGAAGAAGAAAATGCAGAAGAGTGGTACGTGGCATTTTTGTAATTGGCCGACTACTTTCTTGGCATGATGAGATATAAAATCAAGTAGGCTAAAATGCCGCTGCCGCCCAACAACGTGGTGATGATAAATAAAATCCGGATGCCGCTGACATCGAATTCAAACTTCTCAGCCAGCCACGCGCACACGCCAAGAATTTTCTTTTCGTATTTCATATCGGGCTAAAGGTAAAAAAGGTAATCAGAAATCCCAAACCGGGTTTCTTTTTCCTTTGATATAGTCCCGCAGTTTAATCAGAAAGGCAAGGATAAGGTAAATGATTACCGGAGAACCGGCAGTTACGAAGGTGAGATAAATAAAGAATAACCTGATTTTACCCGATGGCATGGAAAGCTTTTCGCCTAAGTATTGACATACGCCAAAAAGCTGGAGTTCAAGGCAGCGTTTAAGTTTGATGAAAAGGTTTTCCATGCTGAAAAGTTACAGATTTCTATTTATGAATTCTACGCAAAATTATCCACTAAGATTTCAGCAGCCTGTTGCCAATGTAGCATTTCAGGCACTGTTTATGACTACAATAGTTGTTTTTCAGTTGCAACAACGCCTGGCTTTCATACGCTGAATTACTTTCCACCCCTACCCTGCTCCAGCGGCTGATGATGTTGTTTTTCTCCGCAGGCATCTGTTCCAAAATTGAGATTGCCTTTTCTTGTACCAGAGCCTCGCCTTTCGATTTTCCATAGAGAAACAACGTTGGCGCTATGGCATTAATGAGCAACCCATGCAGAAAATATTTGCCCGGGAGCTTTTTCTTTTTTTCTGAAAGCGCATCGAACCGATAATGTGTCAGCCAATAATCCGATGGTTCCGCTTCAAAGAGCTCAACCATCTGCTTTGCATTTTTCTGTTCAAGAATTTTTGAAAACAAATGCGCGGATTGATGCAGCAGTTTTGCAAACTGCGCGATGCGCAGCGTTGGAAAACCCGGAGGGCGCAGCCGCATAAATTTCCAGAGGTGCGCATCCAGTGGCTGCAAGGCATATTTCTTTTGCAGAAACAAATATTCTTTTCTCAGTTGATTCGGATATTCCTCTTTGTATTCTTTATACAAAAATCCCGCTTGTCCAAACAGCAACGCCTCAATTTGCGGCAGGCTGTTTTTATGCTTCGCAACAATACGCAGCGGCAATGACTGCGCAAGCCGTTCAAACACATCCGCGTTGATTTTCAAACCAAAGTTTCTCGCTGTGGTTTGATAAAAAGTTTCTTCCCAACTATTTTTATTCAACGCATGGCGTTCAAGAATCTCCTGCGTTTTTTGTTCCATTCGCTCAATGAGCAAACGGTGCAGTCCGCTTTTAATAAATAAAGAATCAACCTGTTTGATTTGGTTTTCGCAGGGAATCCAGCTTTGGCTCGCCATCAATCGCTTGTAGCTGTTCAGGAATCCCGCATTAATTTTCTCTTTCAGTTCCAGCGTGGGCAGCGCGGCTTTCTTTAAATCATTGTGATACACCACATGCAGAATCACATTTGAATATGCTTTGTCCTTGTGATGCTGATGCTTTTGCCAATCCGATGCTTGCACATGAATTTCAACATTCCCAACCAGCAGGTCATCATTCACGCGCACTTTTGCCTGCGTAAAATCAGGACCCGAATCGCGGTTGCGCAATCCCGGATGCACGATAGTCAATGATTCGCCTGCCGTAGATTGAAGCGCAGAATGGTTAAAAAGTTTTTGCTGCCAAATGTAATAAAGCAGTTCCTCGTTCATAGTCGCGCAGTAAGAGCAACAGAAGTTTTCAGATAAATTTCTTCTTTTTCAGAATCGTACTCATGTCTCTTTGAATCTGATAAGCAGCTTTCGTAGCCCGCGTCATATAATCTTTTTTCAGGTTGCTCGCATAGATGATATTCCGCGATGAATTCACCAGCAGCCCGATTTCTTTCGACATCCCGTTTTCGGCAATTTTATCCAAATCACCGCCTTGCGCCCCAACTCCCGGCACCAGCAAAAAATGGTCGGGAACAATCTGCCGAATTCTTTCCAGCATTTCAGGATGCGTAGCGCCCACCACCAGCATTGTGTTTTTAGGCGAGCCCCATGTCTTCACTTTTTGAATCACCTTTTCAAAAAGATATTCCTTGCCTGTTTTCAGCATTTGAAAATCCTCGCTTCCGGGATTTGAAGTAAGCGCAAGAACAATCACCCATTTGTCTTTATATTCAAAATAAGGAAGTACCGAATCAGCCCCCATGTAGGGCGACACCGTAATGGCGTCAAAGCACATCGTTTTAAAAAATGCCTTCGCATACAGCTCCGAAGTATTCCCGATGTCCCCCCGTTTCGCATCCGCAATCTTCATGATACTCTTGGGAATGTAGTTCACAGTTTTATACAAACTTCTCCACCCTGTATCGCCCATGGCCTCATAAAAAGCAGTGTTTATTTTATAGGCAACGCAATATTCTTTAGTCGCGTCTATTATTTCTTTGTTAAACTCAAAAACCGGATCGGAATGTTCCTTGAGATGCTCCGGTATTTTTGTGATGTCAGTATCCAAGCCCACGCAGAGAAACGTGCGCTTTGCCAGCATTTGGTCTATCAATTCTCTCCTCGTCATAGGGGTACGCAATTTTACTTACGGACAAAATAGAGGAATTCTTCGGGATTTAATAAAATTGAAAGCAAAAATTTTAGAAATAATTTTCAGGTCGAAACAATTTGCGTGTGGATTTATCAAATGATCGGACGCTCAAGGATGATTGGCGCAAGCGGATGCTTTGCGCCAGCTATAATGTATGCG
The DNA here is from genome assembly GCA_034440455.1 of Chitinophagales bacterium. Taxonomy (GTDB): domain Bacteria; phylum Bacteroidota; class Bacteroidia; order Chitinophagales; family CAIOSU01; genus JAWXCB01. Next base: position 37,972 of record JAWXCB010000019.1, read on the forward strand.
ACAGATTCGGGGTACTATCTCGCCCGCATCAAGCAAATTCTGTTTGCGAAATTCAAACCTTCAGACGAATAGCTCACAAGTGTTGCATGAACCGCAAAGAGTATCAGCGCAATGATTTTCGTGAATTACCTTTTTTATCTTAAAGCAAGAAACTGTTCGGGCGTAAAGACAGGCAATCGGCTTTGATTGAAATCAGCGGCATTGCGCGTGATGATGACATCCTGCTTTCCATAAAGCGCGGCAAAATGCTGAAAAGCATCTTCCATATCATCAAATTCAGAAGCAAGCCCGCTGTCAATTGCCTTTGCGTCTAACGGCAACAAATCAACAATTAACCGGAGGGATTGTAGCGCTTTTTTGCTGTTCAATTGATAATGCTGATGCAGAATATAATCCATTGTTGCAAACGTCAGGCTGGAAACGCTTGCACGGATTGCACCCGTTTCGCTCAACGCAAATACTGCCATCGCCTCCTTGTAATGCGGCTCGCGTTTAGCGATTAAATCAATGCACACATCTGTATCAATGAAAACACGTTCCATCACAGATGTTTTTTTGCGAGATGCTTTGCAAAATCTTTTTTATAATCATAACCCTTCGGTAATTTAATGATGCCCGTCAGGCTGTCTGTTATCGGACTATCGGATTTCTTTATTTCCTGCCGCGTGAGACGGTTAAGATACGTTTCTATCAATTTAGAAATAGAAACGCTCCTCTGCCGGGCATACTGCTTTGAGCGCTCAAGCGTTTTTCTATCCACGCTTAATGTCAACTTTGCTTTCATACGTGCTATTTGTTTTCAAAAGTACGTGTTTTTTGTGCGCACTGTTCTCCCCCGCAACTGGCGCAAGCGCAATGTCATTATGATAAGGATGTTCGACCGCGAAGCGGTCCTATGTTTATAGAAAACCATTATCGTTATTTTATTCGACTCCTACGGAGTCGCATGTTCTGCATTCGCATTTTTGCTATAAACATGTGATGCCATCCGGCATCAAACCTGCGCCCTCGCCCGCCTTTGGAGAATGAGCCTTTATCAGGCATCTTGCCTGATTACATTCGTAAATAATGGATGCCGGAGGCAAAGGAATTGTTCACTCGCGAGATGCGAGCGAAGGCGGGGATTAATAAAAACAAGAGATAATATAGAAAATATGCCTTTCGCGTGAACTGGGCTTATTCTGAAAGCGGACGCTGAAACAAGAAAGGCACAAGCGGACGCTTTGCGCCAGCTATTAATGCTCGCGTCAGAATAGGGGAATATAAATGAGCGTGTCCCGGTTCCGCAATTACTCTTGTGGCTAACTAAGCAGAGCGTTCACCGCCTCTATCGCCTTTATCTGTGGCACATCGCGCCTCACGGATTCTTCGATGCCCGTTTTCATCGTCATAAAACTTTGCGGGCAGCGCTCACATGCGCCAACAAGTTTCAACCGCACAATCAGATCATCCGTGATTTCAACGATTTCTACATTGCCCCCGTCTTTTTGCAGATACGGACGAATCGTATCAAGCGAAGTATCTACTTTATCCCAAAGAGTTTTATTGCGCATCATTTGTTTAAGCTAACACTTCAAGCGGTTTCGTTGGTTCAACTGTTGCATTTCTGATAGCGATATAGCGCTCGCAATTATTCGAGAAATTTTGAAATGCCGAAACAGATACGGCATCATCGCTCAGCACCACCGGCTTTCCTGCATCGCCCGCTTCGCGGATACTTTGCACAATCGGAATTTGTCCCAGCAGCGGCAGCGTATATTCATCCGCAATCTTTTGTCCTCCGCCTTTTCCAAAAATATAGTATTTGTTTTCAGGCAACTCCTGCGGGATGAAATACGCCATGTTTTCAACGATGCCGATTATCGGCACATTAATATTCGGCAGCCTGAACATGCCAATCGCTTTGCGCACATCCGCCAGCGCAACCTCCTGCGGAGTCGTTACAACGATGGCGCCCGTAACAGGCAGCGTTTGCACCAACGTAAGATGAATGTCGCCCGTGCCGGGCGGCAAGTCAAGCACGAGATAATCCAATTCGCCCCAAATGCAATCCGTAAAAAACTGGCGCAATGCGGTTGACACCATTGGTCCGCGCCAAACGACAGCCTGCCGTTCATCTACCAAAAAGCCGATGGAAACAACCTTCACTCCATATTGCTCAATGGGCACAATCATTGGCTTGCCGTTCACCTCGCGTATCTCCGGGCGTTTCCCTTTCAATCCAAGCATCAACGGAATTGACGGACCATAAATATCCGCGTCAATCAGGCCCACTTTATTTCCGCTTTTCGCCAATGATAATGCGAGGTTCACTGCAACAGTTGACTTCCCTACTCCACCCTTGCCTGCTGCCACGCAGATAATATTCTTCACCTGCGGAAGAATCTCCTTCGCGTCTTTTCTTTTTGAAGTGATGCGCGAATCAAATTGAATTTCCACCGCAATATCATTTGCAATATGGCGATGAATCGCTTCTTCACATGCTTCCCGCAACTCCTCTTTCATCGGACAAGCCGGAGTAGTGAGCACTAATCGGAAACGAATGGTTTTCTCGCTGGCTTCAATATCTTCCACCATGCCGAGCGTGACAATGTCGCGCTTCAGGTCAGGGTCGTTCACATTCCGCAGCGCTTGCAGAATTTCTTCTTTTGAAAAATGATTCATAATAGGTATCTGCAAAGGTAATACAAACTAACGCTGCACCTTGCATCGAGCGTTCGCTTCTCCCCTTATAGGGGAGACACAGAGGGGTAATATAATGAGTAGGCTAAGCGGAAATTTTTGAAATACCCCTTTTTATTTCCCCTACAAGGGGAAACGCCAAGCACACTGGGCAAGTTCTATCCTGATTGCATGTGTCGTACACGCCATTCAATCCTCATTTCGTTTCTTGCAATTACGAACCTGCGCAGGTTAAAATATCTATCTTCGGTCGTTGCTCTTTTTATCAACCCAATCAAAACCCCGCCAATGCACATCGGAGCCATTTGTTCGCGCGAAACAATTATCGCCAGCCCTGCTGACAGCATTCAAACGGCTTCACAACAAATGCTGCAATATAATGTGGGCAGCCTCGTATTAGTTGAAACGGATGCAAAAGGAAACAAACCTGTCGGCATTGTGACTGACCGCGATATTGTTTTAAAAGTGATTGCCCCTGAATTAAAAATCAGCGAAGTGAAACTTGCCGACATCATGTCCACCAAACTGCTTACGGCAAAAGAAACAGATGATGTCTATGAAACGCTGAAAAAGATGCGGGCGAAAGTAGTGCGCAGAATTCCGGTGGTGGATGAAGAAGGCTATCTGAAAGGCATGCTCACCATTGATGATTTGCTGGAATTTTTCAATAAAGAAATGGGCGAAGTCGTGAGCCTGTTCAAGAAAGAACAGGGGCGGTAATCTCAATTGCCGGGCATCGGGTTAGCCTCCGTAAAAGGCGACACATAATTGCTTTGAAAAATCTGGTAGTCGGTATTGCGATAGAAATTATCCCCGAAATATTTTAGTATCCTGTCCATTTCAGGAGCCTCGCGAAAGCCCGGTATCGCCTGAATGTTTTTCAGTTGCTCATCCAAAAACACAACCGTAGGATAGCTCATCTTTCCTTGCATCAGTTCAACGGCAAGCTCATGATAGCCCCTGCTTCCCTCCGTCACAAAAGCATATTGCTTCTCTCTGAAAAAAATTGAATCGCGCACTTCGGCATTGAACTGCACGGGATAATATCTTTCATTCAGATATTTTGCAACGATGGGATTTTCAAACGTAACCGCATCCATCTTTTTGCACCATCCGCACCAGTCGGTATAAACATCAATGAATATTTTGCGCGGCTGTTTCTTATTCAGTTCAATCGCTTCCTGCATAGTCAGCCATTTCACGAGCTTGGGCGGAGTTTGCGCAGAGAGAATAAACGGAGCAAATGCGAAAGCACAAAAAAGAGCGGTTGCAAAAAACAATTTTTTCATAGCCAAAAGATTGTGCAAGGTAAAATTAAAACGCGCGGCTAATCATTTTTACGGAAATCCGAAAGAAGCGGATAATAAAGAAAAAGGTCGCTTACGCTAAAACTCAACCTCTTTCAACTGATAACCAGCCAAGCCCCACGTTGCAGGATTATAAATTTTATGATGCTTCTCTCTTATCATTACTTGCGCCTCATTTTGAAAATACAAATAGGCGGTGCGCAACAACGGGTCAAACTCGTCTTTTTGCGCGTCATATCTTCTTCCATGGTCCTGGTGACAGATAGGATGCTGCAACACTGTTTCTTTCAGCCCGCTTGTGCCCGCCACAACGACAAACAACGCATCGGTATGCAGGGCGATATTTGTGCTTTCGGGAAAGCCGTGGAATGCAATCCACTTATCGCGGTGCATCATCATAAAGTCACCGCTCACGTTGCAGTGGAAATGATACTCCGCATTATGAAAATTTATTTTCCACCTGAAAGCGTTTCCCAGTTTGGGATATTTTGCAAAGAGCAAATCGAGCTTGAGCAGGTTGTTATTATAAAATCTTAAAAACGGCAGCGCAAGTTTTGTGGACACCTTGTAGTCATAATGATTTCCCTTCAAGAACACGCGGAATATCGCAGGGTTGAGCCACTGAATAAAATCCTTTGGGTCGGCAGGCGGTGGGGATTGCGGTTTGATAAAGTCGCAGCGGTCAGTGCGGTAGAAATGCGCTTTGTTTAGTTTTTGCGTTGCGAGAAACTCCACAATGCCCGGGTCAAAAATAATGTCGGGATTGGCAGCGCAGATATACTCGCCCTTTGCCCGCCTGATGCCCGCATTCTTCGCCACGTATTCATAAAAAGGCAAGGGCTTGCGCAACTGCGGATTTTCATTTGCGCGATGCACCTCCGGAGAAACATCTATGATGCGGATGCGCAGATACTTTCTGTGTTGCCGCCAGTTGATTGCATCAAACAGCGATTTTTTTTCCGCAATCGGATTGTAGTTGACAACGATATACTCAGAGGGCACTTGATATTTTTCCAGCAAATAAGAAAGCTGATTTACCGAATTGGAAAGCCGGTCGTTGAAATCACCGCCATAGTCGTCATTCCTTCCGGCTATAACAAAACTTACGTATGGCTGCTGTGTTTGCATGGATAAAAAAAGGAAAGCAAATTTAAGAGAATGCAGAATGTAGCGGATTTGCGCGAAAAATGAAACTCAATTCACCACAATGGCGTGCCTGCTTGTTTCTTGCCCTGCGCGCAGCAAGACAAAGTAGATGCCTGCATTTATATTTTCAGGCAGGTTAACCGGAAGTTGTTCCGCGCCTTGTGTTTGCAATGTTTTGCTGAAAACGATTCTGCCACTTGCATCAATAATATCTATAAACAAAGGAGTGTCATCGGAAGTGTTGTTTTCTATTTGCACAAAAAACTTTCCGTTTGAAACCGGATTTGGAAACACGGTGAACACAGGCTGCGGTTTTTCGATTACAATAGAAACAGAAACAATATCAGAATACGTGAAAGCCCCGTCATAATCGGTTTGCTTCAAGCGGTAATAAGAAACTCCTTCAAGGGGATGACGATCGTATGTATGATACGAAAGGGTTTGAGAACTATTTCCTGCTCCTTCAAAAACATGAAGTTCTTCAAATGCTAATCCATCCTGCGAACGCTCCACCGTGAAAAAATCATTATTGATTTCTGTTGCGGTAACCCATTCGAGTTTCACAATTGCTTCTTCCGCTTCAGCAGTGAAACTTAATAATTCAATTGGCAATCCACCACCACTGCCACTGCCCATACCCGCGCCAAATTCAGAAAAGCTTGTAAGTCCAATGCGCTTCATATAGCCGCTTGCTATGGTTCTACCATCCAAATCATTTGGATTGAGCCTTCCTCCTCCTGTTGACCAATCTGCCCCGCTTGTACTACCAACCGGTCGCTTAAGAGGACCGAAATCATTCTCTACAAGTCCCGGCATATTGGCGATAAACAAACGGATGCCATATCCTCCCCCGGAGGGTTGCGCATTCGGCTCCAATTCCCAAACACCGGCAGTATTGATGGAGGAAAAAGCGAGGGAGCCGTGTTCCCAATAATCAGAAACATTCATCTCGGCATCATTATGCCCGGTGAGCGATTTGAACCGGGAATCTATGTAAGTGATTCCCGTCAGATTATTATTGATGATATCCGCCTGATAATAATAGGAAGAAGAAGTGCCGTTGCCGATTGGAAACACATACGTATTGGTATTGCTTGTAAAATTGCGCCTCAGATTTCCATTGATGAAACTTGCAGAGCTATATCCGCTAATAGCCGAAGAAGAAGAGGAAGAAACAACTACCCGATAGGGTGCACCCGTGGTAATTACTCCATCTGTAAGCGTAAGTATGTTTGAAATGGTCAGGTTATCATTTAAAGAAACCTGTGTTGCGGAATTATCAAACACGACAGTATAAAAACTGCTTCCGTTTGAAGTTATCGCCTGATCGGAAGTTCCATTGAATGTTACCGTTCCGGTTCTTGGCTGGTACGTACCTGAGTTCACAAAATTTCCCTTTACCGTGAGGCTATAGCTCTGCGCAGCATCCACATCCAGCGTTACATTACTGCCAATAGAAAGATTTCCGTTTATAGTTATTGCGCCTGCAAGTGTTTTTGTAACCGCTCCACCGCTTAATGAAAGATTATGGTAAGCAGTAGATGGCACTTTAATAGTTTGCGCGCCAGTCCTGCTATAATTAAATGTGTTTCCTGCACCTGAAGCATCCAGCGCACCGGTGTTCATCGGCTGCGTAGTTGCGGCAGGCTGATAATTTACAATTCCGCTTGCGCCATTCGCCCATGTTGAACCTGCAACAGTGCCATCAATCGTATTGTTGAAAGTAACTCCAGAAGTGTTTGTGTTGGCGACAGTGATTGCGCCTGCCACTGAAACGGCATTGGCGAATGTTATGGAACCCGCTCCCGTAACACTCTGTGATGCATTAAACGTAGCCGCTCCTGCGGTAAAACTTCCTGATGCGGATGTCACATCAATACCTCCGCGCAAATCAAGGTTGGTGCCGGTGCTGATATTAGTTGATGTCCATGTGCCTGTTCCATTGATAGTGATACCGGAGTTAAATCTTTTTACGCCTGTGTTGCTGTTTACATTAAACGTCAGGCTTCTCCCTGTTTCAACAGTTGTAGTTCCTGAAACAGTAAGCGTCATTCTTCCGATAGTTCCATTTCCGGTGGACATTGTAAGGTTTCCGTTAATATTTACGCTACCTGTAGCGGAGCCATCAATCGTTCCTCCCGACAAATCCACGCCCTGCAAACTTGCTGTTCCGGTTGTGCTATTGTCAACAAGCGTTCCTGCAATTGTTGTTGTGCCTGATACGGTTAAATTCTGCGCAGCAGGTTCAAGCGAAGTAGAAGCTGCGATATTTAAATCTCCGCTTACACTGGTTGATCCCTGTAATGTTTTCACTGAGGAGGAGCCACCGCTGATATATAAATGATAGTAGCTTGTTGCAGGCGCTTTCACATTTTGCGCCCCTGCCCTGCTGTAATAAAAATAATTCCCGTTTGCTGATGCGCTAATTGCCCCGGTATTCATCGGTTGAGTCGCAACTGCTGGTTGGTAGTAAGTTACTCCGTTTGCTCCGTTTGCCCAGGTTGAGCCTGCCAACGTGCCATCAATGGTATTGTTGAAAGTAATGCCATTCGTATTTGTATTTGTTACTGTGATGGCGCCTGTAACCGTTACCGCGTTTGCAAACGTAATGGCTCCGGCACCGGTCACGCTTTGAGTTGCATTGAAAGTGGCTGCTCCTCCTGCAAAACTGCCTGAAGAACTGACGACATCAATTCCACCGCGCAAATCAAGATTGGTGCCGGTGCTGATATTTGTTGAAGTCCATGTGCCTGTTCCGTTGATGGTGATACCGGAGTTAAATCTTTTCACGCCTGTGTTGCTGTTTGCATTAAATGTCAGCGTTCTCCCAGTTGCTACAGTTGTAGTTCCTGTAACAGTAAGCGTCATTCTTCCGATAGTGCCGTTGGCGGTGGGCATGGTCAGATTACCCGTAATATTAACGATACCTGTTGCAGAACCATCTATCGTTCCACCGGATAAATCCACATGCAGCAAACTTGTTGTTCCGGTTACGTTATTGTCAAGAAGGGTTCCTGCAATAGTTGATGTGCCCGATACAGTTAAATTCTGCCCGGCAGGTTCAAGCAAAGTGGAGGTTGCTATGTATAAATCTCCGCTTGTGCCAGTAGCGCCTTGTACTGTTTTTACTCCTGACGAACCACCGCTGATATACAAATGATAATAACTTGTGGCGGGCAATTTCACATTTTGATTGCCTGCACTGCTGTAGTGAAACTGATTTCCGGTGGATGAAACATCAAGTGCGCCTGTGTTCATCGGTTGCGTGACAGCAGCAGGCTGATAATAAGTAACTCCATTCATACCGTTTTTCCATGTTGAACCTGCTACGCTTCCGCTCACCGTGTTGTTAAATGTAACGCCCTGCGTGTTTGTATTTTCAATAGTTATCGCCCCCGTAATTGTAACCGCAGAATTAAAACTAATTGCTCCTGCTCCGGTGATATATTGCCCATTTGTATTGAATGTTGCCTCGCCTGCTGAAAAACTGCCGGATGAAGATGGAACATCAATTCCTCCTCTCATAACAAGATTTCCAGTTGTTACAACTGTTGTGGATGTCCACGAGCCGCTTCCATTCACCGTTATCATGCCCACAAATGTTTTCACGCCCGTGTCACTGTTGATGTTGAGTGTTCTGCCATCAGCGATGGTTGTGGTGCCTGAAACAGTCAATGTAGTGCGTCCAATTGTTCCGTTGCCTGTTGAAATTGTAAGGTTGCCGTTGATATTGGTAACATCAGTAACAGTTCCATTGATGGTTCCGCCTGACAAATCAACGTCCTGAAATGCGTTAGTGCCGCCCGTGTTGCTCTCGGCTAAGGTTCCGGCAAAAACACTGCTCCCGCTAACCGTAATACTGTTCCCAACCGGGTCGAATGAAGTTCCGTTGCCAATGGTAAAAGTATTATTAACCGTAACTGCTGCCTGCATTGATTTTGTGCCGCTGCCTGATGTTGCAAGATTTCGGTAATTGGTGCTTCCGAATACCTGTTGGTTTCCTGAACGAGTATAAGTAACTGTGCTGGCAAAACCAACAGACGTTGTGAATGTGGTTATGGCATTATTTGCTCCACCAAGATTTAGATTATGTAACAAGTTACCTCCGCTCATATTGATTGTTCCTGCGCCACTTAAATCACCGGTAATACTAACAGTCTTTGTAGTGGTTCCGCTAAAAGTTAATGTCCCGGTGACAGTTGCCGTTCCGGTAATGCTCACCGTTGTTGCAGTTGTACCTAAATCAAAAGTTCCAGCGCTGATGGTAAGGTTTCCTCCGATGGTTGCGTTTCCGTTCAATGTTTTTGTGCTGCCAGTTGCAATCGTAAGGTTACCATACGTTGGTGCGCTTGAAACAGTTTGGGTTGAATTATTTTGATAAGTAACAGTGCTTGCGCTGTTGAGCGTGGTGTTTCCATTTGTAAAACCACTTGGGAAAAGCACGTTCGTAGCGTTGCCTGTATTGCCCAATGTCATGGTAGTGCCGCTCGCCATGGTGCACGTGCCGCTCGCATTTCCCGTGATTTGATAGACATCACAAGCAAGCGTTGTTGTGGAAGTAGAAGTGACATCCAGATTTCCGTTTACTGTTATTGCACCACCCAATGTTTTTGTTCCGCTTGTCGAAACAGTAAGATGATGATAGGTTGCTAAACGTATGGTTTGATTTCCACCTCGGGTGTAATTCACTGTGTTGCCGCTGGCATCAAAATCAACAGTGGTGATATTCATACTGCCTCCTGAAAATTTAAGCACTCCTGTTGCGCCTTGCTCCCACGTGCCCGTTCCTGTGATTGAGTTATTCGAAGTGCTGGTAAGGTTAACATCTGCATTATTGTTGATTACAGTAATTCCGGTTATGGTGGTGATGCCCGAAATAGTGATGGTGGAACTGCCCGCAATGGATTGATTATTATTTGTATTGAACGTAACGGCAGCTAAATTGAATGAGGAGTTATTGGTTATCCCGCTCCTGATGATAATTGTGCCTCCGCCTGTAAGGCTGAATGTTCCGTCATTGGTAATTGCTCCGATAAAGGTAAAGGCTGATGCATTGGTGGTGGAAATAGAACCTGCGCTGCCGATTGTAAATGTTCCGGTAAAGGTTGCTGAACCATTGTCATTGTTATCGGTCAACGCACCATCAATTTGAGTGTTAGTTCCTATACTCAACGTCATACGCCTGAGATTAAATGAAGCGCCTGCCTTCACGGTTAATCCGTTGGTAACATTTAATGTGCGGTCGCCATTGTTTGTGCTGAAGATGCCGCTCGCACCTTCACCAATCACTAAAGCTCCGATTGCGTTTGGCGGGCTGTTTGACAATGTAATATTATCTCCATCTCGTATCGTCACAGTTCCTGCACCGACAACTTCTCCCGGATAGTTGGTTGCGGCAACCCATGCTGAGCCGTTATAAGTTTGCCAGCTTCCTACTGCATTCCAGTTTCCAGTGGGATTTACATTGCTTTGATAGTCACCGGAAACTTGGGCGATTACATTTACCGATAAAAAAATCAGAAAAAGTGTGCTCAGAAAGCGTACATAGTATCGGCACATGAATCTCATACTCTTGGTTGAAGTACGTTTTTTACGCAACAGGGCTACGTAATGTTACGTAGTAGTACGTAATGTTACGTAAGTGAAAACACCTACGTACTAAAGCAGATTAAATTTCAATAAAAAAATGGAAATGGCGCGTACTTACTTCACTCCTTTATCACTCGTACTGGTAGCCCCGCATTGCAGGGTCAGGAGGATGGTACTCATCTATAATCAAAGCGTCATTGCGAGCGTAGCGAAGCAATCCCCCGCTTTCATTTACCGATTTGCAGGGCATCCCGCATTGCGGAACCTTCTCAGACGGCTTTGCTACAGACTCGCGCTCAATGTCATTAAGTTAAAGTCGGTTCTAAAAATTCAAAAAAGACGAACCACAAAGAACTCAAAGAGAAAACACAAAGTTCACAAAGCATGGATTTTATTTGCTTTGTGTTTCTTTGTGAAAAATTCTTTGTGTCCTTTGTGGTTAAAAAATTAATTTTTAGAACTGCCCTTAAGGATGTTCGACCCCTGCGGGGTCGGATGTTTATAGTAAATGTTGCTGCTATATCAGAATGACGGGAATAGCGGGGGATTGCTTCGGTCGTTCCTCCCTCGCAATGACGGTAACTGCCGCTACTTGATGAGGGTTTATTTTACTAAGAATTTCTTTTGCATCGTACTGTTCAGGCATTTTACAGTAAGCAGATAAATTCCCGAAGCAATCTCGTGAGGCAATTCAAGGGCAATTACCGGATTCTCTGATGAGCCGAAGTGTTGCGTGAAAATTGTTTTGCCGCTCATATCAGTAACTAAAACAGACTCCATCGCTCCGGTAATTTCTTCTTTGTTCAATTGCAGAGCGATTCTGCTTTCAGTAACAGGATTTGGCGAAATGGAAAACAAATCGCTTTTATTCACCACTACCGATGCCACATCTGAATAGCTGTAAGCGCCATTGTAATCAGTTTGCTTTAAGCGATAGTAGGATGTGCCTGAAATCGGATTCAAATCCATTGTTTCATAATTTCTGGACTGTGAGCTGTTGCCTGCGCCTTCAATGGTTTGTACGCCTGTGAATGTTTCACCATCGGCTGAACGCTCAATGGTGAAATAGTCGTTGTTCAATTCTGTTGCTGTGTGCCAGGTGAGCTGCACTGCGTTTCCGACAGCAATAGCATTGAAAGAAACGAGTTCTATCGGCAAGCCACCGCCACTGCTGCCTCCGCCACCTCCGCCAAATTCGGAGAAGGTGGTAAGTCCGTTGCGCTTCATATATCCGCTTGCAACGGTTCTGCCATCACCATCATTGGGATTCAGCGTGCCGCCACCGGTTGACCAGTCTGCACCGGACATGCTGCCCACATCACGCTTCAGCGGACCGAAATCATTATCAGTAAGCCCGCTCATATTAGCGGTGTATAACCTCACTGCATAACTGCCGCTGCTTGGTTGCGCAAAAGGCTCAAGTTCCCAAATGCCCTCAGTGTTGATGGTGTTGTAAGTTAAGGAGCCAAATTCCCATGTATCAGCAACATTCATTTCTCCATCATTATGACCTGCAAGCGGCTTAAACCTTGAATCAATATAAGTGATGCCTGCGAGATTGTAGTTGATGATGTCGGCTCTGTAATAATCTGTGTTTGCTGTGCCATCTCCAATCGGGAAAGTATAGGTGTTGGTATTTGTTCCAATATATCTTCTGAGGTTGCCATTGATAAAACTATTTGTGCTGAAAGCAGTGAGTGAAGCGGCAGTAGTCGAAGACATAATAACCCGATATAATGCGCTTGTCGTGATAATTCCATCAGTCAAAGTAAGCGCGTTTGCAGCGGTAAGGTTATCATTCAATAAAACCTGCGTACCTGAATTATTAATCACAAGGTTATAGAAACTACTTCCGTTTGAAGTAACAGCCTGATCAGAAGTTCCATTAAGAGTAACAGTTCCTGCGCGAGGTTGGAAAGTGCCGGAGTTTAAAAAAATTCCCTTCACAGTGAGGCTGTAATTCTGAGCAACATCCACATCCAAAGTAGTAGAAGCGGCAATGGTAAGGTTGCCCTCTACGGTAGTATTTCCGGTGAGGGTTTTTGTGATTGCTCCTCCGCCATTGATGATGAGGTTATAATAGCCTGCCAATGGTGATTTCAACGTTTGGTTTCCTGTCGTTCTGCTGTAATAGAAGTTGTTGCCGCTTGCGGAAACATCAAGTATCCCGGTGTTCATCGGTCTTGTTGTTGCGTTGGGCTGATAGAACACCGTAGTATTTACATCATTTTTCCATGTAGAGGAGGCATTTGTTCCGTCAAGAATACCGGTAAGAACAATACCACCGACACTGGTATTTTTATACGTTATTGTTCTTCCGCTGCCAATGGTGACAACACCCGCCATTGTAATGGCGGTGGTTCCGTTGATGTCCTGATTATTTGTGTTGAATGCAACCGCGCCTGTTCCTGTTTTACTAAACGTGCCGTCATTCGTAATGCCACCTTCGAAAATGAAGGGAGAAGCGTTTGCAGTGGTAAGTGTTCCCGTGGCATTAATATCCAACAGACCGGAGAAAGTATTATTTCCTGCATCGGCATTATCGCTGCATGTTCCATCAACCGTTGATACGCCAGCAACAGAGAAATCGAAGCCTGCCACTTCCATGGTAGTAGAGGCTGAAATAGAAAGTGTGCCGTCTGCCGTTGTATTTCCCAACAAAGTTTTAATACGGCTGCTTCCGCCTGAAATCACAAGGTTGTAATAGCTTGTTTGCGGTGCCTTGATATTTTGGTTGCTGCTGCCACTACTGTAGTGAAAGGTGTTGACGCTTGCAGACATCTCAAGTATTCCCGTAAGCATGGGAGCCGTAGTGGCTCCGGGTTGATAATAGGTGATGCCATTCACCCCATGCGCATAAACGGAAGCGGCATCGCCTCCTGTAATCGTTCCGTTAAAAGTAACTCCGGCTGTGTTTGTATTTGTTACTGTAACTCCTGCTGCAATCGTACTCGCAGTTGTAAAGCTCAATGCGCCTGCTCCTGTAATATTTTGTGATGCATTGAAGATAGCAGCGCCCGCAGCAAAACTCCCCGAAGCAGAACTTACAGTAATACCTCCTCTGAGGTCAAGGTTTGTAGCGGTGGAGATGGTAGTTGAAGTGAATGTGCCAGTTCCATTTAAAGTTATTAAACCATCAAATCGCTTTACTCCATTATTATCATTAAGCGTCAGCGAATAGCCATTAGGCACAGTTGTACCGCCTGAAACAGTAACTGCCGCTCTGCCAAGGATGCCATTGCCTGATGGCATAGTGAGGTTTCCTGTAATGCTAAATATTCCTGTTAGCGCGCCTGTAATAGTTCCTCCTGAAAGGTCAACATGCAGGAAAGTTGAGGTGCCGGTTGCGCTTGCATCGGAAATTGTACCAGCCACAGTTGAGGTGCCTGAAACTGTAAAATCAAATGTGGAGGGTGCAAATGTTGTTGAAGCTGCGAGATTAAAATCTCCGTCAACGAGGGTGCTTCCGCCAAGTGTTTTTGTGCCTGCACCGCCTGTAACATACAAATGGTAATAAGAAGTTGATGGGACTTTGATGGTTTGTGTATTATTTAAGCTATAGTGAAACTGATTTCCAATTCCCGAAGCAACCAGCGTACCCGTATTCATCGGCTGCGTAGCAACAGCAGGCCGGTAGTAAATAATTGCATTAGCTCCCTGTATCCAAGAGGCAGTAGCATCAAGACCACTAAAAGTGTTTGTAAAAGTTATTCCATACGTATTCAAATTCGTGACAGCCTGGCCAACGCCAATTGAAACTGCGCTGGAAAATGAAATTGGACCCGCACCCGATAAATTTTGATTTGCATTGAAAATAGCTGCGGCTGCTGTAAAACCACCGGAAGCAGATACCACATTAATGCCTCCTCTTATATCTAAATTGGCTGCTGTTACAATTGTGGTGGATGTCCAACTTCCGCTGCCTTGAATCGTAATTTCTGAATCAAACCGCTTTACACCAGTATTACTGTTTAACGTAAGTGTCCTTGTGGTGCCAATGGTAGTTGTTCCTGTAACGGTGAGATCAACTCTACCGATTGTTCCATTTCCGGTAGGAATGGAGAGGTTCCCATTAATATTAATGACTCCTGATTGCGCAGCATTAATTGTCCCTCCGGAGAAATCCACATTTTCAAAAGATGTTGTTCCTGCTATAGTGCCGTCAGCGAAGGTGCCTGCAATTACTGTTATTCCATTTACCGAGAGGTTTTGCCCAGCGGGATTAAAAGTAGCAGTGGTATTGAGCGTAAAATCGCCATTTACTGTTGCGCCCCCCTGAAGCGTTTTTGTGCTGTTTCCTGAAATAATAAGATTCCGATAATTATCACTTGCAAAAACCTGTTGGGATACAGTAGCATTATAAGTAATGATGCTTGCTACAATATCGGTGGTTAATGTTCCTATCGCATTTGAGGCACCAGAAAGTGTAAGGCTGTGCAGCAAACTCCCTCCGCTCATGTCAATAGTTCCTGCGCCACTGAGACTGCCGGTAATAGTTACAGTTTTGGTTGTCGTGCCATTGAAACTTAAAGTTCCCGTAACGGCAGCAGTTCCGGTAACGCTTACTGTTGTGGCGGTTGTTCCTAAATCCAATGTTCCCGCGCTTATTGTAAGGTTTCCGGCAACAGTTAAATTTCCATTAATCGTTTTTGTTCCACCTCCCGCAATTGTCAATCTTCCATAGGTAACAATCGTGGAAATTGTTTGCGCATCCAAGCTTTGATAGGTTACCGTAGATGTGCTGTTGAGACTGATATTTGCGTTTATAAAATTGGCAGGAAACAGCACCGCTGTTACATCTAAAGTATTTCCTAATGTCAAAGTAGTGCTCGCCCCCATTGTGAATGTGCCTGTGGCATTTCCGGTAATCTGATGAATGTCGCAGGCAAGTGTTGCCGTTCCGCTGAGTGTAAGGTTGCCATCTATGGTTACTGCGCCTGTGAGGGTTTTAGTGCCGCTTCCTGAAATTGTCAAGCTACTATAAGGAGTATCATAAATTGACTGCGCTCCCGCCAGTGCATAATTCACTGTATTTGCATAGCTGCTAAAATCAACAGAGCAATTAATGCTTGCACCCGAGAATTTAAGTACGCTGCCATCGCCTTGCTCCCAATTCCCCGTTCCGGTTAAAGAAGAACTCAATGTTCTCGTTAAGGAGAGGTCAGTGCAACTATTCACTAAGTTAATTGCTGTAACAGTCACGACACCGTTCAGTACAATAGCCTGACTACAGGTAATTTCCTGGTCATTTGTGTTAAATGTAACTGCTCCTGTTCCGGTTTTATTAAATGTTCCATCATTTGCAATACCTCCTCTGAATGTAAAACCGGAATTATTGGCGGTTGAGAAAGTGCCTCCGCTATTAACAGTAAATAATCCGACAAAAATGGCGGAGCCATTGTTGTTATTATCCGTTAAAGAACCGCTGATTGTAGTTGTTCCGTTTATTGTAAGAATTGTTCTGGCAAGGTTATAAGAACCCCCTGCATTAATGGTTAAGGCATTTGTTACATTTAGGGTTCTGTTACCTCCTGCGTCACTAAGCAGTGAACCACTGGTGCCTTCACCCACGGTCAATGCTCCGATAGAATTTGCAGGGCTGAAATTCAATGTAATGGTGTGACCATCGCGAATCGTAACCGTTCCTGCTCCTGAAGCCTGGCCAGGATAATCAGGAGAAGCTCCCCATCCGCTATTATACTTTTCCCAACTGGTGGAAAGATTCCAGTTCACCGGAGTTGCAGCGCTGCGATAATCACCATTAGTTTGGGCACTTAAAAATAAGGGGACGAGAATCTGAGCTGTCAGTACGACAATAATCAGTCCTCTCATGACACAATTTTCCTTTCTCATAGTTCAAATTCTTGTTGGTTCTGAATCCTTAGGTTAATCTTTGTACGCAGCTTTTCAGATTTAGTTCTTAAATCATATCAGCTTGGCGTGCAGAGGTGAGAGCAGAAAATGGGGAGCAGTGTTACCAGCCTTGAATAAAAATTTTCTTTTCAACGCTTTTTCGGTTCATCGTTACTTTCACTAAAAAGTATCCGTTTCCGATTATTTCGAATTCGCGTTTTCCGATTGCAACAACTTTCTCGTCAATAATCTTTTGTCCAAGCAAATTGAAAATCTGAACATCCGCAAAACCATATTGGGGATTTGGAAATTGAACTGCTAACGTATTTCCGGAGGATGCGATGTTTACAAATTTCTCTTCAGTGTTGTTGATGCCCGTAAACTGATTTAAAACAGTAATTGTTTTCGACATAATATCCAAGCATTCCGTATTTGATGCGGTAACTAATACCTCATACTCCCCCGCCTGACTAAAGGAATGCGTTGGAAAAGCATTTCCATTGATTACGGTTCCATCGCCAAAATTCCAGATAAGGTTGCTTGCTCCGACAGAGTAATCAAAAAAATGAAGCGTTTCTTCTACCTGCAATTCTTCATCCGACACTTCAAATTGCGCGGTAACAGGCTCTTTTCCATCCAGCACAATCTGTTTTGTGATTTGATAACCGAAAGAATCGAGAAGCGTAATTGTATAAATTCCTTCATTCACGTTATCAAGCGTTTTCATTCCATGAAAAGCTGGGTCCGAATCAATGGTTGCACCGGTTTCATTTTTCAACTCATAATTCCAAAAGTGATTTCCAGGCTGCGACAAATGCACCGCTCCGGGATTTCCTGCACATGTTATATTCGTTGATGTGAAATCAAAGGGCGGGTAAAAATGAATTTTAAAACGCTGAATGTTGATGGCGGAATCCAAATGAAAAGCATAAAGTGGTTCCAATCTTAAATTTTGAAACACTCCGGTAAACGTGTCTTCAAGAAGAATCACAACCGATTCATCAATATGCTCAAAACGGTCTAAGCGAAGAATGTAAGGACCGGAAATTGTCGCATCAATTCCAAGCGTTACTGTTTTATCATTCGTAAGAGGCGGCAGCGCCTGCGCTTTGAAATCAGCAATTCCGATTTTGCTATAAATATCAAACCCCGGATTCACCAGCATTCTATATGAATCATGAAACGCATCAACTGTGTCCGTTGCGTTGGGAAGGAAAGTGATGAGCGTTTCGTTGTAAATATCATCGGGGTCGGTAAGCCCAATCCAAATCTGCTGGTCATTGCCGCAAAATGCTTTTGGAAAATTGAAAAAGCCAAGCAGAAAGAGGAAAGCAAAAAATAATTTGCCAGTGGTTGTTTTGAAAGACATAACCAGTGAGGTAAGGGTTTAGTCTTTCGTAGTACGAAACCGGAAGCGGTTTGTTCGGGGGTAACTTGCGCGGGGGAGTTAATCGTAAAGCCGGCTGGTTTGAATCAGACCGTTGACGTTCTTTACTTCTATATCGCTGCGGTGGGTTTCAATAAATCCTTCCTTGCGAAATTCATTGAGTTTTCTGATAACCGTTTCCTTCACCGTGCCGACAAAACTTGCTAAGTCTTCGCGGGTGATGGTGATGATTCCTTTGGGATTCTGCTCGTCTTTGTAGAAGCTATGCAGAAACAAAAGCGCTTCTGCCATCCTTCCCCTCACCGGCTTGTAAGCGAGGTCGGTCATTTTTGACACGGAGCCTTCCACCGTTTTGCACAGCAGTTTCACCATGCCTTCAGTGAAATGATTGTTGTCTTTGAGCAAATGGCTAATCGAACTTCTCGGCACCATGCAAACGATGGCGTCTTCGAGCGCCTCTGCGGATACAGGGTAAGTCTTACCCGCGAGCAACGAACAATAGCCTACAAAATCACCAGGCTTTGCAAGCCGCACGATTTGCTCCTTCCCATCTGAAGCGTGGCGATAGATTTTTACTTTGCCCGAGTTAATGCAGAACAATCCCTGCGGGTTGCTGCCTTCATGAAAAAGCGCTTGTCCCTTTTTATATACCGAACAGGATTTCGTATCATTGACTTCTTCCAACTCATTCAGATGGCAGAAATGAAAGAGAGAATCTTTGCGGTGAGTGCAGTGCTGGCAGTCAGGTTGCTCGAATTTCATTTAGAGGCTGGGGTAAAATGAAGGTTAAGTTTATTCAAATTCTCAATGCTGTCTTACGCGTGAAAAACCATGAGCGGGATATTCGTCTTAAATGCTACTTCCTTCGTAAGGCTGCGGTCGAACAACTTTGCGAAAAAATTCCTTCTGTGGGTAAGCATCGCCATGATGCTGATATGCTTTGAACCCGTATAGTCCAGCAAGCCGTCTGTTACATCTTCGCTATTGACGTTATGAAATTCAACAAGCCCTGCATTTTTCTCAGCAATAAATTGCATCTTCAATTCAATCATTTTTTGCCCGCTGCCCGTTTCTTCTCCTGATGTAACATGAACAAAATGAACTTTTGCCTTTAACGCTTTACTGAATTCAATTAAATAGTTTAACGTGCGCTTATCCTCTTCATTAAACTCACTTGCATACAGCACATCGGTAATTGCGTTTTCAGGCGACACATTTTCCGGAACAACGAGCACGGGTACTTTTGCCTTTTCAAGAACAGCGGCAGTAACGCTGCCCACAAGCAATTTCGTCATGCCCTCCGTAAGGCGTCTTCCCATCACAATTATATCGCACAAAAATTTTTGACACTCGCTTAAAATCTCATCCACCGCAAATCCCATCGTGAGGTGTGCCGCCAATTCAACGCTGAGGTGATGCTGAGTGGCGTATTCTTTTAATTGAACCACGAGTTTGTCCATCCTTTCCCTATTGTCTTTGTCGGCAGTATCTGCGAGGCTGCCGAGGAACTCAGCAGGCATCATGGGGTCAATGATGGGGATATGATATGTATGTAAAACAGTCACCTTCGCGCCATGCGCTGAAGCAAGGCGCAAAGCATAAAGGCATGCATTGTACGCATATTCAGAAAAGTCAACAGGAACAAGCAGGTGTTTCATGGCGCAGATTTAAAAATGGAAATTCAATCGCTACAAAAGTAGCATCCCAACTTTACGATAGGATGATTTTAATCATCCTGTATCATAAAAAATTCAGGATAACAAATCCCGCAAGCCCCGCTGTGAACATCAAGCCATAGCCAATGGCTGCGTATTTTTTTAGCTCTGCGCTTCCGTTCAGCAGCGCAAAGATGAGTTTGACGACTGTGTTGCTCAACACGGCAAGCAGAATTCCGTTTTGCACTACGCTGCCGCTCACCGCAGCGTCACGCACCTTTGCCAGCGAGATTGTGATGGCGTCCACATCCGTCAGCCCCGATATTGCGCTTGCAAACAAAATCCCCTTTGAGCCGAAATACGCCATCGCAAAATGCACGAAATAAAGTATCAAAACATACAGTGCGCCAAACTTGAGCGACTCAATCAGGTTCAATGGATTTTCAGGGAGCAACTCGCGACTCTCCACTCCATGTGAATTTTTCCGCCTGAGCAGGAAACTGTAAAGCAGTCCTACAAAGATGAGTAGCGCCATTGGGATAGCGAGTTGCTTCAGGATGGTGTTGTTAAAAATGTAAAGCAGCAAAATCACACGCAGCGGCATAATGGTGGAAGCAAGCAGAATAGCTGCCGAATAGTTCTTTGATAATTCCGGGATAACTGCGCTTTTCTTGGAAAAAATCCACGCCACTGCGGTGCTGGAGAAAAAACCTCCTGCGATTCCCGTGAGAAAAATTCCTTTGTCAGCGCCCAGAATTTTGATGAGCAGGTAGCCGGTAAAATTTAATCCCGATGCGAGAATAATCACGAGCATGATTTCTTTGGGATTAAATACTCCGTAAGGGTCTATTGTTTCATTCGGTAAAAAGGGAAGAATCAGCGCAACAAGCACCACGAATTTCACGATCGCATACACCTCTTCCTGCGTAATGCTGCCGGCAATGGATTTAAGTTTCAACTTCAGGGAAAGCAGGATAAGTATGATTACTGTGAGCGGCAAGCTGATTTGCAGATAACCCAATAACGTAAGAATCCCCAGCAAAAAACAGATAATCAGCGAAATTTCAGTCGTGGTGCCTACTTCTCCCTTTCGTGATGTATTGTAATAGGAAACGGCAACTACAGCCAGCAAACCGCCAAAACTCAGATACAGCATCGACATTCCGAATTTACCGGCAAGCAAAGCGGAAACAAATCCTAATAGAGCGACTAAAGTAAAAGAGCGGACACCGGCTAAGTTTCGCTGATTATCCCGAACGGAGGCATATTCGCGTTCAAGCCCGACAACAATCCCGATTCCAAGCGTAACGGCAAGCCGCAAAAAAAAATCGCGCACCGACAGGGTGACAAAATCGGTAGATATGAGGATTTCATCAAACATCTGAAGAATTACTGAGAAAGGGCTAAAAAATTATCCGCACCCTGAATGACATAGAGTCTTACGCTCACATCCATTCAGCCAAATAGCGGAAGAAACTTTCTTTCAACTCGGTAAAAATTTTGCGATACTGCTGCATCTCATCCCTCAGCGAAGTGTGGTCAGCAAAATAATGATGGTCAACTGCCACAGGATGTTCTTCAGCGTAAGCAACCAATTGCTTTTCATGCGCTTTCACTTTATGCTTGAGATCATGAATCACCTCTTTTTGGTGAATGAATTTGTTTTGAAACTGTTCCAAGCGAGTCAACACTTCCTCTTTTGTATATCGCTTAACAAGTTCATCCAAACGATGTTCGAAAATCTCCAACTCATCGTTAAAGAATTTCAACTCGTTCAGCCAAAGCTTATGCTCAAAGTGCAAGTCTTTAATGTAGATGTGTTCTGTGTGATTTACCAGCATAAGTGTTATTTTAGGATTTTTAATAACCGAACACAAAATACGCTAAACGCAGGGAATCAAAAAATGATAAAAGTCTTTCTTTCTGATGATGAAAGTCTTGGAAATTAAAGCACGATTTCCGGTTTTTGCATTGATATTGTTCACCAAAACGCACAACTAACGTCTTATTAACAGATAAAAAGGCATTTTGAAGATTGCCAAAACCGGAATGGTTCGGGTTATTTGTGCCATCGTTCTGTGAAATGTTGTTAAAAAGTGGGCGAAGAAGGCTGCAAGTGCAACGCAAGTAATTAAGAATCAGTCTTTTGAAGTAAGCGAAACCCTATCAGATAATGTGAAGAAGTTTTCGGAAATAATCCCTTAAGATTCACAATGTTTGCACGCGCTTTCCGTTAGGTAAAACACGAAAAGTCAGGCTTGAATGAACTTCTGTAGGGCTTGGCAGGTTTAATAAAATTGTTAGCGGTTAATTCAAAAGATTTGAGCTTAAAAACAAACAAAAGTTGCACGGTTCCCTCCGATTGCCTCACAAGCAACAGTCTCAGGATTAACTCAACCAAAACTATGTAGCAACATGAGAAACTTAAAAATTTCTAAACAGATTACCGATCGTTCAGGCAGGTCAATTGAAGCATACCTGCGTGAAGTCGCTATTCAACCGATGATCACTATTGAGGAAGAAGTGTATCATGCAAAACGCATTAAGCAAGGCGATATGGACTCGCTTGAGAAGCTTGTAAGAGCGAATCTCCGGTTTGCCATTTCCGTTGCCAAGCAATATCAACACCACGGGTTGCCGCTTGAAGACCTTATCAGCGAAGCAAATATCGGTTTGATAAAAGCTGCTGAAAGATTTGATGAAACACGCGGATTCAAATTCATCTCCTATGCAGTATGGTGGATTCGTCAGTCAATTCTGAAAGCGATTTCTGAAAAATCAAGAAGAATCAGACTCCCAATTAATCGCGCAAAGATTGCAAAGGAAATTGCTGATGCCGCAGTACGCATTGAACAATTCCATGAAAGAACCGCTACGGAGGAAGAAATTGGCGAAATGGTGAACCTCACTCCAAATGAAGTGCGCGAAGTACTGGATATGACACAGAAGTCGCGCTCCATTGATGCTCCCATGAGCGAAGGCGAAGAAGATTACAGCATGAAAGATTTCATGGAAGATGTGAATGTTCCTAAGCCAAACGAAAAACTCGAAAGAGAATCGTTGCTCATTGAAATTGACAACATGCTTTCTTCGCTCGGAGATAAGGATGCAGAAATTCTGAAGCTCTCTTTCGGATTAAATGGCAACTACCCGATGTCGCTTGAAGATATTGGCGTAAAATTGGACATGAGCAAAGAGCGCGTTCGTCAGCTTCGTGAGAAAGCGCTGAAGAAGCTGCGTCATTCTACAAAATCGAAGAGGTTGAAAAATTACCTCGCCTAAGAAATAAGGTTTTTAGGGTTAAGGAAGGAAAGGCAGGACTAAAATCCTGCCTTTCTCTTTTTAAAGATGGTTCAATTTTCACTAACTTGAGCCTGCAAAATCCGTAAGCACCGATATGAATTTTAAAATCCTTACTCTGATTTTTTTAGTGACTTCCTCTTTAATGCCCTTTGCTCAGGAAAGCCCGGTGCAGGGTGACGACTTATTGAAGTGTCTCGGACAAAGCCGCAACAGTGAATTAGCTGTTAAACTGAACAACTATATCGGCAACAAAGCCCCGAAGGAAGACATCTCTTTTTTGAACTACGGAAAAGGCATCCAGGTAAATATTGAGCAAAACACGATTAAAAGCATTGACTTATACAGTGATGAT
Source organism: Chitinophagales bacterium (assembly GCA_034440455.1). GTDB lineage: Bacteria > Bacteroidota > Bacteroidia > Chitinophagales > CAIOSU01 > JAWXCB01. Next base: position 61,246 of record JAWXCB010000019.1, read on the forward strand.
AATCCCTACAGCACCGAGTTCAAAAGTTTTCAAGGCAAACTTCCAATGGAAATTATCTTCAGCAACACCATCCATCAGGTGAAACAGAAAATTGGCGAAGGTTATGAAATAGCAGGCGATGTAATGAGTACCTATCAGTTAATAAAAATTTTCAAACTCAACGATGATGACGACTACCGCATGACCATTGAATTCAACACAGGGAGAATCGTGATGCTCTCCGTTTCTTATGTGGAAGGTGGCGCGGAAACAACCGAAGGTGAAGATGGAGCGCAACAATCATCCGGCACAAAATTCAGGGGGAATGATTTCTTCACAATGATGAAAAAGAATTCGTTCAACCGCGAGTTCACTCTCTTCAAGCGGATTCTTGCTCCCGCCATGCATCCGGACAAAACACGCTCGCTCTACATCAATGATGGCGTGGATGTGCGCTTCGTGAATGGAGCCATCCAAAGTATCACGCTTTATTCAGGAGGGCAGCAAAGCGACTACAAAGGGATGCCTTTTGAGCCTTACCGATTTGATTTACCCTACGGCATGCGCATGGAAAACACCAAATCGGGAATTATTAAAAAGTTGGGATCTCCTGTGAGCGACACGGGAAACATAATTTCCTATCGCGAACGAATTGCAGAAATTCAGATTGCTTTTAAAGGTGAAAAAATTGATTGGGTGCGCATCAAAGTAGCGGAAGCGCAAAAGGCACAGTAGCTAAGAATTTATCTTCTCTTCAATCTCCTTCTTCTTTTCCAACAGCAAGCCTTTCAGCGTTTCTTTACCCATTGGAATAGTGAGCGCATACGGTTTGCCATTTTCGCGAATCATCTTCATCGCTTTCTTTACATCAGTCATTTTCATTTTTTGCTTTGCAATCGTCACCACCTTTTCATTTTCCAATTTTCCGAAATCCATGTTGTTTAACACAATTCTAATTACCTGATCCGTGCTTTTTAATTCTGTATTCTCCAAAATGCCGATGGTGCGCGTAATTTCATCTACCTCCGACTCATCAATTTCACGAATGATGTCGTCAATTGAAATATAAATTCCTTCCGCCTCCAGCGCCTTTAGCGTGTGCGGCAACTCATCAATTTTTTTATTAATGTTCGCCTTCGTTTTCGCGGGAATGATCTGGATAATCCCGTTCGCCTTCGTAATTTCTTTTACAACAAGCCCGGGCAAATAATGCCATGCAGCCACAGCCCCTATCAGGAGCAACACCACCGCCACGCCAAACGCTTTTAATATTTTCGACATACTTTTCGCAAATTAAGAAAGACAATAAGATAATCGGAGTGTAATTAGCAGAAATAAAACTTGCGGTTCAAGTAATTTTCAAATTCAGTTAATGCTATAATATCGGCAGGTATCGCTTTCTCTTTTGAGTTTATAAGAGGCTTCGATGTCTCCCTATACATTGGTGAAGTCGGGGTAGTCAAATCGCTTTTTGCACTGGCACATAATGGAATAAACCAGAACGATGAGAACATTTATAAACGGCAAGGAGCGCTTTCCGTTTATAATTATCCTGCATTATGTTCCCGCTTCCTCCTATTCAATTTCCACTTCTAGATTGAGGCGTTATCCTATACCACTCCTAAAGGCTTACTGAGACTAAGCATACTTGAAATACGGTTTGCACCGGCCAAGAGCGAGCGAGTAGGTAATTGTCTGTCAGATATAAAAACAAAATTCATAATTTCACATTACTCAAAGTCTCAACGATTCCTTCTTCTATTCTCCTGTGCAATTCCTTAATTTCGGGCGCAACAAACAAACGTCATGAAAAATTTTCGCTTTCAGGCTATTCAAACCGTGTTCAGCCGCACAAAGGTGGAGGTACACCCTCCCGCCCAGCGCATCTCTGAATATTTTGGCAGCAACGTGTTTAATGATGACGCCATGCGGAAATATCTGTCGGCAGAGGCATATCAAAGCATCCGCAGTTCCATTGAGAAGGGCAGCAAAATCGAGCGCGGCATAGCCGACCAGGTGGCGGCTTCGATGCAAGCATGGGCGATTGGCAAGGGCGCAACGCACTTCACGCACTGGTTTCAGCCGCTCACGGGCGCCACTGCCGAAAAGCATGATTCATTTTTTTCGCTCACCAAAGAAGGCAGGGGCATTGAAAGTTTCAGCGGCAGTTCATTAGTGCAGCAGGAGTCTGACGCATCGAGCTTTCCGAGCGGAGGCATCCGCTCCACGTTTGAGGCGCGCGGCTATTCCGCGTGGGACCCTTCCTCGCCCGCCTTCATCATGGAAATCGGCAATGGCAAAACATTGTGCATCCCCACCATTTTCGTTTCGTTTAATGGCGAAGCGCTTGATTACAAAGCGCCCCTGCTGAAATCGTATCACTTGCTTTCTTCGGCAGCATTGGATGTGTGTTATTTTTTTGATAAACATATCACGCGCGTTTATCCAACGCTCGGCTGGGAACAGGAATATTTTGTGGTGGATGAAGCGCTGTTTTATGCGCGCCCTGATTTATTGATGACGGGCAGAACGCTCGTTGGGCAATCGCCCGCAAAAGGGCAGCAGTTGGAAGACCATTACTTCGGCTCCATTCCCGAGCGCGTGTATGCCTTCATGCTCGATTTGGAAACGGAAGCATTGAAGCTCGGCATCCCGATTAAAACGCGGCATAACGAAGTTGCGCCAAGCCAGTTTGAATGCACTCCGATTTTTGAAGACATCAACCTTGCAGTTGACCATAACCAACTGTTCATGGATTTGCTGGACAGGATTTCGCGCAGGCACAAGTTGCGCGTGTTGCTGCATGAGAAACCTTATTCGGGTATCAACGGTTCCGGCAAGCATTGCAACTGGTCGCTCGCGACTGACACGGGAAAAAATCTACTCTCGCCCGGCAGCACTCCGCGAAAAAATTTATTGTTTCTCACCATTTTCATCAACATCATTAAAGCGGTGCATGATTATTCCGACTTATTGCGGGCTGCCATCGCCTCAGCGGGCAACGACCATCGCTTAGGCGCGAATGAAGCTCCACCGGCAATCATGTCTGTATTTATAGGAACACAACTCACGCAGGTGCTCGAAGAAATTGGCGAGCGCATCGAAAAGGGAACACTTGACGAGGAGAAAAGCGACATCCGCATGGAAATTCACAAGATGATTCCCGATCTGATGAAAGACAACACCGACCGCAACCGCACATCACCGTTTGCGTTCACGGGAAATAAATTTGAACTCCGCGCAGTGGGTTCGTCTGCAAATTGCTCGCTGCCGATGACGATACTGAATACCATTGTCGGCAACCAGTTGAAGTTGTTTAAAGAAGAAGTGGATTCCATCCGAGAAGGAACAGAGGAGAAGAAAGATGCGGCAGTGCTGCGCGTGTTGAAGCGCTACATTGATGAGTCGCGCAAAATTTTGTTTGAAGGCGACAACTACAGCAAGGAGTGGGAAAAAGAAGCAGCGAAGCGCGGGCTATCCAACATCAAAACAACGCCCGAAGCGCTTGACAACCTGATTTCAAAAAATTACCGCCCGGTGTTCACTTCAAATCAAATTTTCTCGGTGAAAGAATTGGATGCGCGGCATGAAATCCTGCTGGAGAATTATATTCAGCGCATTCAAATTGAAGCGCGCGCACTCAGTGAAATTGCAATTAACCAAATCATTCCTGCCGCTGTCGGTTATCAATCGAAACTTGCCGAGAATTTTAAAACGATGAAAGACATCGGCATGGAAAAGGAAGCGGCTACACAAAAAGAATTGCTCAAGAAAATTTCAGCGCACATCAACTCCATTAAAGAAGAAACGGATAAGATGACGGAGGAAAGCGCAAAAATCACGAAGGCTGCTGTTCGTGAAAAAGCAGGCGCCTATTGCAACAACATCAAACCGCGCTTCGACAAAATCCGCGAGCATATTGACCAGTTGGAAATGCTTGTGGAAGACTCACATTGGACATTGCCTAAGTATAGGGAATTGCTATTTATCAGATGAATTCGGAACTAAAGTTTTTCGAGTAATATTGTTGTCGCAAGTATGAAAATCTTAGTAATTGAAGACGAACCAAAAGTTGCAGAATTCATTCGGAAAGGACTGAGCGAAAGCGGTTATGAAACCGATGTTGCTTACGATGGTGAAATGGGGAAAAGGCAGGCATTGAAAAATGATTACGACCTTGTTATACTGGATGTGATAATACCGCATACCAATGGATTAGAGCTTTGCAGGCAAATTCGCGAAACGAAACAAAATCTTCCTGTGCTGATGCTTACTGCGCTGGGAACTACTGAAGACAAAGTAGCGGGCTTTGATGCCGGAGCAGATGATTATTTAGTAAAACCTTTTGAATTCCGCGAATTGCTTGCAAGGATTAAAGCGCTCACCAAGCGTGCAGCATCTGGCGCAATAGAAACATCTAATAAACTTAAAGTTGCCGATCTGGAATTAGACCTTCATAAAAAAATTGCAATCAGGGGCGGACAAAAAATTGAGCTTACCGCAAAAGAGTTTGCGTTGCTGGAATTTTTTATGCGAAACATCGGGCGTGTGCTTTCAAGAAACCTTATTACCGAAAAAGTTTGGGACATCAATTTCGACACAAATACCAACGTGGTAGATGTATATGTAAATATTTTGCGAAAAAAAATTGACAAAGCATTTGACACGAAGCTCATTCATACCAAGGTGGGCATGGGGTACATCTTTGAAGCCCAGTAGCAATGAACATCCGGGCAAAACTCACGCTCCGATTTCTCTTTATCGTATCTCTGATACTCCTGCTTTCCTCTCTTGCCATTTTCGGATTTTCTTCAGATTACCGCAGGGATATTTTTTACACCCGTCTGCTGGAAAAAGGAAAAAATATTGCCCGCTTATTGTTTGAAGTAAATGAGATAGATATTTTCCTGTTGAAAAAAATAGAAAAGGAAAATCCAACCAGCCTTCCAAACGAACGAGTCACTGTGTACAATGAAGAGAATGAAATCATTTTCACTACCGACACAGCAAATGTGCTCATGGCATCCTCCAGTATGCTTGACAGTATCCGTGCTGTGCAGGAAAAACGCTACATCTCCGGAAAACATGAGGTTGTCGGGTTTTCACTCGAACGCGACAATAGTAAATATGTCATCCTCGCTGGCGCGATTGATATTTTTGGATTTAAACGGCTGCAAAATCTCCGCACCATTCTTTTAGTCGTGAATGGAGTCAGCATTATCCTCGTTTTTATTTCAGGATGGCTCTTTTCCGGACAGGCGCTCTCCCCTATCAAAAGGGTTATCAAACAGGTGGATGAAATAAGTATCAACAAACTGAATCTCCGCGTTGATGAAGGAAACGGAACAGATGAAATAGCCTTGCTCGCAAAAACATTTAACCAGATGTTGGAACGCTTAGAGCAAGCCTTCAAAATACAGAAAAATTTTATTGCCAACGCTTCGCATGAATTAAGAACTCCCCTCACCGCCATCACCGGTCAACTCGAAGTGAACCTGATGAAGAATCGCACTGAAGAAGAATATAAGGAGGCACTGCAATCGGTTCTTGACGACATGAAAAATCTCAATTCAATTTCCAACCGGTTGCTTCTGCTTGCGCAAACGAGTTCCGAAATCGGAAAATTGAATTTTGCCCCTGTAAGAATTGATGAAATTCTTTGGCAAACGCAATCGGAATTAATGAAACACAATGAAGCGTACAAAATTCATATTGACCTGAGCAACAACCTGACCGATGACTCCATGCTCACAACTACCGGCAATGCGCAATTATTAATCACCGCCTTCATCAATCTTGCAGAAAACGGATGTAAATATTCATCTGATAATCAGGTTTGGATTAATCTTCAAAACGATAGTTCAAAAAAAATAAGGGTTCAATTTATTGACAAAGGTATCGGCATTGAAAAAGCTGATTTAAAGCAAATTTTTGAGCCGTTTTACCGAGGCTCAAACGCGCTCTCTTACAAAGGACATGGCATCGGACTTTCGCTCGTTGAAAGGATTATTAATCTGCATAGCGGAAGAATTCATGTAGAATCTTCTCCATCTAAAAAAACAATATTTACTGTTTCGCTGCCCACTCTTTCCTGACTTTTAATTGCCTTTTAACTTTCTCTTTATCATATCGTTAAAGTTCACGCGTACCTTATTATTGAATACAGTTTTAGGGTATCTGTATGATGCAGAAGCGGGTGGGAGATTGATAATCTGATTATCGTCTCCCGCACGTCTTTTCATGAGCATCTTTTAACGTAATTCTATTTTTCGCGCAGTCCCAATGTGATAATTTAGCAACCACATTTTAAACAAGCATTGAAACTTCTCGGCATTATCCCTTCACGCTATAATTCCTCGCGCTTTCCCGGCAAGCCCTTGGTGACAATTGACGGAAAAAGCATGGTGAGGCGCGTTTATATTCAGGCGCTGAAATCTCAATTATTAGATAAAGTGATTATCGCCACTGATGACGAACGAATTTTTAAGCACGTTGAAAATTTTGGCGGTGAAGTTGTGATGACCTCCGGTCATCTTGAAACCTGCACAGCCCGTTGCGCGGAAGCTGTAAGAATATTTGGCGGGAATTATGACGGAATAATAAATATCCCGGGCGATACCCCTTTTATTCAACCTGCACAAATTGATTCAGTGGCAACTTGCATTGAAGAAGGAGCTGACATTGCTACGCTCATCAGGCGCATTGATAACAAAAAAGATTATGACGGCAGCGTAACTGTGAAAGTGATTGTAAATCAAAAATCGGAAGCATTGTATTTTAGCCGCTCGCCTGTTCCTTACGTACGCAAAGGAATCACGATGCCACTCCTGCGCGAAAAAAAATTCTTTAAACAAACCGACCTCTACGGATATAAAGCATCCGTTCTTCAGGCGCTTGCGAAACTTACTATCTCGCCACTTGAGGAGTTGGAATCTATTGAACAACTGAGGTGGTTAGACGCGGGATACCGAATTAAAGTAAAGGAAACACTTTTTGAAACAATCGGTGTTGACTCAATGGAAGACCTTGAAAAGGTGAAAGGCATGCGTGTGTAGTTTCTATCCCAGAGCAATTTTGTAAGTCGCCAACACACGCTTCCGCGCAAATTCATGTTCGATAATCGGCTGCGGATAATCGAATGAATCCAATTCAGGAACCCACTGTTTAATGTATTTCAATTCAGGGTCAAATTTTTGCGTTTGCAAATAAGGATTGAACACGCGGAAGTAAGGCGCGGCATCACACCCGCTTCCTGCTGCCCACTGCCAGCCGCCATTGTTAGATGCAAGTTCAAAATCTAAAAGTTTCTCGGCAAAATACGCTTCGCCCCAGCGCCAGTCAATCAGCAAATGTTTGGTGAGAAAACTTGCGACAATCATGCGCACGCGATTGTGCATGTAGCCGGTTTCATTTAGTTCACGCATTCCTGCATCCACAATCGGATAACCAGTTTTTCCCTCACACCATTTTTGAAAATGTGCCTCATTGTTATCCCAAATGATGCGGTCATATTGACGCTTAAAGGATTGCTCTACATTAGGAAAATGCCAGAGAATCATTTGATAAAACTCCCGCCAAATCAACTCATTGAAATATTTCTCACTCAATGCCTGCGCCTGTCTTGCAAGTTCGCGGATGCTGATAGTGCCAAAACGCAGATGAACACTCAGCTTGGAAGTTCCTTCAATGCCGGGATAATCACGGGTGTTGCCGTAGTTTTTAATCAATTCATCACGAACCTTTTTCGGTGGAAAAAGCCCCCTTCCTGCCTCCCCCGAATGGGGTGGAGTTAAAGCTGTTTGATCAAAACCAATACTTGATAAAGAAGGAAATTCAAATGCATCCGTTTTTAAAAAATTGCTGAAATGCTTTTCTGTCGGATACGATTTCAGATAAAAATCATTCAGCAAACTTTTCCAGCGTTTGCTGTAAGGCGTATAAACCAAGTAAGGCGTTCCGTCATCTTTCAATACTTCTCCTTTTTCAAAAATCACCTGGTCTTTAAAAGTGTGAAAAGAAATCCCGTTTGATTTCAGGAAATCTTGCACTTGAGCATCGCGCTGTTTCGCGTAAGGTTCATAATCATGATTCGTAAAAACTGCTTTGATTTCAAACTCTTCCGTCAATTGTTTCCACGCTTCCAGCGGAGTTCCAAATTTTACAAGCAGCGAACTTCCCAGTTTGGCGAGTTGGGCTTGAATTTCGGAAAGACTCTTCTGAATAAATTCCACCCTGCGGTCGCGCTTGTCTTCAAGCTGCTCAAGAATAATCTTGTCGAAAATAAAAATGGGGAGAACCGGATTACCGCTTTTCAGCGAATTATAAAGCCCGGCATTGTCATGCAGTCGCAAATCGCGCCTGAACCAAAAAATGTTTACGGGAATTTTCATGCAACCTAAAACAAATGAAAACAGAAATTGTTGCCGAAACTATAAATCCAAAGATGACAGTTTCTGTATATCCTTTTTCGCTCCGAACACGACTAATACATCACCCTGTTTAATAACCGTTTCCGCGCTCACCACGCCCAACACGCCCCGTTTTTCAACGCTCATTCCAAGCAAATTCTTTTTATTCTCTTTCCTGATTATCGTGACTACGTTCAGTCGGAATGCCTCTTTAATATTGGAAGAAAGAATGCTTTTCTCTGCAAATTCATCAGGTGCAATCACCTCCGCGATGGAATAATCTTCCGGAAGGTCAAAGGCGTTGATGATATTCTTCAGCGTAAGCCTGCGCGCAAGCGTTTCTGCGGAATCGCGCTCGGGGTTAATGATTTCCTCCACACCGATGGATTCAAGCACCGTGCGATGCAAAGGAGATATTGCGCGGCTGATAATGCGCTTTACTTTCATTTGCCGGAGCAGCGCAGCCGTCATCAGCGAGTCGCCTTCGTTTTCACCGATGCATACCACCGCAACATCCACATCTTTCATCGGCAGCGTGTTTACGGAATGAGAAACGGTGGTATCGAAGCACACCACATATGTAAGTTGCTCCTTTAATTCTTCTATTTTATCCATGCGGTTGTCCACGCCAATCACTTCATGACCAAGTTGCACAAGCGACAGCGCGAGATTCGAGCCGAAATTTCCAAGACCGAAAACTGCAAATTTCATAGTGTGAATTTATTAGTTCATTGAAATGAATTCCTTCGGGTATGCATAATCCTGCTCTGTTACCTGCCGCAACATGCCGATGAGCAGAGTGAGCGCCCCTACCCTGCCGATGAACATGGTGAAGATAATTACATATTTGCTTGCCATTGACAAATCAGACGTGATGCCCATGCTCAACCCCACTGTGCTATATGCGGAAACACTTTCGAAAACAAGTTTTACAAAATCTTTCTCAGGCTCAAACAGTGCAAGCAAAAATACAGACGCGCCAATCACAACGATGGATAACGTGATGATGGTGAAGGCGCGCCTTACGCTGTGATTTGAAATTTCGCGGTGATAAATTTCAATCCTGTTTTTCCCGCGCGCAGTGGAAATGGCGTTCAGCACAGCAATCGCAAAAGCGCTGGTTTTAATGCCTCCTCCCGTTGAACCGGGCGATGCGCCAATCCACATCAGCAAAATACAAAACAAAACAGATGCAAGCGTGAGGTCGGCATAATTGAACGTATTGAATCCTGCGGTGCGCGGAGTTACGGAAGCAAAAAATGTAGTAACCGCTTTTCCGAAAAAAGTCGGGTGTGCTGCAAGCGCGTTATTGATTTCAAAAATAAAAAATGTAACCGCTCCAAATACAATTAATAAAATTGTAGTCAACACCACCAGCTTTGAATTGACATTAATAAGCCGGGGTTTTATAATGAAAGGTTTTCCGAGAAAAATTTTCCTGAAACTATTCACGATAAAATGCTTCACAGACGCACTGAAATTAAACGCAATGGAAAATCCAATCCCGCCAAGAATCAGTAAAAATGCTGCGATGAGTTGCAGCGGATAATTAAAGCGGTAGCCTTCCTCATAAAAATTATTTGTGAGTGTGGAAAAGCCCGCATTGCAAAAAGCCGAAACAGCATGAAATAGGGAGAAGAAAAATCTTTCCTCAAAACCCGCGAGTGGTGCGCTTTCCATGAATAGATAAATTCCCACAGCGCCAATCAGTTCAATGCTCAACGTAAATGAAACCACCACCATGAGAAAATTTCTCACTTCGCCCAAATCAAGTGAATTCAGATAGTCGCGCATCGCAAGCGATTCATGCACCGAACTTTTCCCCTTGAAAAACAAGCCGAAAAATCCGGTAAGCGTCATAATGCCCAGTCCGCCCAATTGAATCAGGAGTAAAATAAAAATCTGTCCAAGTTGCGTGAAATCTTTGCCGGTGTCAAGCGTCACCAATCCCGTGACGCACACCGCGCTGGCTGAAGTGAATAGCGCATCTGTAAACGAAATGCCCTGAACAGTCGCTTTTGGCAATAGCAGTAACAGCGTTCCAAGTGCAATCATGGACAGGAAACTTCCAGCCACAATCAGCGATGGGCTGAATTTGATGTCGTTGAGTTTTGAGGTGATTTTACTGAACTCAATAAAAAAGAAGCCAAGTATTGAAATGTAAACAGCGAGTATATGTCCACCGGCAACCTGCGCAAAAGTGGAATCATTACCGTGCAGCAGTTGCCACCGCGCATATAGCAACACCGACATGAACGCGGCAAGCAGCATTTCCGCCTTGCGCACTTTTTGCCGCAATACAATCCCGTCAATCACGATGTCAATCAGGATGCTTGCATAAATCAGGATGAGCCAGATTCGGTTCGCCTTGAGCAAGGGCGCAGAGAAGTCGCCAACATGAAATCCGATTTGATAAATCAATGTGAGCAACGAGCCCAACGCAATAAGCACGCGCAGGTTGTCAACCCAAAGGGAAAAGGTTTTTAATTTTTTTTTCAAGGAAGGTCAAAAGTCCGAAAAAAAATCCGCTGCAAAGCACAGGTGTTATGCAAGCCACTTTGTTATTTGCTCCACCCCCTTTATCACGTTGGCGCAAGCGTTTGAAGTAAAATCATCCGGCAAGGGTTGGTGCAGCGGAATCGTTTCGCTTGCGGAGAATGCTTTCGCTCCGTCAAAATCAACATACGCCAGACGCGCAGTCAATTCATGTTTGTTGCGATTGAAGGCAGCGCCCGGTAAAATGGCTACGCCCGTATCCTCCAGCAGGCGGTGGCACAATTGCTCGCACGTGTGGATATTTTTCTTTTTTAAACTTTCTTCGAGCGGAGAAAAATCAAGGAATAAATAAAACGCGCCATCCGGCTCATGCACTTTTACGCCTGCATCGCGCAGTTGCACCGCGCATTCATTTCCAAGCCTTGCGAGGATGCGCCTTGCATGACACAGATACTCTTCAATGGCAGCGCCTCCGATAAATGCCTGCACCGCTGCATACTGAATGGGCGCACTCACGGAAGTGTAAGTTTCACTTGCTACGATTGCCATTGCGTTCAACAGCCATTTCAGTTTTTCGGGAAAAGAAAATGTGCCGAGCCGCCATCCGCCCGCTCCGCACCATTTGGATAGCCCTGAGCTGATAATCGTTCCTTCCGGATAATAGCGCGCAATGGAAACATGATTCCCTTTGTGATGCAACTGCCCGTAAATCTCATCCGACAAGATATAAATATGGTTGCGCCTTGCCACTTCCGCAATAGCGGTGAGTTGCGCTTCGGAATACGTCATGCCATCAGGGTTTCCGGGATAGTTCAGAATCAACAGGGTTGGCTCCGTATTGCCGTTACATGCCGCTTCCAGCTTTTCCGGAGTAATTACCCATTTTTCATCGAATGAGGAATGGATGAACCGGATTTTTTTGCCGAGAATTTTCGCCTGCGGATGATACGTCACCCAACTGGGACAAAGAATCATGACTTCGCCATTGAAAGCTAATTGCAGCAGGAACAGCAACTCCTTCGAGCCGGGACCAATCAGCACGTTGTCGGGAGAAATGTCAACGAGGTCTTTCTTGCGGTGAAATTCCGCCACTGCTTCGCGCAAGGCAGGCAAGCCTTTCACAGGCAGGTAATCTTTTTGCGGAGCATGCAGCCGCAGCGATTCCACGATAGGCGTAGGAACAGGAAACGGTGATTGTCCCAAACCGAATTTGTAAACCTTTTTTCCCGCCTTGATGAGCTGATTGCATTTTTCATTGATGGATAATGTCTGTGAAACAGCAAGATGCTTCAGGTTGGGGTTGATATAGTTTGAAGGATTGAAAGATTCGGAAGAAGGTGTTTCGATAATTTGTTTTTCCATCATTCAAAATTTTGCGCTTCGCTGGTATGAATTTCTTCTCTGAACATCTGCTCCAACTCTTCTTCAAAAAAGAATTTTTTTGCAAATGCCGGTTTCAGTTCATCAATCCAAATTGCTTTGTCATCATACTCCGCAAAAAACGGACGCGCCACCCAGTCAGGATTTCTGCCTTGCAACATGCGCATCGCGATTACGCGCTTGCCATTGATTTCGGTAACTCCGAGTACTTGTATTTTGCCGGGCGTTGCCGACATGCTCGGTCCGCGCACGGTGCGGCAGACACCGCTCACCTTTTGATACGCATGGCGAAAAATATCCCACGCCTCCACAAGCGGCACGGAAAAATAATGTTGCGCACCTGTGTCACGCGCCAAAAACATATAATAAGGAATGCAATTCAGGTTCACTTGCTGCCGCCACATCGCAGCCCACACCTCTGCTGAATCATTGATGTGGCGCATCACGGGCGACTGCGTTCTGATTTGCGCTCCTGTTGCGCGAATCCTGCGAATCGCCTCTTTCACTTCATCGGTTGAAAGCTCAACAGGGTGATTGAAGTGCGCCATAATTGCAAGATTTTTTCCTGCTTTCACAATTTTTTCAAACAGCCGCAGCAAATCATCCGCGTCATCATCGGTGAGAAAACGGTTTGGCCAATACGAAAGCGCTTTCGTGCCGATGCGGATGGTTTGCAGGTTTTCGATTTCTTCATTCAACAGCGACTCAATATAGCCGGAGAGAATTTTTGATTTCATAATGAGCGGGTCGCCTCCGGTGAACAGCACATCCGTTACTTCCGTATGCTGTTTCACATACTTCACAAGCAGTTCCGCTTCGCGCATTGCAAACTTCATTTCGTTCATCCCGACAAACTGTGGCCAGCGAAAGCAAAACGTGCAGTACGCATGGCATGTCTGCCCTTGACTTGGAAAAAACAACACGGTCTGTTTGTATTTGTGTTGCATGCCCGTCAGCTTTACGCCATCAATTTCGGGCACATTGTGTTCCAGTTGTCCGTCAGGGTGTGGGTTCAACTGCATCCTGATTTCATTCGCCTTTGCCTTTACCGCATCTTTGGTCGCTCCGCTTGAAAGCAGGGCTGACATTTCAAGGAAATGTTTTTCCTCCAGCATCTCCCGCTGCGGAAAGGTGAGAATGAACATCGGGTCATTGGGAATGTTATCCCAATCAATCAACCTGTCAATCACATAATTATTGGTCTTAAATGGAAGCACGCTGCCCACCACGTCAATCGCGTGCTTCATCTCCGCGCTCAACTTCTCAGCCTGCGGAATCTCGCGGAAGTTGTGCAGCGCGTAGGATTTGTACACGCCTGCCTTTGTATTGGATGTAATTTGAGTTAAAGGCATCCAGCCGGTTTTTCATATTGATATTTTGACAGCATTCAAGATAGGAAAAAATACAGGAAACACGTACAAGTTTTTTGAATGATCTGTTTCACTTCGACACCCCATGCAAATTTGAAGTGACTATCTTAGTTATCATGAACCAACTTGAAACCTACAACGAACTTGTTTACACCAAATTCATTCTTTACAAAAGTTTATTCTCCAACCTGCCGTATGAAGACATCCAGGAAATCGCAACGTATCTGCCGGTGTTCAGCAGCCTGTGCGAGAATGGATTGAAGACGGGGAAAAGTCCTGCGGAAATCACTGCGGATTTTTTCAGGGAATATCCCGCCAGCCGAACAAAGGCATCCAAAGACGGTTTGTTCTTCAAGTTCATTCAATTCATCGAACGGCAAGTGGTGTTGTTTGATGCGCTGGAAGACGCATCATACGCAGAGTTTCATCCCGAAAACGGTGGGGGCACTTTGTCGGAATTGTTTACGCTTGCCACATCGCAGCAAAAAAAGAAAGAGCTTGCGCGCGCGCTGGATGACTTCCGCCTGCGCCTCGTTCTCACCGCACACCCCACGCAATTTTACACCAGTCAGGCGCTTGCCATTATCACCGACCTCACGGAACTCTTTAAGGTAAATGACATTCCGAAAATCAACCGCCTGCTGCTACAGCTTTCCAAAACGCCATTTTTCAAAAAAGACAAGCCCACTCCGTTTCAGGAAGCGGAAAGACTGACGTGGTATCTGAGCAATATTTTTTATCCTGCAATTCCGAAGGTGTATTGCAAGATTGCAGCATTCATGCAATCACAAAACATTTCCACCAAACATTTGCAACCCGTTCAAATCGGCTTTTGGCCCGGAGGCGATCGTGACGGCAATCCCTACGTCACGCATCACACCACGCTGAAAACCGCTGTGCTGCTGCGCGAATCAATCTTGAAAAGCTACAGGCAGGATGTGAAAAAACTCAGGCGGCAGCTTACTTTCCGCAAGGTGGATGAGTTGATTGAATCCGTGCATGAAAAACTTCTTGCAACCATTTCTCCCCAGCCGGAAACAAAACAATACGCAAATCAACATGAATTGCAGGGCGACCTTGAGCAAATCAGGCAGATACTCATCAGCGAACACGAAGGAATCTATGCGGAGGAAGTGGAATTGCTGCTGCTGAAAATCCGGCTCTTCGGATTTCATTTTGTGAGCATGGACGTGCGGCAGAACAGCAGCGCACATGAACAAGCGGTGCTGGAAATTTTGGGAAGCAAAGGCGCACGCTATGCCGCTTCAGGCGTTGCCGGACGATTGAATATTTTGCAGAAATCTATTTTTCCCACGAACCCATCATTTTCTGAAGCGACAACGGAAGCGCTGGAAACCATCCGCAGCATCCGGCAGATTCAGCAGCACAACGGAGAGGAAGCCGTGCATCGCTATATCATCAGCAATTGCAGCGACCTTTCGGATATTGCGGAAACGCTCTTCCTCTTTCGCGCAGCGGGATGGGAAGCTCCGCTGCCAGTTGACATCGTGCCGCTCTTTGAAACGATTGACGACCTGAGCAATGCAGCCGGCACCATGCACCGATTATATGCAGACAGCGCTTACCGGCAGCATCTACAAAGGAGAAAAAACCGTCAGGTCATCATGCTCGGATTTTCTGACGGCACCAAAGATGGCGGCTACCTCACTGCCAACTGGGGCATTTACAAAGCGAAAAAAGAATTAACAAAAGTTTCTAAAGATGCCAGTATTGACGCGGTGTTTTTTGACGGCAGAGGCGGTCCCGCAGCGCGCGGAGGCGGCAAGGCGCATCTCTTTTATGCGTCAATGGACAACTCCATCGCGCTCGATGAAATTCAGTTGACCATTCAGGGACAAACCATCAGCGCCAATTACGGCATCACGGAGTCAGCCGTGTTTAACATGGAGCAGTTGCTGCATGGAGGCTTGGCGGGAAAGCTGCTTTTTTCGGAGCGCAACAAGTTGAAGAAAAAAGAATACGAATTGCTGGAGCGGATTTCAGCATTCAGCTATGCAGCCTACCGGCAACTCAAGGAGGATAAATTATTTCTCCCCTACCTCGAAGAATTCAGCCCCATCAAATATCTCGGCAGCGCAAACATCACCAGCCGCCCTGCTTCAAGAAAAAGCGGCAGGCTCCGTTATGAAGATTTACGCGCTATCACCTTTGTGGGCGCGTGGTATCAGATGAAACAAAACGTGCCGGGATTTTACGGCATGGGAACCGCTTTGAAAAAAATGCAGGAAGAAGGCGATTTAAAAAAAGTACAGGAGCTTTACCGGCATTCTCTTTTCTTCAAAGCGCTGATAGATAATTGCATGATGGCGCTGTGCAAAACCAATTTTTCGCTCACTGAATTTATGCGTAAGGATGCGCAATACGGCAGGCTTTGGAGGCGCATCAGCAACGAGTATGAAACATGCGTGAGTCTGCTGAAACAAGTCACCGGCATGAGCGAACTGATGGAGAATGATGCCATCAGCAAAAAATCTATTTCTATCCGCGAGAACCTTGTCATTCCGCTTTCCGTCATTCAGCAATATGCGCTCAGCAAACTGAGAAACAACCGCACTTCGAAAAACGACAGAGCGGTTTACGAAAAGATGATTATCCGCACACTTTACGGAATGACGAATGCCGGGAGGAATTCGGTGTAACAGAGAAATACTCAACTACGAAAAAGGCTATGATTCCGCTTCCTGCTTGGTTTTTTGCGTAAACAGCAACCCCACCGTCATAATCATGCTTGTGCCGAAAATAACGATAAACAACAGCCCCTCGCTTACTTCTGCTATCCGCAAGTTTCCTGGGATGCTTAAAAACAAAAGGATGCTGATCAGCCCGCGGGGACTCATGAAAACTTCCGGCAGCAAGTCTGTTTTAAGTATTGGAGCAATCAACGCCATCCTGATTACATAAATAGAAAGAAGCAATATCATGCCTGACTCGATTACATCGCTGTTCTCCAGCATGTGCGTGTCCATCACGAATCCAAATATCACAAAGAAAAAGGTTCTGATGAGAAAAGCGCTTTCGGCAGAAATCTGAAACATCTGCTGGAAGTCGGCTTTGAAATTGGGATAGATAAAGCGTGTTCTGAACCAGCGGAAATTGATTTGCTCCGCGTTAGATAGGAACAAGCCAAACGCCAGCACGTTGATAAGCGAGGAAAGATGAAAATGTTTTCCGATGGCATAAATGAGAACAAGGATGGCAAGGATGAGAAAAAACTTGATGTGATGCGCGATTTTTCCAAGCAGGTAGAGCAGCAGCAGGCACGATACCACGGAGATGACAAGCACAAGCGAAATCTCCAGTCCCAGTTTCTTCAGCGAGGAAGCGGTTAAATCGGAATTCAGCAAAGCGAAGTTGAAAAGGATGATTCCAAGAATATCGGAGAAGGACGATTCATAGACCACAAATTCCCTTTTCTCTTTTTGAATATTCGCTGCCGAAGGAATGGCAACCGCAGAACTGATAATGCTGAATGGTATCGCGTTGATGAAGCAGAGGTAAAACGGCTGCTTCGAGAAAAAATGAATGATATAGGCTATCCCGAATGCAGAAGCAAACAAGATAATCAAGGCAGCCAAAAATGCCTTGCGAATCAGTTTGTTCTTCGATTTGTCATACACAAGTTCCAGTGCGCCTTCAAACACAATCAGAATAAGCCCAACCGTGCCGAGCGCAGGCAGTATTTGAAAAAAGTCAAACGTGTGGAAGTTGAAATAATCTGCTGCATACCGCAAGCCGATACCCGAAAGCATCAGCATCAGCACCGAAGGAATTTTAGTGCGCTTGGCGAACAGGTCAAACAGATACGAAAAAATCACCAGCAGGCAGAGCAAAATCAGGGCGGTATTGGTCATGTGCGGAGTATATGAATCAAGCGGTTTTTGTGCGCGCAAAATAATATTTCCGTGAACGCATTTTGGAGGTAAGTTTCAGATTTCTAAAAGCTGCCTCTTTGTTAAATCAGAAGGTTAAAGAAAATACATGTTACCTCCCTCTCCACCGTTTCACCAACTTCTCCATCTCCACCGCATGAAACACCACGCTTGACACTGCGAGGCAAAGCAGCAACTCAAACAGCGTTAAAGGCTGCGTGGAAAATATTTCATGAAATACCGGAACGTAAATCAGTGCGAGTTGCAGGGCGAACGTCAGCAACACCGCTCCGATTAAAGGCTTGTTGGAAAAAATTCCCTGCCTGAATAAATAAGCATGTTCGCTGCGGATTGCCAGCGCATGCCCCATTTGGCTGAAACAGAGCACAGTGAACACCATCGTCTGCCACTTCGAGTTCTCTACATGAATTGCCCATGCTTGCAAACCAAGGCACACTGCGCCCATCAGCAATCCTACCCACAGAATGTGCCAGCCCAAACCATGCGCGAAGATACTTTCGCCTGTTTGGCGGGGTGGACGCTGCATTACGTTTTTCTCCGCTTGTTCATTTGCAAGCGCAAGCCCGGGCAAGCCATCCGTTACAAGATTTATCCATAAGATATGTATCGGCAGCAGCGGAATCGGCAAGCCCACGAGCGGTGCAAGAAAAATGGTCCAAATTTCACCGCTGTTGCTCGTCATTGTGTATTTAATGAACTTGCGGATGTTCTCAAAAATTCTGCGCCCTTCCTTCACCGCTTTCACAATCGTTGCGAAGTTGTCATCGAGCAAAATCATGTGCGCAGCTTCCTTTGAAACATCAGTGCCGGTGATGCCCATCGCTATTCCTATGTTAGCACTTTTCAGCGCGGGCGCATCATTCACACCATCGCCCGTCATCGCGACAAACTGCTGTTTCTTTTGCAGCGTTTTTACGATTTGCAATTTCTGGTCGGGCGATACACGCGCATAAACTCTGATGCGCAGAATTTCATCTTCCAAATCTTCCTGCGACATTTTGCTCAACTCAATGCCGGTAACAATTTTGTCGGAAGGATGGCGCAGGATGCCGATTTCTTTAGCGATGGCTTTTGCAGTCAGCGGATGATCGCCTGTAATCATCACGGGGATTATGCCCGCAGTGATACATTCAGCCACTGCTTGTTTTGCCTCTTCGCGTGGCGGGTCAATCATTCCAGCCAAGCCGCAGAACTGCTGTTTGCATTCTAAAAATTCATGCGTTGAATCTTCAGGAAGCTGCTGAATGATTTTATAGGAATACGCAAGCACGCGCTGCCCTTCGCTTGCCAGTTGCTCTGCATCTGCGCTTGCTTCAGGCACATTTTTATTTTCGCAAATACCCAGCACGGATTCAAGCGCGCCTTTTGTGATGACTATAAATTCATTTTTAAACCGATGAACTGTTGTCATCATTTTACGGTCGGCATCAAAAGGCAACTCATACACGCGTTCAAATTCCTTTTCCCATGTTTTGCTGAAATCCGTTTGCTGCGTTGCGTATTCAACCAACGCAACTTCAGTTGAGTCACCGATTAGTTTTCCATTTTCATTTTGCCTTGTATCCTGATTGGCGCTCATGCAAAGCAAGAGAAACTGCTGCGGGGTGAATGCGTCAGGTTGTTGCTGTTGCGCGTTGACCCAGCTATTTTTTACGGTCATCTTGTTTTGCGTGAGCGTGCCGGTTTTGTCGCTGCAGATGTAAGTCACGGAGCCAAGCGTTTCTACCGCAGGAAGTTTTCTGATGAGCGCATTTTTCTTCACCAATACTTTCGCGCCCAACGCAAGCGCGATTGTCACCACGGCAGGCAACGCTTCAGGAATGGCGGCAACCGCAACGGAAATTGCGGTGAGCAGCATTTTCACAGGGTCTTCGCCACGCAACACTCCGACAACATACAGCAGGATGCAGATGCCAACCACAGCAATAGATAATTTTTTTCCAAAATCAGCAAGACGCTTTTGCAAAGGAGTGGTGCTCTCCCCCTCCTGCAACAACTTCGCGATGGAGCCGATTTCCGTTTTCATGCCTGTTGCCACCACCACGCCAACGCCCCTGCCGTAAGATGCGAGTGTGCCTTTGTATGCCATGTTCACACGGTCGCCCAGCGAAGTGTTTTCATCTTTCAGTTTATGCACGGATTTTTCAACGGGATATGATTCGCCCGTGAGTGATGCTTCTTCGATTTTCAAGGCGTGGCTTTCAATCAACCGAATGTCGGCAGGTAGCATGTCACCCGCTTCGAGCAACACCACATCGCCCGGGACAAGCAGCGCTGCCGGAATCTGAGCGATTTTATTTTCGCGCTTCACCTTCGCAAACGAAGCAGCCATTTTTTTCAGCGCCTCCATCGCCTTCTCCGCGCGGTATTCCTGAATGAAACCTGCAACTGCATTTAACACAACGATGACCATGATTACCGCAGAATCTTTCAGGCCCCCAATGATTCCGGAAATAACCGCAGCAGCAAGCAGAATCAAAATCATTACGTCCTTGAACTGATAGAGGAAAATCATCCAGGGAGATTTTTTCTTTTTCTCCTGTAGCAAATTTTGTCCGTGCTTTTGCAGCAGTTCTTCCGCCTCAATATTGTTCAGCCCGCTCAGTCTGCTGCCGAGCAACTCAAGGGTTTCTTCACTATTGAGGAGATGCCAATTCATGTGATACTAAAATACGAAAAAACGGTTTTATGCAATGACCCGCGCTACCGCACACGTACTTCAATCGCAGGCGCTTCGACCAAATGGAAAGTAGCGGAAGCGAATTTCACTTTTCCACCAGAGGCTTCAATGTCTTTTTAAATTTTGTGGAATAAACTATTTTTTGTGCTTCGCCTTTTTTTGAAATCAATGGTGTAGCGCAGTATGAATTTTACCCAGTTCTCAGTAGTAATTATAGTGACCATTGGCTCGGTGGAAGCATCTTCAATCATGTATTTGTTCACCCTATTTTTCCAGCTATCATGAGCCGGTTCGGTTAAGGAACCAACTGTTTCTTTCGCTGCGTTGCGCAATATTTGTTCCGCCATCATGGAATCGCTTCCATACTGCACCGGAATTTTTATTTCATCCCACAGAAAAGGAAAATCTGCTGAGTAGTTAAACACGGGTTCTTTGAAAACAAAACTATTGGCAACGTGCACGCTTCTGCCGTTGTACAAATCCGCATCCACCCATTGTCCCATTTCCATCAAAGTGGTTCTTAATACGCCAATGTCAATCACATCGCCTTTTATTCCACCCAGTTGAATCCTGTCGCCCGTGCGGTAAAATCCGCCAAACATAATGGCAAGCCAGCCGGCAATACTTGCGATTACTTCCTGCAATGCAAATGCGATACCCGAGCCTGCAACGCCCAGCGCAACAGTAAGCCCGCCTAATTTATCGCTATAAATAACCGGAATAAACATGATAGTGAAAAAATAGCCGATGAAGTTGACAAACTTTTTTGCACGATAGCGATTATCCGAATCTTTTACTCTTTGCGTAACTCCCTGTTAAATCAATTTGATAATGCCCCAGATAATTACAACGCCAATAAAAACAGCAACTATTTTTCCGACAGTGGGATTGAAAAGAAATTTTGTTATCTGCTCTTCCATTGACTAAGTTTTTTTATCGGTGTTTTTAATTCTGAAAGCAGGAGTTTGATAATCTTTCGACAGGTAATCAGCCGGAATGGTGGTTTGATTGCCGTCACGCGCTGCGCGGTAGTGAGGAGACATAATCTCTACTCCTGCTTCATTGAACGCATCCTGAATATTGGAGTGCAGTTCAGAATAAATAGTTGCAGAATTTTCGGCTTTCTCCGTGAAAGCATTGATTTGATAGCTTACATAAAAATCATCAAGACTGGTTTGCAACACAAAAGGCTTTGGCTCTTGTTTGATATCCTGTGTTTTCAGCGCTGCGTTGATAAGCAGTTCATGCACTTTTTTCCAGGGAGCATCATAGCCGATGGTAACGGTGGTATTTAAAATCAATCCGAGCGTTTTTGCGGAGGTGCTGTAATTCACCGTGTGCCCGGAAAGAATCGCGGAATTCGGGATGGTAACGTCTTCATTTTTAATCGTGCGAATGCGCGTTACCAGCATTGTTTTATCCATTACATCTCCGGTAGTTTCTCCGATTTTAACGCGGTCACCGACTTTAAATGCGCGCATGTAAGTAATCACCAATCCGGCAATGATATTGCTGATAGCGGATTGCGAACCCAATGAAATCACCAACCCGAAAAAAACCGACACCCCACGAAAAATGGTCGAATCACTGCCCGGCAAATAAGGGAAAATGACGATGAAGGCAAAGGCAGAAATAATGATGCGCACCAAACTAAATGTGGGCATCGCCCAGTCAGGATAGAACCCTTCAATATGCAATTTTCCCGACTCAATTTCTCCGGTGAGAAATTTGAGGAAACGGATAACGCGGTTGGTTACAAAGCCTATCACGAGTATCGTTATCAGTTCAGGAATGTAGCCGATGAATCCCCAGAAAATGCTTTTTAAAGGATTCACGATATACCCGATAAGCATTTTTGCCACGCCTTCCGTTGACGGGAAAATGCTGAAGATGATAGGTAATGACAAGTACACTAAAAACAAAATAAGCAACGCCTTTAGCGCATTGAGCAGCCACATTCCAAATTGTAATTCCCGTTCAGCGGATAAGAATTCATAATTTTTGATTTTGATTCCGTAAATATGCTGATGACTTTTCCTTGTAATCCATTTAATGAATCGGTTGAAGCCCTTATTCAGATAAATTATGATTAGCACCAGAATGAGAATGACCAGCAAAATCATCCCGATGCGGAACAAGGTTTTTCCAAGACTGGTATCTTTGTAATAATCGCTGACGCTTTGCTTGATAATTAGTGTGTATTCATCCGCCACTTGCTGCTTGGGCATATCCAGCCAAAAAGCATCTCTGTCGGTAATGCTCATCACAATCATCTGGTCATGCATGATGTCATAACTTTCTTCACCGGGAAACACCATTAATCTCGTCTCTACAAAAGCGTGCCTGTCTGCTAATACTTCCAGTTTTCGCTGAATATTCTGAGCGCGCTCCGTTGGGGAGAAAGGTCCAAGTTTGGAATAGATATAAAACAGCGTGTCACGGAAAAGCATGACGGGGATGCCCTCTGTGTTTGCCCGCAGTGAATCAACTTGCTCTTTAATTCGCTTATTCCGTTCTGCCTGTGCGAGTTTCAGAAGATCAAGCTGCTTCTGAAGTGCTTCTTTTTTTCGCGCATCGCTTGCCTTCAGTTCTTCAATCTGCATGCGCAATTGAACCTGTTGTAGTGAATCAACAAGGTGAGTGGAATCGGCCTGCTGCAATAAAGCCGTTCCTTTTTCCTGCGTGGCAGTGAGCGCAGCATCGCGTTTAGTTTTTTCGAGGCTATCGGCTTTAGTTTGTGCCAATGCAGAAACCGATATATTAAAGCAAGCCAGCAGTGCCAGTATTTTTATTCCAATCAGGTATTTCATTTATTATCTTTTATTTGAAAGTAAATCAGAATCAATTATCATCGGTAAATACTTCATTTCCCTTCATGTTTCCACCTGCAATTTTTCTCCGCAGGTTTTGCAATAATTCGCTCCCACTTCATGACCTGTGTCGTTGCATCGCTGGCATTTACTTCGGCTAATTGTTTTTCCTGCCTTCGCCATTTCTACCGTGACAATTCCCGTAGGGACAGCAATAATGCTATAACCGAGGATCATGATAATTGAAGCGAGCATTTTGCCAAGGGCGGTAGATGGCGCAATGTCACCATAACCAACGGTTGTAATTGTGACGATACCCCAATAAATGCTTTCGGGGATACTTGTGAACCCGTTTTCCTCGCCTTCAATCATATACATTAATGTACCAAGAATTAACACGAGCGTCAGCACTACTGAAAAGAACAAAACGATTTTTCGCAAACTCGTAAGCATTGCGCGCACGAGCACATCACCTTCGGCAAGAAAGTGCGATAATTTAAAAATGCGGAAAATGCGCAGCAACCGCAGCACCCTGATTACAAGAAGGAATTGCCCGCCACTTATTAGGAGAGAGATATAAGTGGGAACGATGGCAAGCAAATCAATGATACCCAAAAAGCTGAAGATGTACTGCTTAGGTTTCGGATGGCTATATATCCGGGCAATATACTCAAGGGTGAAAAATCCCGTGAATATCCACTCGATAACATGCAACTCTGTTACAAAGCGTGTTCGGATACCCTGTACGCTTTCAAGCATCACCACCAGAATGCTGAGGACAATCATCCACAACAAAACCACATCAAACAGTTTTCCGGCAGGAGTGTCTGTTCCGAAAATGACGCTATTGATACGGATCTTAAATGGATTCATTGCCAGCCTAAATTACTCTACGCAATTGCTTTTTTGAAATCGGATTCATCAGCTCGTTAAAAAAAGATAAGCCATCAAGGCAATATAAATCAGAAGGATGATGAATGAATCTAATCCGAAAAGCCAGACTTTTTTTTGCGGCTTCACCATGATGCCTAACCCGACAACGGCAGTCATCACAATCACCGCCAATGCAGACACCAGGTGTGAAGAAGAAATATTTGCAAACAACGCGCCTTCCATATAGAAAGCATCATCTAACGCAAGAATGAAAATATTGAAGATGTTACTACCAAGCAGGTTGCCCATCACCATATCAAATGAACCCAGACGCAGCGATGCAAATGAAACGACCAATTCGGGCAGCGAAGTGGCTGCTGCTAAAAATAATGTTCCAAAAAAGGAAGTGGTCAATCCATAGCTGCTGGCAATGCGCGCTCCGAAATGCGGGAGAAACAACGCAGCCGCAATCACCACGAGCGCATTAGCGCCATAGATCAACAGTGAGCGTTTTAACTCAGCGGCTTTATTTTCAATCGTTGAAGTTTGTGTTTCCTTAGTTTGGGATTGTTCATACTTAAAGATTCCAAACATCGCAGCGAGGTAAACGATTACAATGATGATTGAAAATGAACTGATCCATCCCAACACCGGAGTTTCGGGAGCCAAAACAATTGCAAGCGCACTGACTGTAATTAATATCATCCCAAAAAATCCGGCTACGACATGTCCGGTTTTCACCATCGAAGTGATTGGTTTTTTAAGACGCGCATCAATCAGAGACAGGATTAAAATATTAAATACGCAGCTTCCGAAAATATCACCGGCAGCAAGGTCGGGCTCTTTCACGATGGCTACTGAACTGATGCCGGCAATAAGTTCGGGCAGGGAAGTGACCGAAGCCATCAGCACCAAACCAATCCACGCTTTGCCCAAGCCCGTGAGTTCAGCGATGCGGTCGCCATGATAGGAAAGGCGAATGCCGCTGAAGATGACTAACGCTGCGCAACCTGCAAAGCCGATAATATCAGTGGTCATGCTTAATAAGGAACATTTGATGAATTACCGAACAGCAACAGCTAAACATTTTTGATAAAATCCAGAAATTTAAACGACTTGTCTTTTTGCTTCACTACCAGCAGCGGGATATTTTTATCGAGCTTAATCAGTTTTTCCGCTACGCTGCCGAGCAGCATTGCCGTGATATTGGTTCTGCCTTTTGCGCCTACCAGAATTAAGTCGGCATTGTTTTGTTCTGCCGCTCTTGTTATCATCTCGGCTACCGATTTCTTTTCTTCCAACTCAAAGAGTGCAGTGATGCGCTCATGTGGAATGTTCAGTTCGCTGATGAAATTGGCGCACTTGCTTTTGGCATTTTCAAGCATAATAGCGGCAAATTCTTCTTCTGTTTTGCCCGTTTTGTAAAAGCCCAAAGGAAGATTGTAAGTGTGATAGCAAAATAAGCCTGCGTCTTTATGTTGTTGTGCGAGCCGCCATCCTTCCTCCAGCGCGAGTTTTGCATTTTCAGAAAAATCAATTGCCGTGAAAAACTTTTCCAACTTCGCCTGCGCGCTGTTCGGCACAAAAAGTACCGAGCAGGTTCCTTTCCTCGCCATTTGCTGCGCCAGCATTCCGCTGCCTTCACTTTCCGTTTTTTTGCCGACAACCGCCAAATCCACATTCTTGATATGCGTCCAGCGCAGCATCTCCGGCAGTGGCGAGCCTTCTACCACATCATACTCAATATCAAAATTTTCAAAGCCCGGAAAATTTGCCTGCACTAACTGCATCATCTCCTCCCTCAGCTTCTCATCCTGTGGACGGTTCAACTCCGGAAATTTTTCGCGGATGCCTTCCGGCACATCAAGATCGCGCTGAATATTGACAAAATAAATTTTTTCGGGGCGGATGATGCCGCACAGAAAAGAAAGGTAACGAATAACCGTTTCATCAATATTGCTGAAATCAATAGCAGCCAGTATGCGCTTGAAACTGTACATCTTTTATATTTTTACTCGAATTCAAAGATACTGAATCCCTGTTTTGCTAAATCATCCTATTGCTCTTTGGGGATAAAAAACCATCTTCATGCTTATAATATTTTTGCCATAATAAAACCAATTGCAAAATCAAAAAAACGATACTGAACTAAAACCTTTAAAGGCCCTCTATTTCCACCTGCAGTCGCTCGTTGAAAACAGGCTGTGGCTGAAGGTGATTATCGCGCTTATCCTGGGAGCTGCGGCAGGATTGATATTCCGCCTGCTATGGGGCGAGGCGCATCCTGAAATCTCGCAGACCATCGGCAACTGGCTTGCCCTGCCCGGACAGTTGTTCCTCAAACTTGTGCAGATGATTATGATTCCGCTGATTTTTTCTTCCATCATCACCGGCATTGCGGGCAATGACCCCGCTCAACTGAAAAAGATGGGCGCGGGCGTGCTCGTCTATTTTATCATCACCACTATTATTTCCATTACCATTGGCACCGTTCTCACCTTGCTCATCAAACCGGGCAGGCTGCTTCACCAATTGTCGTCTCACGAGCATCGCGACATGCTCTCCAATACAGACATTGAAAATAAACGGGCGTTCAGCATGAACGATATTCCAAAAGCCATCACTGACTTGCTTCCCGAAAACCCGCTCTCCGCGATGGTGACGGGCGAGATGCTTCCTATCGTCATCTTCACGATTATCATTGGCGTAGCTGTGGTTACTCTTTCGCAAGAACTGCGGCTGCCCGTGATGAAATTTCTTGGCGCCATACAGGAGATCTGCATGACGGTGGTGAAGTGGGCGATGCGCATTGTGCCGCTGGCAGTGTTCGGGCTGATAGCCCAACTCACCGCCACCATCGGGCTGCAATCGCTCAGCGGCATCGGAATGTATGTAGCAGTCGTGCTGCTGGGACTGGCAATACTGCTGGGGGTTTACCTGTTCATAGTTAGTGTTTTGGCGAAAAAGAATCCGTTGGAATTTCTGAAAAATATCCGTGACGCGCAGTTGCTTGCTTTTTCCACCACGAGTTCGGCAGCGGTGATGCCATTGTCGCTAAAGACAGCCGAAGAAAAGCTGAACGTCCACTCTGCCGTGAGCAACTTCATCATCCCCATAGGCGCAACAATCAACATGGACGGCACTGCGCTTTATCAGGCAGTAACTACCATTTTCATCGCGCAGGTGTATGGGCTTGAAATGAGCATCCTGAGCATTGTATTGGTAATGATAACCATCGTAGCCGCTTCCATCGGCACACCGGCTATTCCGGGCGGGGGCGTAGTGATATTGGCATCAGTGCTCAAAGGCGCAGGCATTCCGGCAGAAGGCATCATGGTGATTATCGGAGTAGAGAGGATTCTCGGGATGTTCCGCACCACAGTGAACGTAACGGGCGACCTCACGGCTTGCGTATTATTTGATCGTTTTCACAAGCAGCAAGCAACAAACGATAAACAACAAACGGAGTAAAACATGTCCGTCTTTCAAACCATCATCGCCATTGTCGCAACCATCTTGCTGTTTCTTTACGGGCTGAAAAGTTTCAGCTGGCAAGTGAAGGAAATCGGTTCGGAGCGGATTTGAGAAACTTTGAAAAGTTCGTCAGAACTGCTTGCTATGGCAATTCCTTTGTTTGCAAATCAGGATATTGCATGTTCAATTTTTCCAAACTGTCCACGATGGCTTTCACGATGATGTAATTACGATACCAGTTTTGGTCGGCAGGAACGATGCTCCACGGAATCTCTTTGCTGCAATGCTCAAAGATATCTTCAAAGGCTTCAATGTAAGCATCCCAATGTTTAGACTCTTTGAGGTCTGCATCCTGATATTTCCATCTCTTTTCTGCCAGCGTAAGGCGCTCGGCAAAACGCTCCTGCTGTTCTTCCTTTGAAATGTGCAGGTAAAATTTGAAGATAAGCGTGCCACTGCTTTGTAACAATTGCTCGAACGAATTGATATAGCCGAATCTCTTTCTGATTTCATGCATCGAAAGCCATTTATGCACACGGGGCACGAGGACGTCTTCGTAATGGGAGCGATTGAAAATTTGTATCATGCCCTGCCGGGGCGTGTGATAGTGAATGCGCCAAAGGAAATCATGCGCGCATTCTTCCTCCGTTGGCTTTTTAAAAGATTTTACCTTGCACCCCATCGGGTTCACCCCGCTGAACACATTTTTCACCGAGCCATCTTTCCCTGCAGCATCCAGCCCTTGCAGCACAATTAATACGCTCCATTTGTTTTCAGCATACATCACGGATTGCAACTCGTGCAGCCTTTTTTGCAGCTTCAGGGTTGCCGCTTTTATTTTTTCTTTTTGCAGCCCCTTTGGAGCACGGGTGGATATTTTAGTGAGGAGTTTCATGCTTATTTTGTTTTATGCAAATCTGCATATTGTTCCGGAAATCCGGATTTCAGATGCAAATCACGCTGGGGATAAGGAATTTCAATGTTGTGTTTTTTCAGCTTTTCATGCATTGCGAAGTTGATGTCGCTGTGTAGTTTGCCCTGCCGCTGCATCAGGCTGGCTGTCCAGGCTACAAGCTGGTACTGAATGCCGTTTTCGCTAAATTCCTGCAGGCGCACCGTGGGTTCAGGCGTTTCCAGCACGTCTTTGTTTTCAGCAGCTACTTCGAGCAGCAGTTGTCTCACTGTCTTTGGATCTGCGTCATAGGAAATCGTAACCGGCACTTTGAAGCGCACCCGGCTGTCTGTGTAACTCCAATTGATTACCCTTTCAGACATGAACTCTGAATTTGGCACAATGATGGAAATATTGTCATTTGTAAGAATGGTGGTGGCGCGTGCCGAGATGCTCATCACATCACCCGAGGTGCCTCCAACTTCGATACGGTCACCCACTTTGATGGGGCGCTCAAACAGAATGACGATGCCGCTCACAAAATTATTCGTGACATTTTGCAAGCCGAAACCGATACCTACTCCCAACGCACCGGCAAGCACCGTGAGACTCGTGAGATTAATGCCGGCTGATTGTATAATAATAAATAATCCAATGATGACGATAACATATCTGACAATCGTAGCAATGGCTTGCCGCACGCCAAGTTCCGGGATGTAACGCTTGAAAACACGTTGAACAAGAAATTTTTTGAGCTTGCTGGAGAGGTAGAAGAGCAAAATGAGAAAGAAAATCATAAAGAAAATAGTCCACAATGTGATCGTCCCCTTCTCGGTTGAATAAAGCGGCACTTCAAGTTTTTCTTTCAGGGATTGTAAAAAGGCAAAAATATCTTTCATCTTATTGTAATTTATTTGAACGGAAAGAAATAAGGTATCAACCATGTTGCAAGCAACCAGTAAATAATATTGAGCGGAGCGCCCACGCGGATGAAGTCCTTGAACTTATACTTGCCCGCCCCATAAATCATCGCGTTGGTTTGGTAGCCTACTGGCGTCATGAAACTCGAAGACGCGGCAAAAGCAATAGCCATTAGGAAAGGGCGCGCGTCAACATCCATGGCGTGCGCTATAGCCATCGCAATAGGAGCCAGCAGCACCGCGCTGGCATTATTTGACATCACCTCCGTGAGCAATGAAGTAACAAGGTATAATATTGAAACCAGCATCACGGGTCCCAGCGAGCCGATAATACTAATGAGGAAGTCTGAAAGAAGATTAGCAGTGCCGCTCGTTTGCATTGCCGTTCCGAGACTCAGCGTTCCTGCAAGCAGAAATATCACTTTCCACTCAATGGACTTGTAGGCTTCTTCCATGTTCAGGCTGCCGGTCAGCACCATCACTATGCATCCGATAATTGCCGCAAACATAATAGGAACGATATTGAAGGATGCTGCTATAATCACACCTGCCATGATTGCCGCAACAATCAGCGTTTTACCTTTTCTGAACTCAGGAAAATCCACCTCGGAGACAATCAGGAATGGCGTTTTTTCTTTCGCTTGTCTCTGTTTCAGATATGCCAGCCGTTCTTTTGAAACTTCAATCAACAAGGTGTCACCGGCTTTCAGCAGTGTTTTTCCAACCTTCTCGCGCATCAATTCCCCGCAATGGCGGATGGCGAGCGCTGTGGCTCCAAATCTGTTCCTGAACCCGATTTGTTTCAGCGTTTTTCCGTCCAATTCCGAGTTGGGTGGAATTACTGCTTCCACCAGTGTCAGGAACTTCTCCTTTCCTTCATCGTCCTTCTCCTTCTTTTCTGAACTAAGAGCGATTCCTTCCCGCTCCTGCAATAGCTTTATTTTCTCCACATCACATCTTACCTTCAGCAGATCGTCAACCTGGAGCACCGTGTCGGTTGATGGATAAAATTTAACTCCGTTTCGTTTTATTTCCAGCACGTCAATATCCAGAGTCTGAACGAGAGGCGATTGGGAAATTTTTTTACCCACGGAAGGAGCGTTCGGCAACAAGATAATCTCGGTGAGATAATCGCCCATGCTGAATTTTTCTATCAAATCAGCAGCATCTTTCCGCGCGGGAATCAGGCGGATGCCGAAAAAAAGCATATAAGCCAGCCCCGTTAGAAAGAAGATAATGCCCAACGGAGTCATCTCAAACATATTAAAAGGTCTCAATCCATTTTGAGCGGCAATGCCGCTGACAAGAATGTTGGTGGAAGTGCCAATCAGGGTGCATTCGCCTCCAAACATGGAAGCGAAGGAAAGCGGCATCAGGAGTTTTGAAGTAGAGTGTCCGGAAGCCGCAGCAGCCTGCATTACCAGCGGTATGAAAATGGCAACTACAGGAGTGTTGTTTATAAATGCCGAAACCACTCCGATAACGACCCTCATCACCGATACGGCAACCCGGAAATTATATTTGAAAAGCCTGGAAAGCCACCTGCCGACTATGTTTACCACTCCCGTTTTGAGCAAGCCCGTGCTTAGCACAAACATGGCGGCAATCGTAACCGTTGCCTCGTTGCTGAATCCGGCAACACCTTCCTGCGGAGTAATCACACCGGAAAATATCAGCATCGCCATGATGATGAGCGCCACCAAATCAACAGGCAGTTTTTCCGTTGCAAACAGCACCACCGCTACCACCAATACCACGAGCACAATAATTAGCTCAAAGGTCATAAATAAAAATAATTATGTTTAACATCTAATCAGCGGGAACCGGAACGGAACGTAGTAACATATATCCTATGATGCCTGCAACCAGCGATGCCGCCATGATGCCCACTTTTGCTTCGAGAATATCTTGCGGTTGTGAAAACGCGAGTTCTGTGATAAACAGCGACATCGTGAACCCTACGCCACCGAGCAGGGAAACTCCATAGATGTGGCGCCATGTTGTGCCTTCGGGAAGCGAGGCGAGTTTGGTCATCACCATCAATTTTGTCATGCCCGTAATGCCGATGAACTTGCCAACAACCAAACCCAGAAATATCCCAATTGTTACCGGATTGCCGATACTCGAAAGCACATCGCCCGAAAGCTCGATGCCCGCGTTAGCAAGCGCAAACACAGGCATCACGACAAATGCGACAAGCGGATGCATGCCGTGTTCAAGACGCTGGAGCGGTGTTTCAGCTCTCGCGCTGTATTTTTTTATGTCTTCGATGATATGGAGTTGCTCCAGTGTAACAAGATGATTATCCGTGTGTTCCGCATTGCGGAAATCATCGGTGAGTTTTTCGATATTTTTGATGTATCCCTGTTCATCAATTTTTGTTCGCCCCGGAATTGCAAATGCTGCAAGCACACCCGCGATAGTAGCGTGAACGCCTGACATCAGGAACGCAAACCACAAGCCGCCAATGCCGAGGATGCCGTAAAATATGGAACTGCGGACACCGAGCATGTTCGCCCCAACCATCACCGCCATAAACGCAGCGCCTACACCCAAGCTTATTAATGAAACATCGGAAGTATAAAATAACGCAATCACGATTACCGCGCCCAGGTCATCAGCAATGGCAATCGCTGTGAGAAAAACTTTCAGCGACAACGTAACACGATTGCCCAGCAGCGAAAGGATGCCGAGTGCGAACGCAATGTCAGTCGCCATCGGCACACCCCAGCCATCAACAGCCGGTGTCCCTTTGTTAAAAGCAAGATAGATGAGCGCGGGAACAATCATGCCGCCCGCTCCTGCAGCCAGCGGAAGCAAGGCTTTTCGGAATGACGATAACTCACCGCCAATGAATTCACGCTTCAACTCAAGCCCCACCACAAAAAAGAATACCGCCATCAAGCCATCATTAATCCAATGATGCAGGTCTTTTGAAATCATGAAATCGCCAATGCCGATCGCAAATGGGATGTGCCATAATTCGTGATACGAATCACTGAAAGGTGAATTCGCCCATATCATCGCCACGACAGCCGATGCAAAAAGCACAATTCCGCCTGTGGTTTCATGTTTGATAAACCTATTGACGGGCTTGAGGAAAATATCAATTTTTGCCTGCTTCAAATTCAATGCTGATTTCCGAGTAAAAAAACCGAAGTTCCAGGCAGATGCTCGCGCTTCGGGTTTTTAAGATACACGTTTTTTCAATGCCCCTGATAACGTGGAAGCTATTTTGTGGTCGTATTCTTTGTTTCCGTATCTGTGTACCCAACGAATTCCGTTGACTGCATTTGTCAGAAAAACTTCATCCGCATGGCGAAGCATCTCCGCTTCAATTGCAGTTGCATTAACAGAAAAACCGTTTTCATTTGCAAGCGTAATGACTTGCTTCCGCATCACGCCATTGATACAGCCTTCGCTTAATGCCGGGGTTGAAATGATTTTATCCTTCACTAAAAACACATTCGAGTTGGTGGAGTCGCAAATATTCGAGCGCGTGTTCAAGAGCAAACAGTCATCAAAGCCCATCTTAGTTTTATGAATGGAAGCAAGCACATACGCGACTGCGCTGTTTGTTTTGAAATTGGAAAGTTGGTCAACCGATTTGCTGACATCGGTGAACAAGCCGATG
Source organism: Chitinophagales bacterium (assembly GCA_034440455.1). Classification (GTDB taxonomy): domain Bacteria; phylum Bacteroidota; class Bacteroidia; order Chitinophagales; family CAIOSU01; genus JAWXCB01. The sequence continues at coordinate 94,073 of JAWXCB010000019.1, forward strand.
TTCAAGCCTTTTTCATTGAGTTGAAATAACGCGCCCTGAATCGGCTCTACTTCAAGCATGAATCCTGCTTGCATTTCATCAGGCGCGTATCTTCCCCTACCCTCACGGTAAAGCATTACACGGGCGTAAGCATTTCCCGAAATCGTGTTGAGCGAAAGCAATTCAGGAATAGCTTTTCGTAAAAACTCCTTCGTAAAGTTTATTGGCAATTCAAGAGAGAGCAATTGTGCGGCTTGGGTAAGTCGGCTCCAATGGTCATCGAAAAAAGGAATGGACTTTTCACCTACTGCGATGCTCTCAAACAATCCATCACCATAACGAAACGCCCGATTCCACGCATATACCAGCGGGATATTTTCGCTTTGAACTGAGCCGTTGAAGTTGATTAGACGCATAATGATTCGGTGATGTGCTGATTCGGTGATTCGGTGATGTGTAAATGACGATTCTTTTTTCATCATCGAATCAGCACATCACCGAATCATCGAATCAAAATTGGATTTCGGGGATTTCGCCCTCTATAACGAGACGACCTTCGGTTTTAGCCTTTATCTCTTCAACAGAAATTCCGGGGGCACGCTCCAACAGTTTAAATCCTTCCGGAGTAATGTCTAACACTGCGATGTCGGTTACGATTTTTTTCACGCAGCGAATTCCGGTAAGCGGCAGGGTACATTTCTTCAAAATTTTCGATTCGCCTTTATTGTTCGTGTGCATCATTGCAACGATGATGTTCTTTGCAGATGCAACCAAGTCCATCGCGCCACCCATTCCTTTCACCATCTTACCGGGAATTTTCCAGTTGGCAATGTCGCCATTCTCATCTACTTCCATTGCGCCAAGCACGGTCAAATTAATTTTTTGCGAGCGTATCATCCCAAAACTCATTGCCGAATCAAAAAACACAGAGCCGGGAAGTGTGGTGATGGTTTGTTTGCCTGCATTAATCAAGTCCGCATCCACTTCATCGTCATAGGGAAAGGGTCCCATGCCGAGTAAACCATTTTCAGATTGCAATACAACATCCATTCCTTTTGGGATGTAGTTTGCAACAAGCGTTGGAATTCCAATACCAAGATTCACGTAGTAGCCGTCTTTGAGTTCTCGTGCGATACGTTGAGCGATTTGTTCTTTTGTCAGTGCCATTTGATTCGATAATTCGGTGATTCGATGATTCGATAATGTTTTAGTTCGGTGGTTTGACAATTCGATGACTTGGTGATGCCTGCGCGTTTCTTTTTGATGAGGAAATAATTTTCGAGATAACCCTTTTTAAAGAAACTAAAGCTGACAGAAGTCTATTTCAATCTGGATAACCCTTGGAATGTTTGCAAATCAAAAGCCAGTACTCAACCTCTTCCGCTTCTTTTGCCGCAATCTTGAATTTGTGAATGAAATCCTGCTTACTCTCAGCATTTTGCGCTTCCCTGATTTTTGCCCCGATTGAAGTTCCGGAACGCAGTAGCTGGTTTGCAATTACAAATCTTCTTCCCTCATTCAGCAGTTCACAGTATTCCACAATTTTCAATGCAAATTCAAAAGACAACTTTAAAATCAAGTTATCTTTTTCTAAATAGAGTTTATCTCCGTTTGTATTCATTATCAAATCATCGAATCACCGAATCCTGATTGTGCGCTGCTCAATTCTTTTCTCGTAGTTAGTCCCTTGAAAAATCCGATGTACATAAATACCCGGTGTTTGAATTTGATTCGGGTCTAAGATGCCGACAGGCACTAACTCTTCTACCTCAGCAACTGTAATCTTTCCTGCCATCGCCATCAACGGATTGAAGTTTCTTGAAGTGCCTCTGAAAATAAGATTGCCGGAAGTATCGCCTTTCCATGCTTTTATAAGTGCGAAATCTGATTTGAACGCATGTTCCATCAAATATTCTTTCCCATCAAAAACCCGTACTTCCTTTCCGTTCGCGATTTCAGTTCCAACGCCTGCGGGCGTAAAAAATGCCGGAATACCGTAGCCTGTCATCATGCAGCGGGTGGCAAGTGTACCCTGCGGAACTAAATCCACTTCCAATTCGCCTGTGAGCATCTGCCGTTCAAACTCTGCATTCTCGCCTACATAAGATGAAATCATTTTTTTTACTTGCCGTCTTTGCAACATCAAGCCGATTCCGAAATCATCCACGCCTGCATTGTTGGAAATGCACGTGAGATTTTTCACGCCCTTTTTCACCAGCGCTGCAATACAGTTTTCGGGAATTCCGCTCAAGCCGAATCCGCCCAGCATCAATGTCATTCCATCCTGAATGTCATTGATTGCTTCGTCAGCGTTTGTTACAACTTTATCCATGCTTTTATTGATTCGATAATTCGGTAATTCGATGATGATTGGCTGTTTCTCTTTGAAGATGAGATGATTTTAGAAATAATCTTTTTTAATGAAATAAGTTCAGCGAGAAGATAATCACAGACTGGATAGCCTTTGGAATGCTTGCAAAGCAAAAGCCCGTATTCAGTTTCATCACCCTCCTTTGCAGCTATTTTGAATTTATGAATGAAGTCTTGCTTGCTTTCGGCATTTTGGGCTTCTCTAATATTTGCGTCAATTGAAGTTCCCGAACGCAAAAGTTGATTCGCGATTACAAATTTTCTCTGTTCGTTCAACAATTCACAATACTCCACAATTTTCAAAGAAAATTCAAAAGACAACTTTAAAACTAAATTGTCTTTCTCATGGTAAAGTAAGTTATCTTCTTTTGCATTCATCATCGAATTACCGAATTATCAAATTATCGAATCAGGGGTTTCCCGCCTCAATTTTACTCAACTCTTCAATCACCTTCGTCATCATTTCATCCATCTTGCCCGGATTGCTTTCATAATAGGCAAACGTGCGTTCAAACTGCTCTTGTTGAATTCCATGCTTCTTAAAAATTTCCCCGTAGTTTGCATCAAGCAAAACGGCAAGCGAATCTTCACTCCACTTTTTTCCTTCTGCCATCGCTTCAAAAATATGGACATCCACCATTACTTCAACCATCTTTGCCTCCGGAAGCAAATTGCGCGGACGCACATCCGAGTGTGTGCAGGAGGCAAACGCGATGAGCAAAAATATTTTTAAGAAATTTACCGGATGCAAGCAGAAGAGTTAAAACGGTTGCGAACAAATTTACAGGAAAAAGGGGTGGAATTGATTGCCGTAAGCAAGTTCAAATCGCCTGTGCAAATCCTTGATGTGCATGACATGGAACAGCGCATTTTCGGGGAAAATAAAGTGCAGGAATTAGTTTCTAAATATGAGTTTCTGCCTCAAGACATTCAGTGGCACATGATTGGGCACTTGCAAAAGAATAAGGTGAAATATATCGTGCCGTTTGTAACGATGATTCAGTCGGTTGATAGCTTTGGATTGCTGCAAGAGATAAATAAAAAGGCGGCAAAGGTGGGGCGCATCATTGATTTTCTTTTCCAGATTTACATTGCGAAAGAAGAAACAAAATTCGGGCTGAGCGAAAAGGAATTACTTGACATGCTCGGCAGCCCTGAGTTCCTGCAAATGAAAAACGTGCGTGCGTGCGGAGTGATGGGAATCGCGACACTGACCGAAGATGAAAATATCGTGCGTGAAGAATTCCGTTCGCTAAAAAAAACTTTTGACAAAATAAAGCACGACTACTTCGCTGCTAATAACGACTTCAAAGAAATCTCGATGGGAATGTCTGACGATTATGAAATTGCCATTGAAGAAGGAAGCACGATGGTGCGGTTGGGTACTTTGATTTTTGGTGAACGCGCCACTGCTGTGTTTACTCTTGGCGAACTTTGACCTCACCCCGCCCCTCTTTCGCTGGGAGAGGGAGTCCAAACTCTATTTCATTGAAAAAGAAAATTAAGAACAAGGAAAATCTTAACTGATTTCATTTTTTGACAAGAAACAGAACTAAACTTATTCGCTCAATGCGATAATGTCAGTACACCCTCTCCTTTGGAGAGGGTTGGGGTGAGGCTAAACCGGAAACACTTTCGCAGCTATCTGCAGCGCTTCGTTCAAATTTTCTCTGTTCAATCCCAACTCTTCTTTCTTCTCATCAAAATATGCCACGAGATTTTCCGTAGGCATGTTACCGGTTAAATCATCTTTCGCCATCGGACAGCCGCCAAAACCTTTTATCGCGCCATCGAAGCGCTTGCATCCGCTTTTATATGCCGCTTCCACTTTTTCGCGCCACGTGTCGGGAGTGGTGTGGAAGTGCGCTCCAAATTCTACGTGGCTGAATGTTTGCGTGAGATGCTGAAAGAACATTTCTATCACCCCGGGCTTTGCAACCCCAATCGTGTCGGAGAGCGAAATATATTTCACGTTGAATTTATCAATCTCGCACATCCACTGCTCCGCAATCTCGATGCTCCACGGGTCGCCATAGGGATTGCCAAACGCCATGGAGAGATACACCACAAACTCTTTTCCCTTGCGGTCAGCCAATTCGCGGATTGCGGCAACGGTCTTCAGCGACTTCTGCATATCAGAGTTGGTGTTGCGGTGCTGAAATGTTTCCGAGATGGAAAACGGATAACCGAGATACGTGATTTGCGGATAGCGGCTCGCCTCAATCGCACCGCGCACATTCGCCACAATCACCGAAAGTTTTGTCGCTGAATCTTTCCAGTTGATTTTCTCCAGCACCTCAGCCGTATCCGCCATCTGCGGGATGTAGCGCGCGGAAACAAAGCTGCCCGCGTCCAGCGTGTCGAAACCCACTTGCAGTAAAGCATTCAAATACTTAATCTTTGATTCAGTCGGGATAAATATTTTTATCCCTTGCATGGCATCGCGGGGGCATTCGATAATCTTAATCACAGGTGTAAATAAATTCGTTGTAAAGATAAATTATCTCTCCATTTGAATACTGAACTTATCACAGAGACGGTTCGACTTCAGTCACAGTGACAACATCGTGCATTGCAAAAATTTTTGTTTGTCAACCCAAACGAAGTTGAAGGCTGTTCTTTTAGAAACTTCGATTCCCAACTTATAGCTGATATTTTTTACCTTCGGCATCTTTCAGGCATTTCACACATTACCATAAATCTCCAAGCTATGCGCAAACTAAAACCGTTGCTTTTCACAGTTCTTTTTTTTCTTATTACGAACCGCGCATTTCCCCAAACGATTGACTCGCTGTTTGTTGACGGAGCCCTCTATGCAAAACTCTATGATACATCTTCCGCACATCTTGATTTGGTGTCGCCTCCGCTTAATGCGTTGGTGCAGACTTACGGACTTGATACCTTGTATTGGCCCTTCAGATTACTCAACAGTGTGCCGCTTCACCAAACTTATCGCCTCCAATTCTCCGACATCAGCAACGTGGATTCTCTTATCCAGGAATTAGAGGCACTGCCCATGATAGAATATGCGGAGAAAGTGCCGCTTGTCACCAACAATTTTGAACCAAATGACCTTCATCCCAATCAGGCACAATACCTCTCAAGAATTTTGGCGGAACAGGCATGGAACATTACCAAAGGATCAACGCAGATTGTTGTTGCTGTCATTGACAATGGCGTAAGGCTTACGCATGAAGACCTTGCCGCCAACATCTGGATCAACCCGGGTGAAATACCCGGTAACGGAATAGATGATGAGGGGAATGGGTTCATTGATGATATCAATGGTTTTGATGTTGCCGATAATGATAATAATCCCAATCCACCGCTCGGTATTGCCGGCAACAGCGATTTTAATCACGGCACACATTGCGCGGGCATTGTTTCAGCGACAACCGACAATGGAAAAGGTATTGCTTCAATCGGCTTTAATTTAAAAATCATGCCTGTGAAAACAGTGAGCAATACCGGCAATGGCCGATCGCTGACACATGCATTTGAAGGCGTTTCCTACGCGATGCGCTCGGGAGCGGATGTCATCAGCATGTCGTTTGGCGGAGAGTTTTCTCAATCTCAAATACGCACGATCACGAACCTGATGAATGCCGGATTCAATGCGGGCATCGTATTGGTGGCAGCCGCAGGAAATGAAAATGTCAACGTGCCTTTTGTCCCTGCGTCAATTCCGAATGTAATCAGCGTGGGAGCTACCAACAGCAACAACGACCAGAAGGCTTCATTCAGCAATTTTGGAACTACCGTTGATGTGATGGCTCCCGGTGTCAATATTTTCAGCACACTCGGCAATGCGAATAATTCCTATGGCTTCCTGAGCGGCACCTCCATGGCATGCCCTTTAGTGGCTGGACTGGCGGGGCTGATTCTTTCCGTAAATCCGGGCTTCACACCAACACAGGTAAATGACGCATTAATCAATGGGTGCGATAATATCATCGCGCAAAACCCGGGATTCAACGGGCAAATCGGTGCTGGAAGAGTAAATGCGCAGAAGACACTTTCCCAGATAACAACTATCAGAGAATCAAAAACGGAAACGCCTATTGTCCTATATCCGAATCCGGTGGAAGAAATTTTGCATATCCGCCTTGAAACAAATGAGGCTGTTGAGGTCCAGGTATTCAATACGCTTGGACAAGTTGTTTACGAAGACAAATTTTTCGGGAATTATTTTACAATTCCCCTTACTGAAATAGAAGACGGAATGCACACGATTAGCGTGCAGACAACTTCAGGAGCGTGGCGAAAAAAAATCCTTAAGATTTAAGAGCCTCACCCCCGCCCCCTCTCCAAAAGGAGAGGGGAGACCGAGCAGTAACGCTTTGAACACGGTTCGACTGCGCTCACCTGACAACATAGTGGATTGCAAAAACTTTATTTGTCAGCCTGAGCGAAGTCGAAGGCTGCTCATCTGGAAAATGAAAACACGTCAGACAACGATATTGATAATCTTCCCCGGCACGTAGATGAATTTTTTGGGTGGCTTTCCTTCGAGCCATTTTTGAATGACTTCGGATGCAAGCACTTCTGCTTCCACTTTTCCCTGCTCAATATTCAACGCCAACTCAATCTTTGTGCGCAGCTTGCCATTGATGGAAACGGGATATTCAAACGCGCTTTCCACCAAATATTTTTGATTGAATTCAGGATACGCAACTGCCGTCACCGAGCCTTCGTTCTTCATCTGCTCCCACAACTCTTCTGCAACGTGTGGAGCAAAGGGCGCAAGCAACACCACCAATTCTTGCAACACCGCTTTCTTGTGGCATTTAAAATCCGTTAAATCATTCACGCACACCATGAACGTGCTGATGCAGGTGTTGAATGAAAACCGCTCGATGTCTTCACGGATTTTTTTAATTACCTTGTGCAGCACCTTCAATTCCTGGTCAGTTGGTGCTTCATCATTTACAAGAAATTTCGTGTCCTCATAAAACAATCGCCACAGCTTTCTCATAAACTTCGACACGCCATCAATGCCATTCGTATTCCACGGCTTGCTCTGCTCAATCGGACCAAGAAACATTTCATACATGCGAAAAGTATCAGCGCCATATTGACCAATGATGTCATCAGGGTTGACGACATTCAGTTTAGACTTAGACATTTTTTCGACTTCACGAGTGCAGATGAATGCTCCATCATCTTCAGTGATAATCTCATAATGACCTTCATCTTGGAGAGTTTTAACCCAATCGTTAATATCCAACTCGTCTTTAGATGAAACCAAACTCACATTGACCTGTTTTGGTTTTGCTATCGGAGTATCTCCAAATTTTATTTGAACCTTATTAAAGTCGGTAGCTTGAAAATGTTTTTTAAAGGCTGGTAATAAAAACGCAGTGTCCCTTTCTTTAATCGCTTTTTCTATTTTGTTTTTTGAAACGAATATTTGTGGTCTTTTGTTAGAATCGAATTCTGTTTCTCCAGTAATAACATATTCTAAATCTCCAATTTTATTGGCAAAGGCTGATACTCCGGTAATCATCCCCTGATTCACCAACCGTTTAAACGGCTCCACTTTACTTACATATCCCCTATCAAATAAAAACTTCTGCCAGAAGCGCGCATAGAGCAAATGCCCCACGGCATGTTCGGTGCCGCCAATGTAGAGGTCAACATCCTGCCAGTATTGTTCGGCTTCCTTTGAGATAAACGCCTTGTCATTCAGCGGGTCCATGTAGCGCAAAAAATACCACGAGCTGCCCGCCCAGCCGGGCATGGTGGTGGTTTCGAGACGGAAAGCCTCACCCCCCGCCCCCCTCTCCAAAGGAGAGGGGGAGTCCGGAGAGTTGTACTCTTCCATAGTTGGCTTTGAATCAAGTTTTGTCTTGATTTTCGCTACTACTTCATCTGTGTTTTTTTTGACTTCATCATTTGTAAACCGGATTACTTCAAACCCTCTTTGCTCTAATTCATACGTTCTGTGTTTGTCATACTCTTTTTGCTCCGCATCTAAATAAACTCCTCCGTCAACTTCAATCACAACTTTTTTACTCAGGCAAACAAAATCAGCAATGAAAATATCAATCGCATGTTGCCTGCGGATTTTATGACTAATGATATTATTCCTAATTCTTTCCCATAAAACTTCTTCTGCCTCTGTTTGATTTTTCCTCAATTCCCTCCCCTGCTCTTTCAATGTTTCCCAACTTTTTTTCTCTGAAGTATGGTAACCCGGTTCAGACTCCCTCTCCTCTGGAGAGGGGCGGGGTGAGGCTATACCTTTTTGCGAAGCAACGTGACTCTGCTCGGACTCTCCTCTCCTTTGGAGAGGGGTTGGGGGTGAGGCTTCTCCTCTGTGTGGTGAGGCTTTTCCCGGAGCATACTTCCAACTCTCCAACTTCGCCAATGGCGGCTCGCCATCTTCGCTTGGCTTAAAATCTTCCATCTGCGGCAACAACAACGGCAACTCACTTTCATCCAGTGGATAAGGCACTTCGCCTTTGTAATAAATCGGTATCGGCTCGCCCCAGTAGCGCTGCCTGCCGAAAATCGCATCACGCAGGCGGTATTGCACCCTGCGCTTACCGATTTCGCGCTTTTCAATTTCCGTGTTGATAGCATCAAGCGCATCAAGCACTTCCATGCCGTTTAGAAAGCCGGAGTTAATCATCTTGCCGAGCTTGTCATCGCGTGTTGCGCCAGGATACATGCCCTTATCAATCACGTCAATAATCGGCAGGTTGAAATGCGTGGCAAAGGCGTTGTCGCGGTCGTCATCCGAAGGCACCGCCATAATCGCGCCCGTGCCATAGCCCATCAGCACATATTCACTGATGAACACCGGAATTTTTTCACCCGTAAACGGATTCAACGCCAGCGCGCCCGTGAACGCGCCCGTGACCTTCTTCACCTCTGATTGTCTTTCTCTTTCTGAGCGCGACTGCACGTAGTTGCGATAGTCAAGCACTTCCTGCGCGTGGTCGGGCGAAGTAATCACATCCACCAGCGGATGCTCAGGCGCAAGCACCATAAACGTCACCCCGAAAATCGTGTCGGGGCGCGTGGTGTAGATTTCCAACTGCATGTTAAACTCCGGCAAATCGAAAAACACAAGCGCGCCTTCCGAGCGACCAATCCAGTTGCGCTGCATCTCTTTCATGCTGTCGCTCCACGCGAGCGCATCCAAATCATTCAAGAGTCTTTCCGCATATGCCGTGATGCGCAGAAACCACTGGCGCATTTTCTTTTTCACCACCGGATGTCCGCCCCGCTCCGAACGACCGTCTTTCACTTCATCATTCGCGAGCACCGTACCCAATTCGGGACACCAGTTCACTTCCGCATACGAGAGAGATGCCAAGCGGTAACTCATCAAAATTTCCTGCTTCTTCTTCTCCTCAAAATCATTCCACTCATCTTCCGAAAAGGCGAATTCATAATCCGTGACAGCATTCACGCTCATGTTGCCTTCGGTGGAGAAAATTTTCACCAGTTCGTCAATGCTCTCGGCTTTGTCTTTCTCTTTATTATACCAAGACTTGAACAGTTGCAGAAAAATCCACTGCGTCCATTTGTAGTAATTCGGGTCGCAGGTGATTACTTCCCTATCCCAGTCATAATTGAAACCGATAGCGCCAAGTTGCGTTTTGAAGCGTTGCACATTTTCCGCAGTTGTATCAGCAGGATGCCTGCCCGTTTGAATAGCATATTGTTCTGCGGGCAACCCGAACGCATCAATGCCCATCGGGTGCAGCACGTTGAATCCGCAATGTTTTTTATAGCGTGAAAAAATATCAGAAGCGATATAGCCAAGCGGATGTCCCACGTGCAAGCCGGAGCCTGACGGGTAGGGGAACATATCAAGCACGTAATATTTAGGCTTTGAGGAGTTGGTCTCTACTTTGTAAGTGTTGTTTTTCTTCCAGTAGTCTTGCCACTTTTTTTCGATGTCGGTGAACTTGTATTCCATTGATAAATTTCAGGATGCAAGGTTAATCAATTTGCCAATGTGGCGATGTGCTGATAAGGGCAACATCCATTTAAATACGTAAGCTATATTCTACATTGCCGTTGGCTGAAGCCAACGGAATTAGGAAGCGAAGAGAAAAGGCTTTAGCCCAAATTTTCATGATTTTTGGCTAAAGCCCCATTGCTTCTATCATTTTGAATCCGTTGGCTGAAGCCAACGGCAATGAAAGTCCTTGAGTATCAATAGGATTCAAATGCGTGTTGCTCTGTCCTGTCATACTCCACGCACATCAAATTGAATATCTTTACCCGCAATCAAAAGCATTCTTATGCACTACTATTCATTAGGGAAATTTCCCCACAAGCGGCACACGCAGTTTCGCAAGAAGAATGGCGGGCTGTATGCGGAAGAACTCGTTTCCACGGAAGGTTTTTCCGACAACTACTCGTTGCTGTATCATACCTATCCGCCCACGCTCGTTGGGAAGATTGAAAAGCCTTATTCCATTGCGCCCGAAGCTGCCGACATCCGGAACATGCAGCACCGCGCTTTTGAAGGCTTTGATATTAAGCCTGAGAAAGATTATATCAAAAGCCGTGTGCCTGTGCTGTTTAATGATGACTGCCAAATCAACCTTGCTGCCCCTACCCTTTCGTTGAAAAAATATTTCTTCAAAAATTCCTCTGCCAATGAAATGTTCTTCATTCATGAAGGTGCAGGCACATTAAAAACTGCTTACGGCAGTCTGAAATTTTCTTATGGCGATTACTTAATCATTCCGCGCGGCACGATTTATCAAATCGAGTTTGCAACCGCAAAGAACCGCTTGCTGATTCTTGAATCTTATACTCCGATAAGAACGCCCAAGCGCTACCGCAACCAGTTCGGGCAACTGCTTGAACATGCGCCTTATTGCGAGCGCGACATCCGCAAGCCGGAAAAATTAGAGACGCATGACGAAAAAGGCGATTTTCTGATTTACATTAAAAAGCAGCAGCATCTCTATCCTTACCATTACACCACGCATCCTTTTGATGTTGTTGGTTGGGATGGCTATCATTATCCCTACGCATTTTCGATTCATGATTTTGAGCCGATAACAGGGCGTGTGCATCAGCCGCCACCTGTGCATCAAACATTTGAAGCAAAGAATTTTGTCGTGTGCTCGTTTGTGCCGCGCTTGTTTGATTACCATCCGCAATCCATCCCCGCACCTTACAATCACAGCAACGTAGATTCTGATGAAGTGCTGTATTATGTAGATGGCGATTTTATGAGCCGCAAAAACGTGACGCGCGGCATGATTTCACTGCATCCTCTCGGCATTCCGCACGGACCGCATCCGGGAACAGTAGAGAAAAGTATTGGCACGAAAGAGACAAAAGAACTTGCCGTGATGATTGATACGTTCCGCCCGCTGAAACTCACGAAGCAGGCGATGGGAATTGAAATAAAGGATTATTATTTAAGCTGGCTGAGTTAAGGCTGCACTTTTTTTTCCATTTAAACTTCGGCTTCGCTCGCGGGACGCAGGCAAAGGCAAGGGGCGCGAAACAGATTCCATCGCTTGGAGCGATGGAATCTGTAGAAAAAAAATTCCCAATCCTTTTGTTTTTTTAACAAATGTGTTTACTTTCGCCTATACCTATGCAATTCGTGCCACACCTTTCTGCGAATTACCCCCGCCAACATACAATAATTACTTACTATATGTAGTTTCCTTTTTCATCTGCCGCGCAGCCTCCGTTTCAATTCGTCTTGGCGCGTTAGAAAGGGCACTTTCAAAGTTTGCAATTCCCCTTTCTAAGTTAGAAAGCCGCGTTTCTAACCAGGCAACTCCTCTTTCTGACTTAGAAACTCCAATTTCTTTGGTAGAAACTCCACTTTCTAACGTAGAAAGTCGGCTTTCTAAGCTGCCAAACCGACAGGTCAAATTTGCCATTACCCTATTAAACACGCTGATTATCAATAAGTTACGCGCATCAACAACCAAAGCGTCATTGCGAGGGAGAAACGACCGAAGCAATCCCCTTTTATTTAGATGAAGCAACTACCCAAAAAGTGCTTGAAACAGGCAAATCTGCTGTAAAAAGCGGGGCTGAAGTAGAGGTAATCCGTTTAAAGGCGGTATAGATTATCAAGCTGGCGCAAGCGTCCGCTTGTGCCTTTTATCCTTGAGTGTCCACTCTTTTTGTTTTGCCTGAAAATACTGTTGCCCTTGTGCTGTCAACGCTACTAAACAGACCCAATAGAGAAACGAAGTAAGTACGCGCCCACCTCCGTTAAAACTTCGGTGGGCAAGCCAAAAAAAAGAAAACTTATTGAATGACGATTTGCTGAATGAGCATATCCTGATTGGCTGCTGAGACCTGCATGTAATATACACCGGGTGCAAGTTCATCTTTCAGTTGCACTTCGAGTACTGTATTCGCGCCATACGTGAGATAGGTTTTATTGAAACTCACCGAGCCATGTTGGTTGTAAATCACCACATCAACCTGCGGTGCAACAGCGTTAAATTTTAATTTCACCGAGCCTTCGGCAGGATTTGGAAATACCACCAACTGATTGTCTGCGACATTTTTCACGGAAGCAATATCCGAATATGATTCCTTGCCGTTGAAATCCGTTTGTTTCAGGCGGTAATAAGAAATTCCGGTGTAAGGCTTTTCATCCACAGCCGCGTATGTTTTCAAAGAAGAACTGTTTCCTTCTCCATCAATTTTCGCCACTTCCCTGAAATCCGTTCCGTTGGATTTTTCAATCGTGAAATACGCATTATTTGTTTCGGTAGCTGTGCTCCAGTTAAGGTTCACCTTGCCCGCAGCCAACTCCGCTTTGAAATCAAGCAACTCAATGGGAATCGGCACACCGCCTCCCGCAAGTGAAAACTCAGAAAAGCCGGTGCAATATTTTTTAAGCGCACATCCATCAGATAACTTTCTTCCTTCTCCGCCAAATACGCTTTCGGTGCCGAAGTCGGCAGCCCATGCATCTGCGCCTGCACCCTGCGGACGCTTCACGATGCCAAACAAATTGTCAACCAAAGCGCTAATATTTTGAAGAGAAAGTTTGATATCATACCAACCGGCAACCGGCTCTGCATCGGGCGTAATAAACCAGCTTCCTTCGCGCACAAGATAATCGTAAGAAAAATCGCTGCCACGCAGATGGAGTGATGGCGGCACTTGTGTTTGCGCTTCTTCAAAAGAAACCGTAAGCGCAGATGTTGACTCTAAGTTGTTCGCCAAAATACGCGCAGGATGGTACTGATTTTTTCCGCCAAGCCCCACTGGGAAATGATACTCTGCTTCCGACTTGCTGTTGATTTTACGCAGCAGTTTGCCCGCTACATAACTTGAATCTGAAAATCCGGTGATTGCATCAGCGGCATCATTGAGTACAAGAACTGAATCCGCGATGAGTATTCCATCAGCAAGATGCAAACGGTGGCGCACACGGATATTTCCATCAACATGCACTCCGCTCTGCGAACGGTTTTGAATACCAAGATTGTAAAATTCCGCGTTGCCGGAAACCGTGATGCGCTGCTGTTGGCTGCCTGCGCAGATTACCATCGCCTTGCCCGGTTTAAATTTTCCCATGCAGATAAAATCGCCCAGCAGGTTCAACTCCGCATCGTTAATCATTGTGAGCGATGCGCCTTTTTCAATTCTGATGGAGTTGCACATTACAGGCTCATCTATCAGCGGCTGTAATGTTGCCTGCGCAGTGATGATGACATTATCATTTACCGAGGGTGCTTTGCGCAGCGACCAGTTAGCGGCATTGCTCCACAATCCGTCCATGCTGCCCGTCCACACAAATGATTGCGTTTCAGATTCAATCACAATGTTGTCAAACGCATGACGCTCGCTAAACTGGTTGTTATTGACACGAATTGAAATTTGCAAGTCGTTGCCGGAAATATTTGTTTGTTGCGCGACTGTGGAAATAAACGCGCCCTGCATGTTTCCGTTTTGGGCAAACAACACTTCGCCTTTCCCATCCACGTTGTAATACACGCGGATGTAATCAGCCGCGTCCATTTGTTCTTTTCCAAAAAGCGATACAGCCGCCTTCACGGAAGTGAAACCGGTGATGTCAATCAGCGATAATTTCCACACGACTTCACCGCGCAGATTTTTACACTCAAATCGTTCTGACGTCACCCAACACAGGTCAGGCGCTGCACTGCTCATATTCATTTCCCATTTTGGCGAAGTGATGGAGCCGTTTGCTACCGTAGAAAAATCTTCTGAATAGATGAGTTGCGCTTTCAGGTTCAGTAAACCTAAAATAAGGATAAACAGAAAAATTGCAATCTGCCTCCCAAGCCTCTTGAAGTCAATCCTCGTCCGCATAGTTCTCTCACAGGCTTCATACGCGATTTTTCAGAGGAGGTTTCAAGCAGGAGAATTGACTGGAAATAATTCTGCCCTTTAAATTTTTCTGTTTGATTGTGTTTTCATAAACGGGCAAAGCATTGATGGCCGATAACAATACCCGGCAAAAGCAAGCAAATATTTACAATACAGCCTGAGAAATTATTAATGATTAGCAATAAGGTGAATCAGCATGTGTTCTGTTTCCCAATAATGCTTGGTTGCTCACCACTCAGCGAAATCAAATAATCTGCACATTGGCGTATCTGCGCATCTTCCTTATCTTTATCCTGACATGAAAACTATTCTGCTATCCGGTTTACTTCTTGCCAGCTCCCTTGCGTTCAGCCAACACTTTGAGTGGGTTCGTTCTGGCAGCGGCATCGGGCAGGATGTGGGGCAGCGCGTCACTGTTGATGCGCAAGGCAATGTTTATACAACGGGTAATTTTTCGGGCAAAGCTACTTTCAGCGGAACGCTTTACACGGGCAACGGAATTTTCGATGCGTTCATCACAAAGTATGATGCTGCCGGAAATCTGAAGTGGTTGCGCTCGATGGGCGGGATTCAAAGTGACTCAGGTTACGGAATCAAAACCGACAGCGAAGGGAATGTATATGTTACGGGATACTTCAGCGAGATTGCTGAGTTCCGCGATGATGCAGGGCGCATCTTTCATTTATCAAGCAGCGGCAACACCGATATTTTTCTTGCGAAATATGATTCATCCGGCAATTTTATCTGGGCGAAAAAAGCAGGCGGACAACAGGAAGATCAGGGCAACAACATTACCATTGATGCGCAAAACAATCTCTTCCTTACGGGTTATTTCTCAGACCGTTGCTACTTCGGCAGTAAAACCGCCATCAGCAACGGCAACACCGATGTGTTTATCGCGCGCTATGACACAGCGGGAAACTGCGTGTGGGTGCAAACGCTGGGCGGCTCAGGGCTTGATAAAAGTTTTGGTGTTGCCGTTGACAGCAGCGGCAGTTCTTATATCACCGGATTCTTTTACTACAGCGCATCACTCAGCAACAGCAGCATAGTGCTGAATTGTGACGGACTAAGTTCTGACATCTTTGTTGCCAAATATGACTTTGCAGGAAACAACGAATGGGCGCTACGCATTGGTGGTCCCTACAACGATGCGGCATTCGGCATTGCTGTTGACAGGGAAGAAAATTTTTACATCACGGGCTACTTTCTTGAAACAGCCGACTTTGGCGACTTTACGCTTGATGCTTATGGCTACAATGATGTGTTTGTAGCAAAATATGATTCGCTGCTTGAATGCCGCTGGGCTATCAATGACGGAGGCGTGCATTTAGACATTGGACTTGACATCGGGCTTGACAATGCAGGAAATGTCTATGTAGCCGGCACGTTTGACAGCATTGCTTTTTTCGGTAACGAAACACTTTACTCGGTTGACTATTACGATTTATTTGTTGCAAAATACAACGACAAAGGAATTATGCAATGGGTTAGACAGGCTGGCGGTGTGTTTGGCGATTTTGCGTTGAGCCTGTGCGTGCAGGATTTTGATTTTGTATATGTCACCGGCTATTATAAGAAAATTGCAACCTTCGGCTCCATTGAATCTGAATGGGGCGAAGAGTCCGACATCTTTGTTACAAGAATCTCTTACCCTGTGGGCATTGACAATACTTTAGAAACCACCCCTGCCCTGCTCGTCTATCCTAATCCAAGTGATGGATTTTTCTCCCTTCAATTTACTGACGATATTTCTGATGAAGCGGTGATTACTATTTTAGATATACACGGTAAAGAATTTTACAGGCAAAAAGTAAATGCGACTTCAAGAACTATTCGTCTCCGTTTTGACGCACAGTCCGCGGGGATATATTTCATGCACGTGCGTGGAGAAAAATCCGCGTGGACCGAGAGGATTGCTATTCTGAGATAATCCTTTCTTTTGTTGATGCCCCTCGCACACCGCTAAGGCTTGCAACTTTAAACTACAAGTGAATCACTTCGCCATAAGCCGCAGCCGCAGCTTCCATAATTGATTCGCTCATCGTGGGGTGTGGGTGAACGCTCTTGATGATTTCATGCCCTGTTGTTTCTAACCTGCGGGCGACAACAACTTCGGCAATCATCTCCGTGACGTTTGCACCAATGAAATGCGCACCTAACCATTCGCCATATTTCGCGTCAAAAATCACTTTGATGAATCCTTCGCGCGCGCCAGCGGCAGTAGCCTTGCCCGATGCGGAGAAGGGAAACTTGCCCACCTTCACGGTGTAGCCCGCTGCCTTCGCCTGTTCCTCCGTCATGCCCACCGAGGCAATTTCGGGTTGGCAGTAAGTACACGAAGGAAGGTTGTTGTAATCAAGCGGCTCCGCATGTTGCCCCGCGATTTTCTCCACGCAGGTGATACCTTCGGCTGAGGCAACGTGCGCCAACGCAGGACCTTTCACAATGTCTCCAATGGCATAGATGCCGGGCACATTTGTTTTATAGAAATCATCAATGAGCACTTTCCCTTTTTCTGTTTTTACGCCTGTTTCTTCGAGACCAAGATTTTCAAGATTCGTTGTAACGCCCACTGCCGAAAGCACAACATCACATTCAAGTGTCTGCTCGCCTTTCGCACTTTTGATTTTCACCTTGCACAGTTTGCCTGATGTGTCAACCGATTCAACAGAAGTGCCGGTGAGCGATTCAATGCCTTGTTTTTTAAAACTGCGTGTTAACTCGCGCGAAATTTCTTCATCTTCATTCGGCACAATGCGCGGAAGAAATTCAACAATCGTCACCTTTGTGCCGATGGAATTATAGAAGTAAGCAAACTCCACTCCGATTGCTCCTGCGCCCACCACCACTATGCTTTCAGGCTTTTGCGACAGCACCATCGCTTCGCGGTAACCAATGATTTTTTTGCCGTCTTGCTTCAGGTTGGGCAGTTCTTTGCTGCGCGAGCCTGTTGCGAGAATAATGTGATTGGCAGTATATTCGGTTGTCTTACCAGCGCTGTCAGTCACAGCAACTTTCTTCCCGGGCTTCAACTTTCCGTTGCCCGCAATTACATCAATCTTATTCTTCTTCATCAGGAACTGCACACCTTTACTCATCGAGTTTGCGGATTCGCGGCTACGCTTCACGATGTTTGCAAAGTCTGGCTTTGCGCTGCTCACTTCAATCCCATAATCAGCAGCGTGTTTTATGTAGTCAAACACTTGCGCACTTTTCAATAATGCTTTGGTGGGAATGCAGCCCCAGTTGAGGCAGATGCCGCCCAACTCTGCTTTTTCCACTACTGCTGTTTTCATGCCGAGTTGCGCTGCGCGAATCGCTGCCACGTAGCCGCCCGGTCCGCTGCCGATAACGATGATGTCGTAATTCATTCTTGCAAAAAATTTAGCGTGGTAAAAATAACGTGGAATAGTTAAATCCCGAAAACTAACAACTGACGACTTAAGACTGACGACTTACTTCGTCATATCATCAACATAAATGCCGGGATAGCGGGCGGGGTCAAAGCTGAATTCAGAATCATTCAACTGGATGTTTTCTTCAACCGAAGAAATACCGTAGGTATATTTCACACCGTCTTTGGCGAAGATTTCTCCTTTTGTAATCTGATTTTCCGATTTGTCAACGTAGAGTTTAATCAGCTTGTAGGGCGAGGCTTTGATGTCATTCGGGATGAGCGTGATAACGGAAAGTTTTTTATTGTCAATGATTACCTCACCGCTCAGTTTGTAGAAGTAATCTTTCTTGTAAATCTGAAACAACTCGCTGGGGCTTTCGATTTCATCCGCTTCCGGCTCAAAATAATTGATTTGCAACTCATTGGATTCCTTCAGATACACATAGCGCTTCACGTTGTCGCAGATAATCATCATCTCCTCTGTATCAATTTTATACTTCTCATTCTTTAGGTAAACCATGCCCCGCGATTTCATGTAAGCCTCTTCATCAGGCGTATCCACCAACAGCGAGAAGTCAACCTTTGCCGAAGTATAGGAGTTGTATTTTTTGCTTACCTGGTCAAGAATAGCTGTTGCGGCCGGGTCGTTCTGGATTTTACGGTCAACCTGCGCGAATAAAAATGAAGGGAAAAAGGAGATAACTAATACTACAAAAGATACCTGCTTCATGCGCTTGTTTTATTTAAGCATGCTGGTTCAAAAACTGTTCCAACTGCATTAAATCGTGAAATAAAACTTCACGCGGCTTGCTGCCCTGGCTGGGACCTACAACCCCCGCCTGTTCAAGCTGGTCCATCAGCCTGCCCGCGCGATTGTATCCTAAATTTAATCTTCTTTGCAATAGGGAGGTAGAGCCTTGTTGCGTGGTCACTATCATCCGGGCGGCTTCTTCAAATTTATCGTCACGATCATTGGGGTCGAGCATTCCGCCTGCGTCCTCTTTATCGTCAATATATTCAGGCAACTGGAACGCATCAGGATAGCTCTGTTGCTTGCCGATGTAATTCACCACGTCTTCCACTTCGGGCGTGTCCACAAAGGCGCATTGCAGGCGCGTAAGTTCGCTGCCATTGGACAAAAGCATGTCGCCCCTTCCAATCAACTGGTCAGCGCCACCCACATCAAGAATGGTTCTTGAATCCACTTTTGCTGTCACCTTAAAAGCTATACGCGCAGGGAAATTGGCTTTGATTGTCCCCGTAATAATATTCACCGAAGGACGCTGTGTAGCGATAATCAAATGGATGCCGATAGCTCTCGCTTTTTGCGCAAGACGCGCAATTGGTGTTTCAATTTCTTTTCCTGCCGTCATAATCAAATCGGCAAACTCGTCAATCACCAGCACGATGTAGGGAAGGAACTTATGCCCGTGTAGCGGGTTCAGTCTTCTTGCAACAAACTTGGCGTTGTATTCTTTGAGATTACGCGCATTGCATTTGGTCAACAACGCAAAGCGGTCGTCCATTTCAATGCAAAGCGCGTTCAATGTGTGAATCACTCGCTTGGTGTCGGTGATGATTACTTCTTCTGAATTTGGAAGCTTGGCGAGGAAATGTTTTTCAATTATTTTGAAAATAGAAAGCTCAACCATCTTCGGGTCAATGAGTACAAACTTGAGTTGAGAAGGATGCTTTTTGTAAAGCAGCGAAATCAGAATCGCATTCAGCCCGACTGATTTTCCCTGACCTGTAGCACCCGCTACGAGCATGTGCGGCATCTTCGCCAAGTCTTCCACAAAGATTTCGTTTGCAATATTTTTTCCAAGCGCAATTGGCAAATCATATTTTGTCGTTTGGAACTTTTCTGACGCAAGCAGCGAGCGCATCGAAACGATTTCCTTTTTCACATTCGGCACTTCAATACCAATCGTTCCTTTTCCGGGAATTGGCGCGATGATACGAATGCCCAGCGCGGCAAGGCTCAACGCAATATCATCTTCAAGGTTTTTAATTTTTGAAATGCGCACACCCGCTGCAGGAACAATTTCATAAAGCGTTACCGTTGGCCCAACCGTTGCTTTGATACTGGAGATTTCAATGGCATAATTGCGCAGCGTTTGAATAATCTGGTCTTTGTTTTTTTCCAACTCTTCACGGTCAATCGTGATTTTTTCATCACTGTAAATCCTCAACAACTCCAACGGAGGATATTTATAATCCGGCAAATCAAGCGTAGGGTCATAGTTGATTTTCAAACTTTCAGGCAATATCACTTCCTCTTCGGTTTCAACAACATCCAGGGGCAGGTCATCATCAATCGGTTCGGGATGCATTCCGTTAACAACATTCGCAGTTTCGCCAAGAGTTTCCACTACTTCAAGACTTAAATCTGGTTTCACTTTTTCTTTTGTCTTTGCGGGAGTAACGGGCGTTTCAAATTCCACCACATCAGTTAGGACTGCTTCTTTATTCTCTGCGACAATCTGCTCTTCCCAGTGCTGCACATCAGTTTCTTCTTCCACTTTTATTTCGGGAACCTGCACGCGTTTCACGCGCTCCTTGATAGAGGCAAACGAGGGAATATTGAAATTGATATTGAATCTCACCACTAAGAACACCAACATGCTGAACACGGTGAGCATTAGTGTGCCAAACCAACCTACATAGCTTTCCAAGCGTGTGTCTAAATATTCGCCAAATGCGCCCCCGAAGGGGAAACTGATGGAAGGCGAACTGAAGATAAATGCAAACGCCAGCGGAAACCATAGCAGTGAAAGGAATGCATACTGATAAGTAGAGCGCAACGGGAGTGAAATATTAGAGTTCAGAAAACGTACTCCGGTTAAAAACAGCACAGGCACCAAAACAAAAGAAGTAAGACCGAATCCATTTCTGAAAAATTTATCGGCAACGAATGCTCCTAACTGCCCGATATTATTGATGGCGCGTTCGCCTACGGGAATAAACTGGTCAGCCCGCCAGTTGAAGAGGTACGAAATGAACGCCACCAGCAGCAGCACTGATGCAAACATGAATGTCAGCCCGATGATTTTCGGCACACGCTCATCGGCAAGCAGCATTTTTACCCGCGCAAAAAATCCCGGTCCCTTTTCCTTCTTGGTCTTTTCCTTCCCTTTTTTATCTGACATAATTTTCCCCTCGTGTTGAAACGATTAAAATTAACCGTCTGCCTATAACGAATGGAAAAGGGATTTTAACATATCCGCAGAGGGTGTTCACTAAAGACTTCTTTGAGGAACCCTCTTATAATTTCACGATTCTTTTATTGAAGTAACGCGCATCCTGACGCAGCCGAAGATGATACAATCCCGAAGGGAATGCGCTGAAGTTTAATTTTTCTCTGATGAAATTTTCAAGAGCACATTTGAACACACATTCACCCGTGTTGCTAAATAGTTCAATCATAACTTTTTCGTTTGAGGTAGAAAGGAAATTCAGGAATAAAAATTCATCGGTAGGATTGGGAAAAATTTCAACAAAAATTTCATTTGCTCCATTGAATGTGCTCGTAGAAACTACATTTACTGATTTTGAAATAGTGTCCGAACATCCGATGCTATTCGTAGTAAAAAGCTGCACAGCATAAACTCCCTGTTCCGAAAAGGCATGAACGGGATTATTCTGGTTGCTTGTATTTCCATCACCAAAATCCCATAGCAGGGAATTGGCATACACCGATAAATCCGTGAACGATGCGGTGAGTTGTTCAACCGTGAAATCGAAATCAGCAACTGGACAAAATTCCATCGTTATCACTACTGTTGCAGAGTCGCTGCATGAGCTGTTGCTCACAATTAATTTTACTTGGTAAGTTCCGGGCGATGTGTAAAAATGCAGAGGATTCACGTCAGTGGAAGTTGTTCCATCGCCAAAATCCCATGTCTGTGTTGTATGATGAAGTGATTGATTTTGGCAAGCGATACTTTTTTCATACTGCGTGATGAAATAACCAGCAACAGGAGTTTGCGTTACTTCCACAGTCAACAAAATTTCGTCCCCAACCGCTTCCAAATAATTCATTTCCCGCACGATAATTTGCTGAACCCCGCTGTCTGTCCATTGCACTTCTATTGTATTTCCGAAATCAGCGAGAACATTTCCTCCCGACACATTCCAGCAATACACGCTCCCCGCGTGTTGTTCAACTGAATAATTCTGTGTTGTGCCGGAACAAGCCCGTTGCTCGCCAATAATTATCTGGCTCTTTGGCTTGATGATCTCATACAGGAAATCGCGGCTCTTTGCAAAAATGGTGTCGGCATACGTCCAGTTGGTTAATTCCGGCTCATGCCCTGCGCCATTCAATGGTTTCAGCACGTTGAATATGCCCGCGCTGTTCAACCGCTGATGAATGGAAAAACTTCCATACATGGGTGGGAAAATCGGGAGTTGAAACGGATTGCCATATACATAAGGCACAATCAAATCATTTGTGCCGTGAAAAGAAATCACCGGAACGCTGTCCTGCGCAAGGTTGCTGATATAAAGCGTATCAAGCATTGCGCCCCAGCAGTTGATAATGCCTTTCACCGGCACATCATTGTTACCATACAGATTATTTCCCGAACAATTTGTGCAGCCCAAATTCTGCGGTTCGAGTAGTGTGCCATAGGTTGATGCTGGTCTGTCTTGCTCCGTCATGAAAACAGAATGCAATGTTGCCACGCAACCTGCGCTAGTGCCTGCCAGAAAAATATTATTTGTGTCAATACGGAATGCCTGTGAAAATTCAGCGAAGAAACGGAGTGCTGCGCGAACGTCTTGCACTGCGCGATAAGCCGCGCGTTCAGCGCTGCCCTGGTCGAGTGTGTTGAAGCCGATGCGATAGTTGATGGCAGCAACAGCATATCCGCGCATTGCATAATATTCGCAGAAATCAGGAATAAACGGCTGGCTTTTATCACCAATCAAAAATGCGCCACCAAAAGAAAATAGAATCAGCGGTCGCGCTGCAAGCGTGTCGCCAAGAGCTTCATAGAAATCAAGTTTCAACTCTTGCGAGCCAATGATTCCATACGGGTCGGCTGTGGCGAACGGGATGTCGGTTGTAATCAGCGCATCATTTGAAATAGGTTCTAAATAACGCTGCTGCGCACATTGCTGTGAAAGCGCATCTGTGGAAACCAAAGCGAGTATGCAAAGAATCAACCTGCTCATTTTGCAGTTTTGTTGAAGGGAAGATAGTTTTTTTCTACGCAGGTAAGAAGTTCCTTTTCAACACAGCAGGCGCGGATTTATACCGTCTTCTACAAATGCTTTACCTACTCATAGGTATTGCCGCCCGTTTGCATCTCCTCTATACTTGCAACCTATTTTTCAATCTGAACCCTTCAACCGATGATAAGTAAATTTTCCCGCATTCAATTTTATCTTTTGGCGCTTTGTTTTTCCGCTTTTATAACTTCCTGCGAAAAGGAAGAAGATGACGACCACAAGCATTATGATGTTCCGACAACTTACGTTTTCACCGATTCCAGCGGCAACAGCACCGTTGATTACACCGGGCAAACGCAGCGTTTGGATATGCTCACCGAGATGATGACCTACGTTAAAACTGCAAACACTTCAGGCGTAACACTTGATGCGCAGAAGTTGAAAGACATGTATGCAAACCAGAACGCACAGTTCACTGGCGCGGGCTTGAATGTTTCTGACAAGCAGATTAAAGACAAAGTGTTTGCGCCTGACCAAGGATTGTTTGAACAATACTTTGACAGCATAGCTGTTGCAAGCCAGTCAACATCAGTCGCTGTAAACGGTATCGCAGGCGTTGGAGACAATGGCACAAACAAATATTTGTTCTCCGCAAACGGCATTGAGTACACGCAGTTTATTGAGAAAGGTTTAATGGGCGCGTTGATTTATTATCAGGCGGTTGCAGTTTATCTTGATACGGATAAAATGAGCGTTGACAACACTACTGTTGTGAGCGGAAAATTTTACACGCAATTAGAACACCATTGGGATGAAGCGTTTGGCTACTTCGGTGTGCCGGTTGATTTTCCTTCCACAACGACAGGAAGTCGTTATTGGGGAAAGTATTGCAGTGACAGAAACACGTTGCTCGGCACAAATCAAAAACTGATGGATGCGTTTCTCAAAGGCAGAGCTGCAATCAGCAATGATGATTTGGATACGCGTGATGGGCAGATTGCCATTATCCGTGAAGAGTGGGAACATGTGGTAGCTGGTACTGCGGTACATTATATGAATGGCTCGAAGAACGACTTTGCGGATGATGCATTGCGCAACCACCAGTTGTCCGAAGGGTATGCGTTCATTCTATCCCTGAAATACAACCCTGCGAGGAAAGTAACGATTCAGCAAATTGACTACTGGCTCGAATTGCTGGGCGATAATTTTTATGAAGTCACGCTGACGAATATCAATACAGTCCGTGATGAGATTTCGGTAGTGTATGGATTTGAAAGCATGAAGGAGCAGTTGTAATGTAAGAACTGAAAAATAAAATTCACCGCACAGACCTTGCATTTTCATCGCTGCAAGGTCTTGGCATTTTAAAAAGTAGATGAGAATGAGACAAAATATCAGTGCTTTTCTTGCGATTATTTTATCCGGATTAATCCTGACTTCAGGTTGTGGCAAGGACTCCCCCAACAAAGTCAACTTCGACCGCAAAGTGATGCTTGAAAACTATGCAAACAACATAATCATCCCGACTTACCAAAATCTGAAATCGAAAACCGACAGCCTGAAAACTGCCGTTGATTCGTTCACTGTAAATCCAAGTTTAAATGAATTGGATGTGCTGCAAAATATTTTCCTGAATGTTTATCGCGCATGGCAGTTGGCTGAAGTGTATGAGTTAGGACCCGCAAAAGATGTGTTGCTCCGTAGCTCGTTCAATACGTTTCCAACGGACACAACGCTTATTGGCAGCAACCTGCGCAGCGGCTCTTACAATCTCGAAACCGCTTCAAACTTTAAGGCGAAAGGATTTCCAGCGCTTGATTTTCTGTTGTTCGGTTTAGCTGCGAGTGATGCAGCGATTCTTGATTTTTATACGACTGAAACATCCGCTGCTAATCGCCTAACGTATCTCACAGACATCATTGGTGAAATCAAAACAAAAACAGATGGAGTGTTAAACTTCTGGCAAAACGGTTATGTGGAAACATTCAAAAGCGCAGACGGAACAGATGTCGGCAGCTCGACAAGTTATCTGGTGAATGAATTTAGCTATACGTGGGAGTTGACTAAGAATCCACGCATCGGAATTCCACTTGGAAAAAAGTCATTGGAGATTCCGTTGCCAAAAAAAACGGAAGCGTATTACAGCGGCATCTCGGTGGAACTTGCCGTGTTGAATTTGCAAAACATCAGGCGCGTGTTTATTGCAGAGCCAATTAATGGAACTGTGCAGGGTTTGAGTTTGAAAACATATCTGGATGAGTTAGGTGCTGAACACAATGGACAACCTTTGTCTGATACTATCCTCACGCAATTTGATTTGGCGATTGCTAAAACCGAATTGGTTCCGAATCCGCTATCTGATGCTGTTGCGAATAATACGACTGTTGTGAATGTAGCGTACATCGAAATTCAAAAAGCCATGGTGCTGATTAAAAATGATATGCCATCCGCAATGGGGGTTTTGATTACTTATCAGGATTCGGATGGAGATTAACAGTTTAAAGTTTAAGGTTTGAAGTTTAAAGTTTTAGATAATAGAGAGTTCGAAAGGTCCTCCTTGAGTGATGCCTTTGCGCGTATTCAAAGGGGAAGCGCGTCTGCATGGAGCGTATGCAGGGGGATGAGTTATGGAAGATTAGGGACATTTCTGACTGAACAAACCTCCATCACTCCACTCGTCATCTTCCGCATTTTGTTTGGCGCAGTAATGCTGTTCAGCGTAATCCGTTTTGCAGCCAACGGCTGGATTGAAACGCAGTACCTCGAGCCGACTTTCTTTTTCACTTATTATGGATTTGATTGGGTGAAGCCGTTTGGAGTAACAGGCATGTATTTACTCTTTGCGCTGATGGGGCTTTCTGCATTGATGGTGATGCTCGGCTGTTTTTACAGAATCTTCAGCGTGTTGTTTTTTCTCACGTTCACTTACATTGAACTGATTGACAAAACCAATTACCTTAATCATTATTACTTCATCAGCATCGTAAGTTTTCTGCTGACACTCGTCCCGGCTCATCGCAGTTTTTCTCTTGATGTGCTGCGCAATCCAAAACTTGAACTCACACACATTCCGGGTTGGATGATTTTCATTTTGCAATTGCAACTTGGCATCGTGTATTTCTATGCGGGCATTGCAAAGTTGAATTATGATTGGCTTGTAAACGCACAGCCAATGAAAATTTGGCTGCCGTCAAAATCCAATCTTCCGGTTATTGGATGGCTGTTTGAATATGTGTGGGTGGCGTATGCGTTCAGTTGGCTTGGCGCGTTCTATGATATTTCGATTCCATTTTTGCTTGTCTTCCGAAGAACAAGAGGGTTTGCCTATTCGCTTGTCATCGGCTTTCATTTTATGACGGGCATGTTGTTTCAAATCGGCATGTTCCCTTACATCATGATTTTGCTCACGCTGATTTTCTTTCGGGCTGAAGTGCATGAAAAGATTCTTAACAATATTAAAAGTGCTTTCAAGCGCACAGCTGTCATGCTGAGTTTATCGAAGCAAGGCGCAGGCACACGCCACCCTTCGACTCCGCTCAGGGTGACAGCTACGCACGGCTACGCATTGATAACTGTACTTGCGATTCACTTCCTTATCCAACTCCTTCTCCCTTTCCGCTACGCGCTTTACCCCGACAATTTATTCTGGACAGAAGAAGGCTACCGTTTCTCGTGGCGCGTGATGCTGATGGAAAAAGCAGGCACTTGTTTTTTCTATGTCACCGACCCGAAAACAGGCGGCACAGATGAAGTAAGTCCTTCGGAATATCTCACGAAGCACCAGGAGAAAATGATGTCAACGCAGCCGGATATGCTTTTGCAATTCGCGCATGAACTCGAAACAATTTACAAACAACAAGGAATTGAAAATCCGGAAGTGCGCGTGGAGAGTTATGTATCGCTGAACGGACGTGGCAGCAGATTGTTCATTGACCCGCAAGTGAATTTGGTTGCGCAGCAGGAAAGTTTCAGACATAAAGATTGGGTTTTGCCTTTTGAAGAAAGTCAGCGTGAACTTGCATTAAACCGTGAAGAAAAATTTTAACTACAAAGGGTACAAAGCGAGTACAACGCAACGAGCACTAAGAAAAAACTTTGCGCCCTTTGTGAAAACCTTCGTGCTCTTTGTGGTTTCTGTATTTTACTTACCGGCTTTCGCTCAATACCCCTCCATCTCCGGCTACGTTACTGAAAAAGAAAGTGGTGAGCCGCTACAAGGCGTGAGTGTTGCTTTGCAGCAAACATCTCACAACTCCATCACCGACCGCAACGGCAAATTCAAAATGGAAAATGTGAAGCCGGTGAGCAAATTCACCATCACGGTTACGCATATCGGTATGAAACCTATTTCAAGAGAAATTGAAATCGGCATCAAGAACATGCAACTGAATTTTGAAATGGACTCAGCAGTAAAAACGCTGAAGGAAGTTACTGTGAGCGGAAAAGAAGAAAATGGAGGTGAAGCAACGTGGCTGAAAAGCATTGAAGGCACGGCAATTTACGCGGGCAAGAAAACGGAAGTGATTCGGCTTGATGAAGTGAGCGCAAATCTTGCAACGAATAACAGCCGACAGGTGTATTCAAAAATTGCAGGGCTGAATGTGTGGGAAAGCGATGGCGCGGGAATACAACTCGGCATTGGCGGACGCGGAATGAGTCCCAACCGCACGAGCAATTTCACCGCGCGGCAAAACGGCTATGACATCAGCGCAGATGCGCTCGGCTATCCCGAAAGTTATTACACACCCCCTGCCGAAGCGCTTGACAGGATTGAAGTAGTGCGTGGCGCTGCATCATTACAATACGGAACACAGTTTGGCGGTATGTTGAATTTTCGTTTGAAGCAAGCGCCTGAAGACAACGTGTTTTCTTTTGAATCACGCAACACGGGCGGCAGTTTTGGATTCTTCAATACGTTCAACAGTATTGGCGGCACAAAAAACAATTTCAGCTACTATGCATTTTATCAATATAAGCGCGGCAACGGCTGGCGAGACAACAGCGGCTTTCACGCGCACACCGCTCATGCGAACCTGCTCTACCGCGTACATCAAAAAGTACGCATTGGCGTGGAATACACGCTCGCGCATTACTTGCAGCAACAAGCGGGCGGATTGACGGATGTTTTATTTGAGCAGGATGCGCGGCAATCTATCCGCGACAGGAATTGGTTTGAAGTGAAATGGAATGTTCCCGCGCTGCTTGTGCAATATGAGATTAGTCCGCGCACAAAATTGGATTTGAAAACATTCGCATTGATTGCAGAGCGCAACGCGCTTGGATTTCTCGGCTCTATCAATCGCACTGACCCGCTCGAAGAGCGTGATTTGATTGCAACGGAATTCCGCAACTGGGGAACGGAATTGCGCCTGTTGCATCGCTATCAACTGCGTGAAAATTCTTCTGCGTTTCTCGCAGGCGCAAGAATCTATCAGGGCAAAACACACAACACGCAAGGCTTTGCTAATGACGGCTACGATGCCGATTTTGAATTCCTGCCCGGTGAAGAAAATATTTTGAATGAACATACATTCCCAAGTTTTAATGTCGCGCTGTTTGCTGAAAATATTTTCGCCATCACGGAGAAACTCAGCATCACGCCCGGCTTGCGCTTTGAATATATTGATACGCGCTCCGATGGATTTTATGTGGAAGTGAACACTGACCTTGCGGGAAATGAAATCTCACGCCAGACTTTTGATGACAAGCAGGAAAGTCAGCGCACTTTCGTGTTGGGCGGAGTGGGCGTAAGCTACAAGCACAACAGGCAGATGGAACTGTATGCAAACTTTTCGCAGAACTATCGCGCCATCAACTTCAACGACTTGCGCATCGTGAATCCTAATTTCAGAGTGGACGCTGCGCTGAAAGATGAAAAAGGATTTACAACGGACATCGGCTTGCGGGGTGCGCATAAAAACTGGCTGCACTATGATGTGAGCGCTTATCTGATTTATTACAATGACAAAATCGGCTACGTGCTTGGCGTTGACAGCATTTTGTTTAATATTTATCGCGAGCGCACCAATGTTGCCGATGCGCGTAATTACGGACTCGAAACTTTTTTTGAGATTGATTTCATCAAACTATGCAATGAGAAATCTGAACAAGGGCTTTCTCTTTTTTCCAATCTCACGATTCAGAATGGCGAATATGTCGCCTCTGAGGAATCTGCGTTTGACGGCAAGCAGGTAGAACTTGTGCCGCCTGTAATTTTCAGAAGCGGGCTTACTTATCGTTTAAAAGATTTTAAAACTTCACTGCAAGTTTCTTACACACAGGAACATTACACCGATGCCACGAATGCCGAATACACGCCCAACGCGGTGAATGGCATCATCCCCTCCTACTACGTGATGGATTTTTCCGCAGAGTATCAATTTAAAAAATGGTTTACAATTTCTACAGGCATCAATAATTTCACCAACAACAAATACTTCACGCGCAGGGCTGACGGCTATCCCGGTCCGGGCATTATTCCTTCCGATGGACTTTCACTTTATGGGAGCGTGACGTTACGCCTGTGAGGGTGATGATGATTATCATCCTCTTTCCGCGCATACTGAGTTAACATTGTGCATTTGAAAATTTGCCATGACAAACTATACCAAACCCTTCCGTGAAATCGGAATTGATGATGTCGCGCTCGTAGGCGGCAAGAACGCCTCGCTTGGCGAGATGTATCGCAATCTTTCAAAACAGGGCATTCTTGTGCCGGATGGATTTGCAACTCTTGCCGATGCGTATTGGGATTTCCTTGATAAAAACAATTTGCGCAAGTCGCTTGGCGCAGCGCTTGAAGAGTTGGATACAAAAAACTTCTCCAATCTGAATGTAATTGGCGAACGCTGTCGCTCGATGATGCTGAAAGCAGAAATGCCCGATGAATTTAAAGCAACAATCCGCACAGGTCTTCAAGGCTTGGTGAAGGAGTATGGAAAAAACATTTCGCTTGCCGTGCGCAGCAGCGCAACGGCAGAAGACTTGCCCACCGCGAGTTTTGCAGGTCAGCAGGAATCCTATCTTAATATTCAAGGCAATGAAAATTTAATACACGCCTGCCAGCGCTGCTTTGCTTCGCTCTTCACAGACCGAGCGATTAAGTACCGCGTTGACAACGGCTTTGAGCACATGAAAGTCGCTTTATCTGTTGGCGTACAATTGATGGTTCGCTCTGACAAAGCATGTTCAGGCGTTATGTTCACGCTTGATCCTGATTCTGGATTTGAAAATACCGTGCTCATTTCCGGAGCGTGGGGCTTGGGTGAAAATGTCGTGCAGGGCGCTGTGAATACCGATGAGTTTCTCGTGTTCAAGCCGTTTACAGGCAAGGTGAGCAATCCTATTATTTCGCGCAAGTTGGGCAGCAAGGAAAAGACAATGATTTATGCCGAAGCAGGTAATGTAAACTCAACACTCAATATTCAAACGCCAAAAGAAAAGCAGGAGCAGTTTATCCTTAGTGATGCAGAAATAGTTAAGCTGGCGCAGTGGGCAATAATCATTGAGCAACATTATGGCAGGCACATGGACATCGAGTGGGCGAAAGATGGAGTGAGCGGGGAGTTGTTCATTGTGCAGGCGCGACCGGAAACTGTACACAGCCAGCGCACTAAAACACATCGCTTCACGCAATACAAATTAAAGAGCAAGGGGAAAGTTTTATGCAAAGGCATCGGCTTGGGAAGCAGAATTACGAGCGGCTATGCGCGTATCCTCCATTCGCCTGCGGACATTGACAAATTACAACAGAATGAAATCCTCGTGACGGGGCGCACCGACCCCGACTGGGACCCCGTGCTGAAGAAAGCCGCAGCCATCATCACCAATCAGGGCGGCAGAACATCACACGCAGCAATTGTTGCGCGCGAGCAGGGCGCTATCGCTATTGTTGGAACAGGCGATGCAACACAAACCATCACTGACGGGCAACTGATTACCGTTTCCACTGCGGAGAGCGACACGGGTTTCGTCTATGAAGGAAAATTAGAGTGGGATGAAAAGACTACGGATATCAGCCACGTAGAGATGCCGCAGACAAAAGTGATGTTCATCCTCGGACATCCCGAGCAGGCATTTAAATATTCGTTGCTGCCCAATGACGGTGTCGGGCTGATGCGCATGGAGTTTATCATTAACAATTCCATTGGTATTCACCCCATGGCGTTACAGCATTTTGAACAACTCACCGATGCAAAAGCAAAAGCGCTTATCGAAGAGCGCACGAAGCAGTATAAAAACAAAAGAGATTTTTTCATTCACCGTTTAGCGGAATCCACTGCGCAAATCGCTGCCGCCTTTTATCCAAAAGATGTGATTGTGCGCATGAGCGATTTCAAATCAAATGAATATGCGAACCTGATTGGCGGAAAGCAATTCGAGCCGAAAGAAGAAAACCCCATGATTGGCTTCCGGGGCGCATCGCGCTATTATCATCCGCTGTACCGCGAGGGATTTGAGTTGGAATGTGCCGCCATGAAAATGGTGCGCGAGCAAATGGGATTCACCAACGTGAAGCTGATGATTCCTTTTTGCCGTACGGTAAATGAAGGCGAGAAGGTTGTTGAAATCATGAAACAAAACGGGCTTGAGCGCGGCAAAAACGGATTGGAATTATACATCATGGTTGAGATTCCCAGCAACGCGCTGCTCGCAGAAGAATTTGCAAAACATTTTGACGGATTCTCCATCGGCAGCAACGATCTCACGCAACTCACACTTGGCGCTGACCGCGACTCGGAACTACTCAGCGACATCTTCAGTCCTTTTGACCCCGCAGTGATGCAGTTGATTCGCATGGCGATTGAAAAGGCAAAAACAGCAGGCATTAAAATCGGCTTGTGCGGACAAGCGCCCAGCGACTATCCCGAATACGCGCAGTTTCTCGTGGAGTGCGGCATTGACAGCATCTCGTTTAATCCTGATGCATTGCTGAAGGGAATTGAGAATATCAGCCAAGCCGAGACGAAACTGAAAAAGTAATCCGTTTTAAACCTGAACGTATTTCCTTCCAAAGCGCTCAATAATGGCGCGTTCGAGCGCTTCCTGATGATTGGGATGCGCGATGCGCAGCAACTCATAAGCGCGTTGATGCAGATTTTTTCCAAACAAATTTGCGATACCATATTCAGTAACCACATAGTGCATGTGCGCGCGTGATGTAGCTACGCTCGCGCCCGTTTTCAGCACGGGAACAATTTTCGACTCTCCTTTTTTTGTAGCAGATTGCATTGCGATAATCGGCTTGCCGCCTTCTGACAATGCGGCTCCGCGCATGAAATCCATTTGCCCGCCTACGCCTGAATATTGAAACGTGCCGATAGAATCAGCGCATACTTGCCCCGTGATGTCAATTTCAAGAGCGCTGTTTATTGCCGCCACGCGCGGGTTTGCACGAATCACATTGCCGTCATTCACATAGCTTGCCTCAAGGAATACAAATTGCGGGTTGTCGTCAACATAGTCATAAAGGTTGCGCGAGCCGATAGCAAAACTCGTTGCAATTTTTCCCTTATGCTTTTTTTTATAGCGGTTGGTGAGAACGCCTTTTTCAACAAGATTCATCACCCCGTCAGAAAACATCTCGGTATGCACGCCAAGGTCTTTGTGGTTTGCAAGACAGTCGAGCACCGCATCGGGAATCGCGCCAATGCCCATTTGCAACGTAGAGCGGTCTTCAATGAGCGAGGCACAGTGTTTTCCGATAGTGTGCTCAACTTGGGTATCTTCATTGTCATAATGCACTTCGGGAAGCGGTTCGTTCACTTCCACCAGCGCGTTAATTTCACGGATATGCAACAGTCCGTCACCATGTGTGCGCGGCATTTGAGGGTTCACCTGCGCGATAATGTATAAGGCATTTTTTACGGCTGCGCGGGTAATGTCAACGGATAATCCTAAGGAGCAGAAGCCGTGCTTGTCAGGCGGGGAAACATGCACGAGGGCTACATCAAGCGGCAGAATGTTTCGCTCAAATAATTGATAAATCTCGCTGAGAAACACCGGCACATAGTCTCCGTTGCCATGATTGATATTTTTGCGCACGGGTGCTGAAACGAATAGCGAATTGAAATAAAAACTGTCAGCATACTGCGGCTTTGTAATGCCGATTTCGCCCAACATGCTGATATTCACCAGCTCCACATTTTTCAATTCGTCCGCTCGCGCTTCCAACGCCCGCAGCAGATGGTGCGGAGTAGCAGCGCTGCCTTGCACGAAAACACGATTGCCTGACTGAACCACATTTAAGGCTTCCGCGCTGGTTTTGATTTTTTCAGTGTTAAGCATGGCAGGAATTTACTTCTAAAATAGAGGGTACAAAATAAAATGGAATGCTGATATAAATCATTGTTTGCCGAAACAAATGGGTTGTTCTTTGTTGTGAAAAATAAAAACAATCATTTTATGGAAACACTTACAAGCCCAAAAATAACTTACCTGCTCGAAGCAGGATTAGATGTATTGCATGTTGAAAGTAAAGAATGGCTCAGTGAACTCAAGTTCCTGAAAAGCGAACTTGACTTTTTTATGAAGTTGCTCAATTCAAAAGCGTTTGAGTTGGATAAAGAGCCGCAGCGACAACATATTTATGAGAATATGAATAAACTCTGCACAGCGATTGTCACCGAGTTGGAGCGGGAAGTAACAACGCATGAAAAGAACCTTGCAGAATTGCTTACATCCAAGAGCGGCAGCGATGCATCCTACCGTGCGCAGCATAAGCAGTTGAAGGCAAAAACGAGCCAGATTGATAATGATGTGCGCACCTTGAAGATGCTGGTATTCCGTTTAGTGGAGCATATTAAGTAAGCAGCATGAAGCGCATTATTTTGGTTGGCAGCGTGGCAGTGGCAGCATTGTTGAGCAGTTGCTCCACAGCAAAAATCTGTAGCAACTGCGGAAAGAAATGTGAAACGGCAACGCTTTTTTATCTGCCCGATTGCAAGGAGATAAAAGGCTATGTGAATTTTGACGAGAGCGGGATACAACGTGTATTAAAGCACGA
Organism: Chitinophagales bacterium; assembly: GCA_034440455.1. GTDB lineage: Bacteria > Bacteroidota > Bacteroidia > Chitinophagales > CAIOSU01 > JAWXCB01. The sequence goes on from JAWXCB010000019.1 coordinate 128,317, forward strand.
CATCCCGCAGGAGTTTCAAAAGGATAGCATACGGGTTTGCATTAAGTATGAAAATGTGGGAGTAGGTATTTTGATGTCTGATTGTATGCAATCGGAGATTATCAGAATAAAGTGCATGGAAAAAAAATAGCACAAATAAAAAGCATGGAAAAAATATTTGAAAACAAAGTCGCCATCGTAACGGGCGGTTCCTTTGGAATCGGGCGGGCAGCGAGTATCGCCTTCGCGCAGGGGGGCGCAAAAGTTGCCGTTGTGGATGTGGTGGAAGATACTGAAACAGTCAACGCGATAAAAGCCGCAGGCGGAGAAGCCATCTTTATTAAATGCGATGTTTCAAAATCTGCCGATGTGCAGGCGATGGTGGAGAAAACAGTGAAAACATACGGCAGGCTCGACTTTGCATTTAATAATGCAGGCATTGAAGGCGCGCCTGCTCCCACGCATGAATGTACGGAGGAGAATTGGGACAAGACCATTGGCATCAACCTCAAGGGAATATGGCTGTGCATGAAATATGAAATTCCGCATATGCTCAAGCAAGGCAAAGGCGCGATTGTGAATTGCGCATCCATCGCTGGAATAGTAGGTTTTCAGGGTTTGACTGCTTATGTGGCAACTAAGCATGGCGTAGTGGGCATCACAAAAACTGCCGCCCTTGAATATGCTAAAGCAGGTGTGCGCGTGAATGCCGTTTGCCCCGGTGTGATTAAAACACCGATGATTGACCGATTCACAGGTAAAAAGAAAGAAGCCGAACAGCAGTTCATCAACATGGAGCCAATCGGGCGCATGGGCGAGCCGGAAGAAGTGGCAAATGCTGTGCTGTTTTTATGTTCTGATGCGGCTTCATTCGTCACCGGCAATGCGATGGCGGTGGATGGGGGATGGATTGCGCAGTAAAATAGAATACAGATTACGAGGTAAGCATCCCGCCATTAATCGTGATGTCTTCTTCCTTCAACAGCGGCAACCCTTTGAAGCGAAGCACCAACTGCGCAACAGTGACAACATCTTTCTGACAGTAGGTGGCAATGCGCAGAAGGTTTTTTTCTTTCCAATACACCCTTCCTACATCGCTGCCATCAATATCATCTTTCGGAGTGGCAATGTTGAAAATACCCGCGAGTAGTTTGAGCGAAGTATAGCTTTTAATGTCGCCAAATTTCCAGAGTTGCATCGTGTCAATATGCTGCACTTCCCACGGCTTTTTACCTGAAAGGTCAAGTACGGCAGGCAGCGGGATTCCGTTTATCAGCATTCTGCGGCAGAGGTAAGGCACATCAAATTCCCTGATGTTGTGTCCGCACAAAGCATGTTGCGCATCATTGAAATGTTTTTCCAACAGATGTTTAAATCCAAGCAACACTTCTGCTTCATCATCGTGTGCAAATGATTTCACGCGAAACTTCAGCGCCCCGTTTTCTTTTTTGAAGTAGCCGGCAGAGATGCACACCACTTTTCCAAACTCAGCGTAGATGCCTGCGCGCCCGTAATAATTTTCGGCAAGCACATCTTCTTCTTTCATCAGTTTGCGCACTTTATGCTCCCACATTTGCTTGAAATGGTCAGGCAAATTATTGAAGTCATCAGTTTGCGGCACGGTTTCAATGTCGAATACCAGCAGGTTTTCTAAATTGAGATTTTCAAGCATCCGTTTGCTTTTTTACAAGATTGATAAACAACTCGCGTTCTTTGCGCGGCTCGATGGAGTTAGAACAGCGTTCAAAATACTTGATAGTAAAGTAAGGTGAAAAATATTGGAGATACTCTTCCTTATTTCCGCCAAAAGGAGGTTTATCGCCATTTAATTTATCATCAAACAATAACCCCACGAGTTTGCCGCCATCCTTCAGCAGTTCGTGCGCATGTTTTGCATACGCGGAACGCAGTTTTGTATCTATGGCGCAAAAGAATGTTTGCTCAATGATAATGTCGTATTGCTCTTTGTGTTCAAAGAAGTCCTGATGAATCAAATGCTTCACCGGAAAATCTTTCACGCGGTGATGAAAATGATGCAAGGGGCTGATTGCCCAGTCAATCAAAAAAACATTTTCAAACCCATTTCTGAAAAGATATTCCGCCTCATAGCCATTGCCGCTGCCGGGAATTAATATCTTCAGCAGCTTGTCAGTCAGTTGGTCAAAATATGTTTTTAGCGGAGTGGATATTTCACCGATGTCCCATCCGGTTTCCTTTTGCAAATAGCGAGTATTCCACGAGGCAGATGTTAATTCCATGTTTTTCTCCTTACGAAATATACGTAAAGATATGGTAGCTTTGGGGCACTTTTAACAATCATAAAAATAATTTCAAATGGCTCAAACTCAGGAGAATAAAAAAACCTTCTACATTGTTCTCATCCTTCTTTTGATTGCATTAAACGCCTTTTTTGCTTACCAACATTGGACAACAAAAAAGGAGTTGGTGAAAACAACCGAAGAAAAAAATACGCTGGATTCATTGCTTACTATCGCGAAGGATTCCCTGACGGCAAACTCAGTGCGCATCACTTCGTTGCAGGGAAGGAACGCGGAGTTGGACAGCCTTATGGCTTCAAGACAAAAGGAATTGGAAGAAGCAATCGGTCAGTTGGAAAAGTTGAAGAAAGAAGGAAACTATACACGCAGACAATTAGATGAAGCACGCAATAACGTGAAGAAGTTGCAGGAGGAAAACAAACTCTTCCTCGGAAGAATTGATTCGCTCAGCACGCAAGTACAGTTCCTCACAAAGCTCAGTGACTCGCTGAATACCGGATTGCAGGTGCAAAAAAATCAAAATCAACAGTTGTTGACTGAAAAAGATTTTCTTGCAAGAAAAGTAGAAATCGGTTCATTGCTAAAGCCCGAAAATATTGTGGGTACTGGCGTATTCATGAAATCAAACGACCGCGAAGTGCCTACCTCAAAAGCAAAAAAATCAACGAAACTGAAAATCTGCTTTGATGTTCCTGAAAATGTTGTAGCCGAACCGGGAACAAAAACGATGTTGATTCGCCTCCTGAATCCGCAAGGTGCTACTATTTGGGTTACCTCATCAGGCTCAGGTTCTTTTACAACTGATACGGGTGAAGAAAAGCAATATACGCTTGCAAAGAGTTTTGAGTATAGCAATCAAAAACAGAATATTTGCACCTATTGGGAGCAAACGCAGGGCTTTGGTTCCGGTGATTATACCGCTATCTTTTATCAGGATGGGCATGAACTCGGGCAGCAAAAGTTTGAGTTGAAATAACTTTCATAAGAAAAGAATAAGAGAACCTCCGGAGTGAAAACTTCGGAGGTTTTTTGTTTTTAGAAATTCTTTGAAAAGTTCTAAGATTTAAAACTCTGCATTGTTTCTTCGCTTGAAGAAAACGATTCTGACTAACGCAATCACGGTCGCTATAGATAAAATAACTCCCCAACTCTTTGCAAGAAAAAGGAAGATACCTTCCAGAATTTTCCAGCCGAATTTGAATGCCTCTGCCACTTTCGCAAAAAAATTGGAATCATACGCTTCAATATTTTTATCATTTGCAATCAACTCGCGCCTGAATACTTCGCGCTGATAAATGAAAAGTTGAATCGTGCTATAAGCGATTTTATCCTTTAATCTAAGATTGGAAATCAACGCCTCATCCGCCTGCTCCTGCTTGCTCAGAATTTTATCTTCAGCATTTGTAGTTTCCTGAAGTTTCTTTCCCTTGTCGTCAACTGCTTTTGAAACACGTTCCTGATATATGGCAGAACGCCCTTGTTTAAATTTATTTTCCAATAGTTGAAACTGCACATCATCCGCCTTGATACTGCGATGGTCTAAATAATCAATCACCGGAACGAGCGCTCTCAGTGTGCTGTCGAGCTTTATGTTCGGCACACGAAGCGTCATCGTGTTTTGCGCTACATAATAAATGGTTTCAAGCGAGGAGTCAGCGCTAATTGGTATCACTGTTTGTCTCGTGATATTGCTGGATAAATTCGTGTACGTTACAAAACCATCAAATCGCGCTGCAATATCTTCCAGAGCGTAAGTTGCTTTAGCGATATCTTTCACTCTGAATTTTATATCAGCAGTTCGTATGAATTTTCTTGTTGTATCTTTTTTATTTTCAACAGCGGATGAGGAGGAAATCGCGTCAAACGCTGCCTGTTTGTATTCACCCTCTCCGTTTGCATCATAGAGATTAGAGGTGAATGTTCCGTTTTCAAAGTCAATGGCTGGCGGGGCGCTTGAAGCTGTTTCGTCAAGAGCAGCAGGCTCAAAAACATGCTGCATTTTAGCTTTTTCATGCTTGTTTGAGCAGCCAAAAAGAAATGTTGCAAGCAAGAGGGATTGAAGGAGAAATCTTGTGTTGAGCATGGGCAGTTTTTTTTAGGTTAATGATTAAGATGCAAGCAGACGTACTTTTGCATACGATACGAAATCCGGAACTTAATTTCGTGAAGAACTAATCCTGTGCAGAATTATTTTTCAGTCGCAATTTTTTCACTTTTTTTAACGCAAGCCTTCAACTCCTGTTCGCAAGCCAACAAACCCATGCAACAACACGCCTACACCAATCACCTTATTCACGAAAGCAGTCCTTATTTATTGCAACATGCGCACAATCCGGTTGATTGGCATCCGTGGGGAAAGGAGGCGCTGGAGAAGGCAAAGAAAGAAAATAAGTTGCTCATCATCAGCATCGGCTACGCAGCTTGCCATTGGTGCCATGTGATGGAGCATGAATCATTTGAAGACACGGCAGTTGCCAAAGTGATGAATGAAAAATTTGTCGCGATAAAAGTTGACCGCGAAGAACGCCCGGATATTGACCAAATCTACATGCATGCATGCCAGATGATTTCCGGCAGTGGCGGCTGGCCCCTTAATGCGATTGCGTTGCCGGACGGTCGCCCGATTTATGCTGGCACGTATTTTCCAAAGCAAAATTGGATTAGCGTATTGCAACAAGTGAATGATTATTACAGAAATGATCCGGTTAAGGCAGAGCAATATGCGCAGCAACTCAGCGAAGGAATTAAAAGCTATGAAGTAATCACGGAAAAAGTTGCGGAGCAAGCAGTAACGCGCAAAGATGCAGACACCGCGTTCCAACATTTAATTATCACACAAGATTTTAAAAAAGGTGGACGCGCAGGTGCGCCTAAATTTCCGATGCCTGTGAATTATGAATTTCTGTTGTTGTATCATCACCTCACGGGCGAAGATGACGCGCTCAAGGCAGTTGAAGTCACGTTGGATAACATCGCGCAGGGCGGCATTTACGACCATGCAGGTGGTGGCTTTGCGCGCTATTCTGTGGATGGCGACTGGCATGTGCCGCATTTTGAAAAAATGCTGTATGACAATGGGCAACTTGTTAGCTTGTACTCCCATGCTTATCAACTCACGAAAAAGCCTTTGTATAAAAAAGCAGTGTATGAAACGTTGGCGTGGGTGGAGCGCGAAATGACTTCACCTGAAAACGGATTTTATTCTTCGCTTGATGCCGACAGTGAAGGCGAGGAAGGAAAGTTTTATGTCTGGAAAGCCGATGAAATAAAAAAACTGCTTGGCAATGATGCGCAATTGTTCATGGATTATTATGACGTGAGCGAACATGGAAATTGGGAAGAAACAAACGTGCTGCGCATTCAAACGGAGCCGCAAAAAATTGCGGAGAAGAAGAAGCTTTCAATGGAAGAATTGAATACGCGCATTGACAGCCTGAAGAAAATAGTTTTAGCAGAAAGAGAAAAGCGCATTCGCCCTGCGCTGGATGATAAAATCCTTACAGCATGGAATGCGTTGATGCTAAAGGGTTATGCGGACGCATACCGCGCATTTGGTGAAGAAGCGTTTCTAAAGAAGGCGATTGCAAACGCAAATTTTATTCTTACTAAAGCTTCAAATAGTGATAAACTTTTCCGCAATTACAAAAACGGCAAAGCAACCATTGATGCGTTTTTGGATGATTACGCATTAACGATTGAGGCATTCATTGCACTCTATGAAGCGACCTTCGATGAACAGTGGCTGACACACGCCAATCGCTGGACGGATTATGTCCTTCAGCATTTTCTTGATAAACAGAGCGGCATGTTTTACTACACTTCTGATTTGCACGAAGATTTAATTGCCCGCAAAATGGAACTGAGCGACAATGTGATTGCTGGCTCTAATTCAGTGATGGCGAAAAATCTCTTTGTGCTGGGCGAGCTTTTCTACAAAGAAGAATATGCGCTGATGGCGGCACAGTTATTCAGCAATGTGAAAGCAGACGTGTTAAAGCATCCTTCTTTCTATGCAAACTGGGCTTCACTTGCTTGCCTGCTTGCAGAGCAGCCGTATGAAATCGCAATCGTTGGGAATGCTTGCGATGCAATCAGAAAGCAGTTTGACGAGCATTTTCTCCCGAATGCGTTATTCCTTGGCGGAAAATCCGAAGGCGCGCTTCCTTTATTAGAGAATAAACTTGCCGAAGGCAAAACGATGATTTACGTGTGCCGCAACAAAACCTGCAAACTGCCGGTGACGACAGTTGAAGACGCATTGAAACAGATGCAATAACTTAACTTTGTGCCGCTTTAAAAATTTCGTTTTAAAATAAATCTAATTCCCTTAAATCAACAGCATGAAAGAAGTCTATCTCGTTTCCATGGCGCGTACGCCTGTCGGATGTTTTGGCGGAGCGCTCTCTTCACTCACGGCAATTGAGCTTGGCGCAATTGCAATTAAGAATGCAGTGCAACGTGCCGGATTGAAATCCGAACAGATTGATGAAGTATTCATGGGCAATGTGATTAGCGCCAATCTCGGGCAAGCGCCCACCACGCAGGCGATTCTTGCTGCGGGGCTTTCCCCGCAAATTCCTACTACTACAATTAATAAAGTGTGCGCATCCGGCATGAAGGCGATTATGTTCGCAGCGCAAAGTATATTGACCGGTGATAATGACGTGGTGCTCGCAGGCGGCATGGAGAGCATGTCGCGCGCGCCTTACATGGTTGACAAAGCGCGCTACGGATTCGGCTATGGCAACGGTGTGTTTCTCGATGCCATTGTGCGCGATGCGCTGCAAGACCCTTACAAAGGCTACATGATGGGCAATGCCGGTGAAGTGTGCGCGAAAAAATATTCCTTCACGCGCGAAGAGCAGGATGCCTATGCAATACAATCCTATCAACGCGCTGCAAAAGCCTATCAGGAGGGCGCGTTCAATGATGAATTGGTGGGCGTTGAAATAGCAGGGAAGAAAGGCGCGGTGGTGGTGAGTGAAGATGAAGAATACAAAAAGTTTTCCCCCGATAAAATCCCGACAATCAAACCTGCATTCGACAAAGCCGGAACTATCACTGCCGCGAATGCTTCAAAAATTAATGATGGCGCAGCGGCTGTCGTGCTGATGAGCGGTGAGAAAGTAAAAGAACTCGGCATCAAGCCGCTGGCTAAAATTCTTTCCTATGCCGATGCTGCGCAAGAGCCGGAAATGTTTACTACCACGCCATCGAAGGCAATGCCTAAAGCGTTGCAAAAAGCAGGATTGAAAATTTCTGATGTTGACTTCTTTGAAATCAACGAAGCCTTCGCTGTTGTTGCGCTGGCAAACATCAAAGAGATGGACTTGAATCCCGATAAGGTAAATGTATTTGGTGGCGCTGTTGCATTGGGACATCCTGTAGGCATGAGCGGCACACGCATCACCATGGCGCTGATTTCCGCTTTAAACAAAAAGGGCGGAAAGATTGGCTGCGCAGGCATTTGCAACGGTGGCGGTGGGGCAAGCGCAATTGTTATTGAGAAAGTGGTGTGATGTAGTAATTCGCCAATGTGACAGTGGACAAAAACAAAGAAAAAGTAGTTGAAAAGCTAAAAAACTGGATTGTTGAGAAGCACGTAATCAGTTTGGATGAAACTATACCTGTTATGTGTGATGATAAAGAGGAAAGGGAACTTAGGGACGGCACTAAAAAAACGTCTATGAGATTTGGTTTAGAACATCTGATTATATTGAACGCAATCAACAAGGAGAAATAACTGAATTTATGGAAGGGATGTATTGTTCCGCTTACTATGATGCATCTAACTTGGAGCTATTGTATATTTCAAAAAATACCAGCCCAGAGTATATTGAACCTGACGGCAGCTATTAAGTGCAACTCCATAATATGAGAAATATTTGTTTGTTCGTTTTGTCTCAACTTGTTTTTTGTATTTCTATCCAAGCCCAAAACTCTCCCCCCGTTCTCTCCAACATCACTGCGCTTGCAGACACCATTCTGCATAAGCTTACTGTAACGTATGATGTGAGCGATGCAGAAAATGATTCACTTGAAATTTTCTTGAACGCTTCCACAAATGGCGGACTTTATTTTCCGTACAACACATCCAATGCAACGGGCGATGTTGGTTTTCCTGTAACAACGGGAACAGGCAAGCGCATTGTGTGGTATTATCCTGATTCGCTTTCGCTCATGCTTCCCTCGTTCATTGCCAAGCTTGCGGCTGATGACCACGCAAGCGGAATATCCATTCAGCAAATCATCGAGCAAATTGACAGCAACCGCCTGAAGCAAAATGTGCAACTACTGGAAGGAATTCGCCACCGTACAACAGGTGCAACGCATTTGGAGGCAGTGCGCGACTCACTGCTGGCGCGTTTTCAGCAATATGATTTGGAAACGCGCATTCATCAGTTTCCTTACAATAATTATACAGGAGAAAATATTATCGGAAAAAAAAGCAGCGCAGTGAATGACACGCGCACCTATATCGTTGACGGGCATTACGACACCGTTGACGACAGCCCCGGTGCAGATGATAACGCCAGCGCTCTTGCAGGAATTTTGGAAATTGCGCGTGTGCTTGCACCGCTTCAGTTGACAAGCGCAGTAGAGTTTATCGGTTTTGATTTGGAAGAGCAGAGCTTGCTCGGCAGCGAAGCGTTTGTGCCGGGCGGCATTCAGCCTGATGAAAAAATTGCGGGCGTGTTTAATATGGATATGATTGGCTATTTCAGCAACCAGCCGTTTTCGCAAACTCTGCCTCAGGGTTTCGATATTATTTTCCCGGATTTGTATGCCGAACTTGTTGCAAATGATTTTCGCGCAAACTTTATCATCAGCACGGCAAATACAAATTCCAATTCGTTGCTTTTTCTTTTTGACAGCATGGCAACGCAGTATGTTCCTGATTTGTTAGTTGGTAATATTTCTGTGCCCGGCAACGGAACAATAATTGCCGATTCACGCAGAAGCGATCATGCTGCGTTTTGGGATGCAGGCTACAAAGCATTGCACCTTTCCGATGGCGCTGAGACACGCAACCCCTACTATCATGGACCGGCAGACACGATAGGCACCCTCAACTTTACGTTCATGCACCAAATCACGCAAGCCGTTGCTGCTTCGCTGCTGCATCTGTCACCACCTGCTCATGCCGACATTGAAATTGTTCAGGTAACGGGCGACCCCGCATCGTCTATTACGAAAATTGAAATGGGCGATTGCAATATCTTGCTTTCACCTAATCCCACAAGCGGTTCATTCAAAATTTCAGCGGCAGACTGTGGCACTGAAACAATGCAGGTGAAATTGATTTCGGTAGAAGGAAAAACGATTTGGGAAGGACAACTGCATGCGGGAAAAGAATTAGAATTTACAGAGTCAATTCTGCCTGGATATTATTTTGTGGAAGCGCGCAATTCCGGCAAGAGCTATTTAGAAAAAATAGTGGTGGAATAATTCACACCGGATACTCCACAAAATTCCTTTCGGTTTCATAGAGTTTCACCTGCAAATCATATTTCTTGTCTAAGCGATTACGCAGCAGGTTGTAAATGACAACGGCAATATTCTCAACGGTGGGAATCAATTCTTTAAACTCGACAACATCAAGATTTAAATTCTGATGGTCGAAACGCTGCGTTACTTGTTCCTCAATAATGTCTTTCAGGATTTTCAGGTCAATCACATAGCCTGTTTCAGTGTCAATATCTCCTGTCACTTTCACGATCAACTCATAATTATGTCCGTGATAATTCGGGTTGTTGCATAAGCCAAACACTTCCTGATTCTTTTCAAAATCCCATTTGGGATTGAATAATCGGTGAGCAGCATTGAAGCGGGCTTTACGAAAAACAGCGAGGCGCATATTGGTTTTGTTTTTAACCGCAAAGGCGCAAAGAACGCGCAGACTTTTCCTTTGCGCCTTAGCGTCTTTGCGGTGAATGTATTTCTTTCAGAGCGCAAATCTCGTAATTTCACAGGCAATGCTTTTCAAGAACATTATCGGGCAAAGTGAACTGCGGCAAAGACTGATTGACTCAGCGAAAAACGGAAAAGTGAGTCATGCGCAGTTATTTCTTGCACCGCTTGGACATGGCGGATTGGCTTTGGCATTGGCTTTCAGCCAATATCTCAATTGCGAAAATCGGGGCGATGAGGATTCCTGCGGGAAATGTCCTTCATGTGTCAAAGCACAGAAACTCATTCACCCCGACATTCACTTCTCTTTTCCATTTCCGAAAGTGGATAAGAAAGAGTTGTGCGATGAATTCATCAAAGACTGGCGCGAGGCAGTACTTGAAAATCCTTATTTGGATTTGCTCACTTGGATGACGCGCTTTGAAGCGGAAAACAAGCAGCCGAATATTCCGATTAAGGAATGTCACAATATTCTACATAAGTTGAGCCTGAAAGCGTTTGAATCACCCTACAAGGTGGTGATTCTTTGGCTGCCCGAATATTTAGGAAAGGAAGGAAACTCCCTCTTGAAAATGCTTGAGGAACCGCCTGACCGCACTGTGTTTCTGTTTGTCGCTGAAAGTTCAGATTTGGTGCTACCTACGATTCTTTCACGGATGCAAATCACGAAGATTCCGCACATTGAATACGGTTTGCTCGCAACGGTCTTGCAGGAAAAATTTGAACTCAACGAAGATGAAGCATATCGCTTGGCAACGCTTTCCAATGGCAACTATGTGGAGGCTGCGCGACAGGCGCAACACGCGCTGGGAGACTTGTCAGAGTTATTCGTGCAATGGTTTGGCTTGTGTTTCCCGAGTCAGCAAACTCGCTCGCTGGAGATTTACAGTTGGATTGAAAAATTTGCAACCATCGGCAGGGAAAATCAAAAAAGCTTTTTGAAATACGCATTGCATTTTCTCAGGGAAGCCTTATTCATCCAGGCAACCGAGAAAAAATCGCAGGTGCTGACGCAAAGCGAAAATGAACTTGCCCTGCGGCTTATCCAAGGCGCGGGGTACAATACGCTCGATGCGCTTTACAAGCAAATCAACGAAGCGCACTTTCATGCGGAGCGCAATGCACATCCCAAAATGTTGCTGATGAGTCTCACGCTCAAAGCGGCAAGCCTGTTAAAACAGAATCAAGTAATTTTAGCCTGACTTGACACGCGCGCTTCTGCGGTATTTATTTTCTGAATGATTTAATTTTTTGACACGATGGGTTGCAACAGTTGTTCTACAAATAGCGGCTTGCCTAAAGGCTGTAAAAATAATGGCAGTTGCCAAACGGGTTCCTGCAACAAGCAAAATACGTTCAACTGGCTTGCTGACATTCCCATCGCGTTTGGCGCGGATGATTACCGGTATTATGAAATCAGTTTCAAAGGCGGTAGCCGCAAGGCTTTCTACAAGAACGACCACAACCACCTGATTGAAACAGGTGATGTAGTGGTGGTGGAAACTTCAATGGGCGCTGATGTGGGCGAGGTGACGCTTTCAGGCGAGTTGGTGAAAGCGCAGATGCGAAAGAAAAATGTAAAAGATAAAACAGAGATTAAGAACATCCTCGGCAAAGCATCAGAAAAAGATATTGAAGCGTTGAAAGAAGTGCGCGCAATGGAGCCTGATATTCTGGTTCGCGCAAGAGCCATTGCGCGCAGCATGAAGCTCAACATGAAAATCAGCGACATTGAGTTTCAAACGGATAAAAAGAAAGCCACCTTTTTTTATACCGCAGAAGACCGTGTGGATTTTAGAGAATTAATAAAAATATACGCGCATGATTTTAAAGTGAAAGTGGAAATGCGCCAAATCGGTCCACGGCAGGAGGCTGGAAGACTTGGCGGCATTGGTGATTGCGGTCGCGAGTTGTGTTGCTCTACATGGCTTACTGACTTTAAATCAGTTTCGACAACGGCTGCGCGCTATCAAAATCTTTCTATCAATCTTGATAAACTTTCCGGGCAATGCGGTCGCCTGAAATGCTGCTTGAATTATGAGTTGGATACATATATCGAAGCATTGGAAGAATTCCCCAAAAATGCCGACAGGATTCATACTGAGAAAGGCGAAGCGCGATTGCAGAAAACAGATATTCTGAAGCGGCTGATGTTTTACACGTTCAAGGAAGATTCAAAATTTTATCCTGTTCCTGTAAATAAAGTGAAAGAGATTCTTGCATTAAATGCAGAAGGAAAAAAGCCAGAAGATTTAGGAATTATAGTTGAACTGACGCCCGAAGTTGAAATTGAACAACAAGCTGACTTAGTTGGTCAGATTTCAGTAGAAACGCTTGATAAAGCCGCAAGAAAAAACCGCAATCAAAATAGCAGGGGCAGAAGAGACGGTGGTAACAGGCAAGCTCAAAACAGAGGTCAGGATAACAGGGGTGGTGAACTGAGAGGTGGTGAAAACAGAGGAGGCGAAAACCGCAGCGCTGATACTCGTGGCGGTGAACGCAGAGGTGGAGAAAACAGAGGAGGTGAACCCCGCAGGGCTGACAATCGGGGCAGTGAACGCAGAGGTGGTGATAACAGAAACAGAGATAATCGCGGCAGAGATAATAGGGGACAGCAACGCGGAGGGCAGAACAGAGGTCCGCGACCACAGGGCGGCAATAACCCGAATCCAAATAACAAACCGCAGGGAGAAAATCCGCAGGGGAACAATCAATAATCAAAATTCAAAAGAACAAAGAGCATAACATCAATGACAAAATCATTGCAACGTGTTTGTGTTTTGATAATTGGAACTTGTTTATTCTTTCTTACAAGTTGCGATTCGAAAAGAGTTTACGAAGAGAACATTGACATTCCCTCTTACATCTGGAATTTAGATTTCAAGCCGACATTCAATGTGACAATTGAAGACACTGCGCAGCTTTACAATATTTATGTGAACGTGCGCCACACCACGTATTATCCCAATAGCAATCTGTGGGTGCTCATTACCACGCAATTTCCTGATGGGAATAAAATAGAAAAGCGCGTGAACCTTCCCCTCGCTGACAAAACAGGCAAATGGGATGGCGAATGTCTGGGGGACATTTGCGATGCACAGATACAAATACAAGAAAACGCTTTTTTCAATCAGCCCGGAAATTATTCCTTCCAGCTTGCGCAAATCATGCGCACTAATAACCTGCCGCTGGTGATGAGCGTAGGGCTGCGTGTTGAGAAAGTAGGCGAGAAAAAAGAATAGCGCACGGATGACGCGGATTAAACGGATTTGAATTTTCTTAATAAAGTTGTCGAAATAAATTCCACAATTTTCACAATTAAACCACATTGGCACATACAACACATCGCTATGTGCCTCTGTGGTTATTTTTTGCGAAATTTTTCAGGTCAGAATTTTTGTGGAAGTTAGTTTAAAAATGTTCATTATCTATTCTTATTAGTTTCATCCGGTCATCCATGTGCCATTAATTCCTAACTTTTCATACTTAAATCTTCATGCGGTGGACTTCTTCAGCGAGTTTTTAAAAAATCCAATTAAATATTCCATCCCGATATTTTTTATTCTTATCGGCATTGAGTTGCTCGTGGACAAAATCAGGAAGTCGCACCTCTATCGCTTTAATGATGCAATCACCAACCTCAGTTGCGGCATCGGATCGCAGGTGGTTGGTTTGTTTTTGAGAGTATTTACCATTGGCGCTTATGCGTGGCTTTATGAAAATTATTCTCCGTTCAAAGGGCAAATTCCCGTTACGTGGTGGAGCATCCTCGTACTGTTCATCGGGGTTGATTTATTCTATTATTGGTTTCACCGACTTGCCCATGAAGTCTCTGTGCTGTGGGGCAGCCATGTGGTGCATCATCAGAGTGAAGAATACAATTTGACTGTCGCGCTGCGGCAAGCGTGGTTGCAAGGCGCATTCTCATGGGTGTTTTATTTGCCGCTTGCGTTTCTCGGCTTCGAGCCATTCGTGTTCGTGTCTATCGCGGGCTTTCAAACGCTGTATCAATTTTGGATTCATACGAAGACGATTGACAAACTACATCCCGCGTTTGAATATGTGTTCAACACACCCTCTCACCACCGCGTGCATCATGGCGTGAACCCAATATATATTGACCGCAATCATGGCGGCACCCTCATCATTTTTGACCGTATGTTCGGCACGTTTCAAAAAGAGGAAGAAGAAGTGGTGTATGGCATCACCAAGCAAACCAAAAGCTGGAACCCGCTGTGGGTGAATTTTGAATACTGGATTGATTTATTCCAAAGTGCTTTCAGGGCGAGTAAGTGGAGCGACAAAATAAAAATACTTATGAAGCAGCCCGGCTGGTATCCCGATGAGCTGGGCGGAGTGCAGCAGCCACGCGCAGTAACCCCCGCTACTTTTCACAAATATGACACGCATATTCCGAAGGGGCTGAACATGTATGTACTGCTGCATTTTATAATCATGCTTACGGGCACCACCATTTTTCTTTTCAAGTTCAAAGATTTTACCACGGAAATGAATATCGGGCTTACCGTGCTGATTGTTTTTTCATTGGTAAACCTCGGTGGCGTGTTTGAAAGCAGGCGCTGGGTGCTGCCGATGGAAATCGTGCGGCTTGTAGCCGTGATGGTTACATTTATTTTTTTGCTGAAAGGGCAATATAGCTTCGCGCCCGTTGCAGTTGTGTGCTCGCTGCTGCTCGTGGCGAGCATTGTGTGGATGGCATATTACCACAACAATTTTTTTGAACGAGCTTTCCCCGCCAAAGCATAGGCGCAGTCAAACTCCAATGCTACTCGTATATTGATTGAATGATTTTGGTAAGAGGTAAAGAATCGGTTTAATTTCAATACTGATTTTATTAAAACGCAGCATTCAAGTTGCAAATGCAACTTTGGTTAGTTAATGGGAATAAGAGTTTGAAAATTTATGTTCCTGATTTCTACTAAGATTTTAAGAAACCCTCACCACACCCAAAGAAACGGTAAATGAAAAGAGGAAATGCCTTAACGAGTGCGGCACTGCTCATTCTTTCTTCTTGCAGCAGGCATCAAGGTTGTTGTAAGCCTGCGGGATGGCTTTTATCTCATCGGCATCAAAGCCTTGGCTGGCAAGCGCCTGGCGGATGGCATCAGGCTGAATCTTTTCAGGATTGAAGCGCACGGTCACAGTCATGTTTTTATCATCAATTTGCACCTGCTTCACGCCCTTCTGACTGATAAGCCCGATTTCAATGCGCGGACCGCAGCTTTCGCATCTCAGGCAATGGTCGCAAAAGAGGTTTGTTTTAATAACAACGGTTTCCGTTTGCGCCATCACCGAAAGCATGGATGCAGAAAGCACGAATACAGTAAAAATCATTTTTTTCATAGAAGCTATTTAGGGCAAAATAAACGCTTTCGCAAAGATGTTATTGCGTAAACCTGTTTTAGGACAACACACTCAACACCCCTAACTCCACACACAACACCCAATGTGTCGAATTTTAGTCATTCTGTTATTTCTTGTTAATGCCCTGCGCGAATTCATGCCTGCCTGCGTTTAGCAAGCGGTAACTTTACACGTATGCTGAAAATCGGAATTCTGTTTGGCGGTCCCTCGCGCGAAAGGGAGATTTCTTTTGCCGGTGGGCGCACAGTGTTTGACAACCTCAACAAAACACTTTTTGAACCTGTTCCCATTTTTGTTGACAGCCTGAAGAACTTCATTCTGCTGGATTGGCAATATGTCTATAAGGGCACGGTGCGCGATTTTTACCCGCCCATCAGTTTTGTGCCACCCAGTCCTAACAATTTCCAGGTGTATCTTGAAAGCCTTGCGCAGTTAGATGCGGCAACGCTTGATAAGCTGATTCAAAAAGTAGGAAAGCGTGTGCGCATAGATGAGTTGCCGGGCTTGATTGACTTCGCATTTCTCACCTTGCACGGCAGCTTTGGCGAAGACGGGGTGATACAAGGCAGTCTGCAAGGGTTGGAAATTCCTTACTCCGGCTCAGGCATTCTTCCATCGGCAATCGGCATGAACAAAGCGTTTCAAAAAAGCACACTGTCTAAAGCGGGATTTCCGACACCGAAATTTATCACCCTGAAAAAAGCCGATTGGCTCATTGAAGCAAACCGCAAGAAAATCTTTCAGGATGCATCTGAAAAGATTGGAGGAAAAATCGTTGTGCGCCCTGCAAATCAGGGTTCTTCAATTGGCGTTACGATTGTAGAAAAAGAAAACGAAGTTGAATTTAACAAAGCAGTTGACAAAGGCTTTTTTATCAGAACGATTGCAGCCAGTGAATGGACGGGATTGAAACCTGCGCAAAAAGTTGCGTTCATCCGCTCGCTCACTGATATTCGCGAAGGAGTTGGCTTGCCCGCTATTGTTGCAGGCAAAAGACTAATACATCCTGAAGTGTTGTTTTCATTTATTGAAAATCATTTTGCAAACAATACTGCTGCACTTACCATCGAAGGCACTGATTCTGAAACCGAAGTAGTGATTGAAGCCTTCATTGATGGAAAAGAGTTTTCGTGTATCGTGGTAAAAAATACTGACGGCAAACCGCTTGCATTGCCTCCAACAGAAATTGTGAAAGGCGGTGAGGTGTATGACTATCGCTCAAAATATCTTGCTGGGCTTTCGCGCAAAGTGACTCCAATTCAGATTGAAGAGAAAAAAATTGAGGCGATTCGCAAAGCGTGTGAAGAGTTGTTTGAATTCTTTGGCTTTCATGTATATGCCCGCATTGATGGTTTCATCAAAGCGGATGATACGATTTATCTCAACGACCCGAACACCACTTCGGGCATGTTGCCCTCTTCGTTTTTCTTCCACCAGGCTGCTGAAATCGGGTTGAATCCTTCGCAGTTTCTCACGTATATTATCCGCACTTCCTTGCAAGAGCGGATTGATTCAGGCGCAGGAAACGCGCAGATGAAAAGGTTGCTCGAACAACTTGACAGCGAACTTGTGTTGCTGCGTTCATCCGCAACAATGAAGAAAAAGATTGCGGTGATTCTTGGTGGCGTTTCCACCGAAAGACATATCTCGGTGGAAAGCGGACGCAACATCTATGAGAAACTCGCTTCATCCGAAAAGTATGAACCTATTCCCGTTTTCCTTACAGGTTCATTGGAAGAGCATCGCTTGTTTAAAATTCCGGTGAATGTTTTGTTGAAAGACAATGCGGATGACATTCGCGAAAAAGTATTGTCGTTTAAAAAACATCCGGTGATTGAGCGCATTAAAAAAGCAGGCGCAAGCATCACGGAAAAATATCTTTCCAAAACTCCGTTGTTTGAACCGGTGGAAACAAGCTATGAGCAATTAGCAAAAGAAGTGGATGGAGTATTCATAGCGCTGCATGGTCGTCCGGGCGAAGATGGCGCAATACAAGCGAAGTTGGAAGAAGTGAATCTTCCTTACAACGGCTCTGGCGTTTACTCTTCGCAAATCACCATCAACAAGTTTGAAACAAACGAGTTGCTGCGCCAGCATGGATATAAAGTGGCTGACCACGCGCTCGTTGCGCGTGAAGAGTTTTTGGCGCATCCGCAGAAAGCCATTCAGCAAATCGTTTCGATGCTCGGCTTTCCGCTCATCGCCAAGCCGGTAGATGAAGGATGCAGTTCAGCAGTGAAGAAAATTGCAGATGAAGAAACATTGAAGAATTATCTGCTGATGGCATTCAGAGATACAGGTGAAATGGATACAACGCTGGCAACTGCATTGCACCTGAAACCAAAAGAAGAATTTCCGCGCATGCATGCTGTGCTTGTAGAAAGTTTTATCGAGCGTGGCAATGCAAAATATTTTCTTGAAGTGACGGGCGGAATGCTCACACACATGGACGACCACGACAACATTGAGTTTGAAGTGTTTGAGCCTTCCGAAACGCTGGCAGGTGGCGAAGTGCTTTCATTGGAAGAAAAATTTCTTGCAGGCGAAGGACAGAACATCACGCCTGCGCGCTTTGGCGCCACGAAAGAAGAATATGAGTTGATTGCTTCCAAAGTAAAAAAAGATTTGGAAGGCGTGGCGCGTGTGCTGAATGTGGAAGGTTATTGCCGCATTGATGCGTTTGTAAAAGTTTCGACAACGATGCGCGTGGAAACAACAATCATCGAGGTGAATTCGTTACCGGGCATGACGCCTGCTACTGTAATCTTCCACCAGGCAGCTATCAATGGGTACAAGCCCTACGAGTTTATTGATAAAATATTGGAATTTAGCTTCAAAAAAAACCGAGTTGGGCTTCATTAAATTTATCGCTACCCGCTATTTCTGGATTAACCTGCTGATTGCGCTTTGCCTCGCTTATGCCATAGTGCATTTCACAATGAGTTCGCTGAAAGGATTTACGCATCATGGCGAATCCATCACCGTGCCTGATTTGAATAATCTTACCCTGCCCGAAGTGGAAGAACAGTTGACCACATTGAAGCTGAAATTTGCCGTGATTGATTCCTCCTATCTGCTGAAAAAGAAACCCAACATTGTGCTCGACCAAGACCCCGATGCTGATTCAAAAGTGAAAGAAGGGCGCACAATTTATCTTACCGTTTCACGCAGGGTTCCTCCTCCTGTGAAAGTGCCTAACCTCATTGACCTCAATTTAGTGTTTGCGCAAAAAGCGTTGGAGAGCGCAGGATTGAATACGGGCGAACTGCAATACCGCCCGGGACTTGGAAAAAATAAAGTGATTGAGCAATTGTATTTAGGGAAACCGATTCTTGCCGGAAAAGAAATTCCAAAGGGTTCAAAAATCAGTTTAATACTTGCTGATGGCTTGGGCGAAACGAAAGGCGAAGTGCCGAATTTGATTGGACGCACTTTGGAGCAGGCAAAATGGGTATTGAACACGCTCAACTTCAACATCGGATATGTAGAATTTGATGCGACAACGAAAGACTCAAACACCGCTGTGATTTACAAACAGGTGCCCGAGTATGACCAAGTTTCACCACCGGAATTGAATTACGGAGAAGCGGTAGATATTTATCTCACAAAAGAATTGCCTGAATTTTTAAAACAGTATTCCGCAGATTCCCTCAACCAATGATAAAAACAATATTCCTTTTTGCATTTCTTTCCGCTTTCCTGTTTTCCAACGCGCAGGAAAAGGTGATTGACCTGGAAATGAACCCACAGTTATATCATCAACATAAGCAGAGAATAGAAACAGCCGCTGGTAAGAAACAAGCAACAGATGCGCTATTTCATTCGCCTATAACATTACCCCTCCCTTTTGTTGATGATTTCTCAAGGTATCATCTGAAATCGTTTGAACTTGGAAGTTTCCCCGTTACTGATACGGTGAATCGCAGCGTTGAACTCACTACTGACACGCTTACGTTCAGCTATATGTTTGATACTTCCTGGAAATACGTTTACAATATCGCGTTGCTGCAAATTGATTCCTTCCCACAGAGCAGAATATTTTTGCCGTTGAATAACGACCAGAGTTATTACTCCGTTACGACAGAGATTCTTGCTGGGTGGCCTCTATACTACAATAATTATACTTTTGATAATCTCGGCAATGCACTCGATTCCGCGTTCGTGCCTGCCGATACAACAATTGAATATTCTCATTTTTATGGCGTACAGGATTCCAATGCGCGTTGGCTTGAAAACTTAGTTTACCTCAATGACAACTACGCCACCAATAAGTTGAGCTACGGCATCGCTACATTTGACGGACTGAAAGCAAACGGATTGCCACACAACGGCAACAGCACATCAGTTTACGGCTCGGCAGATTCGCTTACTTCACAGCCCATTAATCTCAACGGGCTTGGCATCAACGACTCTGTGTTCCTTAGTTTCTCTTTTGAACCAAAAGGCATTGGGGATAAGCCGGAAGCGATGGACTCGCTCATTCTGGAATTTAAATTGCTCGGCAGCGACTGGCAGGAAGAATGGTCAACGGCAGGTTCTGACTCAGCGCTTGCAAACCCGGAGTTTTCCAATGTGTTGCTGCACATCACCAACCCGTTTTACTTTGTGAGCGATTTTCAATTTCGATTCAGAAACAAAGCAACCATCACCGGAAACAACGACCATTGGCATCTTGATTATGTGTATCTCAACAAGAACCGCAGCGTCAATGAAACTACTGTGAACGACATTGCAATTCTCAGTCCCGCGATCAACTTTCTGAAAAATTATACTTCCATGCCCTGGAATCAGTTTGCCGCAGACTATCAAAATGAAATTAAAGACTCTATCAGCGTTACCTTCCGCAATAATTATGCTTTTCCGCAACCGATGGATTTTACCTATCGCGCTTACGAGGGATTTACCAATGACCCGATTTTCAATGACATTGTACTGTCCTACAATTTCCCTGCAAATTCAGAATTCAGGCGCTCTTATCCTGTGAGCGATTTTATTCCTTACACTCCAGATGCTACGGACAGCGTCAGTATCAATGTGGAAGTGGCGATAGACGAAAATCCCACCAGTGTTACTCGTGAAAATGATACGGTTACTACTCCGGTGCTTTTTCATAATTACTTTGCTTATGATGACGGCACGGCTGAACGCGCTTATGGATTGGAAGGAGCGGGCATGAAAAAATTTGCGTATGAATTCAATTTGAATGAGCCTGATACGTTACGTGCATTACAGTTTCATTTTTCACAAATCAATGAAGACCTTTCGCTGCGCGAGTTGACGCTGGTGGTGTGGAAAGAACTTGGTCCGGGAATCGCTGTAGAAGAAGACACGCTCTACTATCAGGACAGAACGCCCTTTCATTACATTGATGAAAGAAACGGGTTCACCATCTATGTGCTTGATTCGCCCATTGTAGTTGAAAATAAATTTTACATCGGCTGGCAGCAGTTGTTCCCTGAAAATATCCAGTTGGGGCTTGATTTAAACAACTCTGCAACTTCGCGAATGTATTATTTCTCCAACGGCTCATGGAAGCAATCATTAGTCGAAGGCGCACCTATGATACGCCCGATTGTCGGGAAGAATATTCCGTTGATTGGAACTGGAATGGAAAATCCTGCGCTTTCAGGAGAGGCATTTATTTATCCCAATCCTTCTGAAAATGTGCTTTATCTGAAAACAACTTATCTTACCCAGCGCATTGAAATCTATGACATGCAGGGGAAAATGGTAAAGTCAATCCCGGGCGCAGTTGAGCAAATTAAAATCAACGAGTTGAATCAAGGAATGTATCTGCTTAGAATCTTCAGCGGAAAACACGCTCCGCAAGCGTTGCGTTTTATAAAGTTGTAATCAGCAAAGGTTATCCTTTCTTTTTCCCGATAGCAAGATCATGTGTGAAAAATAGGCGGAACGTATGAAAGTTGTCATACTTATTCCCGGAACTTAACTGCCTGAAATAATTCAAATAACCGATGGTGACTGAAGTGCCTTTGGCAAATGTTGCGCTGATGCCCGCATAGAAACGGTTTTGGTCAAACACATTGAAAATAACCTTTTTACCCGCCTGTAGAAATACTTCATCATTCACAAGTAACTTAATCGGGTATTCTTTCTTACCAAGTTTGGCAAGCGTATATTCAACTGCAAAGCGATAACGAAACCGGATGGAAAATGTGTAGCCATCAGCAAGCTCTCCATTTGTCACATTGCGCACAAACCGCTCTTCTATTTTGAAGCGATGCG
Source organism: Chitinophagales bacterium (assembly GCA_034440455.1). Taxonomy (GTDB): domain Bacteria; phylum Bacteroidota; class Bacteroidia; order Chitinophagales; family CAIOSU01; genus JAWXCB01. The sequence goes on from JAWXCB010000019.1 coordinate 150,117, forward strand.
TGAAACCGATGCGTTTGCGTTTCTCCATTTTTTGCCGATAAAAAAATTGTTGAGCAGGGCGCAACTCGTGCGTATGCACCTCTCCGTTTTTCGGAAACCAAATAGAGAACCCGGGACCAATATGCCAGCCTTCGCCTACGTTATATAATCCATACACTCTGGCTCCTGCAAGAAACTGATTGCGCGGGTCAACATAAAATCGTTCGGTCACTTCCGCCTGTATCCACCATTTTTCCTGAATGCGGATATTTTCAAAAAAATCAAGCCACACCTGCTTTTCGTGTGAAATTTCTTTTGAGCCTGAGGGTTGAGCTGAAATATGGCAGCAAGAGGAAAGGCACGAAAAAATCAGGAGACTGGCGTAACGATTTATTTTCATTGATAATCTGCAAAGATTGTTTAGCTGACGAAAATAAGTTTTTCGTCCCATTTCTACTTGGGCTGTAGCAATAATAAAAGACTGAACCGTGAGATTTTAATGGGTATCGGACAAATTACACTCAATAAACCAAGTACGCAGCTCGCATGAAGCGAAATCGAAAATTTAAGCGATAGCCCACCCGCATGGTTTCCAGGAACTTGGTGACTCACCATGACAGCGCATTTGCAATTTGTCTTACTCCCTTTTTCAATGCTTTAATTTCATCCCATTTAATTAGTCTAACTTCCGGTTAATATCACTTCGTTAAACCACCGTTCTCTCCTTTGTCAGTAGAAAAAATCAGCTTTCAACATGTTGCTTCCGATCATTTTTATTCCGAATTAAAATCCCGGGTAAATAATTATTTTGAAGAGCGCCAACTGTCGCAACATGCGAATTGGCAAATGGTACTGAAAACGATTGTGCTTTTCACAATTACATTCGGAGCCTATGGATTAATCATCGCAGATTTTCTCCCCCTGTCATTAATGCTTTTTCTTTGTGTCGTAATGGGAATTGGAATAGCCGGATTGGGATTTTCTGTTGCACATGACAGCATCCATGGAGCTTATTCTTCCAATTCAAAAGTTAATTATATGTTAGGGCTTACGATGAACCTCATCGGTGGGAATCGCTACGTGTGGAGCATCACGCATAATAACATACATCATACCTACACGAACATCCACGAATACGATGAAGATTTGGAACTTGCGCCCTTTATTCGCTTATCAAAACACAAAGCATTTAAAGGCATTCATCGTTATCAGCATGTGCTTGCGTTTGTTACCTATTCATTCGCCACTATTTTCTGGGTATTCTTTAAGGATTATAAAAAACTTGCGCAAAAAGACATCGGTCCTTACAAAAACAAAAAACATCCGCCATCTGAATTTATCGTGCTGCTGATTACTAAATCCATTTACTATGTCTATACCATTTTAATTCCGCTGCTGGTGATGAATATTACGTGGTGGCAATTTCTCATTGGCTTTTTCACCGTTCACATGGTTGCAGGAACTATTCTGGGCATCATTTTTCAACTGGCACATACGGTGGAAGGAACTGAACATCTAAAACATGAAGGAGATGGGCAAATGGATGGTTCATGGGCAGTGCATCAAATGCGCACCACCAGCAACTTTGCCATGGAAAACCGCTTGGTCAACTGGTATGTTGGCGGACTGAATTTTCAGGTGGAACATCATTTATTTCCGCGCGTGTGCAGCGTGCATTATCCGGCAATCAGCAAGATTTTGCAAAGCACAGCAGCGCAGCATAACGTGTCCTATCGTTATCATGTAAATTTTGGCAATGCAGTGTACTCACATTATCGTTATCTGAAAGGATTAGGAATAGCTTAATCAACTCAGTCCTTCTCCAAAAGTTGAAGAACCCAATAAATAAGCATAAGGATAACTCCTCCAAAAATCATCAGCGCAAATAGCAGCGTATAAAGTAGAATTTCAGGTTGCATAAAATCTATTTTATCTCTAAAACACCATTGGTTGGCATTTGTTTTAGCGATAAGAAAGTAAAATTTTAAAGCAGCGCTCAGTCGCATGCAATCCAATCTTCTTTAATGCAAAACGACAACCACAAGCCTTATTTTTGCGCCCGTGCCAACAATCAAAAAAATTCTCGTTGCCAATCGCGGAGAAATCGCGCTGCGTGTGATGCGCTCTGCAAAGGAAATGGGCATCAAAACCGTTGCTGTTTTTTCCGATGCTGACAGAGCCATGCCCTTCGTGCGCTATGCAGATGAAGCGATAAACATCGGAGCAGCGCCTTCATCACAATCTTATTTAGTTGCTGAAAAAATTATTGAAGCCGCGAAAAGAACAAAGGCTGATGCGATTCATCCCGGCTATGGTTTTCTTTCGGAGAGAGATGCGTTTGTAGAAAAAGTAGAATACTCTGGCATCATCTTCATTGGTCCCGCTGCCAAATCCATCCGCATGATGGGCAATAAGATTTCCGCAAAAGAAATTGCGCGCAAACTGAACGTACCGCTTGTGCCCGGAACGAAAAATGCGATTGAAGATATTGCCCTTGCAAAACGCGAAGCAAAAAAAATCGGTTATCCGATTTTATTGAAAGCTGCAGCAGGCGGTGGCGGCAAGGGAATGCGCGTGGTAAATGAAGAAGCAGAATTAGAATCGCAGATGGAACGCGCAGTAAGCGAAGCACTCGCTTCATTTGGCGATGGCTCGGTGTTTATTGAAAAATATATCGCCACACCACGCCATATTGAAATTCAAATACTGGCAGATGCGCATGGAAACACGGTGTACCTCTTTGAGCGCGAATGTTCCATCCAGCGCAGGTATCAGAAGTTGATTGAAGAAGCGCCTTCGCCCGTAGTTTCTGAATCGCTGAGAAAGAGAATGGGTGAATGTGCCGTTGCGCTTGCAAAATCTTGTAACTATACCAGCGCAGGCACCATTGAGTTTCTTGTGGATGAACAGTTGAATTTCTACTTCCTTGAAATGAACACGCGCCTGCAAGTAGAGCATCCGGTAACTGAGTTGATAACAGGACTTGATTTGGTAAAAGAACAAATCAAAATTGCTCAGGGAGAAAAACTAAGCTTTACACAACAGGATTTAAAAATTAATGGTCACGCGATGGAACTGCGCGTGAATGCCGAAGACCCGTTTGATAATTTTTTACCAAACGTAGGAAAACTCGAAACCTACCGGAAGCCCGGTGGCAACGGTGTGCGTGTGGATGATGGGTATGAAGAAGGCATGGAGATTCCAATTTATTATGACCCGATGATTGCGAAGTTGATTACGCATGGCAAAGACAGAGCAGAAGTAATCGAACGCATGACACGCGCGATGGATGAATACAAAATCAGCGGGATGAAAACCACGCTGCCGTTTGGAAAATTCATGATGCAGCATCCTGAGTTTCAAAAAGGGAATATGAGCACACGATTTATCGAGGAGCATTTTTCACCCGAAAAACTTTCGAAGCATAGCGAAGATGAAGCGGTCATCGCTGCGCTTATCGCAACAGAGATTCTATCAGAGAAACCTCAAACTCCAAACTCCAAACTTCAAACTCCGGTTTCAAGTTGGAAGCAAAATCGCTTAAACCTTGAGCTTTAAAGACCATTTTTCCACCCAGTCGGCTGATTATGCCAAATTCAGACCACGCTACCCCCAACAACTATATGACTTCGTACTTGCGCATGTGCAAACGAAAAACACTGCGTGGGATGTTGCAACAGGAAACGGACAAGTGGCAATCGTGCTTGCGGAACATTTCAAAAAAGTGATTGCGACAGACGCGAGCAAAAATCAAATCAAACACGCAACAGCGCATCCAAAAGTCACATACAGAGTGAGCGCTGCTGAAAACTGCGGTTTGCCTGATGGCATTGCAGACCTCATTACTGTCGGGCAGGCGTTGCACTGGTTTGATTTTGAAAAATTCTTTCATGAAGTGAAGCGCGTTGCCAAACCCGGATGCTTCTTCGCATCGTGGGGCTATCGCATTCACAACATCAGCCCGGAGATTGATGTCATCACAAAACGATTTGACGAGGAGTTAGTCGGACCGTATTGGCCCAAAGAACGCGTGTTTGTTGATGCGCATTATGAAAGCATTTCACTTCCATTTAAACCGATAGACGCGCCTCCTTTCACCTTGCAATGGAAATGGAACATGCATGAACTACTCGGCTATCTAAACACTTGGTCAAGCACACAGCTTTACATCAAAGCGAAACAGCACAATCCCTTAGACCTCATCGAAAAAGATTTGCTCCACGCATGGGGCGACCCCGCAGAGGAGCGAGAAATATCGTGGCCTATTTTCTTTAAAGCGGGATACGTTTAGATTGCCCCGCGCTATATTTGCAACATGGGTCTTACTTATGCAAAAATCAAACTGAACAACGCTCGCAAACCGGAACTGAAACCGGTAGAAATTAGTGCGCTTGTAGATTCAGGCGCGTTGTTTATGAGCATAACAGAAACGATTGCTATGCAGCTTCAATTAAAAGAATTGGAAAAACGCTCAGTAAAAATTGCTGATGGCTCAATTCACATGGTTCCTTTTGTTGGTCCGTTGCGAATAGATTTTGAAAACCGATTTTGTTTTACGGGAGCAATGGTTCTCGGAGATGAGCCGTTGCTTGGAGCAGTTCCTATAGAAGAAATGGATGTTATTCTTCATCCGGTAACACGGAAGTTAATGGTAAATCCTGAGCACCCGAATGTTCCCCAATACATCATGTACTGATTTCAATAATTATGCAAACTCACAGGGGCGAAGCGCAATCATTCCTGCAATCACTTCTTGCTCCGCAATTCACGCCTGAATCGCTTCTGCCTTTGGCGAGTGAGCTTTTATCAGGCATCCTGCCTTTTTAATTTTGTGAGCAAATGATGCCGGAGGCAGAGAAAACATTCACTCGCGGGACACGAGCGAAGGCGGAGGGAAATTACTTTTTCAATGTTCTTTCGTAGTCTTCAAACCGCACCTTCACAATTTTTTTTCTTTCTTCGTTTCGCAACACGATTCCTTCTGCTTTACCCAAAGCATTTTCTGTTAATGCCACCTTTGTTGATGGGATAAAGCGTTTCAGGCTTTCCAATATCTCAGCATGCCCCAGTCCTGTAAATTCAAAATTGACTTCGGGTACTAATTGTAATTCAGAAAACCGAGCAGTGATGTTTTTCCTCGTCAGAAATTTTTGACCATAAACGATACCTGTTTCGGTTTCATGCTCGCGCCAATGTGATATTGCCTCACGACTTTCATTCAGAACAGATAAGTCATCATATTCAGCAACGTCAAACACGCGAAAACCGATTTTGCCCATGCCATACCACTTCGCGTTTGCAGAAGTTTTTCCTCCAAACAGCTCTCCATAGATAACACTAAGGTGAGTAGTGGAGGGGAATTTTACCTGCAATTCTTTCAAGCCGTCAACAATTCCCTGTGTCAAATCATAATACAGGTCATGGCAGAAATGCAGGATAAATTCCCTTGAGCCTATCAGGTATTCATCTCCAAGACAAATAATTCGCACATTAGTTCCATCAATTTTTTCGGTGGCAAATAGTTGTTCCCCTTCGAGGGGCGTTGTGAGTTCATTGGTGAGTTTCTCTCGCTCCCCCAACTTATGCAAGGTAAGAATGGAGGGATATTTTGTGAGTGTATTTATTTTATCCTTGCCGTGCTGCCGGATGAGTTCTTTTATCATGCTGCTGCATTTATAATTTACGCCTCATCAAACACCTCATCCTTATCCAAGAAACCATATTCCTCTATTTGCGGTAAAATTTTGGCGGCAAGCGTTTCGTTTGCCTTGCTCAGTTCTTTCAGTTCGTCCGTTGCTAAGTTATGTTCGGCAAGGCAACGCCTGATTTGATACCAGCCTGCATCCCACGTTTCGATTTTCCATTTGTGGGTTGCCATGTGGTTGAGGCTGGCATAAAAGAGTTTGTAAACCGCTTCTGCTTTTTCCAACACTTCTTGCGCTTCTGCTGAAAACACATTTTTAGAAAGCCAGTTGGCGACATAGCGGTTTTCATCTTTAGTCAGTTGCTGCCGGAAGTCGGCATCTTTGATTTCCCAGCGTTTCACTTTTTCGATTTTAAAAGGGAAGAAGTTGTTTTTAATTTGGTAGGTGTTGCCCAAATAGGAAACATTCTTTAAAGCCGTTGTTTCATTTGAGCCGGAAAACAAACTCCATACAATGCAATCATTCAAAAACTCTTTACTTGGCTCGGTGTGCGGAATGAGAAATTGATTCCTGTCATTCAGCCACGTTTGTTTTGGAATTTTTTTAACAGCATGTAATGTCAATGCCTTTTCAAAGTTCTCTTTGATAACAGAAAATGCTCCTGCACTTGCATTCGGTGAAGAAAGAATTACAACATATTTAGCATGTTGAAAGTCGTTGCCGTTACTGCAAAGAGAGCCGAGAAAGTCAGGTCTTGCACGATGCCTTGTGTCTGCATTGCAATGCTTCACCGTGATGCCATTACTCAATGGCGGCAAAATGAAGTCTTTTGAATTTTGCGGTCGTTCAAACCAGTTGTTCAGCACATCCTCTTTTTCAATGAGCCGCAAATGCTTCACCCCAATGGTTTGCGCTTCTTCATTTGCAATATCAATTTCTACTGATTTGCTTTCCCGTGGTTTTGATAAGTTCCAAATTAAATAGCCGATTGGATATTTCCCCTTCACTCCGTGAAAGGTTGTTGATTTAAAAAGAAATCCTTTCTTGAATTTGTAGTTGAAAAACTTATCCCTGTATTCAATGCTATCAGGCGCATTGAGGTACTTCAATTTTGAGAACATTCCCAAGTAGGTTTTCTTAGGAAGTTCATGCACAATGCGAAACATAAACTGTGCGAATAGCTCCCGCTTCACATGTCCTGTTTCCTCATTATCCATCAGGATTTCTACTTTGGTTTTGCTCACGCCTTTCTTTGATTCTCCTTTTGCGCCTCCTACTTGCGCAGTAGCAAAAGGAGGATTGATATGCACCAACCATGTAATGCTCGGGTCGGCTAATTCATCCCTCAGTTTCTTTGGCAATTTCCAGTTTGGCGCAAAGGGAAGTTTTTCTTTGTTGAACAGATATTCCACATCATCATTCAAATAGTCATATTGAAAACAGGTAGCGTTAGGAAACACTTTTTTCAAATGGTCGGCTTCGCTACCATGCAGCGTTGACAGGTAGAGGTATTTATAGGCTTCAGCGGGGAGGTGATATTCAAGATTGCCGGTTCCGGCTGCCATATCCCAAATTCTATACTTGCCTGATTTATACCATTTTTTCCCAAGCGCTTCACCCAAGTAGTGAATTGCTTTTTTACAAAACGGCTCCGGTGTGTAAAATTCACCTTCAAATCTTCGCTGGCTATCATCCGTGAGCCTGTCTAACTTGGCATAATGCCATGAATTGTTTCGGCATTGGTAACATAATCGTAAACGCCCCAGAAATAATCGTAGTCCTTCGTGAGAACTTTCTGCGTTTTCGAGTTCTTGTCTTCAAACGTGAAAACCACGCGACCATTTTCCTTGTCAATGATTACTTTCTCGCGCTGAATGTTGGCAAGGAAATAAAAGGAGTCTTTATAGCCGTTTACAATGTACTTGCCGATGACGCCTTTCCAATGGTCAAACACAGCTTCAAAATTTTCTTCGTTGATTATTTTCTTGTCGCCAAAATCCATGAGCAACTGCGGATTCAGCGCGTTTTCAAGATTCTTGCTGAAAGCTGCGTGTTCGAGTTTCTGCGAAATTTTGTAAACATGCAGCTTGCTTGTTTCCGGCTCTTTCACCAAATGGTCAACGAGCTTCGGGTCGGGTTTGCTTGGCGCGCATTCCCAATCATAAGCATCGTTTGAATAGTAGGTTGACCATTTGCGCGTTTCCGTGATGGCTGCTTCGTTTTTATCGGCAAGGCAGATGAAAAACGGAATCGCCTGTTCCACTTCAACATATTTCAGCCGCCTGATATAGTAAAGCGATTGCGCAAGCACAGTAGCAAGGGCTTTGAGGTTTTGAAAGTTTTTATTGGCTTTGAATTCAAATAAAACCTGTGGCGTGTATAAATCATGGCGGTGAGAAGTGTCGTATTTTATCTTGAAATAGCCGGCATAGATTGCCTTTACATCTTCTTCCGTAGCAGCCTTCTCTAAGCGGTTTTTAAACTCGTCAAAAGTCATGTTATTATTTTCGCAGAACCCAAAATACATCTTTTTTTTACCGTTACAGACGGATGAAGTCCCGTAGGGACGATTCTTTTGGTAGAGAAATGAATGAGGTAATAACGTAAGCCTCGTTGGGGCGACCATTTACAAACATTTTTAAAAGGTCATCCCTACGGGATTTTTTTGGGGTTGATTTCGATAATTCTACCAAATGAACATCCCTACGGGATTTCATAGCTGTTCAGCAACTTTTCCGGTGGTAATTTTACCGCAACATGAACCAGCCGAAAACGAATGAAGCGCAATCTTTCCTTCAATCCCTTCTTGCTCCGCAATCCACTCCTGAATCGCTTCAATGGCTGCATCAAAAAGCCGAGAAGCTGAGTTATGAATTTTCTGAAAAGGAATTTTATCTCGCGTTCAGTTTACTGCCGCGCTATTTTGAAAAAGAAAAACTAAACCTCACTGATGCGCAGCTTCAACAGGCAAATTATCTGCGCACAGGTTTCAACCCTACTGATTTTACTCTTGTGCAAATAGCAAGAATCCTGCTTGCATTGTCCATTCCAAAGGAAGATACGGAGCGTTTTTTAAAAATCCTGAACACGCTTTTTACTACCGGGGAAGTGAGCGAACTCGTTGCACTTTATTCCGCGCTGCCGTTATTGCCGCATCCCGAATTGTTGAAAGCACGCGCAGCAGAAGGAATCCGCACAAGCATGACGGTAGTGTATGATGCTGTGGCATTACACAATCCCTACCCTGCTGATTACTTGGATGAAGATGCGTGGAATCAAATGGTATTGAAAGCAGTATTTATGGAGCGACCGCTTGATAAAATTTACGGAATAGATAATCGCGCAAACAAACAGCTTGCGCGAATGCTTTCTGACTATGCGCATGAACGGTGGGCAGCTTCGCGCTCTGTAACGCCTGAATTATGGCGACCTGTTGGACCATTTCTCGAAGAGCGTTTGCTGAAAGACATCGAGCGACTGCTTGAGCGGGGCGATGATTTGGAAAAACAAGCTGCCGCGCTTGCCGTGAAGAGCAGCACTTTTTTAAAAGCAAGAGAATTACTTTTCAGTAACCCTGAATTGAAAACGAGCGCAGAGCAGAATGAGTTTGACTGGAAAACAATATCTAATTCGGTGATTCGGTAATTTGGTAATTTGGTAATTCGGTGATTCGATGATTCGATGATGAAAGAATAAAATTGCATTTCAATTACCGAATTATCGAATCAACAAATCATCAAATTTTAAGATTACGAGAACAACATAAAATGGAACACACACCTAAAATAAACTTCCCCCTCATTGACCCGCACATCCACATGGTGTCGCGCTCTACGGATGATTATGAAGCGATGGCTGCCGCTGGCGTGGTTGCGGTGATTGAGCCTTCGTTTTGGCAGGGGCAGCCACGCACCGAAGCAGGCACGTTCAAAGATTATTTCAGTTCACTCATTGGGTGGGAGCGCTTTCGTGCGAGTCAGTTCGGCATTAAACATTATTGCACCATCGGCTTGAATTCAAAAGAAGCAAATAACGAAGCGCTTGCGGAGCAGGTCATAGAACTGTTACCGTTGTTTGCAACAAAAGAAGGCGTAGTTGCTATTGGTGAAATCGGCTATGATGACCAGACAAAAGCGGAAGACAAATATTTCCGCATCCAGTTGGAACTTGCCAAAGAATTAAATCTTCCGATTCAAATTCACACACCACACCGCGATAAGAAAAGCGGCACCATGCGCAGCATGGATGTGTGTGAAGAGCACGGATTAAAACCTTCGATGGTTATCATTGACCACAATAATGAAGAAACCGTGCAGGAGGTGCTGGACAGAGGCTTCTGGTCAGCGTTCACCATTTATCCGAAAACAAAAATGGGCAACGAGCGCATGGTGGAAGTAGTAAAACGCTTCGGGCATGAACGCATCATGATTGACAGCAGCGCTGATTGGGGCGTGAGCGATCCGCTTGCTGTTCCGAAAACCGCAAACCTCATGTTGCAACGCGGTATCTCTGAAGAATCTGTGCGCATGACGTGTTATCAAAATGCACTTACTGCCTATTCGCAAAGCGGGCAGATGAAAGAATCAGACTGGCTGCAACCGCAAGGTGTTGACCAAACGAAATTGTTTTCAGGCAACTCCGTATTGCGCGGACAAAATCCATTAGTGCAGAGTAGCGAGATCGGGATTATTAAGTAAATCCAGTAATACTTAAAAAGATTTTTCACTATCTTGATTTAAATTTCAAAACGATGTCCACCACTGAACTGAAAAAAAAGTTGATTAGTAAAATCAAGGACACAGAAGACAAGAATATTCTTCATGAAGTCTATCAAATCTTGAATGCAGAAAAGAAGCAATTGCGCTATAAGCTCAGCCCCGAACAGATAAATGCTGTTCGCGAAGCGCGGGTTGAAATCAAAAAAGGCAAGAGCCTTTCAAACGAGCAAGTGGATAAAGAAATGGAAGGATGGCTAAACGAAAAGTAACATGGTCATTCACTGCCAGAAATGACAGGAAAGAAATTCTACAATATTGGAGAAGTCGGAATAAATCAGTTCGCTATAGCAAAAAATTGAACACCCTTTTTAAAGATGCCGCGCATCAAATCATCAATTTTCCAGAGGCAGCACCGCTTTCAGATTTTGAAGGAGTACGCGTGAAACCGGTAAAAGATTATTTGTTTTAGTATGAAGTATCTCAAGATGGTTCCATTTCTATTCTCAGGATTTGGGATACCCGCAGAGACCCTGAAATGCTGGAAAGATTCTTCACATAGAAACTGTTACCCCTCTGCAACGGGCGCTACCAGACAAAGCGATAATGAGGCGAGGTAAGTACGCGCCAGAACCAGCTACAAGCTTCAAGCTATTAGCTGCAAGTTGAAATGCAGTTTTATGGTTTTGCTTGTAGCTACAGCTAAAGGCTCTTTTATGCCACCATCTTTTGAATCGCCTCCACCAGCCTATCTAAATCCGAAAGCTTGGTATAAAGATGTGGGGTTACACGCACACCTTCAAACTCTTCGTGCTTAATCATGGTGGTGAAAATTTTGTGTTCGTCCATCAGAGTTTTGTGCATGGCTTCTGCCGTCATCCCTTCGATGTGGAAGTTGCAGAGCGAGCAGGAAAAACCTTCTTTCAACGAAGTGTTGAATTTCAATTTTGGCAATCCCACAACTGCATTTGCCCAATAGCTTTTCAAATAACGGAGACGCGCTTCTTTTCTTTGTATGCCGATGCCATTGTGAAAATCAATCGCTTCATTAATGGCAAGCTCTGCGGGGAAGTTGCGCGTACCAAGATGTTCAAACTTGCTCATCTTGTCTTTCTGGTCATCGGGGCTGCCAAAGAGCGACCACACCTTCGTGATGTGTTCTTTTTTCATCCACAACATGCCGCAGCCAAAAGGTGCATTGAGCCATTTGTGCAAGCTCGTTCCAAAGTAATCGCAGTTGAGGTCAGCTATTTTAAAATCAAGCTGTGCGAACGAATGCGCCCCGTCAACAATCACTTCCAATCCGCTTGTATGCGCCATGTCGCAGATTTCGCGAATGGGCAAAATTTGTCCTGTGAGATACACGATATGACTCACCACAATCAGCTTCGTTTTTGGAGTGATAGCAGCTTTAAATCTCTGCACCACTTCCGCGCTATCTTCGGCAGGTGTGGGAATAGAAATTTTTACGATTTTAATTCTGTCTCTGCGTTCTCGTTGCATCATGCCCGCCATCACAGTAGGATAATCCTGATTGGTGGTAATGATTTCATCGCCCGCTTTCAACTCAAGCCCCATCAACACCGTTTCCAATGCTTCAGTGGCATTGCGCGTGAGCGAAATTTCTTCATACGGGCAACCTGAGAGTGTTGCAAGTTTTTTCTTTATGGATTCGCGCTGCCGCGTGAATTCGCCAAACATATAATAAGCGGGCGCCTGATTCGCGAGTTTATAATAATGCATGAACGATTCCTGCACCACTTTTGGCTGCGGACACACCCCGCCATTATTCAAATTGATGAACAGCGATGTAGGAGTGTAAGCCTGCTGAATGACAAACCAGAAATCTTCATCCTCAGCAATCTGCTGCGGGCTAAAGTGGTCATAAGACGATAGCCGCTGCTTTATCTTCATCAGGTCGGATGATGAAAACAGCGTGGCGGTAAGCCCGCCTAATGTGATGGTACTCATGGTGTTTAGGAAATCTCTGCGTGATGAAGGCATTCTTAGTTTATAGTTTGAAGTTTTGCGGCAAGCTTTAATAAAATGTAATCCGAAATTAAGTTGTAAAATCAACTCTTGAACTTGCCCTGTTCACTTTAAACCTTAAACTTTAAACTTACAACTCCTTTTCCTCCATGCCTATTTTTGAGCTTTCAAAAGAGATTCAGTTTCCCGACCCTGAGCTTGCCGACCCGAGCGGCATTCTTGCGGTGGGTGGTGATTTAAGCCCGCAGCGTTTACTGCTTGCCTATCGTGCGGGAATATTTCCATGGTTCAATGATGGCGACCCGATTGTGTGGTGGTCGCCCGACCCGCGCATGATACTATATCCGAAAGAAGTGCGTGTATCTCAGAGCATGAAAAAAGTGTTGCGTGATAAATTATTCCGCGTAACATTCGACTCTGATTTTGGAGCAGTAATAACAAATTGTAAAAAGCAACCTCGACCCGGGCAAAAAGGAACATGGATTACTAAAGAAATGCTGGATGCATACTTGCAGTTGCATGAAATGGGTTATGCGCATTCAGTGGAGGTGTGGAAAGAGAATATGCTTGCAGGCGGACTATACGGAGTTTCTTTACACGGCTTTTTTGCGGGCGAATCTATGTTTAGCAAAACAAGCAATGCATCGAAAACGGCATTTATCCTGCTTTCAAAAACATTAGAGCGCCTCGGGCTTGGAATGATTGATTGTCAACTGCACACGCCACACCTTTCCAGTCTTGGCGCAAAGGAAATCAGCAGAGAAAATTATCTGAAGGAACTTGTGCGCTGCTCGCAGCAATCAACACTCAAAGGAAATTGGAGCAAACTGCCTGTTGTGCAGGAAGCGCTTGAGTCTGTTTCGCTCATGACTGCCTGACGAGCAGCGATTCCGCATAATCTTTCAGCATCTTCTTTTTTTCTTCGTCAGCATTTATACTATTCAAACATTCCAGCGCGAGCAAGTGATAGTTACGCGCTTCCACCTCAGCAATCTGCCGGATACCGAGTTGATGATAAATTTCAATCACGCCTTTCACCTTTTCATCTGCGGGAACATTGTTACTGAGATAAAAAAGCAAGCGCTCGCGTTCAGCGGCAGAAGCGACTTCCATCGCCTTGAGCAGCAAATAGGTTTTTTTGTTTTCGGCAATGTCGCCACCTGTTTTCTTTCCAAACTTTTCCTTGTCGGCAAAGACATCAAGCGTGTCATCGAGAATCTGGAAGCAGATGCCCATGTTTTTTCCAAAATCAAACAAATGGTTGGCATTTTCCTCATCAGCGTTTGCAACGATTGCGCCCAGTTTCAAACTACATGCAAGCAGCACGGCAGTTTTAAATTCAATCATCATCAGATATTCGCAGAGCGCAACTTCGGAGGAGGTTTGAAAATTCATATCATACTGCTGCCCTTCGCAAACCTTGATTGCAGTAGCGTTGAATAAGTCAATCGCTTTGCGGAATCTTTTATCATCCAGATGATTCAGATATTCAAACGCATAAATCAACATTACATCGCCCGAAAGAATCGCCTGAGGAACGCTGAATTTTTCATGCGTGGTTTGCTTTCCTCTGCGTAGCGATGCATTATCCATGATGTCATCGTGCATCAGCGTGAAGTTGTGGAAAAGTTCTATCGCATAAGCAGCGGGCAAGGCTTCCGTAGTTTTTCCATCGAATAAATCGCAACCCAGCAAAGTAAGCACGGGGCGCATGCGCTTGCCGCCCAAATCGAGAAAATAGCGGAGCGGCTCATACAACGCTTCCGGAGAAAAACGGAAAGCATGTGTTGTGCGGTAATCTTCAAATAATTCAAAAAGCTGTTCAGGGGAATTCATTCGCGTAGAAAATCTGCGATGGAAAAATACAAAGAATCCGTGTGAGGAAAACAAGACGCTCTTTAAGCAGAATAAAGCGAGTGTACAAATTTTTCCACGTTTTATTTATTATGGGATTATTAAGGATTAGCAACTTTGAAACTTTTCGCTATCTTGGCGACCGCTTAAAAAAAACAAGTACCCCCTTATGAAAACAATTAAGCCAGTTTTGTGCGCTCTCGTTCTGTTCTTTTTTTCTGTCGCAACGATGCATGCGCAGAAGGTTACTGTCTCCGGAAAAATTGTTGACGAGCTTTCAAAAGAGCCGCTCATTTCAGCGAGCGTCAAGCTGAAAGGAACCGGCACCGGAGGCGTTACCGACCTCGATGGCGTTTTCAAATTTGAGATTACCGACACATCGGTAGTAACCCTCACCATCAGCTACATCGGCTATGAAGACAGGGATGTAAAAATTTCCAGTCCGTTTCCGTTTACAGAAATCAAACTGAAAAACTTCGTTATCCAAGGCGAGCAGGTAGTAATTACCGGTTCGCGCGTGGCGGAGTCTGTTATGGAATCAGGCGTTACGATTGATAAAATTGATGCCCGTGATATTAAGACTGCGCCTTCCGGCAACTTCTATCAAGGTCTTGGCGCATTAGCAGACATTGACGTTATCACATCAAGCGCAGGATTTAATGTAGTGAACATGCGCGGATTTAACACTACGCAGCCAGAGCGCTCAGTGCAATATATTGATGGCGTTGACAACCAGGCTCCGGGATTGAATTTTGCAATCGGCAACCTGATGGGCGCAAATGATTTGGATTTGCAAAGCGTGGAAATTATTCACGGAGCGGCTTCTGCGCTTTATGGCGCAAACGCTCTGCAAGGCGTGATCAGCATGACCACAAAAGACCCCTACAATTTTCCGGGCTTGGGCATCCAGTTGAAAGGCGGCTCAAGAGATTATATTGATATTCAAGGAAGATATGCGCGTACGTTTGGAAAGGAAGACCAATTCGGTTTCAAAATCGTGGGAGCATATATGCGCATGGATGATTGGGTAGCCGATGATGACAGCGCCAACCGTTATGGCGACATTGAACCCGAAGTGGACATGAGCAGCATCATCATTCAAAACCAGTTTAATGAAGTGGATGATGAATTCACGCAGGAAGATTTGGATGATGCAGTTGCACTGAACAACTGGCTCGGATTTAATCCGCAGGCTTACCCTGGCACACAGGTGATTAAAGCTCCCGGCTATATGGAAGAAACCGTGGCGGACTACAACACGAAAATGTGGAGAATCAATCCCTCGTTACACTGGAAGTATAAGCCCGGGCATGAAGTATCTTATATGTTTAAGTACGGACGCGGTACTTCTGTTTATCAGGGTACCAACCGCTACAGCATTAAAGACATCGCTTATCAACAGCACAAGCTCGAATTCACGGGGAAGAATTACGTAGCCCGCGCCTACACCACGTTTGAAAATGCAGGCGACTCCTATGATAATGTGTTTACTGCAATCAATGTTTCAAGAGAAGGCGTTGCTGAATATGTTTCGCAATATCTCACCAAATATTTTGACACGCTTGATACGCTCACAGCCGCCAGAGATGAAAGTTTCTGTGCTGACTGTCTTGAGCAATGGATGGTGGATAGCGCGCGCAACGCGGCTTTGATTGAAGCGGCAGATGCGTGGTATCAACCCGGCAGCAAGCAATTTGATTCAATCGTGCAGATGACGGTAACAAACCCTGATTTGCAAAGCGGTTCCAAGTTTTTGGATGAGTCGAAGTTTGTGCATGTGGAAGGCAATTACAAGTTTGATGATTACGTAAAATGGCTCGACCTGATGGTTGGAGCTTCTTACCGCACTTATTTGCCAAAATCTTACGGAACAATTTTCAGGGACACGCTCATAGATATTTCAGATACGCTGACTGACGGACGAAATAACCCCGAAGGCGAGTATGAAAGAATCGTGACGCATGAAGCGGGTGTTTTCGCTACTGCAACAAAGCGTCTGCTGAATGACAAGCTCAAACTGAGCGCTTCCTTACGTATGGATAAATATACCAGCTTTGACCCGCAAATTTCCCCCAGAGGTTCTGTTGTTTTCACGCATAAGAATCATACGTTGCGCGTGTCGGGGCAATCAGCCTATCGCATGCCGACCTTGCAAGACCAATTCATCCTGCTTAACCTCGGTCCCATTACGCTTGTCGGAAACTTAGATGGATATGACCCTGCCTACACGCTTGAGTCTGTGACTGAATTCAATGACTCGCTGGATGTAAATGAAATTGACCCTGAGTTGCTTGAAGTGGTGAACATCCCCAAGTTGCGCCCTGAAAAAGTGCGCACCATCGAGTTTGGTTATCGCACAGTGCATAACGAGCGCCTCTATATTGATTTTGGCTTTTATTACAACTGGTACAAAGCTTTTATTGGCGATATGCGCGTGGCGCAAATCAACACCGATGGCGTTGTTGGCGAAGAAAGCGGAGTGGATGCTATCATCACTGAAAATTATGACCTGAAACAAATTCCCATCAACTCAGATAATGTAGTGCGCACATGGGGTTTCAGCGTTGGCTTGTCGTATTACTTCGGACATGGAATCAGTTTCAAGGGCAATTACACTTATTCCGACATCAATGAAGAAGATATTGATGACGACCTCATTCCAGGCTACAACACGCCCAACCACAAATTCAATATCGGACTTGAAGGAAAGCGCATTTTCAAAGGGCTTGGCTTCAACACCAACTTCCGCTGGTCAGACACTTACTTCTGGCAGGCTCCCTTTGGTGACGGACAAATCCCTGCTTTCTACACGCTTGACGGACAGATTAATTACGAAATCAAAGAAGCTTATCTCACGCTTGCAGTGGGCGGTTCCAATTTACTGAACGACAGATATCACACAGCATGGGGCGCGCCTTACATCGGCAGACTGTTCTATGGCTCGATTATTTTTGAAATCAACAAAATCTGAGTTTACCGTTTTTGGTTTACTGTTTTCAGTTTAGAGTTTAAAGTTTTCCAAGATGCGCGCTTCCCTACTGGCATTTACCGTATTTTATTTTGCAGGTTGTTCTCAGGGAACTCAGCAGGAACAATCTGCGAGCAGTGCAACTCAGGTTGATGCAACAAGCGTTGAAAAGCCTGCGCAAAAAATTTCAGGCGCTGTTGCCGATTCGTTGCTGGCTAAATTGTGTAAGAGATGGTATTCAAAGAAATTGGTGTTGCGCAGTTTGGGAGAGGAATATCCCACCAACAACGAAGAGCTGACGCTGCTGCGCGACATGAGCTACACCGCTGTTGACCGCGTGGAAGGCGATTCGCTTGGGGGAACATGGCAAATCGTAACTGAAAATACCATTCGCCTCACCGACCAGTCAGGCGAGTCACATCCGTTTTTGCTTCAACAACTTACCGCTGATTCCTTAGTGACAAAAGTGCTTGATTCGGAAGAGGAAGATATTAGTATTCACTATGGCTCAATGGAATGAAGCGTGAAAGCGGCAGCAGGCATTTTCTGAAAGAAAATCCGCCTCACCCTACCGACTTCTAAACGCTCACTCGTCCCTCATTTTTTCCACACAGAAAACATTACCTACCGCAGTAGCTCAAACAATTCCCTGTAATTCTGATTTTCAGGATTCAGTTCTTTTAATTTCCTGATGTAAGCAATGGCTTGCTTCATGCGGTTTGTCTGAAGTAAAAAATAAGCTGCACCATAGTTCAGTTGCTCCGAGTTGGGAAAGCTTTTTATTCCTTCTTTAAAAATCGTTTCAGCCTGTTGGCTTTTGCCGAGTTGTTGCAGGAAGATCGCATAGTTGTAATAGAACCTGTCGTAATCATATTTCAGTTTGTGCACCTGCTCAAAATAGTTTAAGCCTTGTTCCTTTTCACCAAGATCCACATGCAGCAACGCCAGATTGTAATTGATGCGCGGATTCTGCGGGTCAATCTTCAGCGCTTCATGCAGAATGACAAGTGCTTTTTCATTTTGCCCTTCGGCATTATAGACGCTTGACAAGTTGAGCCGCGCATAATTTGCCATGCTGTCAACCTTCAGCAAGCGCAGGTAATATTTTTTCGCATTGGCATTGTCGCCCGTTTTAAAATAATAATCACCGAGCATGATATTTCCTGTGGCAAAATCAGATAGATGATGCAGGAAATCCATCAGTTCTTTATGCGTAGAAGCAAAAGCAGTCATATTGCTTTGGACAAAAGCATTCTGCGGCACTCCGCTGAGTGAGTTGGCTGCCGAAGTGCGCACCGCCCTCACCGGGTCATTCAGCAAGGGTATGACATCGCTCACCCATGTTTCAGACGGAAAATTTGAAAGCGATGCCACCGTCTGGTAGCGCACCATCGCGCTCGTGTCATGCAGGCACTTTCTGATTGCGCTGATGCTTTCGTCCGAAAGAATTTTTCCCGAAATAATTCACTGCGGTGGCGCGAACCGTTTCCGTGGCTGAGGTGTCGGCAAAGGATTAGCGAAAACAGAATATGCTTTTGATGAGATGAATGCCTATTGTATCATGGATACCGGCAACATGGGAATGATTATCGCGGGCGACCACATGCTGTCACCCCGCGAGCATGAATTCATCATTCCCGGACCGGAGGCGCATTGGGCGAAAGTCGCTTTTGAAAAATATTTCCTCTATAGCAGAAAGCATGGGCATGTTTAACTCCATGCGGATTCACTTTTCTGAAAGATTGTCCTAAAACAGAAAGAGCCTGTGCGACCCTATAGCACAAGCTCTTTCTGCCCTAACCAACCATCTGAGAAAACTATCGAACCCTATATCATCGTATTGCCGTTACATTTCCTTTTAAATCCACAATGCGTCCATCGGGGCAAGATGCGCGCACGTACCACACGTACACGTTTGGATTTACCATCTCATCCTTATATTTCCCGTTCCAGCCTTCATTGAAATTATCCGTTTCAAACACCTGATTGCCCCAGCGGTCAAACACGCGGAAGTGAATCAGTTGAATCATTCCCGAACTGCGCACACGAAATTCATCATTCATTTCATCTCCATTTGGCGTGAACGCATTCGGAACCCAGATGTCGCCTTCACACGATTCAATCACGCGCACATTCACTGAATCCATCGCAGGACAACCATTCGCATCCACAACACTCACATAGAAAGTGCCTGACTGCTCGGCAACATGCGTCACTGTTTGGCAATCGTAGCAACTTACTTCTGAAGAAGGACTCCAATAGTAGCTGCTGATATTGTAATGAGAAGTCGCAGTGAATTCAACTTCCGTTCCCGCCATCACCAACTGGTCAGGACCTGCATCCACAGTAGGCAATGAATCTACATGCACATGCACGAACTGCGTATCAGGAACACATGCTCCACCGAACACAACCAGCGTATAGTTTGTAGAAGCAGAAGGTGAAACAATTTGCTCCAACTGTGTCGGGTCATCAAAAGCATTCTGCGGCAACCAAATCACTTGCCCACCGCTGATACCTGCAACATCAATTCTAACTTCAAGCGTTACAGATTCGCCCATGCATAAACGTAGGCTTTCATTAATTGTAGTTTGTACGCGGTCAATTACTGTAATCACAACCGTGTCTTTATCCTGACAGCCAAATGCGTTCAGCGCAGTGATGATATATTCGGTCGTTGATTCCGGTGCAGCAATCGGGCTGAGAATATCAGAAGCGCTCAAGCCAATTGTCGGACTCCACAAGAAAGCTGTCGCACCCTGTTGTTGAGATGTCAACTCCACTTCTTCGCCTTTACAAATTGTTTGGTCGGCAGTTGTTGTTACTTCAGGTATTGGATTTACAATTACTTCAAGCGTATCTAACCACACGCAGTTGTAAGCATCCGTCATGCGGAGCAAATAAGTTGTAGAAGAATCCGGCTTCACAATCGGATTTGGACAAATTGAACAGCTCAAGCCTGTTGTCGGCAACCATTCATAAGTTGATGCGCCTGAAACTTCAAATTGTGTGCTGTCGCCAAAACAAATTTCATCGGCAGCCTTCACTTGAATATCCGGCAGCGGACGCACCACTACCATCACTGAATCAAGCGCAGTGCAGCCAAATTCTGTTTCAACTTCAACAGTGTAAATAGTCGTTCCTTCAGGCATTGCAACAGGGTTTGAAATATTCGGATTGTTTAACCCGGTAGCCGGAGTCCATGTATAATAAGTTCCACCAGTAACTTCCAATTGTGTGGAATCGCCATAGCACAAACTTGTTCCTGCTGAAATTGTAGTAACGGGTAAATCATTCACAGTAATCAGCACAGAGTCTCTGTCCCTACAACCTGTTGCGTTGTCAGTAACAATCAATTCATAGTAACGTGTCACGTTGGGCGTTGCAGTGGGATTTGCAATGTTGATTGCATTCAATCCAACCGAGGGCGACCAGTCATAGCTGCCAACTCCTGAACCTTGCAGCACAACACTTTCACCGCGACAAATCGCTGTATCAGGACCTGCATCTGCATAAGGCAAGGCAAGCACAGTTACATTTCCATTTGTAGAATCAACGCAGCCTCTTGTTGAAGTGATTGTCAACTGCACGTTGTAAGTTCCGGGATTTCCAAACGCATGATATGGATGTTGAACCGTTGATGTTTTTGTGTTATCAAAATCCCAATTCCATGAAACAATCGAATCAGATGCACTTGATAAATCGGTGAACTGTACATTCACAGGCAAGCAACCAAGCGTGTCAGATAATTGCATTGCAGCATGGAATTGTAATACTTCTACCTGCACGGTGTCAGTTGATAGACAGCCAAAAGCTGATGTGGTAAGTACAATGTATGTTGTGCTTGAATCAGGCGTTGCAATGGGCGATGCAATATTTGCATTGCTTAATCCCGCTGAAGGAAACCAGATATAACTTGCTCCACCAGTTGCATTTAACTGGGTGCTGCTGCCGCTGCAAATAAAGGTATCATTTGAAACTGTTACAACAGGCAACGGATTTACTGTCACTGTGAGAAAGCGTGTTACCATACATCCGAATCCGTTGATAATATTTACCTGATACGTTGTTGTCTGTGTCGGAGTAGCAACAACATTCGGACAAATACCGCAATTCAAACTTGAATCCGGAAACCACTGATAATTCACTCCACCTGAAGCCCATAATTGCGCTGAACCGCCAATGCAAATCGCAGTATCACCCGAAGCGTTTGCAATCGGAAGCGGATTTGTACTTACCGTTACGCTTCCCGTATTTGTGCAGCCGTTTGAATCCGTAACAAGCACAGTGTATGTTGTTGAACTAAACGGCATCGCGCGGGGATTCGGGATATTGGTAGCATTCAGGAATGAAGCTGGCGACCAGCTATAACTCACGCCACCAGTTGCATTCAACTGAATCGGACTTGTAGCGCATACGGTTGCGTCATTTGTAATTGTGACAACCGGAATCGGATTCACAGTTATCAAAATAGAATCAGTAACTGTGCAGCCAAGCGAATTTGTAATTTCAACATAATATAAAGTTGTTGTATCAGGAGTTGCGCTTGTGAAGCCGCAAGTGTCGCAGCTTAATCCGGCTGAAGGATACCAGTAATAAGTATCACCGCCAATCACTGCGAGTTCAGCTGTGTCGCCAACACACATCGTCATATCGCCCGAGATGTTGTAAACCGGCATCGGATACACGTCAATACTGATAGTATCTCTGTTCATACAACCATTACTATCTGTAACAGTTACGACATAGGTAGCTCCGCTAATAGGAAGGTTTGCAACAGGATTTGGAATGTTGGTGAAATTCAACCACGTTGCAGGCGACCAACTGTAACTCACACCACCCGTTGCATTCAATTGAACAGATTGACCTCCGCACAAAATTGAGTTTGCAGCAGATACTGTCGGAACCGGAAGTGGATTTACATTGATTGTTGTGCTTGCAGTATTAACGCAACCGTTTACGTCAGTAACGGTTACGGTATAAGTTGTTGTTGCAAGCGGGCTTGCAAACGGATTTGAAATTGTTGAATCATTCAGCGATGCAGCAGGCGACCATGCATAAATGACTCCGCCAGATGCAATGAGTTGCGCAGAATCGCCAACACAAATTGTTGAACCCGCAGTATTTATTACAGGCAATGGATGCACAGTAATCGTTACAGAGTCAACATCAGGGCAGCCAAGTGAATTTGTAACAGTTAAATAATAAGTAGTTGTTGCGAGCGGAGAAACAACAGGGTTTGCAATCGTTGAATCACTAACTGTTGCAGCGGGCGACCATGAATAGGTTACTCCGCCTGAACCATTCAACTGCGCAGAATCGCCAAAACAAATTGCTGAAGCTGGTCCGGCATCTGCCACCGGAGGACCGTGCGTGATAATTTGTTTTGTCACCGTATCACGGCAGCCCGCAACTGTTTCAATCATCAGCGTTACAGCGAACGTGTCAACTGTTGTGTAAACATTTGCAGGATTTTGTTGTGTGGAAGAATTGCCATCGCCAAAATTCCATTCCCACGAAATGATTGTGCTGTCAGAAACTGAAGCGTCTGTAAAAAATACTGTTTCAGGAATGCACACATCGTTATCCGACATATTGAAATCTGCAACAGGACCCGGATCAACCGTGATGAAGCGCGGCTTGAGCATCGTGTCAGTGCAGCCTTCCGCATTTGTCACCACAAGCATCACATCATAAGAACCCGGCACTCCATAATAATGCGTTGGATTTTGCAACGTGCTGGTATCTCCATCACCGAAATCCCAAAACCAGGAAACAGGATTGGAAAAACCTAAAGACGAATCGTAAAATGAAACAAGACTTGCATGGCAGAGGTATTGTATGTCGGAAGAAAAATCTGCAATCACTGTGAACGTGATAATTGAATCAGGATGGTCAATCGTAATTATGCAACCGTGTAAGTCATCAAGAATCAATGACGGGTGAAACACTCCGGGATACGTATAGTTGTGCGTAATCGTGTCACCACCCATGTACACGCCAACGCTTCCATCACCATAGTCATAGATATGCAGCAGCGTATCGGCAGCATCTGAAAAGAATTGCACGGGTACCGGAACACAGACGTAAGGCTGAATGAAATCGAA
This sequence comes from Chitinophagales bacterium, assembly GCA_034440455.1. GTDB lineage: Bacteria > Bacteroidota > Bacteroidia > Chitinophagales > CAIOSU01 > JAWXCB01. Next base: position 173,374 of record JAWXCB010000019.1, read on the forward strand.
ATTTCCAACAGGACCTGTTACTGTAATCGGAATAAACACTGCGGTGTCAGAGCATCCGTTGAAATCAATAACTAGTAGCGAAGGAATAAAAGTATCAGGCGTAGTATAAACGTGCGTGGGATGCTGCAAGTCACTTGTTTGATTATCGCCAAAATCCCACAACCAGTCCGTAATGCTGTCATTCGCGGGAGTTAAATCCGTAAAGTTCACCCACAGCGGAGGACAGCTTGCAAAAGTTGAATCAGCAGTCAATGCAGCTTGAGGTTGAACAACGCGAATGTATAAAGGTTTTGTAATCGTGCTGTCGCAGCCATTGATGTCAGTCGCAGTTAAGCTAACGGTATAAACACCTTCAGCAGAATATGCGTGTGTTGGAAGTGAATCATTAGAAGTGCTTCCGTCACCAAAATTCCACAGGAATAGCATGCCTGTTCCGACAGAAGTATTATCAAAGTAAATATCCTGACCAACACATACAATCGTATCATCCGCAGAAAAATCAGGATTCGGGAATGTAGGAATGATGTAGTTCACACGCATCGTGCTGTCAATACAACCATTGCTATCACTCACGCGCAATGAAATTGAATAGATACCAGGCTCGGTATAATCTTTACCAGGATTTTGCAAAACAGATGTTGTGCTGTCGCCAAAATCCCAAGTCCACCCAGTAACTGTTCCTAAGAATGAAGAAGACAAATCAGAATAATCAACGTGCAGCGGAGTGCAACCATAGAGCGTGTCAGCTTCAAACCATGCAGTTGCTCCATATACAGTCACGTAATCATCAATTGTGAACGTATCAGAGCAGCCGTGAATGTCCGTGATAATCAGCATCACATCAAACACGCCTGTGGTGTCATATACTTTGATTGGATTTTGTTGCGAAGAAGTATCGCCATCGCCAAAGAACCATTGATACGTATCGGCATCAACAGAGCTTGAAGTAAAATTTACAATCAGCGGATAACAGCCAACTAGATTTGTTCCTGCAAAATCTGCAACAGGGTCTGTGATTCTGATTGTTAAATCAGTGCTGTCAACACAACCTGACATCGTATCGCGCACAAACAAATGAATGTTATAGTTGCCTGTTGTGTCATACATGTGCGTGTTGTTCTGCAAATTGGAGGTGTCGCCATCGCCAAAATCCCAATGCCATTGATTTGGTCCCAATGAGTTATCGTTAATCACGACTTCAAAAGGATTCAAACAATTGAACGTAGGGTTAATACCTGCGCGTGGTGGTGAAATCGAAACGTAATCATCAATCGTGAGGGTATCTGCGCAACCGTTGCTCAACACAACCAGCGTTACGCTGAATGCGCCTGTATCTGTATAAGTGTATGTGGGAGTTGAATCCGTTGAAGAACCGCCATCGCCAAAATCCCATTGCCATTCATTGCCGGTGTCGGTTGAATCATAAAAATTTATTGGCGTTCCCAAACACACATGCTGCCTGTCAGAGCCGAATACCACAGTTGGCGTATCGCCCGCAGCGATAAAGCCCGGCTGAATGATTGTGTCATAACAACCGCTAACTGTTCTAATAATGAGCGTTACATCAAATTGTCCTATCGAAGTATAAATGTGCGATGGATTTTGAGCATTAGAAAGCGGAGTGCCATCGCCAAAATTCCATACCCACGCATTTATCACTTCCGAAGAAGTACTCTGGTCAATAAAATTCACAGTTAAATCAATACAACCATTTTGCACATTCGCAGAAAAATCAGCAACGGGACTATTTACTGTAATATAGTTTGCTTTAAAGCGTGAGCGTGTGCATCCGTCAGCGCTTGTTACTGTGAGGCGAACTCCATAACTTCCGGGCGCAGTATAATTATGCGTAGGGTTTTGCAACGTGGAAGTATTTCCATCACCGAAATCCCACAACCAGGAAGCATCATCCGTTGCGTCTTCCGTGAAATTCACGACAAAAGGATTTGCGCAGCCAAGCGTTTGGTCAGCATCAAAGTTTACGGTGGGTCGCGGGAAAACGTGAATCAAATCATCATATACAATCGTGTCTCTGCAACCTTTATTCGTTGTGATGATTAATGAAACATCATACACGCCAACAGTGTTGTAAGTATGGGTAGTGTTTTGCACGTTAGATGTTGCGCCATCACCAAAATCCCATGCGTAAGAAATAATCGCCCCTTGAGCAGTTGACTGGTCTGCAAAGTTTACGGTGACGCTGCCGCAACCGCTTGTGTCGCTCACAGAAAAATCAGCCTGCATATCTTCAATAACCATGAAATCATTTTTGACAGTTGTCTTTGTGCAACCGCCCGCGTTCGTCACGGTTAATTCAACTGTATAAGAGCCGGGCAAATTATAAGTATGCGATGGATTTTGTTGTGCGGAAGTGTTTCCATCGCCAAAATCCCACAGCCAGTCAGTCAACATTCCGCCTAATGTCAGGTCGGTGAAATTGATTGTAGCGGGAAAAGTGCAACCGAAACTGGGCGCAGCGCTGAAATCAACCGTCCTGTTCGAGAGAATCGTTATCAGATTGTTGCGCGTGTAGCGGTGTGTGCATCCGTTTGCATCCGTTACTTCAAGATATACAGTGTATGTTCCCGGATTCGTGTAAACATTTGTAGGATTCTGTTGAAAAGAAGTATTTCCATCGCCAAAATCCCAACGCCACGAAACGATAGGCGCATCGCCAATCACGCTCATATCGGTAAATGAAATTGTTTCAGGCGCGCAGCCGATTGTTTTATTCGGAGAAAAATTTGCCACCGGATTTGCGAACACCGTAATCAATGCCGTCACTGTTTTCGTGTCGCTATTGCCACCGTTGCTTGCCGTTAATGAAACAGTGTAAGTGCCGGGCACTATATAAATAGCGCACGGATTATGGTCAGGCGACAAATTGCTGTTGCCAAAATTCCAAAGCCATGTATTCGGATTACCTGTTGAAAGGTCAGTAAAGCAAACTACAAGCGGACTGCATCCTTGCGTTGTGGAAGCCGAAAAATTTGTGGTAATCTGCGCGGAAGAATTATTGATGAAGAAAAACCAAAGGAACAGAAAAAACAGCGTGCGAAGCGAGAGCTTCGTCAGCGATCCGAACGAGCGGAATACACCATTGCCGTAAATAAATAAACTTCTATCCATCCTCACAAAATCTGGTTCTCAAATAGTCTTCTCAGTCCCTTCGGAAACCGTATCACATAGGGTCAAACACACAAACTGGTTTCCGATTCGTGTTCTTGTACGGAAAGGATAGAGCGAGGTTGCACGGATTAGCTTTATAAGCTTGAATACTTCAACCCATTGGCAGTAAGCGTATATCTTTCTGGAAACTTTATCGTTATTAGCGGAAATGCAAATTCATTCGCAGATTTGCATTCTATTAAACTTCTCAATTCATGAAGCCAGCAATCTTTTTTGCTTTTATATTCACTTTTTTATCCGCAGTTGCCCAGGACATGAAGCCTACTGACACCGAAGCGCTCCTCAATGTAGTTGTGGTAAATGCGGACAACAAGCCACAGGAGGGCGAAGTAATTACATTCCTCAGCTTGAAGGATGAGAAGACTTTCACAGGAACTACCGATGCAGAAGGGAAATTTTCCATTTTAATTCCTAAGGCGCAGAAGTTCAAAGTGCAATACAAAGTCTTCAGCACCGAACAGGATTTCAAACCGCTGGAAATCCCTGATGTAGATGAACTGTTGACCTTCACTTACACCATTACCGTAAAACCGCCCAAAGTTTATACGCTGGATAATGTTTTTTTTGATCCTGGAAAATCTACTCTGAGCAGCGAGTCCTTCAAGGAGCTAAAAGAACTGGTTGAGTATATGACGAAGAAAAAGACAATGGTGATTGAAATTGCCGGACATACGGATAATACAGGCAAAGCGGAATTAAATCAGAAACTCTCGGAAGAAAGAGCAACTATTGTGAGAGATTATTTACTCAAAAAAGGAATTGCTGCCGAGCGTGTCGTTGCTAAAGGTTATGGCGATACGGAACCTATTGCCGATAACAACACTCCTGAAGGACGACAAAAGAACAGAAGGACTGAAGTGAGGATAATTACGGAATAATTCTTTTGATTTTTATTATACGCTGAATTTTACAAGAACCCGTGAATCAGAAAATCTCTGAATTCACTATTTTGCATCCATGTCAGCTAACGCATCCTCTAATAATTTCTGGCGCTGGGGCGACCCTTCAAAAGCGATCCATCTCAATCATTTTCCAAAGTTCAAATCTTTTCTACAAGAGAAATGGGATTGCGAATTAAAAATTGATTTTCCGGTTCCTGATTTGGAAAACAGAATTTCTGAATCAAAGTTTTCAGAAAGTGACTTCTCCGCTATTTTTTCAAGTCTTAGTCAAAATCAATTCTCCAACAGTAAAGCAGACCGAATTAAATATGGCTTCGGGAAAAGCTATCACGACCTCATCCGAATTTTTACCGGAAACATTCCTCCCCTGCCCGATTTTGTTTTATTCCCGGAAAATGAAAAGGAGGTTGCGCTTATTCTTGAACAAGCAAGTAAGCAAAAAATAAACATCGTTCCTTTTAGCGGTGGGAGCAATGTTACTGGTGCATTTGAATTAAATACTGAAAAACAAATTACCTGCTGTGTCAACTTGCAACGGATGAAGCAGTTGATTTCAATTGATGAAACATCGCACACTGCCGTTTTTGAAACCGGAATCTTCGGTCCGGAACTTGAAAGCATCCTAAATGAAAAAGGATTTACACTTGGGCATTTCCCGCAATCATTTGAATACTCAACGCTTGGCGGTTGGCTCGCTACACGGTCTGGGGGACAAGAGTCAGGACAATACGGAAAAATTGAGGATATCGTACTTGGGTTAAAAGTGGTGACTCCCTCCGGCAATATCAGCACAACTGATTTTCCGAAACATGCAAGCGGTATTGACACGTTCCGCTTATTTATCGGCTCTGAAGGAACGCTTGGCATCATCACGCAGGCGAAAATCAAAATTCATAAGCTGGTAAATAATCACGAATGGGTGGTCGCGCTTTTTAAATCGTTTGAAGAAGGAACAGCCGCTGTCAGCGGATTACTTCAGCAAGGCATCCATCCGGGAATTGCGCGCCTCTCTGACGCGCTTGAAACAAAGCTGTTCAGCACGATGCGCAACAGCGAGTCGCAAGGCTTAAAAAAACTTGTCAGTTCTTTTATAAAATCACGTGTAGAAAGCAAAGGATTTACCGAGCCGTGCATTTTAATGTTCCGCTTTGCAATTAAAAATCCAAGCGATTCAGCCGCTGTGAAATTTTCAAAAAATTTCTTAGAAGCACATAATGCTTTTCTTCTTCCATCCTCCACGTCCGGGAATTGGGCTGAACATCGCTTCACCCTACCCTATCTGCGCGATACGCTCATCGAACATCGCGTCATGATTGACACTTTTGAAACGGTAGCTTATTGGAAAGACATTAACACGCTATATGCTACCGTAAAAAAATCGCTCAACTATTCAGACTTTTATCAAAAAGGTGGATTGCTGTTTTGCCACATGTCGCACGTGTATGAAACAGGCGCGTGCTTGTATTTCACGATGATTGCCCCGATGGAAAATGGAAATGAAGAACAACAATGGCTGAATTACAAAACCATAGTTACGGATGCCCTCATTCAATCAGGCGGGGCGGTGAGCCATCATCATGGCGTGGGGAAAGACCATCAGCGGTGGTACTTGCAAACCACTTCCACCGAGGAAAAACAATTACTGCAATCCCTTAAAAAATATCTTGACCCGAATAATATCATGAACCCTGGAAAATTATTTGATGAAACGCAGGACTGACATTGATTTTCTTTCACAAAAAACTTTTGATCTCATCATCATTGGTGGCGGCATCACAGGCGCGGGGATTTTTCAGGAAGCTGCGTTAAGAGGATACTCGTGCTTGTTGTTAGAGAAAGGAGATTTTGCAAGTGGCACGAGCAGCAAATCGGCAAAACTGATTCATGGAGGCATTCGCTATTTAAAGTACGGCAAAATCGGGTTAATCAAAGAAAGTCTTGAAGAGCGCAATCACCTTTTAAAAACATATCCGCATCTCGTTAAGCCCTTGCCCTTCTTGTTTCCTGTGTATGATTCTACATTTAAGTATCGGGTAGGAATGGCGATTTATCATTTTTTGAGTAACGAAGAAACCCTTCCCGAATATCGTTACATCGAAGCTGATGAAATCATCCGCATCTTTCCTGCGATTTATTCAGAAGGGCTGAAAGGAGGCTTTATCTATTTTGATGCAATTACAAACGATGCACGGCTTTGCAACGAAGTGATTGACGATGCACAAAAAATTTCCGGGAATCACGCGGTGAATTATTGCGAAGTATTGTCGCTGGAAAGAAGTGAACAACAAACAAGAATAAAATCGCACGACCACATTGACAATATTGACAGAACTTTTCACGCACGTTGTATTATCAATGCAAGCGGTGTGTGGACGGATGAAGTATTAAAGCGGGTTGCACAAAAACAAACAAACTTCTCAGCGCCCAGTAAAGGAGTTCATTTGGTGTTCTCTAAAAAACGCTTTCCGTGTGAAAACGCGATTATCATCCCGTCCTACGCAGATGATACCCGCTTGAATTATTCCGTGCCGTGGGAAAATGATTCCGTAATTATCGGTACAACTGACACAGATTACATAGGCAATCTTAATAATCCTGTTTCGGAAGAACGTGATGTTGAATACCTGCTGCGTTCACTGCAAAAATTCGCGCCATCATTAAATATTACACAGCGCGACATTTTGCATATCTACTCCGGCTTACGCCCAATGTATAATGAGTCTGCACCGAGCTACGAACGCTCGCGCGATTATCGGATTTGGTGGGAGGAGGCAAACATCCTGAACATCCTTGGCGGAAAACTCACGAGTTATCATTCTATGGCGGAGTCACTGGTAGATGAATTAGCAAAAAAATTCTCTTCTGAAAAAAAACCGAAGGAAACACAGCATATCAAACAATCCTCCCAATTCTCTGACTTGCCGCACACATTTACCGAGAGTATCCGGGAGCGCTTTTTAGAAAAATCGTCTGAGCTATTTTCCATCGCGCATGAAAACAAAAAAAATACGGAATTACTTCACCCTGATTTCAACGCAACTGTGGCAGAAGTGATTTATTACATCCGCAACATACAATGCTATCATTTAGCCGACCTGATGGGAAGAAGGCTTTCGCTCACGTATGTATTATTTGGATGTAAAGAAAAAGATGCAGTGATAGAAAAAGTTGCAGAGTTAATGAAAATAGAATGCGGATGGAGTGACGATGAATATGCAAGTGAAATCAAGATTTACTCTGCATTGCTTGAAGCCTCACCCCGCCCCACTCCAAAGGAGAAGGAGTCCGAACAGTTTCGTTCTGATAAAGAGCAAATCAGGATTTCAAAATGTTAAACTAAAGCAATGAAAGTTGCCTTCATTTTACACGGAAAACTTAAACACATTGCGCAGTTGAAAAAGAAACTCGCAGATGCGATGCCTGAAGGGTTCGTTGCAGAATTTCATACAACGCAACACGCAAAACACGCGACAGAATTGACAACTCAGGCATTGAACAAAGGTGCGCAATATGCAATCGCTGTTGGCGGTGACGGCTTGCTGAATGAAGTTGTAAACGGGTATCTGCAATGCCGCGATGCCGTGAAGCATCAAACTGCAATCGGTGTTTTTCCAAAAGGAACAGGAAATGATTTTTGCAAAACTGTCGGGATAAAAGCAGACACAACTCAATTGGCAAAACTGCTGCAACAAAACAGCATCAAGCCTGTGGATGTTTGCCACATGCGCTTTCTTGATGTGCAGCATCAACCTGCCGAACGCTACTATATTAATATTGCCGACATCGGCATTGGCGGCTACGCATCACAGCGCGTGAACAGCAGCAGCAAAATTCTCGGCTCAACGCTGAGTTATGTGAAAGCTATTATTCTCACGTTTCTCTCTTACAAACATCGCAGGGTGCGGGTAACGGCTGAAAATTTTACGTGGGAAGGAAAAGTGCTGCTTGTAGTGATGGCAAACGGCAGATTTTTCGGCAGCGGTTTATGCATCGCACCGCAAGCTGCGCTTGATGACGGCAAACTTCAACTCGTGCTGCTCGCCAACGTCACCCTGCTTGATTACCTGAAACACATGGGCGAAGTGAGGCGCGGTGAACTCATTCAACATCCCGAAGTGCAATACATGGAATCATCCTTCTGCAACATTGAGCCGCTTGAAGAATGCACGATTGATATGGATGGCGAGTTTGTGGGCTATGGACCGATTGAGGCGAAGGTGGTAGGGAAGGCGGTGAGGTTTTTGAGGTAAAGTATTTTCTTTCAATCTTAGCCTTACATTACGGTTGTATTTTTATGGGAAATTATTTAAGTTCACTTTACCATATTATTTAAGCATATGCATTTACTACTTAGTCGTCCCTCAAAAACATTAACAAGTATTGATTTCATTGGGCTTTATAGCAAAAGCAGTGGATAAAAATCTGCCAGATTCGGAGGTTACAA
>JAWXCB010000020.1:0-35878 GCA_034440455.1 Chitinophagales bacterium
CAACTTTTGGACGAGGAGCCAATTTGGGCAATATTTCCATCAGAGGAGGGAGGCATTCCACCTCTCTCTTTTGAAAAATATTACTCCTTTATCTCACTCACCAAAGTTGCATTTGAAACTTGAATTTTAGAATGAGAAAACTGATTCCGATATTCTTTTTTCTTGTCCTCGATTTTTCTTGTACAACTTTTGCCCAAGGAAAAAACCTCAATTATGGTAATAACGATAAAGAGATTTTCAAGAATAAATATTTTGACATCGAAATTTATTTTTCAATGGTTAAGAAAATTAAAATCTAACTAAACGACCTTGTCACCCAACGACTGGCTAAACTCCGGCTATTTTTTTCACTATAAGGATTACAAAATTTTTTACCGTCACACGCGTAGCGAAAAAGAATGCGTTCTGCTATTGCATGGCTTTCCCACTTCATCGTGGGATTGGGATAAAGTATGGAATTCTTTAGCCGAACGCTATTGGCTGCTTGCGCCTGACTTTCTCGGCTTTGGTTTTTCAGATAAGCCATTGCCGTATCCTTATTCCATTTTCGACCAGGCTGATATGCTGGAAGATTTGATTTCAGAAGTAGGCTCTACAAAATTTCACATCCTCGCGCATGATTACGGAGTATCTGTTGCGCAGGAACTTGTTGCCCGCGCAAATGAAAAAAAGGAGCAGGGTAAAGGTTATTTCAAAATCAAATCGGTATGTTTCCTCAACGGTGGTTTATTTCCCGGAGCATATCAGCCGCTGCTTGTACAAAAAATTCTTGCAGGAAAATTCGGGAGCATCGCGGTGAAGCTGATGAATTCATTTTCGTTTGAACGCAGCATGAACAAAATTTTCGGAGCAGATACAAAAGCATCGCAGCAGGAGTTAGCGGGCTTTTGGCATCTGATAAATCAGAAAAATGGAAAAGCGGCTATCCCTTCTATCATTCAATATCTGCGCGAGCGCGAGAAACATGCGCAGCGATGGACAAGCGCTTTACAAACAACCGCTATTCCGTTGCGCCTCATCAATGGAACGGAAGACCCGATTTCGGGAATGCGTATGGCGGACAAATACAAAGAGTTGATTCCAAATCCTGATATCGTGTTGCTGGATGGCATCGGGCATTATCCGCAAGTGGAAGCGCCTTCAAAAGTCGCAAAGCACTATTTAGACTTTAGCAATAAACTTGGGCTTCTGTAATCCGTGTTGCCCTTCTTTTCAATTGTAAAGCGTATAAAACTATCCACGCTATTCGTTAGTTTTAGTCCCCTAATTTCAAGATGATAGTACCATTACACACGCCTACACTATTAGACGAACAGGATAAATACATTCGCACCATTCTTGCAAATCCCTCTATTTTCAGGGATAGAATTTATTCGGCTAAATGCATTGAATGGCTGCTTAAAATAAGCAAGGCTGGAGCTTACCTCACAAAATCCTGCACACAATCACTTGAACTTGCCGCTCAACTTTTAAACTTTCAGGCAGGCGATGAAGTTATCCTGCCGTCCTATGGATTCGTATCCACCGCAAATGCTTTTGCTTCTCAGGGGGCAAAATGCAAATTCATAGATATTCGCCCCGATACGATGAATATAGATGAAAACTTGATTGAGCAGGCGATTACTGAAAAAACAAGGGCGATTATTACAATTAATTATTCCGGTGTGGGTTGCAATTATGACGTAATCATTCCAGTTGCAAAAAAACATAATCTCATTTTGATTGAAGATAATGCACATGGCATCCTTGCGAAATATAAAGGAGAGTATTTGGGACGATTTGGCGATATTTCCACGAACAGTTTTGATCATTTGAAGAATATCTCCTGTGGAGAAGGAGGCGCAATTTTGTTTAACAACAAAGCCTTTGAGGAACAAATAAAAATCCGCTACGAATTTGGCACGAACAAACTTGATTTTATTGCAGGCAAAGTTTCCAGCTATGAGTGGAAAGGAGTGGGTTCAAATTATTATCTCTCCGACTTGCTCTCCGCATTTTTGCTCGTGCAGTTAGAGAACGCACACCTCATCATAGAACGCTTTAAAACAAGATGGAACCAATATCGCGCATTGCTTTCACCTCTTGCCGATGAAAACCTAATCAGGATGCCTTCCATCGGAACCGATTTTGAGCATAACGGTCATCTGTTTTATATCTTCACTAAAAGCAAACAAGAAAGGGCGCAGCTAATTGAATTTTTGAAAAACAAAGGAATCGCAACTACTTTTCACTACACTCCGCTTCATTCAAGCGAATTCGGAAAAAAGAATGGAAGTTTCTGCGGTGAAGATGTTTACACTACGCGTCTTTCAGAAACATTGCTGCGCTTACCCCTATTCTATGCTCTGAAAGAAGAGGAGGCTACTTATGTTGCCCGGAATATTTTTGATTTTTATGGCGTTGACTTCCATCCTTAATTTTTAGTTTTTTCTCTGCGCTTTATGTCAAATCTCAATAGCGCTCCTTAAAAACGAAATTCCACTGTCAATTTACGGTTCAATTCATCTGTGCCAATTCATTAATTTCACCTCCCTTATGAAACTCCCGAACCTCATTCTCTTCGATGACGCCATCATCCGTGGAAATCTCCTCCCGTTCACCTTCTCGCGCCCCGTTGCCGACACCCGCATCGGCATCCTCACAATTCGCGAAAAATGGGAACATGCAACGGAGAATACTGCAAGCGTATTGACGGAAAACTATCTCTCCAAAAAATATCCGCTCAAAAAAGCCGCAACCAATCTGCTTGTGAATGCTTCTGTTTTGCCCGATGAAAATCTTATCAAAGAAATCGCAGCATTGAAAGTTGGAGAGAGTTTAGTAAAAGAGGATGTTGTGATTGCAACTGTCAGCAAAGAAGTATCGCTGGAAAAAATCGCAAGTAACAAGAAGAAAGAATACCGCAACGCGATTGTGCAAATCAAACATCCCTGGGATATTTTTTCAAAGAATGAGATTGCGATCACTGCGGATTTCAACGCAATCATAAAAGGACGCAAATCACAAAAGATTGATAGCACAAATCATGTTCTTGGGAAAAATATTTTTATTGAGAAAGGCGCGAAAGTGAGTTGTTCTGTTTTAAATGCGACAGCAGGCGCAATCTATATCGGCAAAGATGCTGAAGTGATGGAAGGCTCGCTCATTCGCGGTCCGTTTGCATTATGCGAACATTCAACCTTGAAACTGGGCTCAAAGATTTACGGAGCAACCACGATTGGTCCGCATTGTAAAGTTGGCGGTGAAGTAAATAATTCTGTCATCTTCGGATATTCAAACAAAGCGCATGACGGATTTCTCGGCAATTCGGTGATTGGCGAATGGTGCAACATCGGAGCCGACAGCAACAACTCCAATCTTAAGAACAATTACGCCAACGTGAAGTTGTGGCATTACCCCAAAGTCAACTTCGTTGACACTGGGTTGCAGTTTTGCGGCTTATTCATGGGCGACCATAGTAGATGCGGCATCAACACAATGTTCAACACCGGAACTGTGGCAGGATTTTCTGCGAATATTTTCGGAGCGGGATTTCCAAGGAACTTCATCCCTTCATTCTCGTGGGGAGGCGCGCACGGCTTCTCAACTTATAGTTTACAAAAGGCGATGGAAACAGCCGAGCGCGTGATGCAGCGCAGAGGATTGAAGTTGGATGCGACAGAAAAAGAAATCTGGAAAAGTATTTTTGAGGAAACTGAAAAGTATAGAATCAGAAACGCTGATTAAATATTTCATGCCGCACTCGTTCCGGCATCCCCTAATAAGAATACATGTGAGGGGATTCCGGCATAAAGCCGGAATGACAAATAAATAAAGAGTAATGCGCAAAAAAATCGTAGCAGGTAACTGGAAGATGAATAAATTCCTCACGGAAGGGATACAACTTACTGTTGATATTTTGGTTGAATTAGAAAGGAATCCTCCGAAACACACCGTCATTTTGTGTCCGCCATTCATCCATCTTTCCGAATTATCAAAAGTGTTGAAAGAATGCAGTTTCATCAAGATTGGCGCGCAAAACTGTTACTATAAAGACAGTGGCGCGTTCACGGGCGAAGTGTCTGTGCCGATGCTTGCTTCGCTTGGAATTGATTACGTAATCACAGGACATTCCGAGCGCAGGCAATTGTTTTTTGAAACCGATGAAATCATCGCGCAAAAAGTAAAAGCAATTCTTGCACACGGTCTGAAACCAATTTTCTGCTGTGGCGAGCCGCTTGACGTGCGCGAAAAAAATGAGCATCTTAATTATGTGAGCAATCAGGTGCAAAAGAGTTTATTCAATCTTTCGCAACAAGAAATAAAATCAGTAGTGATTGCTTATGAGCCGATTTGGGCAATCGGCACTGGCGTAAATGCTTCTCCCGAACAGGCGCAGGAGATGCACTTGTTCATTCGCAACCTGCTCAAAGAAAAATTCGGAAACGAAAGCGCAGATTTAACTACAATACTTTATGGCGGCAGTGTGAAAAGCGAGAATGCTGCAACTCTTTTCAGCAAGCCCGATGTGGATGGCGGCTTAATTGGTGGCGCTTCATTACAAGCGAGCGAATTTATGAAGATTGTGAGAAGCCTTCCAAATTGACGATTTACGAATTGAAATCAGAAAAAACTTATTTGCTTGTCGAGTTCGGGGATTTGAATTCTGAACATAAAGAACTTCTCTCCGCGCTCCTTCCCGATTATGGTTTTGAAGGACTCGAAGAATTAGAATCTTCATTGAAAGGCTACATCCTGCAAAAAGATTTTTCCGCAGATACGCTCAATGATTTTCTCAAGCAATTTTCTCTTGACATTTCATTTACCGAACAACTGCTTCCCAACAAAAATTGGAACGAAGCGTGGGAGAAAAGCTACGAGCCGATTGTAGTTGCTGATTCTGTGATTATCAAGGCATCCTTTCATCAAACGAATAAAAGCTATCCGTTTGAAATCCGCATTGACCCGCAGATGTCGTTTGGCACGGGGCATCATGAAACCACGCAGTTGATGACAGAGATGATGCTCGGTATGGATTTTCAAGACAAAAGCGTCTTAGACTTTGGCAGCGGAACGGGCGTTCTTTCTATTTTGGCACACAAAATGAAAGCAACGCGCGTTGTTGCGATTGACATTGATGAATGGGCTTACAACAACATCATTGAGAACATGGAAAAAAATTACGCGCAGCATATCGAGCCTTTGCTTGGCGGAGCAGATGCGCTGCCTGACGAGCGCTTTGAAATCATCCTCGCCAATGTGAACAAAAACATCCTACTGGAGAGCATGGAAATATTACTTTCAAGGCTTATTAAAAACGGCATCATTCTGTTCAGCGGACTGCTGTTGCAGGACGAGTCGGAGTTCGTGCAATCCGCTCAAAAGAACGGTTTAATATTGTTGGAAAAGAAAACAAAAAACGAATGGGTTTCTCTCAAATTTCAGAGGCAGTGAAGCGTCAGTTGCTTTGTTTTTTGCTGCTGCTTCCTTTTCTTGCTTCGTCACAAACGCTAACAAAATTTTCCCCCGAGCCTGACAAGTTTGTAAAGGAAATTACGGACTTGCTGAATGCAACGAAACGCGAAGATTGCGCGGCAACAGCAGCGGCATTTGCTGCAAATTTCAAAGCAGGTACGCTCGCTTCCAAACTGCCGAAAATTCAGGAAGCATCGGATGTGATGCTGTATAGGAACATGCGCGCGTATCCGCATTTCGAGCAGTACCTGCGCACAGTGAATAATTATGTGGCAGCAAACAAGCCTGATGATTTATTTAACAAGTGGTCTGACATTCTCGTGAAGGTTACGAAGGAGCAGCGCAGAGGCGAAACGAAAGACTTTATGGCTTACACTGAGTTTGCAGATGGATTGTTTTCGCAGGGCGCTATGTATGTATCGCAATCAAAAACGTGGCTTGCGAAATCCGATAATTACATACTGCAATTTGACAGCGTGCCGAGCGCATTTTTCCCAACGGTTGACCTCACCGTGTTCACTGCAAAAGATACCATCAACATCAAAGGCACCTCAGGCGCATACTATCCGTTGAGAAATATCTGGGTGGGGAAAAAAGGGCGTGTTGATTGGACGCGCGCTGGTCACGACCCGAATACAGTATATGCTGATGCCAAGAGCTATCGCATTGATGTCACGCAGTCAGATTTCAAAATGGATTCCGTGACGTTTTACAACAAGCAATATTTTGACTATTCGCTCGAAGGAAATTTCAGCGACAAACTCACGCCTCAGAAAAACGACATCAGCTATCCGCGCTTTACTTCTTTCCGCAAAGACCTTGCAATAAAAGACCTTGCGCCCAACGTGAACTTTGTCGGAGGGTTTGCGCTCAACGGCACCAAAGTAATCGGCACAGGCGATGAATACAGCAAAGCCACGCTCTTTTTTTTTAATTCCAAAAATGAGAAAGTGTTGAGCGTGAAATCGAAGGAAATTCTTTTGAAGAAAACAGAGAGCCTGGCAGCCGATAACGCGGAGATTTCATTGTACTTGGATAAAGATTCCATCTATCACCCGGGATTGACAATGATTTACAAAATCAAGCTGGAAGAAGTGAATCTTTATCGCGGTGAATCGGGAATTGCCTCTACTCCGTTTTTCGATTCCTATCACAGGCATGAAATAAAAACGGATGCGCTTGTCTGGAAAATCAATGAACCTTTTATCAATGTAAAAATGCTGAGTGGCGCGGGAAAAGCGCCTGCTACGTTCACTTCTGACAGATTTTTTCGCCTTGGCGAGTTGCAGAAATTTCAGGGCATGATGGACTTTAACATTGTCTCTTCGATTTACGCATATTCAAAAAAGAACGACACGCGCGAAATCCTCGCGGAAGACCTTGCAAAAAAAATCAACCCAAATTATACAGTAAATACCATTCAGGATTTGTTGTATAAGCTCATTGAAAACGGATTTATTTTTTATGATGCCGACAGGCAGGTGATTACCGTGCGCGATAAAGTGTTTACCTACATCGCTGCAAATAGTAATGACCCACGCTACGCGATTGACTATGATGTGATTCAGATTAATTCCTACACGCCCAATCTCAACGGGAAATTGTTTTTCGATAAAAAAGACATCAGCCTTGTGGGCGTAAAAGAAGTGCTGCTCAGCGATTCGCAAAGCGTGTATGTATATCCCGACACAGGAAAAATTCAGATTGGTGAAGGGAGAGACATGGATTTCTCCGGCAAGGTTTCCGCAGGGCGTTTGGATTTTCAAGGCACCGGTTTTCGTTTTGAATATGACACGTTCATGCTCGACCTCACGAATCTTGCCTCGGCAATGATGTGGGTTCCATCGGGCGAGTTTGATAAAACGGGCGCAGAATTGCTGAAGCCGATGACTTCAAAAATTGAAGGGCTTACCGGCTTTCTCAATATTGACAAGCCGGATAATAAATCAGGAAAAAAGAATTACGCGGAGTATCCCGTTTTCACCAACATGGAAAAATCCTACGTGTATTATGCAGATTCTTTCATTCACAAAGGCGCATACATAAAAGATTCCTTCTACTTCCTGCTTGACCCGTTTGTGTTTGACAGTCTTGATTCATTCGATCCGTATTTATCTGACTTCAAGGGTGATTTATATTCTTCTGACATCTTTCCCACGTTTCGTGAAAATCTGAAAGTGCAGAAAGACCTTTCATTTGGCTTCAAGAGAGTAACGCCCGAAAAAGGTTTTCCGCTTTACAAAGGCAAAGGAACATACAACGATTCCATTTTTCTGAGTAATGCGGGATTGCGGGGTGACGGTAAAATCAAATACTTGTTCAACACGATTGAATCAGACAGCATCATTTTCTTTCCCGATTCGATGGATGCATTTGCGCAAAATTTTGAAATGAAAAAGACAACGTATGAGGGCGTTACATTTCCGCCCGTAAAAGGCTACAATAATCAAATTCACTGGCTGCCGTATCTCGACAGCATGTTAATCAACATGACTGATTCGCCTTTCGTGATGTATGACTCTGCGCAGTTGAAAGGAAATCTGATGTTTACGAAAAAAGGATTGAAAGGCAATGGTGATTTCGATTTCCGCGAAGCATCTATGGCTTCTGAGTTGTTCAACTTTGAATCCGTTGCGCTGCATTCCGACACGATTAATCTCGTGATTAAATCCATTGCGGAAGATAAAGTAACCTTTAAAACACCCAACGTGCGCGGGCGTATTGACTTTGAAAAACGCGAGGGCGAGTTCAAATCAAATGACATAAACATTCCGACAACTTTTGACAACAATAAATACAAAACCTCCATCAACGAGTTTTTTTGGGATATGGATGGAAACTTTCTCGACTTCAAAGTTCCTCCCGGAAGCGCAGGCGTTTACTTCACTTCCACCGACCCCGCGCAGGATTCGCTGAAGTTCCTCGGACAACGCGCCTTCTTTGATATGACCACTTCTATCATTGATGTTGACAGCGTGTTTGAAGTGCGCATTGCCGATGCAAGCATCAAGCCCGAAGGAAAGCGCGTAACGATTCAGCCGGGCGGATTGCTTGACACATTGAAAAATGCAGTCGTAGTGTTTGACACGACAAACAAAAAAAACAAAGTCTATAACGCGGTACTCACGATTGAGAGCATTCACAAATTCAGTGGCAACGGCATTTTTGATTATCAAATCGGCAGTTCAAAACCTTATCCGATTATCGTGCATGACATGGGCGTGAAGGAAGTGAAAGACCGCAAGAAGCTATTGTATTACACGTATGCAAACGGAACGCTGGAGCCTGAGGAGCATTTCATGCTGCATCCGAAAATCGAGTTCAAGGGCAGCATGAATATTTCGCAGGAAACAAACCGCCCGCGCTTCAATGGTTTTGCGCAGTTGAATTTGGAGAATACATTGATTCCAACAAGCTGGTTTGCGATTAATGAAGAAGTGAATACCGACACGTTCCAGCTGCACTATGACCATCCTGCGGGCGAAGACACTTCGGGTGCGCGGATGTTCTCCGGCATTTTTTACAGTCCGTATGATTCGCTCACCTCGCTGTATGCAGCCATTATGCAGCCAACACTTTCCAATAAAGATTTACAAATTCTGAACACGAAGGGCATTTTGAAATATGACGATAAGAAGCGCACATGGATTTTGGGCGATGAAAAAAAAGTAGTGAACCCGGATGCGCTCACCGGCAACTTGCTGAAATATGACGAGCAGAAAAATATTGTGGAAGCGGAAGGCAAATTTGAATTTGGCTTTCAGTTGGAACCCGTTGTGCTGAAAGCAACAGGCAACGTAACGCAAAAGATTGACTCAAATAAATTCACGTTCAATACGCTGCTCGCGCTTAACATTCCAATGCAGAAAGACCTTGCAGAATTTTTCGGCACTGACCTGATTAACAACACGCTCGACCGTCCGAACCTTGAGTATGTGAAACCCGCTTTTGAAAAATCGCTTGCGGAGATGGTGGATGTAAAGAAGGCGGAAAAAACGATTGCTGATTTACGCACCACCGGACAATTCCTCAAGCCAAAGGAGTTGGAGAAATTTAATATCCTTCTTGGCGAAGTGAAGCTCATTTACGAGCCGTATTACCAAATCTATCGTTCTGCCGGGGCTATCGGAACGTCTTATATCGGCACAAAAGGCGTTCACAAAAAACTGAACGGCTTTGTGGAACTCGGCTACCGCAAAGGCAATGACTTCTTCAACATCTACTTTGAAGGCGCGAACGACAGTTGGTATTTCATCAGCTTCAGCAATAACACACTGCAACTGCTTTCTTCCAACAAAGACTTCAATATGCTGCTCTCCTCCATCGTGCCACAAAACAGAAATGCGGAACTCGCCAGCGAGGAGTTTTATTTCTACACCGCGTCCACTTACAAAAAGATGCAGGATTTTCTCTATCGCATGAGGCAGATTGAAAAAGGAATCAGAGTGGAAACTGTAGAGCAAACCGAAGAAGAAATTTTTGAAGAAGAATTGGAGCAAATTAAAAAAGAACTGCTAAATCTGCCGCCTGTTGACACCACGCAGCCAATTGTGCCGGAAATTGAAGAAGTTGTTCCGCAAAAAGGAAAGAAGAAAAAAGAAGAAATCTCATTTATTCAGAAAGAGCCAACGATTGAACAGGAGCAACCCGACATGCAGTACGTGCGCCCCGAAGATTGGCTGAAAGGCGAGGACACCTTGCAACAACAGCAACCACCCGTTGAAGAAAAAGGAAAGAAGAAAAAAGGAAAGGAAGTAGTGGAAGAAGAAGTTGCGCCAGATGAAGAAGACCCCTATGCAGATGATGATGAAGATCCGGAACTCGAAATCCCGAAGGAGTATCAAAAGAAAAAAGAAGAAGCGCAGCCGCAGGAAGAAACACAACAAGAAGAACAAGCAGAGCCGCAGGAAAAAAACGAAAATGCTCCCAGTGATTTTGAGCAAATCATGGGCGGTGAGGAGGGCAAGAAGAAAAAGAAGAAAGGCGACTAAGGGGAATGAGGAATTACGAATTACGAATTACGAATGCAATAACACGTCATTGCGAGTCCTCCGGTTATACCGGGGGACGAAGCAATCCCTTCATTCTTTTTTCTTTTGGATTGCTTCACTCGCAGAGCCTCACTCGCAATGACGCAACCCCCATGCTTTGCTCGAAATGACGGGAGCATTCCTCAAAAAACTCCTCAGCCACCTCTTCGAAATCAAAGTCGAAGAAGCGCCCAGCGAAGTAAGCGGCAAGTTGCGTGTGTCGCTCATTGACGGAAGGTATTGTCTCAGCACAAGCAATGCGGTTTACTCCAACGAAGACGATTACTCCTCCTTCAAAACCGCTTTTGAAAAACTACAAGTTGGTAAACGCGACATTCGCAATGCGTTGATACTTGGTTATGGATTGGGCAGCATTCCGCTGCTGCTGCATAAAAAACACAAAGTGCATCCGCGCTTCACTGCGGTGGAGCTTGATAAAGAAGTGATTCGCCTTGCGGAAAAATATGGCTACCTGCCGGTGAACGTAGCGATGGTGCAGGAAGATGCTTATGGCTATGTTTTAAATTCCATTCAGCAATTTGACCTCATCAATGCCGACCTCTACGTGGATGATGTTACGCCTTCGCAGTTTGAAAAGGAAGAATTTCTGCTCGCGTTGAAAAACCTTGTTGCCCCGGGTGGCTTGCTGCTGTTCAGCAGGTTTTATAATGATGTGCGCCACAGGCAACTCACCGATGCGTTTGGCAAAAATGTGTTTGAAAAAATATTTTCCGGAGCCAGCGCGATGGAAACACAGGGCAACATGATGCTCGTGTGGGAAAAGCGCAAAAGCTGATTATTTCGGCACCACCTCTATCACAAAGCCCTTACGGGGCGCGTTACCTGCCATGATTTTATCAAAGTAGCACAGGCAGCGCTTCGTGTTTTCCTGCTTCACGAGGGAATAAAATGCAGCGCTCAGCGTATCTCCCGTGCAGGCTAATTCCTGCAATTCTTTTTTATCGCAGGCAAGGGTTACGGTGTAGGAGGTGATGCCCTCGCCCGCCTCTGGCTCGATGTCGTTGAGTGTTGCGCTCTGCAAATCTGCGGGCGTGAACAGGGAGTAGCCGTCAGCGTTTTTCTTTGTTTGCGCAAATGCATCTTCAGTTCCGGCAAATACGAGCAGCAGCATTGCGAGCGGCATCCACAAGTGATGTTTCATAGGTATTTTTTTAGTAAGCAATGAACGTGTGCAGGGGCAAGTTTAATATATCGGCAGAATACTTTCCCCCGGAAACAAAAAGCCCTCTCCGGCATTGCCAAAGAGGGCTTATTTATTTACCTGCTTCTGTGGGGAAGTATCGCCCGGAATAGAAGCGGCATCCGTTTTAGTTGGAGCGGTATTGCTCGCAGCGAAAGTGATACCGCTTTATTCCTTATATTTAAATAACCAACCCGCCTGCCATGAAGCGCTGCTTACTTCCACTCTTATATATATGCCTTGCGCAAACACTCTGGTCGCAAGCACCTTTGGTTAAGATGTGGGATAAGAGGTTTGGAGGGACGGAAGATGATGAACTTCGTTCATTTCAGCAAACTACTGATAGAGGGTATATTTTAGGCGGAAGTTCAGAATCAGGAGTTGGCGGAGATAAAACTCAATCTTCATATGCTGTATATGATTATTGGGTAGTAAAAATTGACTCGTTTGGCAATAAGCAATGGGATAAAAGCTTTGGAGGGACGGATAATGATCATCTTTCTTCCTTGATACAGACAATTGATCAAGGATACATTCTTGGAAACTGGTCATACTCTGGAATTAGTGGAGATAAAACACAGGTATCTTGGGGTAGCTCTGATTATTGGATAATAAAAATTGATTCGCTTGGGAACAAAGAATGGGATAAAGATTTTGGAGGAACAAGCACTGAAGAATATTTCGAGAATATTAATCAAACACCTGATGGAGGATATTTGCTTTCCGGTATGTCATACTCTACTGCCGGAGGAGATAAATCAGAAAAAAATCTGGGGATAAGCAAGTATGGATTGTGAAAGTTGACTCAATTGGAACCAAGCAATGGGATAAAACAATACTTACTGCCAATAATTACGAGCAAGGGTATGCCATTCAAACAAAAGAAAATTGGTGTTGTGCGATTGCGAATTATACTGATGCTGGAATAGGTGGATATAAAACGCAATGTAAAAAAGGTCAATATGATTATTGGATTGTTACTTTTTTTGATAGCACCAAGTATATACCGCAATTAGCATCCTCTACTTCAACCACAGATGTGATATGTAGAGGAGGAGCAGAAGGGTCAGCAACAATAACTGTATGGGTGGAATTCGTCCATTTCATTATTTATGGAATAACGGCAATACATCTGATACGGCATCTAATCTTATAGTCGGAACATATTCTGTTACTGATGCAGACAGTAATTCACTTACATCTTCGGTAACAATAGCACAACCTGCTCAACTTATTGTAACAACCACAGACGTTACACCAACCACGTCTTGTTTTGGCACAACAGATGGTTCAGCGAAAGCCTTTGCAACAGGAGGTACACCTCCGTATAATTTTTTAGGGGGTGATGGGCAAACGGGATCTTCAGCCTCGCAATTCTTTGCGGGAACATACTTTGTAAGTGTCACTGATTCGCTGGGATGTATTGACACTGCCTCTATTAATATTCAAGAAGGACCGATAATTACTGTAGGTTCAATTAGCAGACCTGATATGGTAAGTATTAATGGAATAGCATATTATAGTATTGACACAGGGTATATTTACAACTGGATTGTAACGAACGGTAATATTCCTTCTGGAGATAGCACCAATAGTATAGTAGTTAACTGGACTATTGGTGGTCAAAGCATTTTACAGGTTATTGTTTCTGAGCAAAGTTGTATCCGTTATGTTACTAAAAAAATTACTGTTATTTATCCTGTGGGTATTGATAGCTATTCATTCAACAACAGCTCTCTCCATCCCAACCCCACCAATAAAACCATCACACTCACCGCACAAAACATCCAAACACAAGCCACACTCACACTTGTTGATGCGCTCGGCAAAGAAGTGTGGCAGAAAACATTTTTCGCAGAAGCGCTCAAGGCAGGCGTGCCTCTTTCATTAAAAGAACAAGAGCAGGGAATTTATTTTCTCAGCATCCACACCACCAGCGGTTCACGGGTGATGAAGGTGGGGAAGTATTAGATGTTAGTTGATAGTGGTTAGTTGTTTGATGCAATCCGTAACTACTACTTATTATTATCTACTAACTAATAATTAGGAATTTAGGGTTAATGCAGATGTGCTTTTAATTCTCAAGTCCTAATTCCTAATTTTGACCCATGTCGTTGGCTCTGAAAAAAGAATATCTGCCCCACTATACATACGATGAGTATTGCCAATGGGAAGGCAATTGGGAATTGATTGATGGTGTGCCGAATGCGATGAGTCCGCAGCCAACAGGGAAGCACCAGAGAATTGCCGGAAAGCTATTGATTCAATTTGATGAAAAGCTAAAGCAATGTAGCCGCTGAGAAGTATCGCTCCCCGTTGACTGGAAAATAAGCGAGACCCTTGTTATTCAGCCCGATCTATTCGTTGCATGTTTTGATTTCAGGAACGTAAAATTCATTTCTCAGACACCAGTAATTGTTGTTGAAGCGCGCGCTCCTTCGACCCGTGAAAAAGACCTCCACGTAAAGCGAAATATCTATTTCAAGCAAGGTGTGAAATATTACGTAATTATTGACCCTGAAAATGATTCGTATAAGATTTTGCAACTTGCTGGCACAGATTACTCCGAAGCGCAAACAGGATATGACGGCACTTTCACCTTCTCATTGGATAATGATTGCCAAGTAAAAATTGACTTTGCAAAAATCTGGACATGAAACCTTGTCCCAAAAATTCCTAATTCTCAATTATCAATTCCTAATTCTTAGCAAATCGTAGCTTCGTTCTCTGAAAATCCCATGGCTCAAAAAGTAACCTTCGTCAATAAAGACAAAACAAAGTTTTACGCCACGCTCAAGCAGCGCGTGGATGCATACTTTACCACAAACAATATTTCACAACATGCCAATGGCGCGATGGTGTTCAAAACCATCTTCATGTTAAGCCTGTATTTCATTCCTTACTTCATCATTATGCTGCTGCCTATTTCAGTCGGCATGATGTGGCTTTGCACGGTGGTGATCGGCTTGGGGTTGGCAGGTATCGGCATGAGCGTGATGCACGATGCTAATCACGGGGCATATTCAGACAAGGAGAGCATCAATACAATGCTTGGCTACACGCTGAATCTTGTTGGAGGCGATGCCAACAACTGGAAAGTGCAACACAACATTCTGCATCACACCTACACAAACATCTATGGACATGATATTGACGTAGGCGATAAAACACTGATGCGTTTTTCACCCCACGGAAAACATAACCCAGTGCAGTATTTCCAGATGTTCTATGCGATGTTCTTTTATTCGCTGATGACATTCTATTGGACAACCGGAAAAGATTTCGTGCAGTATGTGCAGTTTACCCGCGAGCATCATCGCGGCAAACTTGCGTGGACGTTTTTCCTCATCATTTTCTGGAAAGTAGTTTATTTCATCTACATCGTTGCGTTGCCCCTTCTGTTTCTTGATGTTACATGGTGGCAGATTGCCATCGGGTTTTGCACACTGCATTTTGTAGCAGGCTTTGTGTTGAGCGTGGTTTTTCAACTTGCGCACGTGGTAGAGATTGCTTCCTTTCCGCAGCCTGATGCAAACGGAAGTATTGAGAATGAATGGGCGATTCATCAAATGCACACTACGGTTGATTTCGCAAAGGACAATCCGCTGATTACATTTTATGTCGGTGGTTTGAATTACCAGGTGGAGCATCACCTCTTTCCGCGCGTGTGCCACACGCACTATCCTAAAATCAGTGCGATAGTGCAACAAACGGCTGCGGAGTTTGGCGTTCCCTATTTGTACAATCCTTCTTTCCTTGGGGCGCTCGCCTCACATCTGCGCTTGTTGAAAAAGTTAGGGAGAAAGGAGGCGCTTCATGCAGCGGTGGGATAACCGCTATTATTTCTCTTTCCCCTTTTTCTTTTCCGCATCATCTTCCGTTACCTCATCACCAAAACGCTTGTCTTCATAGATGAGGTCGGCATCTAATTGACCAACGACTTTAAATTCCGTTCTGCGATTGTTTTGGTGGCAAGCGCAGTCGCTTGAATTATCTGAAGGGCATTCGGGATATTGTGTGCAATCATCCAGCAGGCGCGACTCGCCATAGCCTTTCGCCTGTAATCTTTCCTTTTGAATTCCTCTGCTGATTAAATAATTCACGCAACTTTCCGCACGTCTTTGCGACAGGTTGATGTTGTATTGTTCCGTAGCGCGAATGTCGGTGTGCGAGCCAATCTCCACGATAATCGTGGGGTTTTCAATCATCAGGTTGTAAAGCGTGTCTAATTGCTTTTTCGACAGTTCGCGCAAATCCCACTTGTCAAAATCATAGTAGATGTTGCGCAGGCGATACACTTTGTCGAGAATAAATCTTTTCAAATAAATATCTACCCACAGCGTGTCGCTGCCTTCGATACCTTTTGTGTTGAATGCAACCGAGTTGCTCAGAAACCCTTCAGCAGAACCGGTCACGCGATAATCTTTCTCATAATTCAGCGGAAAGAAATAAGGCTTGCCATTGAGAATGGTGTCTTCTCCGATTTGAATGTTTTGCGCAATGCCTTCTGCGCTTTCAAGCGCCAAGCCCACAGTTGATTTCTCAATGGGGTCTTTTGAGATGCCGTCTTCTTCATACACAAAACCCTGCACAGCTATGTTGCGCACTTTGAAATATTCAAACTTGAAAATATCATCGCAGCAGGTTTCACTGCGAATGGAAATAATGCCCGGACGATTTGAAACAAAGAAGCCCGCTTTGCCATCTTCAGCAACTTTGAAATACATATCATCCGCGCTGGAGTTAATCGGGAAGCCTATGTTCACCGGCTCGCTCCACTTGCCCGCACTGCCTTCTGCTCTATACACGTCATAACCGCCCACATTCACGTGTCCGTCAGAACTGAAAAAGAAAGCATTCGTGGCTGCGTCAAAGAATGGAGTCACTTCATCGCGGTCAGTATTAATTTTTGCACCTGCATTTTTTGGCTCGCTGTATGTGTTTTTTTTGATGTTGTAATTTGAAAACCAAATATCTAATCCGCCTTTTCCTTCTTCGCGATTACTTACGAAAAACAGGGTTTCATAACCTTTCTTTGCAGGCGCAACAAAGGGATGCGTGCTGGTGAATTCCACATCATTAATGTCATCACCCACGCTTGCGGGTTCCGTCCACGCGCTGTCTTTGCGCTCGCTCACGTAAATGGCGCAATTGATTCTGCCGTTTTTGGCATCAGCGCATTGCGTGAAATAAAATCTTTTCTTATCAGGCGAATACGTGCCGTTGGCAACATGAGATCCCGCAACATTGAATTTTTCAAACACCTGCGCTTCTTCATATTCGTTTCTCGCCTTGAT
This sequence comes from Chitinophagales bacterium, assembly GCA_034440455.1. Classification (GTDB taxonomy): domain Bacteria; phylum Bacteroidota; class Bacteroidia; order Chitinophagales; family CAIOSU01; genus JAWXCB01. The sequence continues at coordinate 16,983 of JAWXCB010000020.1, forward strand.
AGTGGATTTGTAAAACTTGATGTGATGGTCGTTTGCCACCGCGTTGCCTGAAATCACTATCACTGTGTCGCTCGGCAAGGATGCAAAAAGAAAAGTCGTGTCATCCCACATCAAAGGCGCGATGTCGGTGTAGGGTGAATTGACCTTGTCGCTCAGGTGCGTCACGTTCACGGGCATTGGATCTTCTTTCAACTTCAACGCGAGTTTGCAACCATCCGATTCAATCTTCGCCCACTTCTTCAGATTCTCCTCCTCCCCTTTATAGCGTTTTTGAAAATCATCAAACTCTAAGCGCGCGGCTTCGTACTTCGCATTCATTTTCAGCATCAGCGCATACCAATAATAGGCGTGTGAAAAATCAACCGGGTCCATCTCCGTCACTTTGAAATACCAGTCTTCTGCCTTTTTGTAATCACGCGCGATGCGATACGATTCGGCAAGTTTGTAAGCAGTAGCCACATCATCAGGAGTGTGCGTCAGAATCTCTTCGTATAAATCGCTTGCGGCATAGACGTTTCCCTTTGTGAGCATCTTATTTGCCGCCTTCACATTTTTACGCGCCTTGTATTTTTTTTCTTTCTTCGGTTTCACCGAAGCAGAATCAATCGCAGCCGTTTCATCCGTTTGCGCAAGCAAGTTTGTGATGCTGAAAAAAGCGAGGAGAGCGAGAAGTGAAAATCGTTTCACAGGTATTTTTTTTCTTGAATAAAATTATAGTCGCGGGCACGGCACCAGTATAGGTGCGTTCACTTTTTTGATATTGCCGATGTAGATTAATGCGATTTCAAACGCGCCCCTGTTATTGCTTGCGGGTTCCAGCGGTGAAGTGTTCACATCATACGCAACGCCCATCCGGATGCCCCGATGCTCCACGCTTGCAGAAATAATCCCTGCATCCTGAATGCGATACCATCCGCCAATGCTTACTATCGTGTTGTTTGCATCCTTGAAATGATATTCAAGCGCAGTACCAAAATTAATTTCACGCGCAGCATTCTGGTGCATGAATAAAAAATTCGGAGTGATGTAAATATGTTCTGTCACTTTGATATTTAACCCCGTGTGCGCGAGATAACGCATGCTCAATTTGTTGTCATCATCCAGAAATGATTCGGTGGGAGGAATCAAATGAAAAATCGTGCCACCCGCAAACACGCCCAGCCTGCTTCCGATTTTGAACTCCAGAGCAACCCGGCATTCATATCGAAGTAGCCGGTATTATCATTCAGATTTTGTTCGCCATTCGGTTGTGTGAGGTCAAAGGTTCCATTTGAATATTGCGAAGGGAAAGCAAGATTACTCGTATTCAGATTACGCTGCACAAATCCTCCCTGCAAGCCAATGCCGATAAAATGTTTCGCGCCTTTCCCCAACGCTTTGTGATAGGATGCAGAAGCCATGATACCCATATTGCTCAAATCACCATCGCCTGCTTTGTCATACACGATGGAGCCGCCTACGCCAAAAATATCTTTCTTCAATTTTTTCTGTAGCAAGCGCATATCGAAAGAAGCCCCATAGGTTTGAAACGGAGTGGTAACGCTGCGCCATTGGTTGCGGTAAATGCCCGCCACACGAAACGTGCCGTCATGGAAACCGCTCATGGCGGGATTGAGCGTGAGCGGTGATGCATAAAACTGGGAGAAATGAATATCCTGCGCCTGTGTAACAGCGCAAACAGAAACGAGCAAGGCGATAGAGAAATATTTCAATACATTCATGCGCCTTAAAAGTAAGAAAAAATGCTTGCAGATGGAATTCCGCTTGCAAGTTAAAAATCTTCAATAGCTACTTTCCGTTGCTCCGCATCCACCTGATAATATCCGCCAACTGCTTCGGTGAAAAATCGTTTTCATAATACCGCTTAAACATTTCCACTTTCAACTCCGTTTCGGAAATACCGGGATGCTTTTCCCTGATGCTGTTTGCCACAATCAGGCGCACAGAGTCAATCATCTCAATTCCCATCAGAAAGCGTTCTTCGTTTGTTTTGGAAAGAATGATTTCCAACTGCATTTTTTCGGCTTCTTCTGTAGTGTCTTTCATACGCTGAATACTTGAAAGGTATTTATTCCAAGCATGCCGCACCAGTGTTTGATATATTCCGTGTCCACATCAGGATTCTTCAGTAGATTCTTAATATCATCCATCTGCCTATCGCTATAAAGTTCTTGAATCCAAACCAATTTTGAAATTATTAAATCTTCAGGTGTCACTAACCATGTCTCAAACCCAAAGACTGTTGACCGCTTTCGTCTTGAAAATTCAGCAGCGCGGTATTCTGAATCTTTCTTTACAATGAAATCTATCTTATAGCCTGTAGCTTGGTCAATTACATTAAACATGTCCTTTCGCTTCACCTCCACTTTTACGCTCTCTTTGGAAACATAAAACCCTTTATTGAAAATTTGCAAAAAAGATTCGATCTCTGTTTCCCGCAAAGCGATAACCACATCTATATCTCTTGTCATCCTTGGGGTGGTATAAGTATTCAGCGCAACGCCTCTGGAAACCATGTATGAAATTCCTTTTCTATCCAACTCTGTAGAAAAAAATTGCAAGAGGGACAGAATAGAATCCATCTGAGAAAGTAACTGAAAAAATTAATCCGGGAAGAACCGGTTATTCTCTATTAATAGAACCTCGGGCAGAAAGCCACTTTCGACTTCTTCTTGAACGCGCCTACGTGAATCGCAGAAACTTCAAACGCACCGCGTGAATTGGTTGCTGCGGTCAACTCAGAGAAGTTAAGGTCGTAAGCAAACCCTAAGCTGAAGCTGGAGAAGTCAAAGCGCGTAACAAGAATCAACGCATCGCTTGCGATTGCCTTGTCTTCACCACGCACAATGCGGTATTGCGGTCCGATATAGAATGCGTTGCCCTGTGGGTCGTTTGCTTCAAAGAGCAATTTCAGCAACATTCCCACCTGCGTTTCAAACGCTGGACCTTGGCTCATAATCAAGAAACTGGGTAACAAATCCAACTGCCCGCCCAACGGAACCTGCACACCGCCTGTTCCTGTATAGCGCATGAAAAGATTTGCATCCGGTCCTTCAAGGAAAGACTGGTCAGGACGATTCAGGTGAGAAACTCCAAATCCCGCATAGAAATTTGTTCTTTTCTTTGGCGCATAATACCAAAACACGCCTGCACCTAAATCAAAGAATGTGAAATTGTCATCACCGAATGTTTCACCATTAGCAAAACCGGGATTAAAACCTGTTCCGTCAAATTGATTTCCGAAGCGAAGATTGTTATAGTTGATGCTGCGAAACGCTACGCCACCCTGAAAGCCTGCCGAGAGAAAATGTTTTCCCTGGCGGTCAAGCGCTTTGAGGTAAGAGAAAGAAAGATTCACTTGATTCGTGCCAAATTCAGCTTCCCCTGCGCGGTCATTCATAAAACAAATACCAACGCCAAACGCATCATGCTTGGAACCGGGATTTGCAATACGCATATCATACGAGCCGGAAAACGTGCGGAACATCGGCACAGATTCATCTTTCAACACGCTTCCCCACTGGCTGCGATAAATAGCGGTGAAGCGATAGTTGCCGCTGAACACGCCTGTCATTGCAGGGTTAATTGTGAGTGGCGCGGCATTGTATTGCGAGAAATGCGGGTCTTGAGCAAATGCTCCGAATACTGCGAATACTGCGAATACGAAAAGGACTGCTGATTTGAGTTGTGCTTTCATAAAGCCAAATTTAAAAGGTTTTTTGTCTTATTTCAAAATTGTTGTGCTTCCTTTGATTTGTTTTTTCTGACCATCGGTGAACTCAGCGTCCACATAATAGACATATACATCGGGGGGAAGGAGTTTATTTCGGTAGCTGCCGTCCCATCCTTCACTCAGATTATTTGTTTCCCACAATTTCTCACCCCAGCGGTTAAACACGCTGAATTCAATACTTAGCAGCGAAATTCCATATACATTCAGGTAGTCATTTACGCCATCACCATTCGGGGTAAACGCATTTGGTACTACGAGAATCAGTTCATTATCCACTTCAATAATAATCGTTTCGGAATACCGGCAGCCATTTTCATCAAACACCGTAAGTTGATAAGGCGTGGTGATAAGCGGTGAAGCTACAGGATTCGGACAATTATTGCAACTCAGTCCTGTTGAGGGTTCCCACGAATAATTGTAAAAAAGATTAGCGGGTTGAATAACCGGATTGAGCGCAACCTGCTGCCCAAGATTGATTTTTATTTCGCTTGAATCAAATGCAACATGTACGGAATCATACGCAATCACGGTAACAGATGTATCAATGGAACAGCCGTTATCATCCGTTACAGCAATGGAATGATTTCCTTCTGTAAGTCCAGTGAATTCAGGATTTGATTGCGTAACTGTGCTATCAAGAATGAAAAGATAAGGCTCTGTTCCTCCGCTTGCAGAAAATAAAATCGCGCCTGTAGCTTCGCCTGAGCAGGGAGGTGTAACATCTATTGCGCCTAACAGAATTGCCGAAGGCTCTGTGACTATAATTCCCGTAAGAGAATCCACGCACCCGTTTAAATCAGTTACCGTGACGGAATAATTTCCCGCAATCAAATCATTGGCAATCGGTGTGATGTCGGCATTGCTCCACAAGAAAGAAAACGAAGGCGTTCCGCCTGAAACTGTCACTAAAATTCTGCCGTCATCAAATCCAAAGCAGGAAACATCCACTACCGAATCTTGAATCGCAATTGCCGCAGGCTCGCCAACGATCACCGTATCAAATTCTTCACAGCCATTTACATCTGTAACTGTCACAAAATAATCATCCGCAGAAATTCCCGTGGTGTTTGAATCTGTGAGCGCATTGCTCCACAAATAATCAAAAGGAGAAGTGCCGCCTGAAACAACATGCACTTCTGCATAGCCGTTTGCTACACTGAAACACAACGCATCCTGCGCAGACGCTGCTAATTGAATTTGCTGCGGGCTTCCGATTGTCACGAGCGAGTTGATGCTGCATGTATTTGTATCCGTGACAACAAGCAACACGTTTCCTGCGGGCAATCCCGTTGCTATCGCTGTAATTTGTGAAGGATTGCTGTTCCAGAGAAATTGATAATTCACCGTATCGCCCAGCACAGATGCGCTGGCAACGCCATCAGAGCCATTGAAACAATTTATATCCGTGACAGCCACCACAATTCCAAAACTGTCGGGCTGATTTACAATTGTGGTATCAAGATGCGCGCAATTGCTGTCGTCTGTAATAGTAACGATAAATGTTCCCGCAGGCAATGCAGTTGCTGTTGAAGTTGTTTGCGAATCACTCCAAACATAGCTGAAAGGAGGATTTCCTCCCGACACATTCACAGTTGCGCTTCCATCGCTGTATCTATAACACGAAACATCCGTAACACTAATTGAGCTAACAATTGCAGCAGGCTGCACTATCGTAACTGCGTCAAATGCGAGACAGCCACTTCCGTCAGTAAGCGTCACTTGATAATTACCTACAATAAGCGAACCTGCACTTGCAATCGTATCACCGTTACTCCACAAGAAATCGTAAGGCAATGTTCCACCCGTTCCGCTCGCAAGCGCAGAGCCGTTATTTCCTCCAAAACAACTCACATTATTTGCAGTAGCATTTACCGAAAGCGGTGGAGGCACTGTAATAATAATGCTGTCGCTTGCTTCGCATCCATTGTTATCAGAAACAGTAATCTGATATGTTCCTGCGAGCAGATTATACAACGTATCTGTTAATACGCCATTTGCAGTTTGTCCTGTGTTCCAGATGAAACTGTAAGGCAACACCCCTCCATTCGGAACAGAAACTGCGTTGCCATCGGAGTTTCCGTTACATCCGATATTTTGACCAAATACATTTACGTCATAGCTGGTGTAAAAGCGAATCGTCACGGTGTCGGATGCTACGCAAATTCCATCGGTAACAGTTACAACATATTCTGTAGTTGCAGTCGTATTGGAAATTGGGTTTTGTGCAAACCGGTCATCTAATCCTGTTCCGGGCGACCACGCGTAGGTATAAATACCCGGAGGAGGTGCGCTGATGCCGAAGCGCATATCAGTGCGCGAATTCGTTGCGATAGCCGTAGTGAGATTACATCCTGCTAAATAATCTGCCGAAGCATAGAGCGCGGAGGGAAAAGAAGTAGCTGTGAAATTGACAATATCTTCACCTGCGTAACCAACATTATTAAAACAAACTTCTACAAGGACATTGGAGAATCCATCCCAGTCATACGTATTATCAAGCGCAAACGTGTTCCATCCTGTTGTCGTAGTAATATCTTTTGGCGTGAAGACAATGAACATGTTCGGGTCGAAAGTATTTCCAATTACATCGCTGTTTGTGCAGCCCATTTTGATGGTGAAACCTCTGAATGCCTGCGTGGAATTTTTAAATGCAACATTGAATGAAAGCGCAGTGAACACGCCACGCTCTAAACCAAGCGCGGATAATTCGGATTCGCGAATCAGCATTTGCACACGGTTGTCATGAAAACTTCCCTTGAAAGGCGTAGGCGTGGAGGTGACGCTTGTGCCTGTTCCCAATGAATAATTATTGGAAGCAGCAACAGGAGTTCCGTTGATGCCGCAGGTAAGTTGAATGGGTGAGGGAACTCCATAAGAAACCGCAGTCAACTGAACAGGTGTTGGAATGCAAAGAGCAGTGTCAGTTCCGGCAATTACTATTACCGTTGTGTCCACCACCACATCTACAAAACCCTGCCCAACACAGCCGCCTTCATCCACATCAACGATAAATGTAGTGCTGCCGAAAACGCGCACCAGCGGATTGGGCGAGTTTGGATTTTGCATTCCAACAGAAGGCGACCAATTTATCGATGCGTTTGTAATTGACTGCTGGCAAATGCTGAAGCGCGTGTTCGGACGGTCGCTGCTTGTGGTGGGTCCAATCAGCGAGCAGCCGGATGAACCATCGGTGTAATCATACGCGACAGACACAAAGGGCGTAGTGGTATAATTCACATCATCATCGCCTGTGAAATTGTTGTTATCAAAACATACTTCAACTATCAGACTGGAAACACCATCCCAATCATACCCGCTTGTGAGCACATGGCTGTTCCATCCTGTGGAAGTCGTGTATGCAGTAGGTCCGTAAACAGGAGTCAATCCCGGGACGAAACTGGAAAGTGCGGTCAGGTTTGTACATCCCATGCGGATGGTAAACCCACTGTAAGGTATGGTGCTTTGTTTGTCGGAAATGTTAAATGCTATTTGTTTAATCGTACCGCCTGAAACGCCCATTGCATTCAATTCAGATGCGCGATAGAGATACTGCACTCTGCCGTCTTCCCAAAAGCCCTCATACGGAGTGCCAATACCCGTTGATTGCGAAGAAGAACCAAGAGTATAATCAAGCGGAGTTGTATTGCATGGCGTAACGCTAAGACCGCAATTCACGGGAGCAGTTGTCAAATCCAATTGCACGGTTTCACCCGGGCATACGGTATCTTTTGATGTGAATGCGATGACGCTTGGCGCAACGCCTGATATCGTCACCTTTACAGTGTCATGTTTAATGCAGCCTTGCGCTGATGTTGCCACTACTGCATACGTAGTTGTTACTGTGGGATTCGCAATCGGGTTTGCAATATCTGTGAAAGAAAGTCCCGTTGCGGGCGACCACTCAAACGTGTAAGGTGCAAAAGTACCGGGCGTTGCAACTGCCTCCAACTGTGTAAGCGCATTCAGGCAAATCGAAACATCAGAACCTGCATTTAATGTATATGGGGGCTGCACATCAACAAAAACCGAATCTACGCCACAGTCACTTGTAACGGTGTAGTAAGTCGGAATGGTTGGCGTTGCAACAGGATTCGGAATATTCGCAGCAGTTAATCCCGCTGGCGGATTCCATGTGAAATACGAACCTCCGATAGCGCTGAGTTGAATCGGGGTTCCGCAAAATACCTGGTCAACGCTTGCTACTACTTTATTAAACACATAAATAATGTACGTTACGGTTTGCGGAGTGGAAACAGGGCAACCGTTGTCGCGATACGTTACCTGAAACGGATGAAAACCGGTATCGGCAACCGTGGGCGTCCACGAAAATCCTCCGGTGACAGACGAGCCGCTGCCAATCACGGTAAAGTTTGAGCCGGGAATTGCAGTTGTAGCATTGGAAGTAAGCGTAATCACATCTCCGTTAGCATCCGTTACATCAATATCGAAAGTAAGCGGTGTGTTCGGACACATCTGCACCGTGCTGCTGTCAGCGCCAATAAATCCACCGCCATTTATACTCGTAATCGGACTGATAGCCGGTGATTGATTGGTGCAAAGAAAATCAGCAATCACCACCACCTGAATATCACGCATTGTGCTTCCCACCAACACCCCGTTGCGGTATGCTTTCACCTGCACCGTTACTACAGCCACTTGCTGAATATTTGGTGTGAATGTCATTTGACCTGTTGTAGAATCAAATACGAAAACGCCTGTTGTGGTTGACATCGGGTAGTCAACATTGAATGAGCCCGTGTATGCAATGGGAGAATTGTAATTATCCAGCGGAACAATTAATTCATACGCGAGCGAATCACCGTCAATATCCACTGCCCCCTGATTGTAGTTAAACGGAACGCCCGCGCAGATGTAAGGTACGGGCAGCGTGGTGAACACGGGTGAATTATCGCACAAGCCGCCTGTGTTGTTAATAGTAGCAAATGCGTAGAGGTTATAGCTTGCAGCGCTGGCGAGGTTGGTAATGGAATTGTTGCGGCAACATTCAGCATATCCAATCACCCAATCGGAACATTGTTGCGGCAGCGTAATCACTCCTTGATAAACGTATTGCTCAACCCCGGGATAAAAACCTCCGTTGCAGGTGCTGTTGATTAACTGGCTTGGACACAAAGGTGACACTTCCTGCGAACTTTGCTGCGAAAGCACAAGACTGAAAGTGCCTGAAGATATATTGCACGATGGAGAAAAATAATCCAGAATAACGCTTGTCGGAGCGCCAATGCCGGAACAATCACGATAGAATGCAACACGCACACGATATTGATTCAGTCCGATACACTCGTATGTAATGTCCGTGCCCATGGCGTGCGAGCCAAAGACATCAAGCGGCAAAAAATAGATTGCCAGTAAAAACAAAAAATGACCGTATCGCTTCATGCAGTGAATAAACCTATTTATCTCAGGGGAAAGGGGACTTTAAAAGTAACGAATTTTACAATTGAATCCCTTATTTTTTCAATGATATTCAAAACGCGACTGCGCGTTGGTTTCTCCCCTTATAGGGGAAACTCCTGCGCACAACAGCCTTGTCGCCTCTTTTCCTTCCCTAAAGAATATCTACCTTTGTCCTCTGAAAAAAATTATAAATTCCAATTACTCAAGAAAACAGTTTTAACCTGTAAAATCAACTCTAATTCATGTACAGAACTCACACCTGTGGCGAACTAAGGATAAGCGATGCGAACAATAAAGTAACGCTTGCCGGATGGGTGCAGAAAAGCCGCAATTTGGGTGGAATGACTTTTATTGACTTGCGTGACCGTTATGGCATCACACAGCTTGTTTTCAATCTCGATTTTAATGCCGATTTGTGCAAAAAAGCGCGTGACTTGGGGCGTGAATTTGTGATTCAGGTGAAAGGAACTATTGCCGAGCGCAGCAACAAAAATGCACAAATGCTTACCGGTGAAATTGAGATTCTCGTTGAAGAATTAAATATTCTGAATCCATCAAAAACGCCTCCTTTCACAATCGAAGAAGTATCAGATGGAGGAGATGACCTGCGCATGAAATACCGCTATCTCGATTTGCGTAGAAAACCCGTGTTGGATGGATTGATATTACGCCATCGCATTGCAAGCGAAACGAGAAAATATCTCGACTCGAAGAGTTTTATCGAAGTTGAAACTCCGGTTTTGATAAAATCAACTCCTGAAGGCGCGCGCGATTTCGTGGTGCCTTCGCGTATGAATCCCGGAGAATTTTATGCACTGCCGCAATCCCCGCAAACCTTCAAACAAATTTTGATGGTGGCGGGCTTTGACAAGTATTTTCAAATCGTGAAATGCTTCCGTGATGAAGATTTGCGCGCTGACCGCCAGCCTGAATTCACGCAAATTGACTGCGAGATGTCGTTCATTCACCAGCAGGATATTCTCGACACGTTTGAAGGACTCATCGTGCATCTTTTCAAATATGTGAAAGATGTTGACCTCGGCAAAGTGCCTGTGATGAGCTATGAAACTGCGAATAAATTGTACGGCTCTGACAAACCCGATACCCGTTTTGAAATGACGTTTGTCGAGTTGAAAAGCCCCCTCCCTGCCTCCTCCGAAGGGGGAGGAGTTGACCTCGCCTCAGGTAAAGGATTCAAAGTGTTTGACGATGCTGAATTGGTTGTCGGTATTTGTGCAAAAGGGGCTGCAAGCTATTCGCGTAAGCAATTAGACGAGTTGACAGAATTTGTAAAAAAGCCGCAGATTGGCGCAAAGGGATTAGTGTATTTGAAATTTGAGCAGGACGGAATCAAATCATCGGTTGACAAATTTTACAACGCTGATGATTTGAAAAAGTGGGGTGAAAAATTCAATGCGCAGACAGGCGATTTGATTTTGATTCTCTCCGGTGAAGCCGACAAAACACGCAAAGCATTGAACACACTGCGCCTTGAAATGGGCGACAAGCTTGGGTTACGTGATAGAAATACGTTCAAGCCGCTGTGGGTTACTGACTTCCCGTTGCTTGAATGGAATGCCGATGACAAGCGCTGGTATGCAATGCACCACCCGTTCACTTCGCCAAAGATTGAAGACATTCACTTGCTGGATTCCGACCCCGGAAAAATTCGTGCAAATGCTTACGACCTTGTGGTGAATGGCGTGGAGTTGGGAGGAGGTTCGGTGCGTATTCACGACAAGGGCTTGCAGAAAAAAATGTTTTCTATCCTCGGCTTCAGTGATGAAGATGCGGAAATGAAATTCAGCTTTTTGATGAATGCGTTTGAATTTGGCGCGCCACCGCACGGAGGTATTGCCTTCGGGCTTGACCGCCTGTGCGCAGTGTTTGGCGGCAGCGACTCCATTCGCGATTACATGGCGTTCCCGAAAAACAATGCAGGACGCGACATGATGATCGATTCACCTTCCCGCATCAGCGATGAGCAGTTGAAAGAGTTGAATCTCAAAGTGAATTTGCCGATTAGCTGATGTGCCGATATGCCGATGAATAATAGCCTTCTCAGATATTCAACTGTTCGGACTCCCTCTCCTTTGGAGGAGAGGGGTGGGGTGAGGCTTCCTAAAAATGCTTTATGAAAATCCTGATGGTTTGTTTGGGAAATATCTGCCGCTCTCCAATTGCCGAGGGAATCCTGAAATCGAAAATTGAAAAGCACGGATTGCCGTGGACGGTGGACAGTGCAGGCACAAGTTCTTGGCATTCAGGCGAGCAGCCTGACAACCGCGCGATAGCAATCACAAAAAAATACGGAGTGGACATCACTTATCAGAAAGCGCGACAATTTTCTCCGTATGATTTTGAAAAATTCGACCGCATCTACGCGATGGATGCAGGCAACTACCGCGATATATTGCGACTTGCTTTGACGGATGACGAAAAGCAAAAAGTGGAGATGATTTTAAATGAATCCTTTCCCGGCATGAACAAACAAGTGCCCGACCCTTATTGGAACGACAATGGCTTTGATGAAGTTTATAAAATGCTTGATGAGGCGTGTGAAGCGGTTGTGAAAAAATATGCGGTAAACGTATGAGCAAGGTAACTCCATCTTTACCCAAGGGAACGCGTGATTTTGGTCCAGCCGAATTAAGAAAACGCAACTACATTTTTGGAATCATCAAAAGCGTTTTTGAGAAATATGGTTTTCAACCGATTGAGACACCAGCCATGGAAAAACTCGAAACGCTTGAAGGCAAGTATGGCGAAGAAGGTGATAAACTGCTCTTTAGAATTTTGAATAGCGGGGATTTTTTGAAGGAAATCAGAAGTCAAAATATAGAAGTAAGTGAAGATAATCTAAAAAAAATAACTTCCTTAGTTTCTGGAAAAGGACTGCGCTACGACCTCACAATTCCTTTTGCCCGCTATGTTGTGCAGCATCAACATGAAATCACTTTTCCATTTAAACGCTACCAGATCCAACCCGTATGGCGAGCCGACCGACCACAGAAAGGACGTTATCGCGAGTTCTATCAGTGCGATGCAGATGTTGTTGGAAGCGATTCGCTTTTGAATGAAGTGGAGTTGATTTTGATTTATGATGAGGTGTTTAGGAAGTTGGGGTTGGATGTGACAATTAAATACAACAGCAGGAAAATTTTGAAAGCAATTTGTGAAATAGCAAATATTCCCCTTTCACAATTTGGTGATGTTGTATCAGCAATAGATCAATTCGACAAGGTTGGAAGTGAGGTTGCGCTTGATTCACTAAAGGAAAAGAGGTTTTCTCTTAACCAAATTCAATCTCTAAAAGAAACCATTAACTACTTATTAGATGGGAAGATAGTGATGCGGTTAGAAGATAAGTTCAAAAAGTTATTCTCAGAAAATAATAGTGGTTTGACAGGATTGGATGAAATTCTTTTTATCAAGCAAATAATAAAGAATCTTTCTGGAGATAATCTTGTGGAGATTGCCAGTTTTCATCCTCGTGCTCAACAGATAATTCACTATCATAAAAACCCTGATTCACACAAAATAAAATTACATTTTGATGCTGTGTTAGCCAGAGGGTTAGATTACTACACCGGAACCATCTTCGAAGTAAAAGCCAACAATGTCCAGATGGGCAGCATTGGCGGTGGTGGTCGCTATGATAATCTCACCGGAGTTTTTGGCTTGCCGAATGTTTCAGGTGTTGGAATTTCGTTTGGTGTTGAGCGCATTTATGATGTGATGGAGGAATTGAAATTGTTTGACAACATTGATTTGCAATCAAACACCACACGCGCCTTGTTCATCAACTTTGGCGGTGAAGCTGAAACAAAAGCGTTTCAATATTTACAACAACTCCGCGCCAGTGATATTCCCGCAGAAATTTTTCCTTCCAATGAAAAAATGAAAAAGCAAATCGGCTATGCCGACAAGAAAGGAATTCCTTATGCAATTTTTGTGGGCGAAGAAGAATTGAAAAATGAAACGCTGCAAGTAAAAATTTTAAAGAGCGGAGAGCAGAAACTCTATAAGATTGAAGAAGTAATTGAATTGCTGAAACAATAGCGCTAAAATTTAGATACTGTTCGGACTCCCTTTTCAAAGCAGAGGGGTGAGGCAAGATGAATTGTTTAAATTTGATTTACTGACATTTGCCTGATGCTACAAGACATCGTTCATACCGACAAAGAAATTCTGGGAGGAACTCCCGTATTCAAAGGAACAAGGGTTCCCGTAAAAGCGCTGTTTGATTATATGGAGACTGGCAAAACAATCGAGCAGTTTCTCGAAGATTTTCCGACTGTAAAATACAATCAGGTAACACGCTTGCTGAATATCGCTCACCAATTGGTTATCTCTGAAAAGGCTTTTGATGGAAAAGCTGCTGCTTGACGAGTGCGTTCCGCAACAGTTACGGCATAACCTTTCGGAATTTGAAACTTACACAGTCGCTTACATGCAATGGGGTGGAATTAAAAACGGAAAGTTGCTTGTGCTTGCCGTACAGGAACAGTTCGACTTTCTGCTCACTACCGACAAAAGTATTTACCTTCAGCAGAATCTTGAAAAATTTCCAATCGCAATTATCGTATTTGATGCGGTGCGAATTGACGCGGAGTTGATTCAACTCCTGCTTCCGCAATTCAAAAAGAATATTAAAAACTATGAGAAGCACCGTGCTTTTATTTTAGGATAAGGTCTGAATAATTATGAAAACCTACCCCATCACCACTGCCTATCTAAAAGTTGACGAACTGCGCACAGTTCTCAATGAAGATTTTCAATTGGAGCTTGCAGAGGAAGCGAAAAAGAAAATGCAGGTATGCCGCGATTATCTTGAAAAGAAAATCGCAGAACCCGGCAAACGCTATTACGGAATCAATACCGGCTTCGGCTCCCTGTGCGATGTAGAAATTCCGAATGACCAGTTAGAGCAGTTGCAGGAAAACCTGCTCATGTCACACGCCTGTGGCATGGGCACGGAAGTGATGCCCGAGGTGGTAAAAATTATGCTCATTCTGAAAATGAAAGGACTTGCGCTCGGCAAATCGGGTGTACGTGCTGATGTAGTGGAAAAATTGATTGAGTTATTTAATCACCAGATTTTTCCTGTTGTTTGGGATACGGGTTCACTCGGTGCATCGGGTGATTTGGCTCCGCTCGCGCACCTTTCGTTGCCGCTAATCGGCATGGGCAGTGTGCGCTACAAAGGCGAAGCAATGAAATCAGATGTGGCGATGAGCAAGGCGCAGGTGCAGCCCATGAAGTTGAAAGCGAAAGAAGGTCTGGCGCTGATTAACGGCACACAATTCATGAGCGCGTGGGGTTGTTGGTCAATCCTCGAATCGAAGCGCGTTGTGAAACTTGCCGACCTCACCGCAGCAATTTCGATTGATGCGTTCAACTGTCAGGGCGAACCATTTCACGAAGCGATTCAAAAAGTGCGTCCGCACAAAGGACAGATGGAGTCCGCAAAAAGCGTGTTGGAGTTTTTGAAAGGAAGCGAAATTGCAAACCAAGCGAAGAACAATATTCAAGACCCTTACTCATTCCGCTGTGTGCCGCAAGTGCATGGAGCAGTGCGCGGAGTGATTGAGCATGTCGAACAGGTTTTTGAAACGGAAATAAATTCAGTTACCGACAATCCACTCATTTTCCCGGAGGAAGACAAAATTCTTTCGGGTGGAAATTTTCATGGCGAGCCGCTCGCACTTTCTCTTGATTATCTTGGAATGGGAATGGCGGAACTCGCAAGCATTTCCGAGAGAAGAACCTTTCAACTTGTTTCCGGCAAAAGAGGATTACCTCCGTTTCTCATTGAGAATTCCGGATTGAATTCAGGCTTGATGATTCCGCAATACACAGCCGCAGCGATTGTCAGCATGAACAAACAACTCGCAACACCCGCATCGGTTGACACGATTACTTCTTCTGACGGACAAGAAGACCATGTGAGCATGGGTGCAAATGCAGCCGTGAAATGCTACAAGATTGTGTACAACATCGAAAAAGTATTGGCGATTGAATTTCTTACTGCGATGCAAGCGCTCGATTTACGTAAGCCGCTGAAAAGCTCACCGCTGATTGAAAAAATAAAAGCAGACTACCGGAAGGTTGTTCCTTTTCTCGACAAAGACCGCTACCTCTATGATGACATTCAGGTGACGGTGGACTTTATGCGCGAGATAAAACTGTAACAAGCGCTCTATAATTCTTTGCTGAGATTAATCTTCAACTCCATCATATGGAGCGAAATTATTTTTGAGGGCTTACTAACAGAGCGATACTTTCCCTTTTCCAGAATAAATCCATAAGCATGACCCTTCATCGGGTCAACGTACCAAAGCTCTTTTACTCCGCAGCGTTCATAAACTACTTTCTTTTTAATGGTGTCCTGCTCTGCGTTCCCTTTGCTTAGTATTTCAATGACTAAGTCAGGAGCGCCTTCAATGCCCCTGTCGCTCAGGATAGATGCATTTTCATTGGAAACGAAAACGATGTCGGGCTGCAACGCATTTTTATTCGGCTCAATGAAAACATCAATGGGCGCTGAGTACACTTTTCCCGCTTGGCTGCTTTTGATAAAATTGTAAATCGCTGTGGAGATTGTCATTGAAATATCCTGATGTTTCCTGTTTGGTGCTGGACTCCTATACAATTGATTTTCGACCACTTCGCATAATGTGCCTTCAGGAAGCAAATTAAAAATTTCCATTGCGGTGCGGGGCGGCTGGCGGTAAATTTGTTCGCTTTTCATACTGCTAAAATTAGAAGTGTTTACCTAAAACGGCAATGATTTGAATTATTGATAGAGAATCTTTTCTGCTGAAATCCAAAGTGCGTCTGCCGTCTTATCCCAACTGAATTTTTCTTTCTGAACGAATCCTTTCTCAATCAAATCTTTCCGCAGCATTGTGTCTTTTAAAATCTTTTCCATCGCTTCGGCAATCTCACTTACAGATTCAGGCTGCACGAGCAAAGCCGCATCACCTGCCACTTCCGGCATGGAACTGACATTGGATGTAATCACAGGAGTGCCGCAATTCATCGCTTCAATTATTGGAATTCCAAATCCTTCAAATAGGGAAACGTACAATAATGCTATCGCTCCCGCCATTAAACTCGCTAAATCTTCAGAAGAAAGATGCCCCGTAAATAGCACATCTGCCTTGTTTGTCATTGACTCATAAACATCCAATGCCTCTTTAAACTTCCACGCCTTTCTGCCGGCAATCACGAGTTGCACATTACCGGGATTCTTTTCCTTAAAGGCATCAAACGCATGGAAAATATTTGCAAGATTTTTTCTTGGCTGAATTGCTCCGGCATACATAAAATACGCCCCACTGATTCCGAATTTATTTCTTGCTGCCGCAATTTCCAGCTCACTCTTTGGACGATAGATTTCACGCGCTCCGTTTCCCACTACATCTATTTTGCTTTGCTCAATTCCATACGTGCGAATAATATCTTGCTTTGAAAATTCTGAAACGGTAGCGATGCGCTGCGCGCGTTTGGCAAACAGCGGAGAGTAATGCTGTAAATATTTTCTCGTGAGCATTCCCACATGCTGCGGGAAATGTTCAAACGCGATGTCGTGTATTACGAGCAATGTTTTCACATCCGTTTTCAGCGAAAGAAATCCATCTGTTGAAATGAACAAGTCTGCATTTACTTTTTTCAGCGCAGCAGGAACAGCCTGTTCAAACCACCAATACCACAGCACCGGATGCCGCGACTGCGGATGCAGGATAAGAGGCGTTACGTTTTTCGAGAAAACAAATTCTTCCTCAAACTTCCTGTCGAAGAAAAAAAAGAACCGGTGTTCAGGGTGATTGCGCGTGATGCGCAGCATTGTTTCATACGTGAACCACCCGATGCCTTCAAGTTTATTTTTTAAAAGAAACCTTGTGTTAACTGCAATATTCAATCCACGGAAATTTCACGCCCAAAATAATTCATTCAATCCTCTCGGGAATAAATAATTTTGAATCCTAAATCTAAAAATGAAAATGAAAAAACAATTTCAGTTTTCTCTCCTTGCCATTTTTGCAATGTCCCTCAGTTCATGCAGCTACAACAGCATGGTTTCAAAAGAAGAAGCCGTCACCGCGCAATGGGCAAATGTCGAAAGCGCTTATCAGCGCAGGGCTGACCTCATTCCCAATTTGATTGAAACAGTGAAAGGCGTTGCTGAATATGAGCGCGGAACACTGGAAGCTGTGGTGAATGCAAGAGCGAAAGCCACGGGCATCACCGTAAATGCAGAGAACCTTACGCCCGAAGCCATTCAGCAATTTCAGGAAGCGCAAACGCAGTTGTCGGGAGCATTGTCGCGCCTGCTGGTAACGATTGAAAAATATCCCGATTTAAAAGCAACGCAAAATTTTTCTGAATTTCAGGCGCAGTTGGAAGGCACAGAAAACCGCATCAACGTAGAGCGCAACAAATTCAACGAAGCCGCGCAGGATTACAACGCATACATCCGCAAGTTTCCGCAGGTGGCGTATTCCAGCTGGTTTGGCTTTGAAAAGAAAGGCTACTTCCAGGCTGATGCCGGCTCGGAAAAAGCTCCTAAAGTAGCATTCTAATTATGTCTTCGGCAACATCACTGCTCAATCAATCGCAGCAGGAACAAATCGTAAAAGCTATTCAGAAAGCTGAGCGCGGCACTTCGGGTGAAATCCGTGTGCATCTGGAAGACCACACCAGCAAAGACGCGCTGCTGCGCGCTGAAGAAGTTTTTCTGAAATTAAAAATGCAGAAAACAAAACTCCGCACGGGCGCGCTCATCTATGCCGCAGTGAAAGACCGCAAGCTCGCAATCATTGGCGATAAAGGCATTCACGATGTAGTAGGCAGCGACTTCTGGGAAAAGGAAAGAGACCTGCTCGTAGAATATTTCTCAAAAGGCAACTATGCTGAAGGCTTGGTAAAAGTCATCGGGTTAATTGGCGAGCAATTGCAACAGTTTTTTCCGCAGCAGCCGGGCGACAAAAATGAACTCCCAAACGAGGTATCCTTCAAATGAAGAATTACGAATTAGGAATCAGGAATTGGAAAAACGCTTTTGCAGTTTTTCTTTGTCTCTTCCTGTGTATTCAATATTTACAAGCCGCTGACCTTCCTGAACGCCCCAAACCGCAACGGCTCGTAAATAATCTGTCGAAGGAGTTTCCCGATTTTCTCAGCAGGCAGGAAACAGATTTGTTGGAAAAGAAATTAGTCGCGTTCAATGATTCCACTTCCAATCAAATCACCGTTGTGATTGTGGATGATTTAGGCGGCACTGATGCTTCTGACTTTGCATTTCGCCTTGGTGAAAAATGGGGCGTGGGGCAGGGAAAGTTTGATAACGGAGTGGTGGTGCTCATCAAACCCACGGGGGGCGCAGGTCAGCGCGATGCCTTCATCGCTGTGGGCTATGGCTTGGAAGATGTCATCCCCGACATCCTCGCCAAGCGCATCGTAGAGAATTACATCATTCCCGATTTCAGCCAGGGCAGATTTTATGACGCGCTTGACAAGGCAACAACCGTTATCATCCAGCTATCAACCGGCAAATTCAAGGCTGACGACATCCAGCCAAAATCAGATAAACACTTCCTCATCCTGATGATTTGCCTCATCCTGTTTTTCATCTTCCTCTCTGCAATCCTCAATCGCAATAAGCACTCCACCTACTCCGGCAGCGGGCGCTCAGGCGGTGGCTTGGGCGGACCGTGGCTTGGCGGAGGCGGCTTTGGTG
>JAWXCB010000021.1:0-54414 GCA_034440455.1 Chitinophagales bacterium
ATAAAGGAAAGTAAGCGTTCCGTTTCCGTTGTCAATCGTGCTGTCAATGCCATTTCCATTTTGACCATCTTGTCCGTTGAGTCCATCTAATCCGGGAATTCCTTGCGAGCCTTGAGCACCATCAATACCATTTGCACCAGCGGAACCTTGCGCTCCGGCTGGTCCTGTGAGATTTGCAGTTGTAAAAGTTGAGCCATCAGAATAAAGAAAAGTAAGTGTTCCATTTCCGTTGTCAATGGTAGTGTCAATTCCATTTCCATCTTGTCCGTTCAGACCGTCTAATCCGGGAATTCCTTGCGGACCTTGCGTGCCATCAATTCCATCTATACCGTTTGTGCCATCCACGCCATTCGCACCCGTAGGACCTTGCGGACCTGTCAAATCAGAAGTAGTGAAGTAAGATCCATCTGTGTAGAGAAAAGTGAGAGTGCCATTTCCGTTGTCAATCGTGCTATCAATTCCGTTTCCTGTGTTTGAGGGTAGTGTAATTGTTATTGAACTGTTGGTTAACGAAAGTTGATTTCCGTTGAGCGACAAATCCTGAATTTCATTCAGTGGATTGGCATCCGCATCATTGAGCAAATCGGTTAAATCAACCGTGCCTCCATTTTGCAAAGTAAGGATATGTGTTGTCGGATTGTAGGATAAAACCTGACTATCGGTGTTATCAAGAAAAGGCGTGAGGTCAATGGAGTTACCACTTGTGATACTGAGTTGATTGTTGATGATAGCGAGGTTTTGGTCATTCGTTTCGTCCGTGCTTGCCGCCCATTCAGTTCCATTCCATTTTAAAATTTGATTGATAACCGGAGCAGCAGTATTCACATCCGCGAGGTCATTCAACACATTGTCTGACAAATCATCTGTTTCTTCAGTAATTGTTGTATTGAAATTTGCTCCCGATTCTGTAATAGTAAGTTGATTTGAATTCGGGTCAAATTGCACACTGGAAATTGTCGCACCTCCCGAACCTCCACCGTTGCCTGCATAGAGCGCATAGGGAACAGAAAGCAATTCAGAGATTCCCATTAATTGAAAATTCAAACCGCCAACCGGGTCAAATTCAATTTGCAGCCACTTATTTCCGGTTGCCCATGGAATATTGCTGAATGTTCCCGTGGGATTGATTCCCTGCCCGATGCTCACGTTAAACAACCCGAATTGATTTGTGCCTGATTTATGAATTTCAGAAAATACATTTAACCCTCCCTGCGCACTGTCAAGAATTGTAACCCGCACAGTAATTTGTTGATTAGCAAGTATGCTCCCGCCTTCATTGCGTGCGATTGCCTGATACTTTATTCCTTGCGGAACCTGACCGAAAAGCGTTACTGCGCTCAGAATAAAAATGACGAGAGAATTAAAAATTTTCATTTGGGTGGGATTGTGGGCAAAAAACAAGCACTAAGATAGTAAAATAAGAAAGGCTCAAAGTAATAACTAATGGTTGCATAGTAAACTGACAGTTCAGTGTTAAACTTGATTTTATAGTTAAATTTCCATGTATTTCGCACGGCATTTTAACGGGAAATAACCCCGATAATCTTAAATCTCAGAATGAACTTAACTTTGGTTCTTGTTTAAAAATTAATCAGCTAAGTAGTGACAGCCTCAAAGGGAAAAGTTTTAGTCGCCATGAGCGGTGGAATTGACAGCACCGTTGCTGCAATTCTTTTGCATAAGCAGGGTTATGAGTTGGTGGGCATCACCATGAAAACGTGGGACTATGCGAATTCAGGCGGCACAAAAAAAGAAACCGGATGCTGTAGCCTTGATTCCATTAACGATGCGCGGCAGGTTGCTGTTGACTTGGGATTTCCGCATTATATCATTGACATCCGCAGCGAGTTTGGCGATTATGTAATTGACAATTTCGTGGATGAATATCTTGCGGGGCGCACACCGAACCCTTGTGTGCTTTGCAACACGCACATCAAGTGGGAATCGCTTTTGCGCAGAGCAGATGCGATGGGTTGTCAATATATCGCCACCGGGCATTATGCCCAATTAAGAAAAGAGAATGACCGCTATGTGATTTCACGCGGGCTTGATGAAGACAAAGACCAGTCTTATGTATTGTGGGGCGTGAGCCAGCAATGCCTGAGCCGCACGATTTTTCCGCTTGCAGGATTGCGGAAAAAAGAAATACGCAAGATGGCGGAAGATTGGGGTTACAAAGAACTTGCGAAGAAAAGTGAGAGCTATGAAATCTGCTTTGTGCCTGACAATGATTATCGTGGATTTTTAAAACGGAAGGTGAAGAATTTAGAGGACAACGTAAGGGGTGGAAATTTCGTAAACAGGGCAGGTGAAGTTCTTGGACAACATGATGGCTACCCGTTTTATACGATAGGGCAGAGACGCGGACTTGGTGTGGCAACAGGGGAGCCGATGTACGTGACGGAGATTGTCGCAGCGACAAATACCGTAGTGCTTGGCTACGAAGACGAATTGAAGCGCAACGGAATGTACGTGGGCAAGATGAACATGGTGAAGTATGCCGCAATACCCGAAGGGACTGAAGCGCTCACGATGATACGTTCGAATGATGCAGGTGCGATGAGCATCATTTACAAGGAGGAAAATCGTTTGCGGGTGGAGTTCAATTCAAAAGTGCGCGCGATAGCCCCCGGGCAATCGGCAGTGTTTTATGAAGGAAATGATGTGCTGGGCGGTGGAATTATTCAATCAAGTTTCGAGTTAAATTAATTGTATGATAAAAGCTTTTTCAGAAACCCCTGTGTTTGTTGCGCTTGCTTTTTGCATGGCAATCTTTTCTTCGTGTGAAAAAACGGAAGATGTCGTACTTGATTTCAAATATGAATACTATCCCAACCAAATCGGGCACTTTGTGATTTATGATGTGGACTCGATTGTGTTTGATGATTTCACGGAAACCTCTGACACGTTTCAGTATCAAAAAAAATACGTTGTAGATTCTTCGTTCATTGACGGAAGCGGACGCGAGGCATTTAAACTTTTAAGGTATCACAGGGCGGATTCTTCGCAAGGATGGGTGTTGAGCGATGTGTGGTCATTAGTGATTACAACTACTACGCTGGAGGTGAACGAGGAAAACCAGCGCTTTGTAAAATTGTTATTTCCCCCAAAGGAAGATCAGGCTTGGATGGGAAATCAATACGTTGATATTATAGATGCGAATTGGTATCTGGAAGATTGGGAATATACCAACACAACGGTGGATGTTTCGGAAACAATCAACGGAATGCAGTTTGATTCAACGATTACTGTAACACAGCAGGATTATGAAAGTTTAATTGAGAAAGTAAACTCCGTGGAGAAGTATGCAAAGAATGTAGGGATGGTTTACAAATATTTTTTAGCTCTCGAGAAAAACGGTGACATCACGCGCCCTTGGACAAATCCTGAAAGCGGATTCATTCTCACCATGACAATTAATAGCTACGGGAACTGAGGAGCGTGTGTTGAGTGTGGTGTGTGGAGAATTGTGTGTTGAGGGAGGAGTGTTGAGTGTTGTGTAATTTTATTTATCTCCTTGATTTGGAATAATCATCACCAACATGCATCGTTTGTTTTTTTTCTTTTTGATTCTCATTCCCTCTGAAACTTTTGCGCAAGATTCAATTGTAACCACAAGAGTTTATCACAAATTCTGGATTCAGTTTTCAGACAAAAACAATAATCCATTCTCCGTTGAGCGTCCGTATGAATTTCTTTCTCAGAAATCAATAGACAGAAGGAGTCGCCAGAATATTTCTATCCAAGAATCCGATTTACCCGTTACGCCTTCGTATGTCAGCAGCGTAAAAAATACAGGCGCAAAGATTCTGATAAAGTCAAAATGGATGAATGGTGTATGTGTGGAAACTACTGACTCAGCGATACTTGAGCAAATTGATTCGCTTCCCTTTGTAAGTTTTATTGAAGCTGTCGCAGCATACTCGCGATACGACACGATTGATTCATCAGGCATTGAATCTTACCCGATGATTAGCTCACCCGTGCTTACTTCAAATCTTGCTTTTGATGAAGAGTTGTACGGAAACGGGTTCAACCAAATCAACATGATGAATGGCGAATATCTGCACGAACTGGGTTTCCGCGGAGATGGAATGACAGTAGCTGTGCTTGATGCGGGATTTTTTCGGGTGAATACAATTTCCGCTTTTGACAGCCTTTGGTTGAACGACAGAATTCTCGGTTACAAAGATTTTGTTGGAGGACAGGATGACAGTGTTTTCATCGAAAGCACGCACGGTATGCAGGTGCTCTCAACAATGGCTGCAAACCTTCCCGGTGAATTGGTAGGCACTGCGCCCGCGGCACATTATTGGCTCATCCGCACAGAAGATGCGCGTTCTGAATTTCGCATCGAAGAATACAACTGGGCGGCAGGTGCAGAATTTGCCGACAGTGCAGGCGTTGACGTAATCAACTCTTCGTTGGGCTACAGCACGTTCAACGATACCGCGATGAATTATTCTTACGCAACGCTTGACGGCAAGACTGCTGTTGTTACTCACGCAGCCGATAAAGCTGTTGAGACGGGAATGATTGTAGTGACCAGCGCAGGAAATAATGGCAACGCTCCCTGGAAATATATCAGCACACCTGCGGATGCGAACAATGTAATTGCAGTTGGCGCAGTTGACCCGCAGGAAAACTATGCTTCCTTCAGTTCACAAGGACCTTCCTCTGATGGCAGGGTGAAGCCTGATGTTGCTGCGCAGGGAAAGGACGCAGTGTTCGTAAGTCGCAGCGGAAGCCTTACAACCGGAAACGGAACCTCCTTTGCTTCTCCTATCACTGCGGGACTTGTCACTTGTTTTTGGCAGGCATTTTATGACAAGCCTAACATGGAAATCATTCAACAGATTTTACAAAGCGCTTCTCGTTACACTAATCCTGATGAGTTGTACGGGAATGGTATTCCTGATTTTCGTCTTGCATTTTTGAAGATGCAGGAAAAAGAAGGTTCGCCTTACTTCCAAGAGATGTTGCCCGTTGCTTATCCCAATCCATTTGATGAACAGTTGCATGTGATGCTTTTTGCCGATGATGAAGGCAAGTATTCTGTTGAAATCTTTGATGCGCTCGGCAGAATTATTTCTCGCCAGGAACAATACCTTGGCGATCTGCGCTTTCACGATTTTGAATTCAAGAATTTAGATGTACTTCAACAGGGCGTCTATTTCGTGCGCACAAGCGGCAAAGGAAGAACAGATGTGATGCGCGTAGTGAAGTTCTAATACCCATCACGCGCTTTAGAATCAAATTCCAAATTGAATTTTAAACTCGGCAGCAGCAAGAACGGTTTCTTTTTCTCCTGCCAAAGCAACTTCGCCATTCTCTGTGATTAAAATAATTTCATCAGCTAATTCTTCCGTATCGCGATGGTCATGGGTTACATAGACAAGCGTAATATCGAATTGCTGTTTTAATTCAAGCATGTAATCCATTACAACAGACTTCATCTTGCTGTCAAGATTGGAGAGCGGTTCATCCAGCAACAAAATTTTGGGTTCCAGAACTAAAGAGCGTGCAAGCGCAACCAACTGCTGTTGCCCTCCCGACAGTTCATGCGGGTAGCGGTCTGCAAGGCTGCGGATATTGAATGTGTCGAGCATGTCAAACACTTTTTCATCCGCATCATCCGCCTTTTTATTTTTCAATCCCCATGCAATGTTTTTCTGCACGGTGAAATGGGGCCACAATGCAAGGTCTTGAAAGATTAGTCCGACTTTTCTTTCCGCAGGTGAAATAAAAGCTCCTTCACCCGCAACCAGTTTTTCATTGATGTAAATTTTTCCTTTTGCAGGAATTTCCAATCCCGCAATCATACGCAGGATAGTTGTCTTGCCGCTGCCCGTGCTTCCGAGCAGGCAGGTGAGTTTGTTTCCTGAAATTTTGAAACTGAGTTCTTCAAACAGTTTTTTCTTTCCGTAACCAAAAGAGACATTTTCAAAAACTATGCTTGCTTCCATGATTTGTTTTTCGAAATAAAAGAATAACCCGCAAATAACAATGTCAATGCCGCCAGGGTAATCATCAGCGCAACAAATACCATCCCGCTCATCAGTCCTTCAGGCGTACTGTGCATCGCGGTGGCGATTTTAATGGGAAGCAGCGAACTGCCGGGTGGATACACCACAATCGTTGTTCCCACTTCGCCAAGGCAAAACACAAAGCTGATAATAAACGCAGCAAAAAATCCTTCCGCGATGAGCGGGAATAAAATTTTCCCGATGCGTTGCAGTGGACTTGCTCCCGCAAGCATCGCAGATTGCTCTAAGCTGAACGGCACTTTCCCGATAGCGTGACTCATCACTTTTGAGGCGATGAATGTAAATCTTCCCACGTAGGCAATCACGATAATCAGGAAGGAAGAATAAACAGAATCAAGCACCGGGCGATTGTAAAATTTGATGAGCGCGATGCCAAATACTGTTGCAGGAATTGCAAATACCACGAGCAGAACTGCATCGAAAAAATGATAGCTTTTTCGTTGTGCGAAGTAAGCGAACACAAATCCAAGGATACAAATAACACTCGCGCCAATCGCTGCATAAAGCAATGATTCGGGAATCACAGGCAGCAACAAGTCAAGCGCCCGCTTCACATAAAATCCAGTTTCACCACCGCCTTCCGTCTCAATAATATTTTGGCGCACCTGTGAAAATTCAGGGGGCGCTTTGAAAGCCTGATATGCTAAACCGAAAATCGGAAGTAAAATCACAACCACCCAAAACGCAAGCAAAGCAAGCATCACCGGAATGCGAAGCGTCTTGAGTTGAATTTTATTCGTTGGATTTCCTTTCGTACCAATGCTGAGAAAAGGCGCTTTCATGAAGTAGGAATATTCAAACGCGAGCAGCGCGAGGCAAATTAATAGGAGCAGAGTAGAAGAAGCGATTGCTCCCGCGTGATTGTAAAATGCCGAAAACTGGATGAAGATGTCTGACGCGAAGGTCGGCACAAGAAAATATGTTGCCACTGCAACTTCAGAGATGGAAAGAATGAACACAAGAATAAAAGAAGAAAAAAAAGCTTGTTTTATCAGCGGCACTTCTAATGAAAACAGAACTCGCACCCTGCTTGCCGTCATCAATCCTGCTTCGATAATATTACGGTTGATGTTTGTAAAAGCAGCGGCAATAATCAGCATCGGCAAGGGAAAATAACACAAGGAGTGAATGAACAGCACAATCCCGTTTTTACCTTGCAGCCCACTGATACCCAGAATGCTAAACACATCTTTCCATGCCACGGCAAAATAATAGGGCGACACGAAAAGCGGAAGCAAAAATGCCAGCTTGAAAATGGTTGAAAGCGGCACATCCGTTTTGCTGATTATCCAGCCAATGACTCCGCCAATTATTGTTGAGATAGCCGCAATTAAAGCAGCGATAACGCAACTGTTCCAAAGCAGCAGTAATTTATCTTTCTGAAATACAGCTTCGTAATTTTTAAAAGTGAATTGTCCTTCATTTGAGAAACTACTTAAAAAAGTAAACACGAGTGGAGCAACCGCGAGTACAAGAAATAAAAAGAGGACAAAGCCGTACAATAATTTACCAGTGAGTTTCAACTGATGAGATTTAGTAAACTAAAAAGATTAGATGCCCAAAATCTTTTTCAGATTTTCGTTCACTTGTTTCATGGTTTCTAAATCAAGCGAGCCAAGATTTCCGATTACAATTTCTTTATCAAGAGTTGCAAATTTTGAAAGGACGAATAAAGAAATATTTTTCAGCCCATGATGAACATCGGGATTCAAGAGTATATCCCCGTCTTCCTTCCATTGCGTTTGTGTGGAAATAAAAGCAACTGTTACATCTATCTCTGTTGCCGCAAGTATGAGGGCGGAACGATTTTTGCTTCCACTAAGATCATTGAATGGAAAAGGAACAAGGATAATGTCGCCCTTTTTCATTTGTATTTTTCCTTCAGTTCGTTCACAGTGTAGAGGTCTTCCTCATCTTTCAGGTAACTGAAAGTCTTTGATTCGCTTACAATCTTTTCAATTCCCTTTTGCAGAATTTCTTCCTCATATTTTTTGAAGATGAATTCCACATAGTCTGCCACCTCGCTCACTTTTTCCTGCGGAAGTTTTTCAAGCGTGGTTAGGGTGCGCTTTATCAGGGATTCTCGTGTCATTTTCAGTGTTTTAAAATCATTTCAAAATTAAGTTAATAAGACAACTTGGAGATAAGCATTACCAGTTTTCAATCCAGTTTTTAATGAACGGTTGAATCGCTTCGAGCTTTTTAGCCGTGATAGTATAATCAATCTGCATCGGACGAATCGTTTCAATAGTAGGAACATATTCGGGTGTGTTCACGCCAGCCCGCAGCGGAATCTGCGCGCACGAATGCGCCAGTTTCGATTCGGTTTCCTTTTCAAGTAAATATTCAATCAGCTTTTTTGCGTTTTCTGAATTTGGTGAATTTGCAATGAGGCTTACTGTATTTGGCATAATTAAAGAACCGAGACTATCCTGATCTAAGAAAATCATATCAACAGGTTCACCGGAAAGAATAGCTCCGAAAGCATCATCCGTATCGGTAAGCCCGCAGGCGATTTCTCCTTTGCTCACTCTGCGCTTCACATCGCCATTGCTCGACAGCAGTTTCACATCATTTGCTTTCATACTATCCATAAATGTTTGCGCTGCTGAATCGCCCAATGCTTCAAATAAAGATGCGACATGAAAAGTAGTGGTGCCAAACAGCGGATTTGCAATCGCGACTTTCCCACGAAATTCTTCTTTCGTCAAATCGAAAATAGATTGAGGCGCAGTTTCTTTTGTCAGCAGATTTTTATTGTAAATCAACACGCGCGACCGCGCTGAAAATCCCACCCAATATCCATCCTTGTCTTTGAATGTTACAGGAATGTCTTTTGCATTTTTGGGAGCATATACTGCAAGAATATTTTCCCCCTTCAACACTTCTGTGCGCATCGGGTCGCCACTCCAAAATACATCGCATTTCGGATTGTCTTTTTCCGCAATCAGGCGATTTAAAATTCCGGTTGACTTTGTTTCTTCGGTGTCGAAAATTTCTTTCACCTTGATTCCGGTCTTCTTTTCAAAATCACGCAGCACCGGCTCGGCATACACCTGGTCAACAGTAACATAGAGAACAACTTCGTTGGCAGCAGGAGAACACGATTGGATTAATAAATACAATCCGAAAATGACCGAGAGTGGAATAAGATGTTTTCTCATGCAGGAATTTTCCACCAAAATGCGCATTTTTATTCAGGGAAGGAAACAAATAATTTCAAAAAAAGGAAAATTCATTTATTACTTTTACCCGCCCTAAATCCTATCTAACGTGTTTGCATGTTCCGTCTTTCAGATAAACTATTGATGCTTCGCTTGCAGGATGCTTCGACACGCAGCGAGGCATTCAATCTTGTCATTAAGCAATACAAAGAGCGGCTGTATTGGTATGTGCGCAGAATGGTGGTTGATTATGATGATGCGAAAGACATCACGCAAAATGTATTTATCAAAGCGTGGGAGCATCTTGACACGTTTCATTATCAAAGCAGTATTTACACCTGGCTTTATCGCATCGCCACCAACGAATCGCTGAATCATCTTAAGAAAAAATGCAGTCAGGCAAATATCTCGCTTGATGAAGCCGGAGAATATTTGGTGAAAGCCATTGACAACGGACACTACATTTCGGGAGAGGAAATCTATATGAAGCTTGAACGCGCGGTCGCTCAATTACCCGAAAAACAAAAAGCGGTTTTCATCCTGCGCTATTACGAAGAAAAAGATTACACAGAAATTGCTGCCATCACCGGCACATCGGAAGGCGCATTACACGCATCCTATCATATCGCGGTGAAGAAAATCGAGAAAATATTATCCCTGAATTAAAGATAATGTTGCGCGTTTTGTCAAACAGCGCAAATGCAGACATAACGCTGTGTTTAAATCCAACCCAAAATGAAACTTCACGTTGCAATAGTATTTTGCATTGCGATTCTATTGAACGCATTTCAACTTTTCTCCCAAAGCACAGGCAGCACGCCTGAAAAAGAAATTCGCACTGCCAAACTCCTGTGGTTTGATTTTTCCGAAACCATCAAATTCAACAATAAATGGAACATGGTGGCTGAATACAACCCACGCTTCAACCTTGACCCCACAAGCGTTTCACAAAATGTGGTGCGCACTTATGGATTATTTAATATTGGCGAAAACTGGTCAATCGGACAGGGCTTTGTCATTTTTTTTAATAACCAAAATGGACTGCTTGTACACGAGTTGCGTCCTGAAACTTGGTTTTTTTACAAGCAGCAATTTGAAAAAGCAAAGAACCTTGGAATTGTACACCGTTTCAGGGTGGAGGAGCGCTTTACGCGAAACACTGCAAGCGGAGAATTAGCGGAGGGCTACAACTTTACTATGCGCTATCGTTACCGTTTTGGGTTAGAATATACGCTGGCAAGAATCGGGGAGAAGAAAAACCCGCTCAAGTGTTTTGTCAATGATGAAATTTTTCTGCAATCGGGAAAAACGATTGTCTATAATGTATTTGAGCAAAACCGGTTTATTGCCGGATTCAGTTATCGCCTCGCAAAAGGATTTACTGCCGCTTTCGCTTACATGAATATCTTCAGGCAGATGAATAATCCTGGTTATGTTTATACAAAGACACATACATTCCGCATCAGTTTTCTGCATGAGTTTTCGCTGAAGGAGAAAAAAGACTGATTCTTTTTGGTATTCTCATCGGATACCCGTTTTAAGTTGAGGACAGTTTTGAAAATTACCTTTAACCTTTTTTCCCTTTAGGGATAGGATGAAGTAAATCAAAATGCGCATTTTTTTAGAACTACCCTTGGTTGACAATCAAGAGCTTTCATTGCCGTTAAAAAATTAAAGATGCAGACGAACTTTAGCCCAAAGTTGTTAATGGTTCGGATAAAGTCTGTCTTTCCATATAAAAGGCTTTAACCAATTTTAAATGCGAGTTGTTTTGTTTTGCCGCATAATCTCACGGGATTCAAGCTAAAGAACTCTCAAATAGGCTATCTGAAAAAATCAGAAAGGCGTGTATTTACCCGTTCGTACGGAAACTCCAGATGCGGATTTATCAAAGTGCAACGGGTTGCTGGCTTTTGAGAACAGGGTGTTGCTGTTAAAAATTGGATTGCCGCAGAAAGTAGTGGTTTCCATATCAATTGTGCCGCCTTCTACATTCAGAAAATTATTTGAACAAACATCAAGGTTCCCTTTAATTGAACCGGTGCGCGAGTTTACAAATTTGCCGTTTGCGGAAATATCCCCGCCTTTGCCGGTAAGCAATCCTGTGTTATCGAGCATATTGCCCACTTGTATTTCCCTGTGATTTATGATATTTCCTGAGTTGACAAAATCCATTGTTATTTCAAGATTTTGCTGGTTATAGATAGCCCCTCTGTTGGTGAGCAGTCCAAATTTAGATTTACCGAAATTTAAAAGCGTTCCGGTTTTCACGATGATTACATTTTTATCGCCAAGCAGGCTTGCGTTTTCCTGAATTATTATTGTGCCTTTTACTACCACATCCACATTATGTACAATGTCATTCTTAATTACAACGGTATCCCCTTCTTTGATAATGTTGCCCGGATAGAAAGGTTTCCAAATCTCTTGCTGATTGTACCTTCCGGTTTTATATGTGCTGAATATCGCAGCTGTAGAGTTAGACGTGCTGCTCAATATAATTCCGATACAGAAAATGAAACTCATGATATTTAACAGGAATGAATTTGGTAAGCGCATAGAGGTCTGTGTTTTAATCATTTTCTATACGTGACAAGATGAGATAGGTTGCTTTTTAAAGATATTTTCGAGCCGAACATACAGAGCACCTAAGCGTATTACAGTTCAAACCGAATACAGCGCATGGAACAACTGTTTCAAAATAAAATATTTGTGGTCGAAGATGATGCCATCTTCGGCTCTGTGATTCAAAAAGCGCTGGAGCAAGACGGTAATTCAAAAGTCACGTTATTCCAAACAGGGGAAGATTTTTTCAATAACCTCTATCTTAATCCGGATATCATTACGATAGACCATAGTTTGCCTGGAAAAGATGGCATTGAAGTGTTGAAACAAATCAGAAATTTTAATGTGGAGATTCCTACAATTTTTTTTTCTGGCGCGATAAATCCCGAAGTGGTGATAGATGCCTATGAAATCGGGGTGAGCGGCTACATCATTAAAAATGAAAGGGCAATTGAAAAACTGAGGAATTGCGTGAAAGACCTGAGCGTAAAAATCAATCTTAAAAAAGAAATCAGTTTACTACGCGATAAAATTTTAGACCGCGGCAGATATAGCGATATAGTAGGAGAGAGCAAGGCGATTCTGCAAGTTCTCCGCCTGATTCAGAAAGTTGAGAAAAGCAATGTCACCGTGCTCATCACAGGAAATAGCGGAACAGGCAAAGAACTGGTAGCGCAAGCGGTGCATAATAATTCACCCAGGCGAAAGAAGGCATTTGTGCCCGTAAATGTATCTGCAATCCCGGAAGATTTGATTGAGAGTGAATTGTTCGGTCACGAGAAAGGCGCATTCACTGGCGCAATAGAACGAAGGATTGGAAAGTTTGAAGAAGCGATGGGCGGATCAATTTTCTTAGATGAAATTGGTGATCTGCATATTAATTTTCAAACGAAGTTGCTGCGCGTTTTGCAAGAGAATAAAATTTGCAGGTTGGGAAGCAACAAAGAAATAGTGCTTGATGTGCGCATCATCGCTGCAACAAATAAGAACTTGTGGGAAAATGTTAAAGCAGGCAAGTTCCGTGAAGATTTGTTCTTCAGACTTCAGGGTTTTATGATTCACATGCCGCCTTTGTGCGATAGGGAAAATGATGTGTTGACGTTGGCGAGGCATTTCTTAAAAGAGTTTTGTAGAAAAAATAGTATGCTGCTGAAAACTTTTGCTAAGGAAGCAGAAATGAGGTTAACGATATACCCGTGGCCAGGCAATGTCAGGGAGTTAAAAGCATTGGTCGAACGGGCTGTTTTGATAAGTGATGAAAACGAAATTAAATCAGACGACCTCATTTTCTCTTACGATTTCGAGTGATATTCGGAAAATCTGTAAACATTCAATACGACTCATCGTTTTGTAGGACAGTCGTCAAATAAATTCAATTCCTTTTACTATACGAAGTTGTATTAGCAACTTGAATTTTAGCCCTCTCAAAACTTCTTACTTTAAACTCTGTAAATTAAATTATTAGCTGACGGGCTGTTGTTAAATTTGCCGCAGATTTTTTCTGAAAGTTGATAGCCGACCTGCTTCATAAAATACATCCCATCGAGCGCGTGGTGTTTGATGCCGCTGCGGAAGTTTCTGCCGAAACGGGCATTGACAGCTATCTCGTGGGCGGTTATGTGCGTGATTTAATACTCAACCGCCCCACGCAGGATATTGACATTGTGTGCATCGGCAGCGGCATTGATTTTGCACAGCGGGTGGCAAAGAAATTCACGCCCAAGCCGGGAGTTGCAGTGTTTAAAAACTTCGGCACTGCGATGTTCAAAGTGGGCGACCTCGAAGTGGAGTTTGTAGGCGCGCGCAAAGAATCCTACAGCCGCGATTCCCGCAAGCCCATCGTGGAAGACGGCACACTGCAAGACGACCAGCACCGCAGGGATTTCACGATTAATGCGCTTGCTATCAGTCTTTGCAAGCACAACTTTGGCGAACTGCTCGACCCTTTTGGCGGGGTGGAGCATCTTGAACAGCGCATCATTAAAACTCCGCTCGACCCTGACATCACATTCAGCGATGACCCGTTGCGCATGTTACGCGCCATCCGCTTTGCCACTCAACTTGATTTCAGAATTGAATCTTCGACATTGCATGCCATCACGCGCAATGCCCCGCGCCTCGACATTATTTCAATGGAGCGCATCACCGATGAGCTAAATAAAATCATCCTCACGCCTATCCCTTCCGTTGGTTTTAAATTATTGTTTGATACCGGCTTGCTGAAATTGTTTTTTCCTGAAATGATTGCGTTACAAGGCGCGCAGCACATAGAAGGACGCGGGCACAAAGACAATTTTTATCACACGCTGCAAGTGCTGGATAACCTCTGCCGCGTGAGCAACGATTTGTGGCTGCGCTGGGCTGCCATCCTGCATGACATCGGCAAGCCCGCCACCAAGCGCTTTGAGAAAGAACACGGATGGACATTTCACGGGCATGAAGTGGTGGGTGCGCGCATGGTCACTTATATTTTTCGCAAACTCAAGCTGCCGCTCAATGAACACATGAAGTATGTCGAAAAGATGGTGCGCCTGCATCTGCGTCCCATTGCATTGAACAGAGAAGAAATCACCGACTCCGCCATCCGCAGG
Organism: Chitinophagales bacterium; assembly: GCA_034440455.1. Lineage (GTDB taxonomy): Bacteria > Bacteroidota > Bacteroidia > Chitinophagales > CAIOSU01 > JAWXCB01. The sequence goes on from JAWXCB010000021.1 coordinate 14,368, forward strand.
CTGATCTTCGATGCGGGCGATGACATTGACGATTTGATGAACCTCTGCAATGCCGACATCACTACGAAGAATGCCGAGAAGATGAAGCGCTACCTCGCCAACTTTGAAATCGTGCGCCAAAAACTCATAGACATCGAGGAGAAAGACCGCGTGCGCAACTGGCAGCCGCCCATCAGCGGGCAAGAAATCATGCAGCACTTCAACATCCGCCCCTCAAAGCCTGTGGGCATTATCAAAGACGCTATTAAAGATGCGATTCTTGATGGCGTAATTCCGAATGAACGCGAAGCGGCTTTTCAGTTTATGGTTGAGAAGGGAAAAGAACTGGGATTGGATGTCAATCCGTAAGTTGAATTCGCAGGGCTAATCGCCATTATTCTTTTTTGCATAATCAATGCACCGCTGCCAATCATCCGCAAAATGTTGGCGGATGCACTGCAACTGCTCTTCGGGAATCAGCGGTTCTTTGCTTACGAATCTTTCAGGTATAAGCAATGCTAAATACAAGAGCGGATACTGAATGCTTTGCTTGGAAATCCGTTGCAGCCACTTCAACACAGGCTGCTGCGCTCTTGGAATATCAAAATAAAAAAGCCTCTTGCTGAGTTGGCGGAAAATCTTCAACTGCTTCTCATTGTAAGAGCGATGCACGGAGTCGAGCGAGATGTCGGCTTTGTCATAAGTGGTTCCCGTGTAGTGGGCAATCGCATCAATGAAAGTAAACGGGTCGCGCTTCATGTTTTCATAAAAAAGCACGAGCGGCTTGTGCGTGAAATACTTTTCGATGATTTGAATTTTAGAGAAGTAATCAAGGTCGCTGTGCTTCCACACGCCACGGTCATGTTCAATATCAAAGAAATCATTGAAAGGTTTTGAAAAACCATTTTTCACTAATCTGCGATATTGTGAAGCAATCCAACTGTCATGCCTGCGGAACACGATTAGGACTTTTGCATCAGGATGCCTTGTCGAAAACCATTTTGCCTCTTTCTCTAATTGCTGGTCAAATTCATTTGAAACAAAAATCTTTTGCTGCGCAGATTGCTCAATCAGCTTCAGGCTTTTTTTATAGCGCGTACGCTGGATATAATAAATCCCTTTTAGTTTAGGAAATACTTTGTATTGCAGATAGGTAGTAGCCGTTTTCCCTAAGCCAACGTGAAAGAAGATTTCTTTTTGCAAGGTGAGTAGAAAATCGTCAGTGGTTAGTCGTCAGTCGTCAGATGCACTTCCTAATTCTCAATTCGTAATTCCTAGTTCGCTGCCCCAGCTTTCCGGGTTCTTTCGCCACTCGCGCAGCGTTTCCAATTCATGCGCTTGAATTAGCTTCTTTTCCAGCGCAACAGATAATAATGCTTCATAATCGGAAAGCGTGTAGAGCAGGCAGCCGGATTTTTTAAAACTATCTTCCGCCACTTCAAATCCATAGCTGAATGTTGCAGCCGTTCCGATAATCTCACAACCTTCTTGGCGCAAAGGTGGCAATGCGTTCAGCGAACTTTTTCCCGTTGAGATTAAATCTTCAATCACAACAGCGCGTTGTCCGGCTTTTACTTCGCCTTCCACTTGTCTTCCCATTCCATGTTTTTTGGGTTCAGGGCGCACATATACGAAGGGTAAATTTAATGCTTCAGCTACGAGTGCGCCCTGCGCAATGCCCGCAGTGGCTACGCCCGCAATGAGATTCGCGTTGCTATACTTTTCACGAATAAGGGCAACTAAGCTGTCCTTGATAATTGTGCGTACTTCAGGATGCGAAAGCGTAACTCTGTTGTCGCAATAGATAGGGGAGCGCCATCCCGAAGCCCACGTAAAGGGATTGGAAGGCTGAATTTTTATTGCTTTAACTTGCAGCAGGCAATCAGCTATTTTTCGCGCGGTTTCTTCTGAAAAAATCATGGCTCAAAGCTATTTAATTTTTGTGCAAGACGGAAGCATGGAAATCATGCAACACGCTGCATGTGAAACAGTCATGCAGTATGACAATCAAAAAATAATCTTAGCAGAAACGGATTTCGCAGAAACTGTTTTACCCATTATCCTTCTGCTTGAAAAAGGGAAGATTCATAAAGTTGAATTCCATACAGACGATGCGGCTCTGCTTTTTGAAAAACTGAAAGCGTGTTACGATAAGTTTATTGTTGCGGCAGGAGGCTTGGTGAAAAATAAAAAAGGAGAATTGCTACTGATATTCCGTAATGGCAAATGGGATTTGCCAAAAGGCAAGATTGAAAAAGATGAAACATACTCAGAAGGTGCATTGCGCGAAGTGCAGGAAGAAACCGGTTTGAAGAAATTGAAATTGCTTTTAGAATTTCAACGGACGTATCACACCTACATCCAGAATGAAAAGCGCATTTTAAAAGAAACGGTTTGGTATCTCATGCAAGCAGAAGATAAATCAACAACACCGCAGTTGGAAGAAGGCATCACAAAAACTGAATGGATAGCAGCCGCTGATGCTGCTAAAGTATTTACAAACACGTATAAAAATATTTTGCTATTGCTAAAGACGTTTTACCATCCCGCTAAAGAAAGAACTGCGTAGCATCAGTGCAGGATATGTTCATGTTATTTCTGCATTACAAGCATCCTGCGTGTTTTTACTTTCGCATCAACGCTCAACTCATAGTAAAACACACCACTTTCAGTAAGGATTTTCGTGTCAAGTGATAGAATGTGCTTTCCGTAATCGTACCATTCTTCATCCACTGCGGTGATTACTTTTTCCCCGAGCGCATTATAAACTGCAAGAGAAATCTTTGCCCGTTGATGTAGTTTGAAGGAAATAAAAGTTTCGTCACCGGCTGGGTTCGGATAGTTTTGATTTAATTCAAAAACCGGACTTTGCACAGAAATAGTGTTGGCTGAAGTGGCGCTGTCATTCTCACTGACGATTGCTGTCCAGATACTTAATTCACCATTGTGCAAGCGCGTCCATATCGGGCGAATGATGCCGTTATGCGCTGCGATATTGGTATAGTCGCCAAAGAAAATCGCATTGTCAGGCACAAAAGGCGATTCGCTGATTTTAATATTCTTGAACGTATTGCCGCCATCTTTTGAAACTGCGCAATACACATCGGTTGCATTATCCGCATGATTTCTTCTATCGTAAAAAACAAAATAGAGGTAGCCGTTGCTTTGGTCAATTGTCATCCAAGTGAAAAATTGTTGTCTGCCCGATGAATCATCATTCACACGCGCGGGGTTGCTCCATGTGTTGCCGCCATCGGTTGATTTCACGAGCCACACATCCGTGTCATCAGTGCCGTTGCGTTGGTCGCTCCAGTTGATATAAATTGTTCCGCGAAAAGCGCTGGTGCTTGTATCACAGGCAATAACGGGCAAACCGTTGCAACGCGAAATGCCGGGGATTTGAAAATTCCATCCTCCGGGAATTGTTGTTACAGGAATATCATCATTGAGCCATGTTGCTCCACCATCAAGCGAGCGGTCAAAAAGAATTCCCTGCGGTCCAGCCCATGCGACATAAATTTCACCATTCGCGCCCACTGTCGGCACTGCGCCTTCCACCGTGTTGTCATCATCCAAACAATCGCCTGCAATTGTATTGATGCGTAGCGGATTACTCCACGTATCACCTCCATCAGCTGAACTTGTAAAAAAAATCACAGAACTGTCAGTTGGAAGTGCGCTTCCATAAACATCAAACTGCGTCCATGTAACATAAACGTGGTTGTTCGTGCGATTAATTGTCGCCCATTCTTTATCCTGGGCTTTTGTGCCGTTTAATCCGAAGAAGGTGCCAGCCGTCCATGTCGTATCTGCTCCTACTGTTTTCTGGCACACGATTCTGTCAATCCAGTTTCCGCTGGGTGGATTTGAAAGATGAAAAAAATAAAAGTTGCCTGCGGTATCTGCAATCAACACGGGGTCGCCCCACACGCCATAGGGAGAAAATAGCTGATGCTCCGTCCACGTATATCCCGTGTCATCGCTGATGTAGTAGTTGTTAATGTTCGCAGCGGCAAGTATACGATGCGGCTGCTTCGGGTCGAGAGCAATGCAAGGCTCATTAGGCGTGTTGGAAGTTCCAATTAAAATATTTGGAAACTGTGCAAAAACAAAAGCGGGCAAAAGAAGCGTGAAGCAAAAAATCCATCTGCGAAGCATGACGCTAAAACTAACGCTACAACTTCACTTCTTTCGGCACAAACATATTCGGGTCGCCACCATTCAGGATAATCTCGCGCACAATTGTAGAACTGATATGCGCATAAAGCGGGTCAGTAAGCATACAGATGGTTTCCAACTCGGGCGCCATCGTTTTGTTGAGTTGCGCGATGGTTTTTTCATACTCAAAATCACTGCTGTTGCGGATGCCGCGAAGCAGGTAAGTCGCGTTTACGCTTTTCACAAATGTCACCGTCAATCCCTGGTATCCCATCACCTCAATGTTCTTGTGTTTTTTGAAAATGTCTTTAATCCATTGCTCGCGCTTCTCAAACGAGAAAGCATATTTCTTTGTGGAATTATTTCCGATGGCGATAATGATTTTATCAAATAGCGGCAGCGCGCGCTTTACAATGTTCACATGCCCGTTTGTAATCGGGTCAAACGAGCCGGGGAATACAGCGATTTTTTGCGACATGCCGCTAAGATAAAGAGGAAAGCTGAAAAATACTGAAGAGGCTCGACCCGTATTTGCGCTGCTGCACAAAGCGCGGGTGTTTCTCGAAAAATACTTTGGGCTGATGTTCCAGAATAAACCATCCGCCTGCTTTCAGCAGATTATTTTCAAAAACCAAACTGATTAATTCATCGAGATTTTCAAACGTGTAAGGCGGGTCCGCAAAAATCAAATCATATTGTGCATGTGGGTTGCGCAGAAATGAAAAGACATCCTCTTTAACTACATCTATTTGCGCTTCGATTCCTAATTCCTTTGCTGCATTTTGCATGTACCGCGCACAACCGGAATTGTTGTCAACCGCAGTAATGTTTTCACAACCGCGTGAAGCAAGTTCAAAACTGATGTTGCCCGTGCCTGCAAATAAATCAAGCGCAATGAGCGATTCAAAATCAAACCGATTGTTCAGGATATTGAAAATGCTTTCTTTGGAAAAATCAGTAGTAGGGCGCACAGGCAATCCCTTTGGCGGATTGAATCTTCTTCCTTTCAGCGAGCCTCCGATTATGCGCATAGATGAATGCTGAAAAGCAGGGAATGCAAATGGCGCGGCACGGCTTCTAATTTTGAAGAATACTTCAACGCCTTTGGGCGTTCGGCAAACTCTACATTTTGCAAGAAGCGTTTTGCTGTTTGATAAAACTGCGTATCTGGTGTAATGTCACCCGAAAGCAGTACGCTGATTTCTTCGGGATGGAAACTTAATTCTTCAGCCACCGCAAGCAGGTAATAGCTGAAATCTTCTTTCGTGTGAACGGGATAAGAATTATAAAAAGCAAACGCTCCGTTTTGCATTGCGGCAAGATGGAGCCTGCTGCCGGCAAGATGCGCAAACAAACGATTGTGCTGCAGATTTTTATTTTCCCGGAGAATATTTGAAACAAACGGAGTGGCTACATGCAGCAAGTCAAATTTCTCAAACACGCTTCTGAGCGATTCAAGGAAATTATTGTGAATACCATAAACATTGAATGCAGGGATGTGTTCGATAAAATCGTTAACCGCCTGCTCCGGTTCAGAAACGCTGAAGTTGAGATAAGCGTTGATTTCATTTTCAACGAAAAGCTCTTGCGGCACTAAAACATTCTCGCCCGTATCTACCGCGATAGTGACATGCCCGAATGATTGCTGTCCCAACTTATGCTCGTTGAAAAGCCGCGCAGCTTCATTCCAGAAATCCGAAGGGCTTTGCTCTTTTGCAAACTGAAAATTGGTAAGGGAAACAACGCGGTGATGAATTACATCGAGCACGCTCCATGAAATTTTTTCAGGGCTGAGATACACCGCAAGCCGACAGTCGGATTTATTCAGTTTATTGAACTGTTCGTCTGTGTATTCTGTGCGTTGCAAGGGGGCGGTTTCAGGCAAGTGGAAGAAAGATTTGCTGCCACAATAATAATCAACAAACCTTGAACAGGAGCTAATTCCAAGTATCAAATTCCAAATTTCAAATTGTAAAATTTGAGGATTTGGTGTTTGAGGATTCAGTTTTGGAACTTACAAACTATCGTATTTTAGCGGTATGATACGCTCTCTGAATCCCGCTTTTAAGGAATATGTGCAATTGAAAATCGAGCGCAATGCATTTATCAAAGCGTTGGGGTTTCACATCCACACCATTGAGGAAGGCAAGATAGAAGGCGAGCTTCCTTTCCGAAAAATACACGAGCAGCAGAACGGCTTTTTCCACGGAGGCGTGATTTCTTCCCTCTGCGACATGGTGTGCGGCTATGCCGCTTATTCTCTTGTGGAAGCAGGCACACAGGTCTTCACCGTTGAAATCAAAGTTTCTTATTTAAGAAAAGGAATTGGCGACAAGTTACTTGCCAAAGGCAGCGTAGTGAAAGCTGGAAACAATTTTCATTTCTGCGAAGCCGAAATTTATGCGGAGAATAAAGGCGAAAGAAAATTAATTGCGAAAGCCACTTCCACAATGGCAGTGGTAAGTGAGAAAGTGAACGATAAATACGGTGATTAACACAAATCTACATCACACAACACCCCCCACAACACTCAACACCCAAAATGGAAGACAAACTAAAACTATTAGAACAGAAAAGAACAGAAGCCTTACTGGGCGGTGGCGCTGACAAAATCAAGAAACAACATGAGAAGGGGAAACTCTCCGCCCGTGAGCGCATTCAACTTTTGATGGACGAAGGTTCTTTTGAAGAGATTGGTATGTTTGTTACACATCGCAGCCGCGATTTCGGAATGGAAGAACAGATTTATCCGGGCGATGGCGTTATTACCGGCTATGGCACTATAAGCGGAAGGTTAGTGTATGTTTTCTCGCAGGATTTCACGGTGTTTGGCGGCTCGCTTTCTGAAACTCACGCAGAAAAAATCTGTAAGGTGATGGATTTGGCGATGAAGAATGGCGCGCCAGTAATAGGGTTAAATGACAGTGGTGGCGCGCGCATTCAGGAAGGCGTGAATTCACTGGGCGGCTATGCGGATATTTTTTATCGCAACACGCTTGCTTCAGGAGTCATCCCGCAGATTTCTGCAATCATGGGTCCATGCGCGGGAGGTGCGGTGTATTCGCCTGCAATCACTGATTTTATTTTCATGGTGGAAAAGACTTCTTACATGTTCGTTACCGGTCCCAACGTGGTGAAAACGGTAACACATGAAGAAGTGACAGCAGAGGAATTGGGTGGTGCGCATACCCATGCATCCAAATCGGGCGTGACACATTTTGCATGCACGAACGAAGCGGAATGTATTGAGCACATCAAAAAGTTGTTGAGTTACATTCCGCAGAATTGCGAAGATGCGGTTCCGCGCCTTTCTTATACATCTGGGAATGAAGCGCGTCCGCTACTCGATGAAATTATTCCCGCCAATTCGCAGCAGCCTTATGATATGCGCGAGCTGATTGCAGGCACGGTTGATACAGATTCGTTTTTTGAAGTGCATAAAGATTTTGCGGAAAATATTTTAGTCGGATTTGCGCGAATCGCAGGAAGAAGCGTTGGCGTAGTTGCAAACCAACCCGCGCACCTTGCAGGCGTACTTGATATTAACTCCTCACGTAAAGGCGCGCGCTTCGTGCGCTTCTGTGATGCGTTCAATATTCCGCTTTTGGTGTTTGTGGATGTGCCCGGTTTTCTTCCCGGCACTGACCAGGAATGGAATGGCATCATCAGTAATGGCTCGAAGCTGCTCTATGCGTTTTCCGAAGCCACTGTTCCAAAAGTGACTGTCATTACGCGCAAGGCGTATGGCGGTGCGTATGATGTGATGAACTCCAAGCACATCGGTGCGGACATGAATTACGCATGGCTCAATGCGGAAATCGCTGTGATGGGACCGAAAGGCGCTGCGGAAATTATTTTCAAAAATGAAATTGCGAAAGCAAAGAATCCTGAAGCCAAGTTGCAGGAAAAAGTGAATGAATACACGGAAACATTCGCCAATCCCTATCGCGCTGCGGCACGCGGATTTATTGATGAAGTAATCAAGCCGGAAGAAACCCGCATCAAACTCATCAAGGCGTTTGACATGCTGGAAAATAAAGTCGTGAAACTGCCGAGGAAAAAGCACGGGAATATTCCGTTGTAAGTCTTCTTGCCTGTAATTTGAAATGCTGTTTCGACTCCATCTCCATTTGAGAGGGGCGGGCTGAGGTTGTTTCGACTGTGGTCTTTTTCGATTCCTGTTTTAGTAGAACTTACTTTTTGAAGTTTAAAATAATCTTGCGCCCCCTCTAAAAGTTGTGCTTGATTTCCCTTTGCAGTTCATAAATAATCTGCTTAGGCTGCCAATCTGTTTGGCGATTTCTTATTGACAGCCCATGGCATTTATGCTCAAGAGCGCTTCTTTCAACTCCAAGAATTGAAGCAACGCTGGAATAGTCTTGATCTCGTTCCTCTTGCTGTGTAATGCTTGTTGAGCCAATACCAGTTTACTTGAATACGCCCATGTCCTGAAAGCCCTGATTGTCTGCCCCGTTCACACTTGCAACGCCTGATACTGTTTACGGCTTCCCGATGAATTTCAGCAATACGAGTTCAAGTTCTTTCTGGTTATGCTATCACACATCCCAATCCTGTTTTAGGAATGGAATTTAGCGGGATTAGCTCCGAGCAATTTTATGAGGTGCAGATTTTCAACACTACCGGGGTGCTGATTTTTACAACCCAACTCAACGCTCCGACAAGAGCGAAGTGATGCGCGAAACGGCTTCGCTGCCCGGAGTTTACTTTGTGAAGGTAGCAACAAAGAAAGGAGAGCGTGTGCTTAGCTGATAAAGATGTGAACTCCGCTTGAATGAATCTTAGAGCTTTCTTGGCAATTAAGATTAAAGGAATCTACCTGTTCCGGCTGAATTTTACAGCAATGACAATTCCTAATTCCGCCTCCCCATCGCCCTTACCTGCCTTAATTCCCGCAGCATCCAATTTTTGTAAATGTTCATTTGTTCAGGCAGCAGTTGTGTTCTGTCGTACATGCCTTTTGCATGACGTTGGCGGTATGCCTCGTAGAGCGTCACCGCGCATGCTACGGAAATGTTGAGGCTCGCGGTCATGCCCGTCATCGGGATAATGATTGTTTCGTCAGCCGCTTCAAGCATCTTGCGGCTCAGTCCGTCTTTCTCGTTCCCAAATAGCAAAGCCACCGAGCCGGTGAGGTCAACATCATAAATGCTTTTTGCAGAAAATTCTGAACTCAGCGCATATATTTTCTGATACCTGCCGCGAATAGCATTTAAAAAATTATCGCTCTCGCGGAAGTAGTTGATGTCAGTCCAGCGCACAGAGCCGGAGGAAGTTTTGCGCCCGAACTTGCGCGGGCGGGGCGCGTGTTCGTTCAGCACATGCACATCCTGCACGCCCACCGCATCGCAACTGCGCAACACGGCAGAGATGTTATGCGGGTCATGCACGTTTTCCAACCCTACGGTAATATCCAACTGCCTTTTTATCAGAACCTCGGCTATCTTTTGTTCACGGTGGGGAGTCATGAGAAGTTTACAGTTTGAAGTTTAGAGTTAGGGCTATTTGTTCTTCATCGTTTTCAGTTTGTGCTGCTCAATGCCCGTTGACTGTCGTCTGTGGACTGTTGACTTCATCTTGTGCACGATTATTGCTCAACAAAGTAACTTCGCCTCACTTATAAATGAATAAATCATGCTCAAAAAAATTCTGATCTCGGTTGTTGTTATCATCGTTCTGCTGCTCGGCTTTTTAATTGCCGCTCCCTTTATCTTCAAGGGGAAACTCATCGAAATTGCCAAGAAAGAACTGAACAACCAACTGAATGCAAAAGTAGATTTTAAAGATGTCGGAATCTCCATTTTCAAAGATTTTCCCAACCTCACGCTGTCGCTGCATGAGTTGAGCATCGTGAACAATGCGCCCTTTGAAGGCGACACATTGGCTGCTATCGGCTCATTTGCCGTAAGCGTTGATATTATGAGCGTAATTAATGGCGATGTAGTGGACATTAAAGGCATTTTTATTAACCAGCCCGATTTGAATGTGCGCGTATTGAAAGACGGCACCGCGAATTATAACATTATGAAGGCTGCTGAAACGGAAAAGAAAACTACCGAAAGCTCTGCCGTGAAAATCAAGCTCAACACCATTCAAATCTCAGACGGCAACATCCTATATAACGATAAGCAGGGCGACATGAGCGCAACCCTCTCCAATCTCAACTTCAAAGGCAATGGCGATTTCACGCAGGACATTTTTGATTTCAACACACAAACCACAATTGAAAAAGCATCTGTCTTTTCCGGCTCAATTGCTTACCTCAACAAAGCTAATCTTGATTTGAAGCTCGACCTCGGAGTGGACATGATTAACAGCAAATACACATTCAAAGACAACACGGTGCGCATCAACGCGCTGGTGCTTGGCTTAGACGGTTGGCTTTCCGATAAAAAGAAAGACCAGTATGACATGGACTTAAAATTTTCAGCAAAGGAAACTTCATTCAAAAATTTGCTTTCACTTGTTCCAGCAATTTATCTGAAAGATTTTGACGAAGTGAAGACAGCGGGCAATCTTGCGCTCTCCGGTTTTGCAAAAGGAAGCTACGTTGGTGAATTCTATCCCGCGTTTGGCTTGTTAGTGAAAGTAGATGATGCCATGTTTCAATATCCCGGCTTGCCTGCTTCGGTTTCGGCAATCTTCATTGATGCAAAGGTTGACTGCCCAGGAGGCAATTTGGATAAAACAGTGATTGATATTTCCAAGTTGAATTTTAAAGTGGGCAGTGAACCGCTCGCAATGAAAATTCATATAAAAACTCCTATCTCCGACCCTGATATTGATTTGACTGCGAAAGGAAAAATTGATTTGGCAAACGTGAAGCAGTTTTACCCGATAGAAGCAGGCGAAGAACTTGCTGGCAAAGTGGAAGCAGACGCTGCGATGAAAGGCAGACTCTCCGCATTAGAAAATGAGCAGTATGACAAAGTGCAGGCAAGCGGCACAGTAAACATTGCAGGGCTGAAATACAAGAGTAAAGATTTACCTGAAGGTATTGTTGCGGATAAAATCGCAGTTGTTTTTACTTCAAAAAAAGGTACAACTCCTGCTGCTGCTTCTTTGCCAATTATCGGATATGGCTCTCTTGATATTCAAAACCTAAAATATGCCGATAAAACTTTGCCCGGTGGCAAAGTCGACATCAGCAGCATGTTTGTTACGCTGAATGAAAACGATGCTGCGCTTGAACGCCTGAATGCGAAAGTTGGCAAAAGTGATTTCGCGCTCTCGGGCAAGCTCGATAACCTGCTCGGATATTTATTGAGCGATGGCACGCTCTCCGGCAACCTCAATTTGAAATCAAACCAGATTGATGCAAACGAGTGGATGACAACGGAAACAACCACAGCAGAAACTTATTCCGCTTCAACATCAACCGAAAGCGCTGCAATACCCGCCAACCTTAACCTTGATTTCACCGCAAGCGTCACGAAAGTATTGTATGACAAGATGCAACTCAACAATGTAGCAGGCCAGGCTACGATTAAAGATGAAACATTCACGCTGCGCTCGCTCACCGCTTCGGCATTGGGCGGCAGCGCATTGATAAATGGAAAATATTCTACCAAAGAAGTCGGTTTGCCAAAAATTGATTTTGGTTATGACATCAAAAATATTGATATCAAGCAAGCTTACACTGCCATCGGCACTACGGAGCAAATTGCGCCTATCTTCAAATACATGAATGGCAAGTTCAGTTCAACGCTCAACATGAAAGGCGCATTGCTTGAAGATTTATCGCTTGATATGAAAACGCTGCTCGCAAACGGGCGCGTGGATATTAATCAGGCAACCATCACCGGCTTTGATGTGCTCACGAACATTGCCGACCGTTTTAAAATTAAAGAACTGAAAAACGTGAACATCAGCGATGCGTGGACGGTGTTTGAAGTGGTGAACGGCAGAATCGCAGTCGAGCCGTTTGACATCAACCTTAACAACATTAAGATGAATGTGGGTGGCTCGCACGGAATAGATAATTCAGTGGATTACGATGTGTTAATGGACGTGCCGAAAAATCTGCTTGGTGGCGCGGGCAATTTGGTGAATGACTTGCTGGCGAAAAATCCGATTCCGGGTTTTAGTGCGGGCAATCTGCCAGATTTAACAAAATTCAAAGTGAAAGTGACGAATACATTGAGCGACCCAAAACTCGCGTTCAGCATGGTAGGCGGAAGCGGGATAAGCGTGAAGGAACAAATGATTGAAAATGTGAAAGAACAGGTGCAGGAAATCAAAGAAGATGTGAGCGCAGCTGCAAAAGCACAGGCAGATAAAATCGTTGCTGAAGCAAAGAAGCAAGCGCAGGTTGTGCGTGACGAAGGGAAAAAACTTGCAGACAAAACAAAGAAGGAAGGTTATGCAGCAGCAAAAAGATTAGAAGACGAAGCGAAAAACCCGATTGCGAAAGCAGCGGCAAAACCCGCAGCCGAAAAGTTGCGCAAGGAAGCCGATAATTCTGCAAACAAGATTAACAAAGAGGCGAACGACAAGGCAAACAAGATAGAACAGGAAGCACAGAAGCGCGCGAATGATGTTCTGGAAAAATCAAAGTTGAATTAATAATCACCGCAAAGACGCAGAGAAAATAAACTTCGCGCCTTTGCGTATTTGCGGTAAAAATAAAATCAAATGGCAATTTGGAAAACTCCGGCTGACGTTAAAATGCTCAACGAGCAAAGCAAGCATTGCATGCCCGGACACATCGGAATTGAAGTCACCGAAATCGGTGACGACTATGTGAAAGCCCGTATGCCCGTTGACCACCGCACCACGCAGCCCTATGGGTTGTTGCATGGCGGAGCATCGGTTGCGCTTGCCGAATCACTTGGTAGCGTTGCAGGCACATTATGCGTTAATATTTCAGAAGAAGCAGTTGTCGGTTTGGAAATTAACGCGAATCATATTCGCTCTGTGAAAAGCGGTTTTGTATATGGCGTTGCCAAGTCTTTGCACATCGGCAGAAGCACTCAGGTGTGGGAAATCAAAATCACGAATGAAGAAGGCAAACTTGTGTGCGCCAGCAGGATTACGCTGGCAGTGGTGAAAATAAAGTGAGCCTTTCGCATTCTGAATTCAGAGCGCTATTCCCGCTCTTGTTGATAACATTTGCTTTCGTTGCATAACTATTCTCGTCCGATTATTTCTTTTTCCTTCATGTCCTTTCTAAATTTCGGACAAATTTTTTCACCAAAACAACCGCTATGAAAACACAACTTGCAATTTGCACCGCATTTATTCTATTCGTTTTTATCTCCTGTAATAATCAGCAGCAGGCAACTACACAGGCTCCTGTGCCAACATCCGAAGAAGTAAACAAAAAATCTTATCTGGAAATTGTGAAGGCTTTTGAAACCGGAGTTACTGACAGCCTTGGTAAATATGTAAAGGAAAACTCCATTAATCATGGAACGCCTCCGCCCGGAATTACTACAACGGGTTTACAAGGACTTAAAGACAGGATTGCAATGTACAGAGCGTCATTTCCTGATATGAAAATGACGTTTCACCATGTAGTTGCTGATGGCGATATGCTGATGGCACACGCCACATGGTCAGGAACAAACTCAGGACCTTTTATGGGCGGACCTTCAACAGGAAAAACAGTTGCCAGTGAATTCGTTTACATCCTCCGGTTTGAAAACGGTAAAACTGCCGAGCATTGGGAAGTGGAAGACAACTTGGGATTTATGATTCAGATGGGGCTGATTCCCCCACAGGGAGATGCGCCCGCTCCTGCAAACCATCCTACTTATGATTGGAATGCAACTGTTGCGAATGATTCCGCAAAGGAAGTGCAGATGAAGGCAAGCTATACTGCCATGATGGCGATGATTCAAGCAGGCGACCTTTCAACGCTTGACCAATATCTTGATGCTGATTTTAAAGAACACATGAAAGTACCCGGTGTTGCTGTAGCAGATGGCATAGAAGGCGCAAAACAGATAATGGCAATGTGGAAACAGGCTTATCCCGACCTGAAAGTAACAATTAATAAAGTGGCTGCTGAAGGAGATATGCTGATAGCTTACTTTACAAGCGAAGGTACATTTGCAGGCGGCATCCCGGGATTGCCGGCTGAAGCAATAGGAAAGAAAGTGAAAGCGGACGGAATAGATATTATTCGTTTCAATGCAGAGGGAAAGGCTGCGGAGCACTGGGATTTGACCGACCACTACACGGAAATGATTCAACTCGGTTTACTTCCTGACCCCGCTGCGAGCGCTCAGCGTACCGCGAACTAACACGATTCTGTTTCTAAACAAAAAAGCCTTCTGAAAATCAGAAGGCTTTTTTATTAGGGGATTATAAGGAATTACTTTGCGGCTGCAACTGGAGCTCGTTGATCTTCTCCGTAGCTCCTCTTTTCTTCAATTCTTGACTTCTTGCCTCTCAGGTCGCGTTGATAGAAGATACGCGCACGTCTCACCTTGCCTGATTTATTTAATTCAATGCCGCTGATATTTGGGGAATAATAGGGAAATACTCTTTCTACGCCAACACCATTGGATATTTTACGCACAGTAAATGTTGCAGTAAGCCCGGAGCCTCTTAATTGAATCACATCACCGCGAAAAGGCTGAACTCTTTCTTTGGTTCCTTCAATAATCTTGTATTGCACGGTGATATTGTCACCAGCCTTGAATTTGGGGTAGTTTTTAGCCGGGGTAAGCGACTTTTCGATAGATTTTAACTTGTCCATGGCACAGCCGGTTTTGTTGTCGTTTTTAAATTGGTTGGCAAAGGTAATTGTTTTCTGAATAAAATGTAAAAACAGTTTGAAATACTCCGACAGGATAGAAGGATTCCTTAAAACTTGAACCTTACCTGCCCTCTTATTTCGTTGCGCACATTCCCGTCAATTTCATCTAACCCTGAGCCGATAGTTACTTGATTAGAAACATACGCTTGCGCAAAACGCAGCCACAGGTCAATATTGCGCGTTGCCTTGTAGCTCAACACAAGATAAAAGCGCGTGCCTTTGTTGTAAAATCCCGGAATAGAATAAGAGTAGAGCACATCATCTTCATAAGCATACACGCGCGAATCATAGCTCTTTGTATCGAACAATGCGAAGCGCGCAGAAACGCTTAATGGAAAACCCAGCGCTGAATACGTTATATCCTGAAAAATCAGATACCCGTTTTCTTTTTCACCGTCATTAAAAATCACATACTCAAAGCGGTTTTCAAGAGTGATGGATTCCGAAACTTTGTAACGCGCATTAAAGCGGATGTTTTGCTTGTTTACATCCGCAAGTACGTCTAATTTGGAAGTATTGCCCGGCTCGTTTTCCTGTTTCGTTTCATTTTTATAGCGACCGTAGAGTTCAATTTTTTTTGTCGGCTTCCACGTTAGTTGCGCAAGGAAGTCAATGCCGTTTGAAGGCGCGTCCACCTGATAGCGCAGCCACGGAAATTTAAAATAATCAATGTAGGTATCTAACTGAATTTTCTTGAACGGCTTTAGAGAGATGCCTGCATAAATGCCCTGTTCATTAAAAGGATTGCGCGATTCGCCAAACGGATTTGCGAAAAAACTGAAGTAATCTTTTTGGTAATAGCGATACGCAACGCTGATATCCACCTTTGGGTCAAGGCTGGCGATGAAGCCGTACAGCATGGCGACTGACCAGTTGTTGCGCAGCGCAACTTCACCGAAGAAGTAAAAATTCTTAATCAACAGCGCGTAATCCATGCCGAAGTTGGTGAGACGGTCGCCTGAAAATTGAAACTGGTTGTAAGGAGAAGTATTCGCGCCAAGCGGGAAATCCAATCGCGTGTGCGTGGCAGTGAGCGCAAGATGCGAAGCGCGTTTTTGAAACTTGATATGCCCGCCCGTAATCAGTTGCTTTGCTGCATCTTTATCTTCCAGTTCTGATTCCGTCCGATGCAAGCCTGACTCTTGCAAGGATGTAGCTTGAGAAATAAAGTCATCCTCAAGTGTATCCACCAGCAGTTCAATGTTTGCATCTTTACGGTCTTGCGAAAAGAATCCGGTGATTTCAAAATTGCCCGCTTCGATTGTTGTTCCGATGCCGCGCAAAAAATTGTTTTCATCAACTGAAGTATAAGGCTTCAATGCTTCGCTTGATTTTTTGATATTGGTAACGAATGGACTTTTTCCGAATCCAAAACCCGACCACATAATTAGCCCCTGTCCGAACTTGGCTTCAAAATCGCCCACTGCAATGCTTTTGAAGATGCTTGCATTGCGCACGAATAGATGTCCCGAATAGAAATCATAACCGCGCGGCTGTGTGTCGTGAAAAAATTCTTCGCCCGCATCTTTTTCCGCAGTAAATCCATAGGAAAGTTTGTTGGGAAAATTGTAGCGAAAGCGCGTATAAAATCTTGAAGGATTGCCTGCATAGCGCGTTCCCGTTTCGCCTGAATCAAGCGGAACATAGCCATCCTGCTCTTCGAGAATTTGTGAGTAGCGCAAATACAATTCAAAGTCGCCTTCAAACAACAATTGTTTTATGGACTGAATCTGGTAATCGTCAATATCGCTGCGCACGGTAACAAAAGGCAACATGCGCGTAATTGCATCAACATCCATATATTCCACCGCTTGCAATTCATAGATGCTGATGAAATTGCCAAACTGCTCGCGGTGACGGACAACAGCATCCGCCTGTTCGGGCGACAACAGCCGCAGGTTGGTTAAATCTTCATACGAAGCGCGATTGAGGTTCATCGGCTTTTGATAGAGGTCAACCAATTGTTCAAGAAATGCATCGAGATTAAATGCCGCATCCGTTTCTTCCGAAACGGTTTCTAAAATCTGTGTGATGTCATCACGGATTTCTTCAATCGAAGGTTTTTGTTTGCGCTCTTGCGCCAAGGAAATGTAAGGGAGTATAAATAGGAAAAGCAAATAGAGAAGCAATGAGCGCAAGTCGTTCCCCCTTTTAGGGAGAATACAAAGGGGTAAATCCAATAAAAGCAAATCCTTAAATTTCGGATTACCTCTCTGTGCCTTCCGCCTGAGGCGGAGAGAAGCCTCGCTCGTTGCTTTATTGTTTTCGCGCAAACGCATACGTAAGCGAAAGGTGTGGTGAAACGCCCAACTGCGGATGAAACAGGGAAGCGGCATCAATGGTCAGGTTTTTTAAATACAAACCGATTCCGAATGCGGCTTGAAAGGGATTTGCATTGAATCCTCCGCGCAATGCTAATTTTTCCACCACGCGATATTCCACTCCCGCTTTAAACACGGGCGCGTAATCCAAATCTTTCTCCACCTCAGCAAGTACGGATACTTTTTTCGATGGCGAATAATTCAGCCCGAACCGCATCACGGTGGGAAGTTTTTCATCGGTTTCTTCATCGAGCGTGAGCCTCAACGGATTGTTGATGTGCGCGCCTGCGAGTAATTTTTCAGGCACAAGAAAATATTGCACGCCTGCTTCAAACGTGAAAAGGTTTTTGCTGCCATATTCGCTGATGCGGAAATTCAGATAGTCGAATTGTAGTCCGAATGAAAACCGGTCTCCGAAACTTTTTGCGAACGCAATTCCGATTTTGCTTTCGCTGAAAAGACTTGTGCCGGAGTAATGCACACCCAAGCCAAACACTCCTGTTTTAGTGGGCAACACTGCTGCCGCATCCATCAGCGAGAGTTCTTTCACGAGGAATTTATTTTTTGCCGAAATTCCGAAAGTGTATTTTTTCAAAAAGCCGATGCCCGCCTGATTATTGCTCACCGAAAAAACATCTGAGATTGCTGAAGTGTGATTTCCTAATGCAGAGGAACGCGCGCCTACTGCATCATCAAATGAGCCGGCAAGTATCGAAGGGCACAAGAATGAAAATGCTGTAAATAAAATAATGAAGTATTTCACAATCACTCTTTCGTGGAAAACGTGTTGTCAAAATACAGTTTTCAATTTAAATGACTGGTTAAATTTTCATTTCTCAATAAGAAGTAGCAAAATGTTGGCGCTTACTTACCTCATTTCTTTATCGCCTTTTCTGATAGCGTATTCTTTTAGGCGGCAGCAGTATCTATCGAATAAAAACAACGGGGCGGGTGACATGCTCCCGCACATGCGCATTGGCGTCAACCTAAGACATAAGTTTTATATCATCCCTTCGGGATTTTAAGGTGATTCAATCAATTTATTTCTATAAAAATGTCACTTCTTCAGAGTTAAAATGCAATCAATCCCGAAGTGATGAAATTATTACAGTAACGAAAAAAAGACGGCAACCTAACCCCAAAGGGGTGAAATAAATTTTATGATAATAGAAACACCAAAATCAAAGCACAACAAGGTGTTTAAGTTGAATTATCAAAATTAGGTTGATGCCAATGCGCTCATGCGGGATTCCGGCATTCCTTACTTGCTTTCTGATTATCCCCCAATGTAGCACAAGCACAGTGCAAGTGTCCCTTGATTAGCAATATGATTTAAATGCGTGTTGCCCAGCTCGCTTATCCCAAACTCACGTTTAACTTCTTATATTTGCCTAGCCAAAAACGGAATGCCCGCCCGCGTAATACTTGATAGCAAAAAATTCGCCCTCACCCTTGACCGGCTTTGCTATCAATTGATTGAAAATCACAAAGATTTCTCTGATAGTGTGATTATTGGTATCCAGCCGCGCGGAGTGCCGCTTGCCAACCGTATTCACCAGCGACTGAAAGAAATTCAAAAAGATGCCAAACTGCAATATGGCGTACTTGACATCACGTTTTATCGCGATGATTTTCGCAGAAGGGATGAAGAGCCGACTCCGCGCGAAACGAATATTGACTTTTCTATAGAAGGAAAAAATGTGGTGTTGGTGGACGATGTGCTTTATACCGCCCGCACGATTCGCGCTGCGTTTGATGCGCTGCTGGCGCACGGCAGACCTGACAAGGTGGAGTTGCTCGTGCTGATTGACCGCAGATTGAGCCGTCACATTCCTATTCAGCCAACTTATGTTGGCAAAACGATTGACGCAATTGAATCAGAATATGTGAAGGTAGATTGGAAAGAAGAAGACGGAGAAGATAAAGTAGTGATTTTACCAAAGAAAGATTGATTTGCTAATGTGCCGATATGCTAATATGCCGATGGTTTTAAATGTTCCCCTTCTGGGAATGATTTTGCGGGCGAGCGAAGTCTGCCTTCGGTTGACTTCGGCAGATAAAGGGGATGCGTTGGCAACGAGCGCAAGGCAGGGGGATGAGTACTTAAAACTTAGAACTTAATACTTACGACTATAAAATGAGCGCACTCAGTGTCAGACATCTCTTGGGAATTCAAAACATCACCCGCGATGACATTGAGTTGATTTTATCAACTGCGGATAAATACAAAGATGTGTTGAGCCGCCCGATTAAGAAAGTGCCATCGCTGCGCGACATCACGATAGCCAATCTTTTCTTTGAAAATTCTACGCGCACACGCATCTCGTTCGAGCTTGCTGAAAAACGCCTTTCTGCCGACATCATTAATTTTTCTTCCGCGCAATCTTCCGTAAAAAAAGGTGAAACGCTGATTGACACCGTGAACAATATCCTCGCGATGAAGGTGGATATGATAGTGATGCGCCATGCCAGCGCGGGTGCGCCTGTATTTCTGTCTAAACATATCAAAGCACAAATCATAAATGCGGGCGATGGCACGCATGAACATCCCACGCAGGCGTTGCTTGATGCGTATTCCATTCGTGAGAAGCTAAAGTTGAAATCTTTTAAGGGCGTTCATGTTGCGATTTTCGGAGACATTCTGCATTCGCGCGTTGCGCTCTCGAATATTTTCTGCTTGCAAAAATTAGGAGCGGAAGTGATGGTGTGCGGTCCGCCCACATTGATTCCGAAATATATCGGTGAACTCGGAGTGAAGGTTTCTTATGATGTGAAGGAAGCGCTAAAATGGTGTGATGTTGCGAATGTGCTGCGCATTCAATTAGAACGGCAAAAGAGCCAGTTCTTTCCTTCGCTGCGCGAATACGCAATTTATTATGGCATCAACAAGGCATTGCTCGACAGCCTGAATAAAGACATCGTCATCATGCACCCCGGTCCAATCAATCGTGGTGTTGAACTTTCATCGGATGTTGCGGATGACCCAAGTCGCTCGATTATTCTCGACCAGGTAGAAAATGGCGTAGCCGTGCGCATGGCAGTGCTATATCTGCTTGCAGGAAAGATTAGCGAAGCATAGATTTTATTCGAAAATCATTTCGACAAGATCTTCATTTTTCTCCTCTGATAAGTCCGATAGAATTTTTATTTTGCGGCATAATTTTTTTAAAAAATGAAAATAATCCGTTTTGAAATTCAGGTAGAAGAAGTGGAAGACATCGTCCGCGAAATTGAAGTGAAGCCTGCGCACACGTTCAAAGATTTGGGCGATGCAATTCTACAGGCGTTTAACATTAAAGCCACGCGGGGCGCATCGTTTTTCACCTGCAACACCAAGTGGCAAAAGCTCAATGAAATCACGCTCGGCAAAGAAAGCCGTTTTGAAAAACCCATTAACGGACTGAAAAGCTCCATTGAGAAAGTATTGAAAGAAACTACGCGCTTCAGCTTTTATTCCGAAGACGTTCCGCAATTCACATTTATGATGGCGGCTGAAGAAAAAGAATCGAAAGCCGACCCCAAAAAATTCCCGCGCATCGCAAAGTCAGTAGGCAGCTTGCCCGGTCCGTCATCAAAAGCTTTTACCGACAGCATTTTAGATGATTTCAGCAAGCAAACTGGCGAAGTGTATGACGAGTCTGACAGCGACCTTACCACTACGGATAAGGCGTAGTTGTTTTCCTTCTCAATGAAGAAAACGCTCCTTGTTATTATTGGTCCCACCGCCATTGGCAAAACCGAACTCGCCATTGAACTTGCGCAGCATTTCAATACTGAAATTCTCTCTGCCGATTCCCGCCAGTTTTATCACGAACTGAATGTTGGCGTTGCGCGTCCGGGTGAACAGCAACTAAAATCAGCGCAGCATCATTTTATCGCTTGCCGCTCGGTGCGCGAAGAATATAATGCGGGCGAATATGAAAAAGACGCGCTCGCATGTCTGGAGAAAATTTTCAGCAAACAGGATGTCGCTATTCTTATTGGCGGCTCCGGATTATATGTTCGCGCAGTGTGCGTTGGATTTGATGACTTGCCGTCCGGTGATGAATTAATTCGCGAGCAGCTGGAGAATGAATTAAAAGAAAAAGGATTAAATCATCTTCAGGATGAATTGCAAAAAGCCGACCCTGAATATTTTAAAACTGCAGATATTCAAAACCCGAGAAGGGTAATGCGGGCATTGGAAGTTTATCGCAGAACGGGCAAACCATTTTCTGCGCATCACACGCCTGCTAAAGCAACGCGAAATTTTCACATCCTGAAAATCGGGCTGAATACTGACAGAAAAATACTTTACGAGCGTATTAATCAGCGCGTGGATGTGATGTTTCAAAACGGTTTGGAAGAGGAAGCGAAAGCATTACTTCCACTGCGTTCATGCAAAGCGATGCAAACGGTAGGCTATCAGGAATTATTCAATTACTTTGAAGGCAAGATAGACAAGCAAACAACAATCAGCCTTATCAAACAGCACACGCGCAATTTTGCAAAACGCCAATTGACATGGTTCCGAAAAGAAAAAGACATTCGCTGGTTTGATTCGAATTCTGAGCAGGAAATCATTGCGCACATCAACTATGAAATAGCAAAAACATGAAACCGCTCATTGAAGATATTATCAACCGCTTTGGCGGCAGGATGCCCGGCAGCAGGCAAGAACGGGATGCGCAATTGTATTTGAAAAGCCTGCTTGAAAAATTCTGCGACTCTGTGCGTGTCCAGGAGTTCAAAACTCCGGTGCATTCAATGTTTGGCTCGCTGAAAATTTTCTGCGTGTTGTTTTACGCAAGCATTTTTTTATTTCAATTTAACCACACCGCATCGCTTGTTTTATCGCTCATGAATTCCATTCTGTTCATCGGGCATTTTGTGATTTACCATCGCTGGCTTGATTTTCTTTTTAAGAAACATGATTCACTGAATATCATTGGTGATGTGGAGCCGCTTGAACATGCAAGCGCCACGGTGATTATTTCGGGACACATGGACAGTACGCTGGAATTTATCTGGTGGTATCGCCTGAAAGATTTCGGAGTGGTATTAACTGTTCTCAGCGGATTTCTCATCGCGCTGTTTCCGCTCGTGAGCGCGCTTGCTCTCGTTCAGCAGTTTGCTGGATGGAATTTTTCGCTTGCGCAATATGCGTGGTGGTGCTTTACGCTTGCCAGTCCAATTACGCTTGTCTTCTTCAACATTCACGGAAAAAACGCGGTGCAGGGCGCGCAGGATAATCTCTCAGGAATTGCGGTAGCTGCCGAAGTGGGAAAATATTTTTCACAACATAAGCTAAAGCATACTCGTGTACGCATTGTCAGTTTTGGTTGTGAGGAGCCGGGGCTGCGTGGTTCTGATGCCTATGCAAAAACATATCGTGAAGAGTTGAAACGCGAAAATGCAGTGTGCATCAATCTTGATGGAATCAAAGACGCAGACAAACTCACCATTGTCACCGCAGAGCCGATGGTACTTGCGAAATACAATCCTTCAGTGATTAAAAAATTAGAAGTGGCTTTTCAAGATACTAGCGTTCCGTATCTGAAAAAAGCGGTTCCGTTTGGCGCGACAGACGGTGTGAGTTTTGAGCGGCAAGGAATTCCAGCAGTTTCCATCATAGGGATGTCAACGGAAAAATTAGACCCCACGTATCACACGCGGCTTGATATTCCAGAATACGTTGACCCGCAAGCGCTTGAGTTTACTAAAAATGCCGTAGTAAAATTTATCCAAACGCTGGATGCGTAACCTTGATAAGAAATAAGTTTCAGCATTTGAAACCTGTTTAACGTGGATGCTGTTAAAAGAAAAAACTTTCACGATGAAATACCCTGCATTCATTATTTTCTTCGCGTTTTCAGCATTCAATTTTTCCTGTGCGCAAAACAGCATTCAACCAAAAGAGAAACAACCGCAAACCACTGTTTCGGATAGTGAAGTGAAATCAAACAAAGAATGGAAAAAGTCATTGACGCCCGAACAATACTATGTGACGTGCGAAGGCGGAACCGAACAAGCCTTCACGGGTAAATATTGGGATTTTCATGGCGATGGCATGTATCACTGTGTACGTTGTGGTGAGCCACTTTTTGATTCGAATACCAAATTTGATTCCGGTTCGGGTTGGCCCAGCTTCACAAATCCTGTTGAACAGAGCGGGGTAGGGGAAAAGGAAGACGCAAGCTATGGCATGACGCGCATTGAAATCGTGTGCAAGAAATGCGGAGCGCATCTGGGGCATGTGTTTCCCGATGGTCCTGCGACCACGGGAATGCGTTATTGCGTGAATTCGATTTCGCTGGATTTTAAAGAAAGAGTGAAGTAGTTACTTCGTCTTCTTACTTCGCTTCTCCAAATCCTGAATAATCAGAGGCAACTGCTCCGGGCTGAAACGCTTTGCGAGAATCTTTTTGTTTTCATCCAATAGCAATACAGTGGGCGTACTATTGATGTCATACGTTGCGCGGAAATTATCCTGCAAATACAAGTCGGCAGCGTTTATCCAATACAGCAAGTCATAGTCCTTAATGAAGTTTGTCCACTCAGCGCGGTCTTTCGGGTCGGTGCTGAAAATGGGATTCTTGTTCGGGTCATATTCACCCTTGTGCAGGTGCATGGTTGGCGCAGCATACACTTTGAAATCAATGTGCAACGTGTCCACAATTTTCTTGTAAGCCTGCACCATCTGCGGTGTTTCTTTTTTGCAATGCCCGCAATCGGGGTCGTAGAAATAGAGCATCATGTATTTTGCTTTCACGGAGTGCATGGGAATCACGTTGTTGCTTGTGTCACGCAGATTCATATTCGGGGCAACGCTATTGCAGAGGGTGGGCTTCAGTTTTTTAGCGCGGTCGGTAATCCGGAAAAGGTCATCTTCTGCTGTCCATTTTGCATCGCCTTTGGCGTAATATTTTTCTACCAGATGCACATATACCGCTTCCATGCACATGATGTTTGATTTCGCATAATGATTCAGCAAAGAGATGAGCCAATACTTGAACATCTCTTCATTCGGACGGGATTTTTCAAGAATAACATCACAGTAAACGCTGATTGAATCAGGATGCTGCGGCACTACTTTTTCAAGATACGTCATCACCTTGTTATGGAAAGTAGGCGTGCGCAACATGCGGTCGTCTGTGAAATCCATGTTGTAGAAATAATGCGCCTTGTAGAATTTATATTGGAACATGGAATCAATCTCGTTTCCGTTTGCATCTTTGGGCGAATCGGGTATCTCTACTTCCTCAAGGCTTTTGAGAAATTTTCCATAAAATGAATTGGGATTATTCTGCAAGATGCTTTTGCGCTGCGCCATCACCGCATCGTCAAGCCCCTGCAATTTCTTTTTTATCTCGGCTTTCTTCGCTTCATCAGCGCCAGCCTGCTTCATCTCCTCGTCAAACAGTTTGCGTTCTTGTTGCTTTTGCCCGATGAAGGCGATGTCGTCATAAAAAACTTTGTTTTCCACCGAGCCGGTTGACTTAAAATTTTGCTGATATGCCGTTGTATCATTTTCGATGGAGAAATTCTGCTCTGCCGCTGTCACGATGATTTCGAAATAGGATTTGTTGGGATAGACAATCAAATAAAAACCGCCCTGCAATGCCTCATCACCTTTAAAGGCACCCATGCCTTTTTCATCCAGCGCGGTGGTGTCCTTCATGTATTGCTTATCGCCAAAATGATAGGCGAGATAGATGGTGTCGTTTTTCAGGTTGGCAACATTCACCTTGATATTGTAGCCTGATTTGGTATCTGCAAAAACAGCAGACGCGATAAACAACAGGCAAGAAATGCAGGATAAAATTTTCCTCATGCGCATGATTTTTTAGGTGGTCAAAGATAAGATGTTATACGAAGGCTGCCAGTATCTCAGCAAACAGCGTTGTTAAAATTTGCAAAAACCATTCCCGCATTCAAGTCTTCAATTTCCTTTCAAACTCCATTTCTATTTCATTAATTTTGGCGACCCTCTAAAAATGCCGAAGTGGTGTAATTGGTAGCCACGCACGTTTCAGAGGCGTGTGGTCGCGAGACCGTGCGGGTTCGAGTCCCGCCTTCGGCACAATAAACAACCCGAAAGCCTTGACCCACAAGGCTTTCAGCTTTTTAAAGACTCTGAATTGTGGCAATTTGTGGCAACTCCTGTATTTCATGATTACAAGCCTCCTACATTATACGATGCGGGCGGAAACACGCGCAGTCGTTGGTACGTGGAGTGGTACGGCTTTGATTCGCGGAAAAATAAACGGGTCCGCTTTAAGAAAGCAATCCCGCTAAAATTCAAATTCTCTGCTTCACGCTATGCGTGGGCAAAGAGTTTCATTGATCAGATTAATTCCGTTGCTGCAAAAACAGGCGGCAAATTTTATACGCGCAGTAAGGTTGTTGTTGAATCTTATTCTGTTGGACAGATTGTGTCCAAAAGCCTTAAAATAAAAAAGCCGCAAATCAGTGAGCGCAGCTTGCGCGATTATGAGAGCATCGCAAATAGGCTGCTCAATTTTATTGGTAAAGAATCATCTGTTTGCTCGTTCACGAAAGAACGTGCATTGGATTTTTTAAACGTGATGCAGCGCAAACGCGGGTGGAGCAACAAGACCAGGAATAATACGCTGCATGTGCTGTGCGCTATTTTTATGCCCGTGGTGAAAGATGGGACGCTTGCCGTGAATCCATTCAGCGGCATTGAGAGCCTGTGCGAAACTGTTGGTGATAGGCGAACCCGCCTTTTACTACTGCGCAGCGTGACGCGCTCCGTATGGTGTATGCCGCCCATTTTTCGGAATTGCTGCACATCGCTACTTTTTTGTATTGCCTATTAATTCGCCCGATTGAGTTGATGCGGTTGCAGCGCAAGCATCTTGATTTCAAAAACAAGATTGTGCGCATTCCGGGCATTGCTTCAAAGACTGATTTTGCAAGGCATCCGAAAATAGCGCAGGTGTTTTTTGATTTTTTGATTGTGAATAATTACGAAAGCCTGCCTCCGCATTTTTACTTGTTTGGTGATATGCTGAAGCCTGCTGCAAAAATTACGTTGCACGAGGACACGCGCAAGCGCATGATGGAAAACATGCACCTGAAGGTTTGTAGGATGCTACGGAAAAAAGGAATTTTATTTGAAGTGAAACAACGCATGTACTCATGGAAGAGTGCCGGAGCGATTGACCTTTTCCGTGCAGGCGTGAAGATGAAATTTATTCAGATGCAGAGTGGGCATAATTCAATCGCCACTACTGAAATTTATCTCAAAAGTTTAGGAGCGATGGATCCGGATTATGAAAACGAGTTGAATGAAAAGCAGACTTCCTTATAGGATGGCGGTGCAGTTTTCACCATTTCATCTTAAACAGGCGGAAGTAAGCAGCCGGTGAAATGATGTGAATTTTATTGACATTCTTCATATTCAGCAGCGGTTTGTCGCTGGTGACGAGGTAATTTGATTTCACAGTATAGGCAAGGTCAAACAGAAAGTTGTCTTTTGCATCAGCCGTGCGGTCAAAGCGTTTATCAATGCTCACATTCATGGTGGTTTCCTGAAAAAAGCGCAGATGCTTGTCGGGGTTGGCGATGTTTTTCCGAAAATAAGCATCTTCAAAAAGATGCCTGATTATTTCCTGCTGCAATTCAGGGCACGAATAAACGAGCACCTCCTTTTCGGCAAGCAGGTCTATGAGATTTTCTTTATTGGAAATGAAAACGGAAAGCCAAACGCAGGTGTCAATAACTGCTATTTTTTTTCCATTTCTTGCGGTTGTTGCGCACCATTTCGGCAAGCTCATCATCGGTGGGCTTCTTGCCGGGCCTCACGCCTTTCTGCATCTCGCGGTAAAGCGACTTCAGGTCGTCTTTTTTCAGATTCAACAACAGCAGGTGCTGCTGTTCGGGCGAAAGTTTTTCGACTTCTTTGACAATAGCCGCGAGTTTGTCATTCAGGGTTAATACAACTGCCATGATGAAGGAAAGTTACTGAAATTTGTTTGCGAGGGACTTCTCCTTATCAATCATGCCTTTTCTTTGTCCGTTCTTTCAGTTCGCTATATCTTCCCGCATCTTTAATTATTCCTTTCAACTGCTGCACGGTAGGATGTAGACCGTCTTTGGCGTTTTTTTTCTTTTTCATCTGCACTTTTCTTTGTTCATGCAGCAAGTAATATCTGCGCGGAGATTCCCAGCTTGCGGTGCATGACACGCATCACCTCAGCGGTGAGGGGTTTCCTCTTACTGAGTAGTTGCGAAACATAGCTCTTACTGCCCAGCAGCGGCACTAAATCTTTGTTACTCCAGCCCTCTTCCTGCATTTTCAACTTTAATACCGCAATCGGGTCGGGCATCGGCACCGCATGGCGCTTGTTTTCATAATCTTTGATGACAAGCAGCAGTAAAGCTAATTCATCCCCGTGGGGCGTGTTGGGGCGGGCGGCAAATATTTCGTCAGCGCGTTTGAGGGCAGCGGTATATTGACGCTCGTTCTTAATAATCGCTACGTTTTTCATGACTTTCTTTTTTTGATGAACTGAATTTTTTCCACGTTGACTTTATCATATTCCTTGTGTGTTCCAAACCATTTTACCTGCACGCTCTTAAAGAGAAAATTACACCGCACCACCAGCCTGTATTTGTTTCCGCAGAGATGAAACACAGCTCTGTCGTCACCCACCACGCTTGCGTTGGCATAGGTCTGTTTCAGTTCGTTGAAATTTTTAAAGTTTGCCTCGGCAATTTCGTGATACCATTTCTGCAAAGCCGTCTTTGCCTCTGGATATTGCTTGCCATACTCATTCAGCGTTCGTGTTGCAATAATGTTAAACACCCTGCAAAGATAATGAAAGTTTACTTGTAGTGAACGGCTTGCGTAGGGCAAATCCCGCATTAATCATAGCCACAGCTACGTGCAGCGTGGGTGGCGAAGGCAAGGATTTTCGGAAAAAAAGTTATTCCCGTCAGGGCATCATGACGGGCTAATAACTTTTTTTCCGAAAACTTGCACGTCCTTGCCTTCGCTGCGTCCGACAAGTATTTCAGACGTATTAAAACGAAAAATTAAATAACGAACCTTGTAAAAGTCAATTGGTTTCCTTTGATAAATAACCGGACAATAGTAATTCTAATTTTTACCCCTGATTGAAAAGTGTATGGTTCAGGAAATGAGCTTCTCGCGCAGCATAAACTCCAATTGTTCGTTCGTGCGGGTGAGTTTTGAAATCAACTCTTTCCTTTCTTTATTTCTAAGATAAACGCGATAGCCATCTTCAATTGCTTCGATTAACTCTTCGTTTTTCCAGGGCTTTGTGATATAACTGTAAATATGCGTTTTATTCACTGCATCAATCACTGCTTCAATATCAGAATAGCCGGTGAGCAACATTCTTACCGGGTCAGGATATCTTTCAAGAATTGATTCGAGAAATCCTACGCCTTTCACACCGGGCATCCGCTGGTCTGTAATAATAACATGAATGTCTTCTTTGTCGAGGATGTCTGTTCCCTCTTGCGCAGAGGATGCGGTAAAGATTTGAAAAAGCTGACGAAAGTTTGCCTTGAAAGCGACAAGATTGTTGACTTCATCGTCAACATAAAGAACCTTGATTTTTTGCTCAGACATTGTTGGTTGTCTTTTAATGATTAGGAAAACGCATTTTAGTTTACGGGAAATACATTTTAGTGTTGCGATTTATTCTGAACTATAGTCCCCAATTCCTGTTTCTTACCGCTAACTTATGAAAGAAATTCATTCTTTCAGTATTTTTTTACGTAAATCTACGTAACCCTTTGTTGCGTAATGTTCGTAGTTCATAAAAAATGACAGTTTCTTCTTAACTTCCAATGTCCGGTTAGTTAATTTTAGAAAGGAACATCTTTATTTTTCAAGATGACTGTGCCGATAACAGGCTTCGCTACCAATAGTTTCACACTATGCTGAAAACCGACCAAGTTCAAATTGTTTTATCCGATGTGCTGAAAAACACGAAAGAATTCAGCTTAATCTACAAACCTTCTTTTTACAGGCTATCTCATGCGGAAGATCGCAATAAAGTATATGATTTGCTTCAGCGTCCCGGCATTAAAGTATCCGATGAGTTGCATGGTCAGTTAAGGGAATTGGTGAAGTCGCAAAATCCAACTTACAAATTCAAGTCTGATGAGTTAGATGATGCAGCGACAAAACATCTCAATAATATTCCTGCTGAAGAATATGGCGTTTGGGTTTATTATCCTTGGCTCAATCACATCATTCATATTCTCGATAGCGAAGAATACCGCGATGTAAGAACGAACCGCAACCAATATAAAATCACACCGGAAGAGCGGGATATTCTCAGCAAAATAAAAATTGGCGTTTTGGGTTTATCGGTTGGACAGGCAGTTGCGATTGCATTGGCGATGGAACGCAGTTTTGGGGAGCTTAGAATTGCCGATTTCGACATACTGGAATTGTCGAATCTCAACAGGATTCGTTCAGGTGTACAGGATTTAGGATTGCTGAAAACAGTTTCTACTGCACGACAAATTGCGGAAATTGACCCATATCTCAATGTAAATTGTTTTCACGAGGGTATCACCGAAAGAAATCTCGATGCTTTTTTCTTAGAGGGAGGTAAGTTGGATATTGTAATTGATGAGTGTGATGGATTGGATGTGAAAATTCTTGCGCGTCATAAAGCAAAAGAATTGCGCGTTCCGATGTTGATGGAAACTAGCGACAGAGGAATGCTGGACGTAGAGCGGTTTGACTTAGAGCCAAACCGTTCTATCATGCACGGGTTGATTGACCATCTTGACTTGAATCCGCAGAATCTGAAAGGACTTTCAAACGAAGAAAAAATTCCTTACATCATTCCAATGGTTGGTTTGGATACGATGTCTGATAGGTTGAAAGCATCCATGCTTGAAGTGGAACAATCAATAACCACATGGCCACAACTTGCATCAGATGTGATTCTTGGAGGGGCAGTTTCAGCAAACGTATGTCGCAGGATTGCTTTGAATCAATTTCAGGCTTCGGGAAGGTTCTTTGTGGACATGAATGAAATCGTAAGCGAGAAAAATATTTTTCAGTTTAAAAAGGAAGAAGGTTTAGAAGAAGTTGTTGCTGCACTGGAGGTTCAAGAGAAGATGAATATTCATGTGCTCAGTGTTGATGCGAATCAATTAGAATTAGAGAAAGTGCAGGTGAATGCGTTGGTGAAAGCTGCAATCAGCGCGCCTTCCGGTGGCAACAGCCAACCATGGAAATGGGTGTATGAAAACAAAAACCTTTATCTGCTTTTAGATAAATCTCGTGCTGCGTCATTCTTGGATTTTGAAAGCGCAGGCGGTTATCTCGGGCTGGGTGCGGCTACTGAAAATCTTATTCTCAAGGCGCACGATATGGGCTTGGAAGTACGTCTGGAAGAATTTCCAGAAAAAGAAAATCCTAACCTCGCGGCAGTTTTTCGTTTTTACATTCACGCATCCTCTGCAAGCGGAAAAGTTGAAACGCATGACTTCGACAACTTATCCGATGCAGTGAATATCAGGCTCACAAACCGCCTGCTGCGAAACCGTCAAAAACTTCCGGCAGAACGATTAAGTAAATTGAAGGAAACAGGACAAACAATTTCAGGCACGGAAATAAACTGGATTGATGAAGATGCGGCAATGAAATCCATCGGTGAATTGATTGCGAAGATTGACCGCATTTTAATCACGCATAAAGACGGGCATCATGGATTTGTTACTGAAATAAGATGGAATGAAGCAGAAGCGCAAGCGATGAAGGATGGAGTTGATATAGCAACGATTGATTTATCTGCCGGTGAAGCCGCAGGTTTTCGAATGGCGAAAAACTGGTCGGTAGTGAAAATGCTGAACACATGGAGCGGAGGGAGCGTGTTTGAGAAAATGTCGCGCAAATGCGTTGCAGGAGCTTCCGCAATTGGGTTAATCACGATGCCGGGTCCCGAATCACATTTTTATTATAATGCGGGTCGCTCGTTGGAAAGAATTTGGCTCGCTGCAAATAAGGAAGGAATTTCCCTGCAACCGATGACAGCATTAACTTTCCTTTTACACAGGTTGATTCATGGAAACGGAGTGGGGTTAGCTCCCGCGAATATTGAAGAACTAATTGCTATCCAAAAAGAGTTTAACGCGATATTCAATTTAAGTAATGGCGCACATCCTGCTTTCCTCTTTCGACTTTTAATTGCAGGAAACCCGAAAGTGAAATCATTCAGAAGACCGGTGGAAGATGTGCTGATTTATAAGAAGTAAAAAATGAACGCCCCGATTACGATACGTGCTTTTCGCGCTGTTGAAGAACCTGAAACCTGCGAACAATTCTTCGAAGGTCATGTGAATGTGCTGCGCAGTTACGGAGTGAACCCCATCAGTTCTGCGAAACGCGAATGGTTTATCAATCCCGCTGTGTATGGATTGATTGCCGAGCAGCAGGGCAAATTTGTAGGAGGAGTAAAAGTGCATAAAGTTGGAGGCAGCCAATGGTTGCCTGTTGAAGAGGGAGTGGGTTATTTGGATGAAAAAATTTTTGATACAGTAATAAAATACGCGCCAAAAGGAGCCGGTGAAGCTTGCGGATTATGGAATGCTCAGGAAGTTGCAGGGATGGGTGTAAGTTATATTCTGTCAAGGGCAATCATTGTATTGTCTTATCATCTTAATATTAAAAGATTGTTTGCCCTTTCATCTGACCATACCATTAACATGTTTCGCGAGTTGGGTTTTCAGGTTATTCGCTCGGTGGGGCAACACGGAGATTTCATTTATCCTTCGCCAGATTATATCTCAAGAGTGATTATCGTAAACGCAGAAACATTGTCAACCGCTACTCCGTACAATAGAGACATCATGTTTTCACTCCGTGAAACGCCCAATCAAATCAGAAAAGAAACAGGACCCAAGGGTGAAATTGAAATTCACTACCAGCTTCACCCTTCCAAATGGGATGAAATATCTCATAGACAGTTGCAATTGGCAACTGCTGACAAAAAGCACGTATAGCCGATTACCAATAATTTTTTTTCTTCTCGTATTCGCATTCTTTTCCTCTGCCCGCGCTGAAGCTCCTGTATTTTTGTTTGACGGCTCCAATATTGAAATAGACGGCAAGCATATCGGGATTCTGGAAGACAAGTCTTCTGAATTAAAGTTGAGCGATGTCATCCGTTCTAACGGGTTTAGCAGCGCGAATCAAGAAATCCCCAACTTGATGATTTCCAAATCAACATTTTGGGCAAAGATTCAAATCACAAATAAGTCGGAGGATGAACGGTTATTCATTGAATATCCTTACCCGATAGTTGACCATGCGGATTTATACACAGTACTGCCTGATGGCAAAATCTCATTGCAGGAATTGGGAGAGAAAATTCCAATCAATAAGCGAAAATATCGCTCGCCTTCATTTGTTTATGATTTACATATCCCGATAAATCAAACGCGAACAGTCTTTCTGCAGATAAAAAACACCCAGCAGATAATGCTTCCATTAAAGGTGGGAAATGCGGAAGCAATCTTTAACAGCGTTTCAAGAAAAGATATTTTTTCAAGCATTTATGCAGGCATTATCGTGGTAATGTTTCTATATAATCTTTTCATTTTTTACGCAACGCGCGACAAAAGCTATGTATATTATTCAGCATACATTCTGTTGGCGGGAATAACGCATATCAGCCATCATGGATACACCTACAAGTTATTGTGGCCCGGTTCGCCTTTACTTGCTGAGTGGAGTGTCGCGTTGTCTCCTGCTTTGGTAGGCATAGCAGGCGCGTTGTTCGTGCGGGATTTTCTTCAGACAAAAATTTACTCGAAGAAATTTCACAGGTTTTACGATGTCTTATTGGTTCTTTACGTTATTTGCATTTCTCTCTTTTTTTTAGGCTTCAAGCAATTCAGCTATCAACTTTCGCAGGCAACAGCAATGGTTTTATCTGTAGCCATCATTACTACTTCCGCAGTTGTAGCGCGAAGAGGATACCGTCCGGCTAAATATTTTTTCTATGGTTTCACGGTTTTTCTTTCAAGCCTCATCATCTTTATCCTGAAGGATTTTGGATTGTTTCCTTACAATGAATTGACGGTTTATTGTCTCGAAATAGGTTCTTCCGCAGAGTTGATATTGCTTTCTTTCGCGCTTGGCGATAAGATAAATATTCTGAAAAAAGAAAAAGAGGATTCGCAGGCAAAAACAGTGGAAGCATTGCGTGAGAATGAACGCATCATGCGCGAGCAGAATGTGATTTTGGAATCGAAAGTAAAGGAGCGAACGCATGAATTGCAAAAGTCAAACAGCGATTTAAGCGTTGCAATTATGGATTTAAAAGAAGCGCAGTCGCAACTTGTGGATGCCGAGAAGATGGCATCACTTGGTCAGTTGACTGCGGGTATCGCGCATGAAATTAACAACCCCATCAACTTTGTTGTGTCCAACATCAATCCGCTAAAAAGAGATATTGACGACATCTTGCAAGTGCTCGCCAAGTACGCTGAAATAAAAGACGCAAACGATATTAACGGCAAGTTGAATGAAGTAAACGAATTAAAGGAGCAGTTAGACCTCAGCTATGTAATGGAGGAAATCAATTTACTGTTGAAAGGCATTGATGACGGAGCAAACCGCACTGCGGAAATTGTGAAAAGCCTGCGTACTTTTTCAAGATTGGATGAAACGGATTTGAAAAAAGCGGACATCAATGAAGGAATAGAATCAACCTTAGTGCTTTTGAATAGTTCCTCTGCGCATGGAGTAGAGTTTGTAAAAAAATATGAGGTGCATGACCCGATTGAGTGCTATGCGGGAAAGCTGAATCAGTTGTTTATGAATGTGCTGAAAAATGCAATGCAGGCGGTAGCGGCAAAACAATATTCACAGCATGAAAAGCCGATGATTACCATTGTAACAAAAGATTTGCAGGAAGAGATACTGATCAGTATAAAAGATAACGGCACCGGAATGGACGAAGCAACGCAGGCGAGAATATTTGAACCGTTTTTTACTACAAAAGATGTGGGAGAAGGAACTGGCTTAGGCTTATCTATCGTGTACAGCATCATTGAAAAACATAATGGTTTGATAGAAGTGGAATCACAACAGGGCATCGACACCGAGTTTATGATTTACATTCCTAAGTATCAGTATAAGACAGACGATAAAGAGAAAATAAAAACGCTAAAAGCAGAGCGCAGAAGCAGAATGTTGAAACAGCATAAACGGATAAACAACTAAGCGATGAACTCTCCGAAACTGGCAATATTATATCTTGACGATGAGGTGAATAACCTGACGGGTTTCAAAGCTGCGTTCAGGCGCGATTACACCGTGCATATTGCGAATTCAGCAATAGAGGCTCAGGATATCCTCAGCAAGAATGAAATTCATGTAATTGTCAGCGACCAAAGAATGCCTGATGTAACAGGGGTTCAATTCTTCAAGTCTATTCTTGAAAAATATCCGAATCCGGTGCGCATCCTGCTAACTGGTTATGCAGATATTGAAGCAGTTGTGCAGGCCATTAACGAAGGGCATGTCTATCGTTACATCTCAAAGCCCTGGGAAGAGCGTGATTTGAAATTGGCGATTGATAACGCGCTGAAGTTTTTCAAAACGCAAAATGAATTGCGCATCCGTAACGCAGAGTTGGAAAAAGCAAATGCAGAACTGGAAAAGTTTGTGTACAGCGCTTCCCATGATTTGCGCGCGCCATTAGCTTCTGTGCTTGGACTTACGCGATTGGCTAAAATGGAAAACAATAATCCTGATTGTAACGATTATCTCTCTAAAATCGAAACAAGCGTTGATAAGCTTGACTTGTTGTTGCGCAACATCATCAACTATTATCGTGGCGTGAAACAAGAAGAGCAGCATGTTGAAATTGATTTTCAAAAATTATTTAAAGAAGCGCTCGATAGTTTTGAATATTACGGCAATGCGAAGCAAATCAAATTTTCGGTTGACGTGAAGCAGAGCAATATTTTCAAAGGAGATGAACCGCGTCTGAAAATCATTTTGAATAACATGCTTTCCAACGCGATTAAATACCAGCGCACAGACGAAGGCGAGAAACAGGTTACCTTACATGCTACGGTTGAAAACGGACACGCCTCCATCGAAGTTGGAGATAATGGCATCGGCATCGAACCGGGCAACACGGAAAAAATTTTCATGATGTTCCATCGCTCTACGGAGAAGAACGCAGGCTCCGGCATCGGACTCTATATCGTGAAAGAAACGCTGAACAAACTTTCCGGTTCTATTGCCGTTGACAGTACGCCCGGCAAAGGTTCAAAGTTCATTATTAAAATACCTAACCATCATGACCACAACTAATCAGCCATTAGTGATGATGATTGATGACAACGAGATTGACCTGTTTGTAAACAAAAAATTTTTACGTGTGTCCGGCATCACCGACAACACGATTTCATTTATCTCCGCAAAAGATGCGCTCAATTACATTTCTGCAAATGCAACTACGCCTGAAAAACTTCCAAAACTGATTTTGTTAGATATTCAAATGCCGGAAATAAATGGCTTCCGTTTTTTAGAACTGTTTCAAGATGCGCCTGAAAGCGCACAGCATGAAATGAAAATCATCATGCTTTCTTCTACGCTTGACCCGCTTGATATTGAGAAGGCGCGGTGCAACCGTTTTGTGGTTGATATTTTAAAAAAACCGCTTGACCCCGCTGCGCTGAAAGAGGCGTTGAAAAATCACGCTTGAAAAAGCCACGCACTCCTCAAGCATTAACTACCACCTATTCTTAAATAGTGTTTATGCCTTCACCAACTCCATCACGGTGATTTCGGGCAAGATGCCGATTCTGCCGTGGAAGCCGATGAAGCCGAAGCCGCGATTCACGTAGAGATATTGTTTTCCTTCTTGATAAAGTCCAGCCCATTGCTTGTAGAGATATTGGCTGGGACTCCATTTAATGAAGCCGGGAATTTCAACGCCAAGCTGCGCTCCGTGTGTGTGTCCGGCAAACTGAATGTCAATATCGGGATATTGCTTCAAAATTTCGCCTTCCCAGTGTGATGGATCGTGCGAGAGTAAAAGTTTCACATCAGCAGTTTCGCAGCCTGCGCAGGCTTTGGACATGTTGCCATAGGTGTGGAAGCGCCCGCTGTTGCTCCAGTTTTCTGAGCCGATGATGGCGAGCGTGTCGTTGCCTCTGCGCAAGATGCGGTTTTCGTTGAGCAGCAGACTCCAGCCCATGCCTTTGTGAATTTCAGAAAGCAGTTTCCTGTTTGCCGCTTTTCCGCTTTCTTCTTCTCCGGGCGACCAACGCACATAATCAGCATAATCATGGTTTCCAAAGATGGAATACACGCCTTCTTTCGCTCTTATTTTTTCAAACACATCGCTGAAGGCGAGCATCTCTTCAGCGCGGTAGTTCACGATGTCGCCTGTGAAAAACACGAGGTCGGCATTTTCTTTATTAATCATTTCAATGCCGCGTTCCACTTGCGAGCGCGATACGAAGCTGCCGGAGTGTACGTCAGATATTTGAACGATTTTCAAGCCATTAAAACTTTCGGGCAAATGCGGAAGCGCAACCTTCACGCGGTGAATCTTGTAGTTGTAAGCATTGCGCAAAATGCCGTTGATGCCGAGCGCAAGCGGAATTCCTCCGGCAACCATTGCGAGTTGTCCGATGAATTTTGAGCGGGTAATAGGAGGGAGGGGTGAGCCATCAGCGGGCTTGTCGGCAAAGAAGCGCGTTATCCATGCGATGCCGCGAAGAATATCATCAAAGAATACAAAAGGAAGAACGACAATCTTTGTGAGGTAGATGAGCATGATGAAGGAGAACAGATACATCCGCAGTGCGGTGGGCCATTTATCAAACGGGAAGAAAAGCACCGTGGTGAGCGAGGCAAGCGTCAGCACCGTTAGCGACCAATAAATGATATTGATTATTCTTTTGGCGGAAGGAGATAATTCTGATGAGGATGAGCGCACCGCCTGAAACGCATAGATGTCAATAAGCAGCACCAAGCCAGTGACGATGCTATAGAATATAAGAAAGCGGAGCATGGATTATTTGAAGTTTAGAGTTTGAAGTTTGAGGATTTAAATTGTGTTTGTCGAAAAAAAAGGATGCAGGAATCAAACGGAGTCGAAATTAGGCAAGGTTCTATTTACTTTTGAAGAAACAAGATTTAATGAAACATTTGCTGTCGTTTTTAGTTCTGTTTGGCATTTCTTTTTTTGCCTCAGCCCAATTATTGCCTGATGAGGAAAAAGCTCCCACGCTTGCAGACACACTGCGGGGCATGTTGCTGGAATCGCGCGCGTGTTATGATGTGGGCTATTATGAGCTTACGGTGAAAGTGCATCCAGACAGTCAGTTTATTGAGGGTGTAAATATGATGACGCTGCGGGCGACTACCGATTTCACTCAACTGCAATTTGATTTGTTTGAAAACATGCAAATCAAACAAGTGACGTTTGATGATGAAGTGCTCGATTTCCAACGGGCGCACAATGCCGTATTTATCACTACGCCTGCGCTTGTGAAGCAGGGAACCACGCATCACCTGCGCATTGATTTTTCAGGCAAGCCCATCGTTGCGAAAACGCCCCCGTGGGATGGCGGCTTTGTGTGGGAACACGATAAAAACGGCAACCCCTGGATTGGCGTTGCCTGCGAGGGAATTGGCGCGAGCCTGTGGTGGCCCAACAAAGACCATCTCTCCGATGAGCCTGACAGCATGAAGTTGCACATTATTGTTCCTGATTCATTAGTCGCTGTGGGCAACGGGCAACTGATAAGTATTACCGATGCCGCTGCGGGCTGGAAACAATACAACTGGCGCGTGAGCTACCCGATTAATAATTACAACGTGACGCTGAACATCGGCAAATATGCCTACTTCAATGATTCCTACATGAATGAAAACGGCAACCTTGCGCTCAATTATTATGTGCTGGAGCACAACCTGCAAAAAGCAAAAAAGCATTTTGAGCAGGTGAAGCCCATGCTGAAATGTTTTGAAGAATATCTTGGCGAGTTTCCCTTTTGGCGCGATGGCTACAAACTTGTGGAATCGCCTTACCTCGGCATGGAGCATCAAAGCGCGATTGCTTATGGCAACGGCTATCAAAAGGGTTACGCGGGTATGGATTTTTCCTACATCGGCTTGGATTTCGATTACATCATCATCCACGAAACGGGGCATGAGTGGTGGGGCAACAGCGTGAGTTGCAGCGACATTGCCGACCTCTGGATTCACGAGGGCTTCTGCACCTATTCAGAAGCGCTGTATGTGGAATGCCTGCACGGGCGCGACACCGCGCTTGCTTACATCAACGCAAAAAAGAATCACGTTGAAAATCAGGAGCCTGTTATCGGCACTTACAACATCAACCGCGAAGGCTCTGGCGATATGTATAACAAAGGTATGCTGCTGCTGCACACCCTGCGCTCCATCATTCAAAATGATAAAGTGTGGTTTAGCATCATTAAAGGCATCGCCACCGATTTTAAATATAAAACCACTTCAACTGCCGAAATCGAAGCCAACATCAGCGAGAAGGCGGGCAGAGATTTGAGTTATTTCTTCAATCAATACCTGCGCCATGCAAAGCTCCCCGTGTTTGAATACAGGCTGCGCAAAAAAAACAAACTGCTCGACTACCGCTGGGTGGCTGATGTGAGCGATTTTAAGATGCCCGTGCGTGTTACCACTTCGCCCAATACATTCAAAGAAATTGAACCCACCACCGCGTGGCAAACGATGAATCTTTGGCTTGGAAAAAAAGATACCTTCCTCGTGGCGGATGATTTGTTTTATATCGAAGTGAAGAAGGTGAAGAACTAACAGCCGCAAGCTGTTAGCCTCAAGCTGCAAGCTGAACTCAGTGTCCCTTCCTGAAATAGCTTGACACATTTTGAGATAAAAAAAACTCAAAATGGAAACACAAAAAACGATCAGCAAAGCAGCAAAGCGGTGGCTCGTCCGTGAGCTACAAGCAGGAAGGATGACATTAGGGGAAGCCTGTGAATATATTTCGGCATACAGTAAAGACCCGCGCTCGATGAATCGATACTGGCAAAAACAATTCGCATCGGAAATTGATTTTACTTTACCGGTGATGACTGAAAAAGAAAAAGCAAAACTGGAAGCCGCACAGCAGCGGATGCGCCAGTTGGAAAAGCAATTGGAGGATGTGCAAATGAAAAACATCGCGCTGGAAACGATGATTGATCTTACCGAAGAAAAACTCAGAATTACCATCCGAAAAAAATCTGGGACCAAACAGTAACACAGCTCCGGCAGTTTTACCCGCAGTATGGTGCGCGGTATTACTGCTCGCTGTTTGGGCGCAGCCGTCAAGGCTGGTATGAACAAACAAAACGCGAAGAACAGCAGCACATGGCAGCAGCCCTCGTGTTGAAATTAGTGCGGGAGATCCGCCAGGATTTTACCGCGAGCCGGAGTGTCCAAGCTGCACTACCTGCTGCGGGAAAAGCTCGCGGCACACGGCATCAAAAGGGGCAGGGATGCGCTGTATGAATTGCTGGGTGAACACGGTTACCTGCTGCGTTATCGCAGGCGAAAACCCTACACCACCGACAGCAATCATCCCTACAAGAAATATCCCAACCTTATCCGTGACATCAAATACCTGACGCATCCCGGACAACTCCGGGTGAGCGACATCACTTACATCCGTTTAAAAGAAAAATTCTGTTACCTCACCGATGCCTATTCACATAAGATTATCGGACATTGCTTGCATCCCTCGCTGCACAGCGAGGGTCCGATCACTGCGCTGCTGCTGGCGGTGCAATCAA
>JAWXCB010000022.1:0-29459 GCA_034440455.1 Chitinophagales bacterium
AGCACAATCTAAACAGGCAATGGCAAAATACGATGAGTTACCGGTTTACAAAGCGAGTTATGATTTGCTGCTGGCGATATTTCAGTTCACAAAAAATTTATGGCGCCACTTATGGAAAATTATACAACTGGTATGCAGTGAACACGGGAAGCCTCTGTCCTGCGGGATGGCACATCCCTACGGATGCCGAGTGGCAAACTTTGGTTGTTGAACTTGGCGGTGATACGGAAGCGGGTGGAGCAATGAAGGCTACTACGTTATGGAATAGCCCTAACACTGGCGCCACTAATAGCAGCGGTTTCTCAGGTCTTCCGGGTGGTAACCGTAGCTACGATGGTTTTTTCTACAATGTTGGCTACAGCGGTTACTGGTGGAGTTCTACGGAGAACGGTGCCAGCGCTGCCTGGAGCCGCTACTTGGGTTACGACTATGGCAATGCTTACAGGGACTACAACAGTAAGGCAGATGGTTTTTCCTGCCGTTGCCTCAGGGATTAATTTATTTTATTTATTTGAAGAGGGGAGCGATACCATCCCTTTGAGGGTTAGCATAGCTGAAGTCGCTGAGTGACCGCTTCCATCGCTTGGAGGGCGGGAAGCGGTGAAGGATAATATTCAACCGATTCTCTTTATATTTTACCTGAAGAAAATCGTTGATTGAAAAGTGTAAAGCCCGCCCGCGTAAGCCTGTAAAAATTTGCGCTATTTTTACTTTATTATGAAACAAGTGATTTTAGAAATTCCGGAAAACCAGTATGATTTTTTTGAAAAGTTGATGAAGCAGCTTGGCTTTGTAAAGTCAAAGAGCAGGAAAAAAAGCGCTGATTGGATTTATGCCAGCGTTGAGCGGGGAATAAAAGAAGTGAAAATGATGCGAAGCGGAAAGTTGCCGAAAAAGCCGATTCAAAAGTTGCTTCGTGAAATTTGATATTTACTACACCCCCGAATTTGAAAAGCAACTTAAACGATTAAAGAAGAAGTACCTTTCTCTTCCAAAGGATATAAAGCGGTTAACTGAACAGTTACAGGATAATCCGGTGATGGGAACTTCCCTCGGTAACAATTGCTATAAGATTCGGTTAGCAATTTCATCAAAAGGCAGAGGTAAATCGGGAGGAGCAAGAATCATTACTTGCGTTATCATAGCGGAAAATGAAATTTACCTTGCGGATATCTACGACAAGTCGGAACAAGAAAATATTTCAGAGGAACTCCTCGTTGTGTCAAGTCTTCCGCAGGGAGACTTGGCACGAAGGATAGTGGGAGGTCTTTCGACCTCCCGGCATTACAAAAGTCTTGCCTTTACATTACAATCGAATTAAATCCCGTAGGGATGTTCTTTCTTGCCCTCGCTCGCCTCTGGCGAGTGAGCGTTCTCCCCGCCCTCGCTCGCGTCCCGCGAGTGAGCGTTCCCAAGGCATCCTGCCTATTAGATAATGGAGGTTGAAGGATGCCGGAGGCACAGGAAATGTTCACTCGCGGGACGCGAGCGAAGGTGAGAGGAAACGGAATACCTGCTGAAAACAAAAGCGAATAAGAAACATTTGCTCAAGTCTGTGAACGATATCAACAAGAATAAAAATCTCAAAACGCTTGATGTCAGCAAGCTTAAGGAATTGGTGAAGTGAGAACGGTGCGCATCCATCCGGAAGCTTTTGAACAGCTTACCTTTTGGATTAAGGCTGACATGAAAACCGTCCGAAAAATTATCGAACTGATTGATGACGTTCAGAAATCTCCCTTTCAGGCTTAGGCAAACCGGAACCTTTGAAATATGAATTGAAAGGGTTTTGGAGCAGAAGAATCAACGAAGAGCATCGCTTGGTTTACAAAGTGACAGATACTGAAATCAGAATAGCATCCTGTCGCTATCATTACTGAAATCCCGTATTTCATTTTAACAGGTTGGGGAAATTTTCTTATCCCTTCACATACCCTGCCTGCCGCAAGAATTGAGGCGTTGCTTCGAGCTTGAGCTTTCTTGTGGCTCCTATTGTTTTCGATTTTCAATTTAACCGTGTTCCCTCAGGTCTTCCTTGATGCTCTTGAGCCAAGCCAGACTTGGAAGCGAGATGAATGGACATTCACTCAAGGAATTTCGGGGTATCTATATAGAATTCATTAGATTTGCCTTATGGAAACATTATTGATACATCCCCAAAATTCAGAACAGTTGCAGGCGATAAAGGCTGTATTAAAAGCTTTGAAAGTAGGTTTTGAATCAACCAAGGAAAGCCCGTATAACAAGGCTTTTGTCGAGAAGATAAAACAAAGCAAAAAACAGTTTCAAGCCGGAAACAGCAGAAAGGTTTCATTAGATGAGATATGGAAATAGAGTTCACGGCAACCGCAGCTGCCGATTTGGCTCATTGGAAGAAAAGCGGCAACACATCCGTTTTGAAAAAAATTCGCCAGTTACTCGAATCCATCCTTGAATCCCCGTTTACCAGAATCGGAAAACCGGAATCTCTGAAATTCAACCTCAACGGATACTGGTCGCGCAGAATTACAAAAGCAGACAGATTAATTTATGAGGTAGCAGCTCAAAAAGTTATTGTTCATAGTTTAAGGGGACACTATGATTAAGAATGGCGGATCTTCACATACACCACCCATTTCTCCTTAAAATATTCTTCTTCAAAAAAATCATTGATGGGAAAGAGTCGCGGGGGATGATCCAGCGCATCCAATTCATCAGTGAGGTCACCGCCCTTGAGCACAAGCAATCCATTTTTTAAATCATTGAATTGCTCTTTGCTGATTTTATTCTGCGACCAGATGTAAAGCGTTTTCAAATAGCTCACCGCTCTTGAAACCACAAAATGATATTGCCCGGAAATTTCTTCAACGCGCTTCCATTCTGCTGTGACATTTTTTAAATGCAAGGTATCTCTCACTTCTTCCACTACTCGGATTTTCTTTTTGATCGAATCTACCAAATGAAACTGAACATCTGGAAAAAGGATTGCCAGCGGAATGCCAGGAAAACCGCCACCGGTGCCGATGTCAAGCACCTTTGTGCCGGGCTTGAATTGCATCACTTTTGCGATGCTTGATGAATGCAGCACATGATGCAAATACAACTGCTCAATGTCTTTGCGTGAAATGACATTGATTTTTGAATTCCACTCTGTGTAAAGCGCAAGCAGTTGCTTAAACTGATTTAGTTGCGCGGGAGAAAGGTGAGGGAAATATTTTTCGATTAATTCCATCTGTTCTACTCGTGAACAATGATCTCCGCAACCGTGATTTCAATAAGCGCATTTTTCTGTAGGAAGTCTATCAGCTTCACCCAGTTTCGTTCAAAGAGAGAAAGCAGTTGGTTGTTTTCAATGTTGCCCGTTCTTTCAATCAGCAGGCGTGGCGGAGATTTTTTCAAAAGATGCGTGTTAAGGAAATCTTCGTCTTTTGAAATTACAATGCGCTGTTCTGTTTCGGCAATTTTTATGACTTCTGAATCGGGAGTACGGTTTCCATTTGGCAAATCAAGCGTATGCACTGAATCACAACCTTTTCTAATCAGAAATTCTGAAAGCCTGCGTGGAAGTTGCGCGTCAACAATGAACTTCACGATACGATTCTGTAAATACTTTTGAGTTGCGTGAGCTTTGTAGCATATTCAAGGCAAGCGAGCAAATCCTTTTTTTCAAGGTCGGGATAATCCGCCAGAATTTCTTCGTGCGACATTCCAGCCGCAAGTAACTCCAGAATATTTTCCACCGGATAGCGTAATCCGCGCACCGTTGGCTTGCCATGACAGATGTCAGGATGAATGGTAATACGCCTGATTAATTCTTCCATACAACAAAGCTAAAGAGAAAAAGCAGAAGTCATTAAATCTTCTCAATGCTTCCTTCCAACAACTTGCAGAGTAATTCTTTCGCTCTGAAAAGTTGCGCTTTTACTGTTCCGAGGGGAATGTTGAGTTCTTCAGCAATTTCCTCGTAAGAATATTCTTCATAGTAGCGGAGCTTA
Organism: Chitinophagales bacterium; assembly: GCA_034440455.1. Classification (GTDB taxonomy): domain Bacteria; phylum Bacteroidota; class Bacteroidia; order Chitinophagales; family CAIOSU01; genus JAWXCB01. Next base: position 3,975 of record JAWXCB010000022.1, read on the forward strand.
ATGAGGAATTTGTATTTCTCATCCAGCTTTTCAATCATGCCGCGCACAGAAATAGCGCGCTGATTTTTAATGAATTTCTCTTCCGGATTCAGCACCTCTGCTTTGAAGTCAATGTAAAGGTCATCGCCTTTATCATTTTCAACCGGCTGGTCAATCGAAGTAGTTTGTAATTTTTTTTTGCGGATAAAATCAATGCAATTGTTTGTTGCAATCTTGAACAGCCACGTGCTGAATGCATACTTCGTGTCGTAGCTCTCCAACTTGTTGAATGCCTTGCCAAAAGATTCAATTGTGATGTCTTCCGCATCGGAAGGGTTATGCACCATTTTCAGCACCATGAAATAGATGCTGTCTTTGTAGCGTGCCATCAGCTTTTTGAATGCGCCTTGGTCTTTCTTTTTCACAGCAAGTTTTACAAGCTGCAAATCTTCCTTCGCCCTTTCGGATGTCATGCGTGTTTTTACTTCCATGTTTTTGTTTTAAAGAGTGAAAGACCGCCCAATGTTAGGAAAAACGCTGACATGCACAGGTCAAAGACCGGTGTGAATATCCAAAGATTATGGACATTCAATTTACGCATCGCCTTTCCATACAGGAGAGTCTGTAAAATATTTTTGATGATGAAAATCGAAAGTGTTGGCAGCAGCATAAACCCGTTCATCAATAGCGCAATCGCTGTGACATTAAATAAAATTTGAGAGCCGTAGAGTGTTCCTAAAACGAGTTGATGTTGGGATTGATAATGAAACCCAGTAGAATAATGTCTTCTCTTTTGGTGAATGAATGCGCGGAGCGATTCAGGAGAAACCGTGAGGACGTGGGCGTTTGGATGAATCATCAGGGTTGTGTTGCGACCGGTTGCAATTCTGTTCACCGTCAAATCATCATCCCCTGAAATCAAGCCGCTATGGTGTTCGAGCGCTCCGATAGTTCTTGTTACGGAGGTACGGTATAAAAGGTTTCGCCCAACGCCCATGTAAGGCATTTTTAAAAGTGTAAACGATAAATAATAAAGGGCAGTAAGAAAGTTTTCATAGCGGATAAAGCGGTTTAGGAACACGTTTGAAAATTGCCTCACCCCGCCCCTCTCCAAAGGAGAGGGAGTCCCGACAGCATCATAAGTATGTTTGTTCTCCGGAAACAATGGTGAAAAGCCAAGAACAATTTCAATTTCATTTTTAGAAGTATCAGAACTGGGTAATGAACTTTGGACTTCCCTCTCCTTTGGAGGGGGGGCGGGGGTGAGGCTTGCCATCAGTTTTATCCATTGATTAGAAGCAGGCTTGCAATCTGCATCGGTCAGCAAAACGAGTTCGTAACGCGCTGCTTCAATTCCTTTTTTCAACGCGCTTCTCTTTCCTAAAAGATTTTTTTCTGAAGAATGATTTTCAATTACCCGCAATCGCGCATCTTGTTTTGAAAAATCTTCCAACCATTGCTGCGTGTCATCCGTTGAGCCGTCATTTACAATCAGCACTTCAAATTCAGGATAATCTTGTTCGAGAATCGCTGGCAGAAATTTTTTCAAATTCTCTAACTCATTTTTCGCGCAAATGATAACCGAAACCGGAGCATGATTCGGTAATTCGGTGATTCGATGATTCGGTGTATGAGTGATATGTTGCTGCGATGGTTCTAAAGTCCCCCTTGCGTGTGAGCCTTCTTGTGTTGGCGAAGGGGGATGCGCAGGCTTTGTGCGTTGGAGGGGGGTTGAATCTTTGGAATCGTAAAACGATAGTCTCGAAAAAACAAACAGATAAAAACCAAGCAGCGCGATGAAAGAAACAATGAAAATGAAAAATACGATTATCAAGAGTGCGCAGTTATCTTTGCTGCCGTCAAAAATACGCCTCGCATTTCTTTCAATGTGATACTGCTCTCCCTCCCCTCTCCTTTTGGAGAGAGGGCGGGGGTGAGGCTTACAGCATGAAATTCACCATCACTTCAAACGATACTCAAACAAAAGCCCGCACCGGTGTTATTGAAACTGCACACGGCAGTTTCACAACTCCAATGTTCATGCCCGTAGGCACGGCAGGCAGCGTGAAAGCGGTTCACTTTGCCGAATTGGAAAATGAAATCCACAGCGAAATCATTCTTTCAAATACTTATCATCTTTTTTTGCGCCCCGGATTAACTATTCTGCAACAAGCCGGTGGGCTGCATAAGTTTATCGGATGGAAGAAGCCTATCCTCACTGACAGTGGCGGTTATCAGGTTTATTCACTTGCAGAGAAAAGAAAAATTACTGAGGAAGGTGTCCGCTTTCAATCGCATATTGACGGCTCCACGCATTTTTTCTCGCCTGAAAACGTCATGGATATTCAGCGCGTGATTGGCGCTGACATCATCATGGCGTTTGATGAATGTACTCCCTATCCCTGCGAATATGACTATGCGAAAAAATCTATGGAGATGACGCATCGCTGGCTGAAGCGGTGCAAAGAGCAATTTCAAAAAACAACGGGAGTGTATGATTATGAGCAAACACTTTTCCCCATCGTGCAGGGAAGCGTGTATGGCGATTTAAGAAAAATATCTGCGCAGACAATTGCAGAAGCTGATTGTGAAGGCAATGCCATTGGAGGTTTATCTGTAGGCGAGCCCGCGGAGATGATGTATGAAATGACAGAAGCTGTCTGCGCTATTTTACCTGCGCACAAGCCACGCTATTTGATGGGAGTGGGCACGCCTGCAAATATTTTGGAGTCAATTGCTTTTGGCGTGGATATGTTTGACTGCGTAATGCCTACGCGCAACGGGCGCAATGGAATGCTGTTTACCAAAAGCGGCATCATCAACATCCGCAATAAGAAATGGGAAAATGATTTCAGCGCGATTGATGCGGAGAGCGAAGCATCAGTTGTCCGCACACACTCAAAAGCATACTTGCGCCATTTGTTTGTAGCAGATGAAATTCTTGCCTTGCAGATTGCGAGCATCAACAACCTGAGCCTTTATCTCTGGCTCGTGAAAGAAGCGCAGCGAAAAATAAAAGAAGGTGTTTTCCCTGAATGGAAAAACAGCATGGTGAAGCAGTTGATGCAGCGGTTATAAGATTTTCAATCTCAACTTGGCGAGCGCTCTACTTGAACTATGTAATATTTTGACGCCCCCCGCCAGGGAAATGCTCTATAGCGTTTCACGTAATGCAGATTTACGCGCTCACCGCTTAGCGCAACAGCTTCTAAATCTTTGATGATTGCCTCTTTGCTGTTTTCCACCGAAAAATCAAACGTCTCTGCGATTGGGCTTGCACCTTTCAGCGAGCCAAATGCTTCCATGCTGAGTTGTCCTTCATAAGTTTTAAATACTACGCCCTGCTTACTGATGCGCAATATCTTACCTGCCCGCACTCCTTCATCATACACTCCCCAATAGAGAAAGCTAAGTACGGCAATGCCGATGAGCAGCAGGCTGCCTAAAACAATCATTGTAATCTTCTTCGTTGTCTTTGCTACCTTTTGTCCGAACGAAGGTTTTTCGATATTCATTTGAAATTTTTTAGAAAGATAAAAACAAAATAGCAACTTCTGAAAAAGAAGAAATCAAGACGTTCATTGTTTTAAACTATAAACCAAAGTTTTAATGACATTTAGCGGCACCAACATCAGTTGTGTTGATTTGGGGACTCAGATAAGGAATGCCCAAATTCAATCCCCGGATGATAAACAGACACGCAAAAAGAATAAACATTGCCGGGGTGAGTTTCCTAAACAGGTTCCGTGTTTTAATGCTGAGAATACTGCCCAGCATTGAAGTGGCGAACATCAGAGGAAATGTTCCAAAGCCAAACAGCGCCATGTAAAGCGCGCCATTAATGACAGTTCCTGTGGTGATGGCTCCTACTAATCCAACGTAAACAAAACCGCATGGAAGAAAACCATTTAGCGCCCCGATAAAGAAAAGTGAACTCTGCTTGTTCACCTTCAGGAGTTTGCCCAGCTTGCTTTTTATGAAGCCGTTGAATTTTACGAAGAAAGGTATTGTAATGAAATTGCTTTCTAAGTTGATGGAGAAAAGCGCCATTGCCAACAGCAATACTCCAAGCGCGATGGAAATCGCTTGTTGAAAACCTGCAAGCGCAAAGGCTTTTCCAAACAAGCCGAACACTGCGCCTAACATGGCATAAGTAAAAATTCTTCCGAGGTTATAGAGTATCCTGCTGAAAGTTATTTGGAAACCTGAGTTGAAATTAGTTGGCAGCGCAAGCGCGATGGGTCCGCACATTCCCACGCAATGGAAACTTCCGGCTAAACCAATTATAAATGCTGTCCACAAATATTCGGTTTGAATCATTGAATCACCAATGTTTTTTCATCAAAGTATGCTGTATCGCCCGAAGTCCAATCCACCTGTACGCGCCAGAGTCCTTTTTGCAAGGATGCAAAAGAAACATCCTGCTGATTTTCTGCATTGGGTTGAAGGACAACTTTTAAATCCTGTTTAGAATCAGAAGGGCGATAAAACAAAATCGTTCCATTTATGGGTGTTTTGTTTTTCGGAAAGGAAAAACGCGCTTTGTTTTCAGCTTGTGAAAATTCAATGCTAAGTTTTTCCGAAAGGGCAGCGCTGTTTTTCTGCTTGTCAATCTGCTGCTGGTATTGAATTTCCTGTTTGTAATAATCTTTCGTTACTAAGCTGAAATCTTCCGAATGTGATTTGAAAACCAAAAACAACATGAATGCCACGAACGAGCAGTATAAAATGGCAACGCGATAACCCCAGCTTATTTTCATAATCGTCAATTAAATGGTCCTGAAAAATTCGTTTTGATTTCGTCTATCAGTTTTTCTCCGCTGTACACCTCGATGATTAATTCTGTTTTTCGTCCTTCCAATTTTTCTTTTGGCAATTCAACGAAGAAAGAGGTTTTTGCCATTCCCTGCCCGCGCACGATGAATTCATTTCCAACCATGCGCAGCACGCCTTCCGGTGATTTTAATTTCAGTTGAATCGGAATCATTTTGATTGTTTTATTCACCACTTCAATATTGTACAGGTTCGAGATTTTATTTCCTTCCACTTCCTGATAAAGCATTCCTGGTTGTCGCAGAATTGTGGTTTCCACGTCAGCGCGGCTGCCGAGTGAAAATCCCAACACCGCAATTAATAAAGTCAATACCATTGAATAGGCAATAATGCGGGGAGTGATTTTGAATTTTCTTTTGTTTGAAATGCCGTTATAAGAATCATAGCGAATCAAATTTTTCGGGAGACTCACTTTTTCCATAATCTCGTTGCAGGCATCAATACACGCAGTGCAGTTCACGCATTCCAATTGCGTTCCGTTACGAATATCAATTCCCGTAGGGCACACGCGCACACATAAACCGCAATCAATACAATCGCCATGCGTTCTTGTCTCTTCTTTTTTCATCTTTCCTCTCGTTTCCCCGCGCACAAAATCATACGCAACCACGATAGAATCTTTATCCAATAAAACACCTTGCAAGCGCCCATACGTACAAACAACCAAACAAAGTTGTTCTCTGAAAAAAGCAAAGTTCAAATAGAAAACTCCGGAGAACGCCAGCGCTGAAAGGAAGCCCGCCCAGTTTGCTGAAGGAGGACTTGTAACGATTTGAAAAAGTTCATCAATGCCGATGATATAGGCGAGAAACGTATTTCCAATCAAAAAGGCAATCCCGAAAAAGAGGAGATGCTTTGCAGATTTTTTCAAAGCTTTCTTCTGCGTAAGGGGAGCATTGTTCAATGCGCGTTGCTGGCTCGCATCTCCTTCAATCCAATATTCAATCTTGCGGAAAACCATTTCGAGAAATATCGTCTGCGGGCAAGCCCAGCCGCAAAACACTCTGCCAAACACTACGGTGAACAATACGATGAATATGATAAACGTGAGCATCGCCAACCCGAACAGAAAGAAATCCTGAGGCCAGAAGGTTAATCCAAATACAATAAATTTTCTCTCTAAAACATTGAACAACAAAAGCGGTTGCCCATGCACTTTGATAAAAGGAGCGCCAAATAAAAATGCTAAAAGAAAAAAACTGACGATTGTTCGGGAATTGTAAAGTTTCCCTTTGGGCTTTTGAGGATAAATCCACGCGCGATGCCCTTTTTCATCTATCGTGGAAAGTTTATCTCTGAAGGAAGTTTCTGATTTCGCGTCTGTGTTCATTGCAGGTTTGGTTGTCGGTTCCTAAAGGGGCGTCCCTTCGGGAACATATTTTGCTCCCTCCGGTTCCTTTGCATTCGGAGGGTTTGTTCCCTGAAGTAATAAAACATAACTGGATACTTCCTGCATTTGCTTTGGACTTATCTGGTCTTGCCATGAAATCATTGCCTTGCCCTGCACTCCATATTTTATAGTTTTGAAAATATCCTTGATGTTGCCTCCGTGAATCCAATATTCATCCGTGAGGTTTGGTCCAAGTGTCGCCTTTCCTTCACCCAACGTGCCATGACAGGCAACGCACAAGCTTTCAAAAGTTTTACTGCCGTTTTCTAAATCAGACTTATCCGTCATCGCCACCACGGAAGTTTCGTCTACAAGGTTTGCCGCTTTTGCTAAGAATGCTCCCTTTTGAATTGTCGCTTCCGCCATCTCCTGATTGTATTCATCAATAGAAAGAGGGGCGCTTCCGCTAATGTGATAGCGATAGAGATATACAACAGCAAATACCATCGAGAGATAAAACATGTATTTCCACCAGGGAGGCAAACTGTTATCCAATTCGCGGATGCCGTCATACTGATGAGCAAATTCAATTTCCTTTTCTCTTTCGATAGGCACTGACTCATTCAAACTTTGCCCAACGGATTTAAATAACCGGGAAATAAAACTTTCCTGTACTCCGCTCTGGTCATTATTCTGCTCGCTCGTTAGTTTGATGAAGCCAAATACCAAAATCAAGACAACTGCGAGCAAAAACATTACAACGACAGCAAGGCTCCAGACAAGGTAATCCAACAGTGCGGGAGTTGTTGCAGCCGGAGCAACTTCTTGAGAGAAGACTGCGGTGTGAACAAACAAAGCGAGTGAAAGCAACGAAAATATTTTTTTAAACATGGTTCAATGAGTTTTTTCCTTGTCATTAATAGTTGCAGTTTGCGCGTTTTCAGTTCTGCTTAAATCAAGCGGGAGCGCTGAGAGCTGCGTCATCAAAGACTTGTCAGAGCGCCACACCTGAAAAAGCAGGAAGGTGAAAAAGCAAAAGAAGATCACGAAAGAAATAATCGGAAAGATTTCAATCGAATCAATCGAGCTTAGAGCTTCTTTATACATGATGCAGTAATTTATTTTTCAGTTTTAATATCAGTGCCTAATCTCTGGAGGTAAGCAATCAGCGCGATGATTTCCCTGTCGCTGCTGATTTCAATTTTATCCACCTTCAGCCGCGCAGCCACTTCATCGGCTTGTTTCGCAAGGTCATCATTTGCGGTTGCGGAATATCCTTCCGGATAGGGAACTCCCAATGTTTGCATCGCGCGGATTTTTGCAGCAGTGCCTCTTGTATTCAGTTTATTGGCATGCAGCCACGGATAACTTGGCATCAGCGTGCCGGGCGACATGCCGCTTGGGTCAAGCATGTGATTGAAATGCCATGCATCGGAATACTTTCCTCCTACGCGATGTAAATCAGGTCCGGTTCTTTTGCTTCCCCATTGGAAAGGATGGTCATACACAAACTCGCCTGCTTTTGAATATTCGCCATAGCGCTCTGTTTCCGAGCGGAACGGACGCACCATTTGCGAATGGCAGGTGTAACAGCCTTCCCTGATGTAAATATCTCTTCCCTCCAATTCAAGCGGAGTGTATGGCTTCACGGAGGCAATGGTTGGAATATTTGATTCAACCATGAACGTAGGAATCATTTCAACAAGCCCGCCAATTAAAATCAGCACGAGCGAAGCCACCAACATCTGAATCGGTCTTCTTTCAATCCATCTGTGCCAATATCCGTCAGAATGAACATGTGTTTTGTCCAAAGCCGGTGCTTCTGCCGATTCGTTTGCGACAAAAGAACCAGCCTTAATTGTCTTAATGAGATTGTAAACCAAAATCAATGCGCCTATCAAATAAAGCGTTCCTCCCAATGCGCGCAGTTGATACATAGGAACAATCTGCACTACGGTTTCAAGAAAGTTGGGATACTTGAGAAAACCGTCTTCCGTGAATTGCTTCCACATGAGGCTTTGCGTGAATCCGCCCCAATACAAAGGAATTACATAGAATAAAATTCCGAGCGTGCCAATCCAGAAATGAATATTGGCGAGTTTCTTTGAGTATAAAGAAGTGTTGAAAATTTTTGGAATAAGCCAATAAAGAATTCCAAAGGTGAGGAAGCCGTTCCAGCCTAATGCCCCGATGTGTACGTGCGCAATCGTCCAGTCTGTATAGTGGCTGATGGCGTTCACGCTTTTGAGTGACATCATCGGTCCTTCAAACGTGGACATGCCGTAAGCAGTTATCGCAACGACAAGAAATTTCAATTCAGGTTCACTCCTTACTTTATCCCACGCGCCTCTCAGCGTAAGCAAGCCGTTTATCATACCGCCCCACGAGGGCGCAAGAAGCATGATAGAGAATACAGTTCCGAGCGATTGCGCCCAGTCGGGAAGCGCGGTGTAGAGCAAATGGTGAGGACCTGCCCAAATGTAAAGAAACACTAATGCCCAAAAATGGATGATGGATAATTTGTAAGAGTAAACAGGGCGGTTGGCGATTTTCGGAATGAAGTAATACATCAAGCCGAGGTAAGGCGTGGTGAGAAAGAACGCAACCGCATTGTGCCCATACCACCACTGCACTAAGGCGTCCTGCACTCCGGCAAATATTGAATAGCTCTTCGTAAAGCTCACCGGAATTGCAAGTGAATTCACCACGTGCAAAACAGTAACGGTTATCCAGGTGGCGATGTAAAACCAGATTGCCACATAGAGATGTTGTTCTCTTCTTTTTAAAATTGTGCCGAACAAATTAATGCCGAACACAATCCAAATCAACGCGACAGCAATGTCGAGAGGCCATTCTAATTCGGCATATTCTTTTCCTGCGGTGATGCCCAGCGGAAAAGAAATTGCGGCTCCCAAGATAATGAGCTGCCATCCCCAGAAATGAATTTTACTCAGCACATCGCTGAACATTCGCGCTTTCAGCAACCGTTGCAGCGAGTAATAAACACCCATGAAAATGCCGTTGCCGACAAAAGCGAAAATCACTGCGTTGGTGTGCAGCGGACGAATTCTGCCAAAGGTTAAGTAGGGAATTTCAAAGTTGAATAGGGGAGAAGTGAGTTGAAGCGCTGCTATCAATCCCACCGTCATGCCTACTACGCCCCAAAGAATGGTCGCGTAGGCGAAATCTCTTACGATGGTATTGTCGTAATCAAATTTTTCAATGTTTCCGCACATGGTTTTATATCGGTTTGTTTTTTGGAAAATGCTGGAACCGCAGAGGACACAGGGGATTGCGTAGAGGGAATTGAGGAAAATGGAGTTTCCCTCTCTTTTCTCTCTGCGTTTGTATTTTCCTCCACGTTCCTCAGCGGTTTCTGTATTTGATTGGTGTTGTAAATCTTATCCTCAAAGAGCATCCTGATGGATGGCGTATAGGTGTCGTCAAATTGCCCGCTTCTGATTGCCCAGATAAATGCAACAAGGAATCCCATCGCTACGATAAGGCTCACTATCAGCAATACAAACAGGACGCTCATGCGCGGGCAAAGTTTAGAATTGGCTTCTCCAATTGAGATGATTATGATTTCTGTCGTTGGTGACTTTTATCATTTAAATTTTCAGCTTGATTCTTTTTGCTAACAAAGTAGTGGAAGCAATGCCAAATGCAGTCACTGTAATCGAACTCAAAGGCATCAATATCGCTGCGACAATCGGTGTAAACATTCCCTGCACTGCAAACGACAGCGCGAAAACATTATAGAGCAATGAAATACCCAGCGCTACCTTCAGCAGCGTCATGCTTCCTTTTGCAAAACGGATAAGTTTTGGAAGCTCATTAAAAGCTTTGGCATCAAGAATTGCATCGCAGGAAGGGGAGAAGTTGTTCACGTTTTCCGTGATGCTGATTCCTGTGCTGCTTTGTTTCAATGCGCCCGCATCATTCAGCCCATCTCCAATCATCAGCACTTTCTTTCCGTGGTTTTCCAAAAAGCCGATGAACGATAATTTATCCCGGGGGCTTTGGTTGAAGTGCAGATTGTTTTCGTTGAAATACGTTTTCAAAAATTCTTTTTCCCCTTCGCTGTCACCCGTTATCAGCGAGATTTTATAATCGGCTTCCAAATCTTTTATCACCTCTCCCAATCCTTCGCGGTAATGATTGTTAAAATCAAAATACCCTTTTACTTGTCCGTTGATGGAAAGCCAGGAGCGTGTGCCAGTGGCTTCAGTCTCTTTTCGCACATGCAAGCCTTTCACAAAACTTTCAGAGCCGAGCATGATTTTATTATTTTCAAAAACACCTTCAATTCCTTTCCCGCTGTATTCTTTAAAAGATTCAATCGGAAGTAACTCTGTTTTCTCCAGCGAATCATAAATCTGCCTGCTCAAAGGATGCGATGAATGATACACCAGCGAGCGCGCCAACTGAATTTCTGATGGAGTCAACTCACCGACAAAATGCGCTTTCTGATGTTGCGCGTTGGTGAGTGTTCCGGTTTTATCAAAAACCACTTCATCCGTTTGCGCAAGGCTTTCAATCACCGAAGTGTCTTTTAAATAAAAGCTGTTCTTTCCGAGAATGCGTAGCGCATTGCCCAGCGTGAAAGGCGTTGCAAGCGCGAGCGCGCAGGCGCACACCACAATGAGCACCGAAGTGAATACATTAATCGCAATGCTGCTGTCCACCACGAGCCAATACGCTCCTGCTGCTACCGCTACCGATAATGCGGCAGGCGTAAAATACCTGCTGAATTTATTGATGAGCGAAGCAAACTTGCGTTGGTGTTCTTTTGCAAATACTTCCTGATTCCACAGTTGTGTGAGATAACTCTGCGAAGTGTTTTTCAGCACGCGAATTTCTATTGCTCCTCCTACTTGTCTTCCGCCAGCGAAAATCTTTTCGCCTGTATTGATTTTTGTTGAGTTCGATTCGCCCGTCACGAAGCTATAGTCCATGTGTCCTTCACCTTTTAGCAATTCTGCGTCAGCGGGTACGAGTTCTCCATTGCGAATCAGCAGCACATCGCTAATCTTGATTTCATTTAAAGGAATGCTCACTTCTTTATCATTCTCTTTGCGCGTTGCCGCTACGGGAAAGTAGGATTTGTAATCCCTGTCGAACGAAAGGCTGTCGTAGGTTTTATTCTGAAACCATTTTCCTATTAATAAAAAGAAAACCAAGCCCGCCATTGAGTCAAAATATCCGGCTCCTGTTTGCGTAAGTATTTCATACGCGCTGCGCGAAAAGAGCACGAAGATTCCCAGCGCAACAGGCACGTTGATGTCAAGCATACGCGCGCGCAATCCGCTGAAAGCAGCTTTGAAATAATACGAGCTGCAATAAAAAAACACCGGCAGCGCGAGCAGCAGATTCAGGTAAGAAAAGAAGCGTGAGAACGCAGGCTCGATGTAGCGGTCGAACGAAAGATATTCGGGAAAACTCAGCAGCATGATGTTGCCGAAGCAAAAGCCCGCGATGCCCAACTGATAATAAAATCCTTTCGAGGCTTTCTTTTCCGTTTTCCCTTCGAGGCTTTGCAGGTTGATTTCCGGCTCGTAGCCGATGGATGCCAGCAGTTCCACCACGCTGCGCAGAGACAACTCGTTTGAAAACGCGAGCGCTGCTTCTCTCTTCAAAAAATTCACCTTCACGCTGGTGATGCCAGGTTTCAGACGGTAAAGATTTTCCAGCAACCAGATGCACGATGCGCAATGAATCTGCGGAATGGTGAACGTGATGCGCGTCATTTTGCTATCCTGAAAATCCACCAGCTTCGCCACGACCTCTGAATGTTCGAGATAGCTCAACACACCTGCTGATTTTTTTTCGCGCATTTTGATGCCGGGCGCCTGTGCGATGTTGTAGTAATCCGAAAAACCGTTTTCATTCAAAATTTCATACACGGTTTTGCAGCCTTCGCAGCAAAACGGTTTTTCGGCAAGCTGAATAGCGCTGCTGCCGCAATCTTCACCGCAGTGAAAACACGTAACATGTGTGGAAGGATGTGCAGAGGCAGCCTGTGCCATGAAGCAATGAGTTGAATGAGCGCGCAAATTAAAATGCGCCTCTGCGCGATTCAATGATTTATATCACTGTGCGTCTGTCTTCGTTCGTATCTTAGTGAGTTATGCAAATAAACAACGAGCTGGTTGGTTTGGAAATATTGGGGGAAGTGTGTATGTTTTCGGGAGTGCATTTTTTAGCCCCGTTAGGGGTAATCTGTTTGTAGAAAAAAGATTAACAAACAAAAATGTTAGCTCCGATAGGAGCGACCTGAAGCGATGGCAAATACCTATAACCAACTATACGTTCAGATTGTCTTTGCCGTGAAGGGCAGACAAAATCTGATTCCGAAAGAGCATCGGGAAGAATTGCATAAATACATCACAGGCATCGTGCAGAAGCGCGGGAACAAGATGCTGGCGGTTTTCGCAATGCCTGACCACACGCATCTCTTGCTTGGATTGAATCCGGTTTGGTCGGTTTCGGATTTGACGAGGGATATTAAAGCGGGTTCATCACAGTTTATTACAGACAAAAAATGGACGCGCGGGAAATTCAGTTGGCAGGAAGGATATGGGGCGTTTTCCTATTCGCGCAGTCAGATTGATAAAGTGATTCGGTACATCAAGAATCAAGAGCAGCATCATAAAGAGAAAACATTCAGGGAGGAGTATGTTGAGTTTTTGAAAAAATTCGAGGTTGAATATGATGCGCGGTATTTGTTTGAGTGGATTGAATAGTTTGGGCGTGAGTACAGAGCGTCCTTACGTGGCTTGGAGGTGCGGAGATTGGAGATTTTTACAAACAGGACGCACCTACGGTGCTAAGGGTGTTCGGTGTCGAAATTTTCTACAAACAGGTTGCTCCTACGGAGCTAAAGACAAACGGAACATTGAAAATAAAATCGGATTCTTTACGAGCAAAAGACAGGATAGCTTTGTGAAAATTTGCGAAGATTGTTTCAGCTCTGGAGGGGCGACCTGTTTGCAGCGCGTGATGAACCCGATGAAACCCGACCTGCGATTTGCGCTGCGTAAGCTGCACCTGCCGGTGATTGGTTGTCACCTTGCTCTGATCAGGCTGTGGTTTTGGTAATATGGGGGGAGGTGTGTAGGTTTTCGGAGGAATAATATTCTTACTAATAAAAAATGGATTTCAAATACGACCATCGTGACATTGTAACTATAGATGGAATTACGGATGATGAGGGAATTTACATACCTAATGTTAAAAGCTATACTGTTCGAAATCCTGCGATTATTGAGAACCTTTCAAGTTATTCTCTGCGAGAGTTATCTAATCACTTTGCTTTTCTTTCGTTTGAACGGAATTTTAAAAATTCTTTAGTTCTGCTACTCGATTTAGACATTTTTTTAGATGGTTCATCTTCCTTTATTTCTCTGCGAATTAACCCTGATTTAACATTTTGGAATAAACCATACTCGTTTATTGAATTCTGTGAAGCCTTTAATTCTAAAATGCAAGCCTTAGATGTTAAGTTTATGGTAAATGAAGATTGGGAAGAATTAATTCCTGACGAGGGATTCTGTTTTGATTATAGGTTAACTAATCTAAATGAAAAACTTATAATAGAGCTACAGAGTTTACATCAATTATTGCCGAGCTTATTTAAACAATGCGATAACGATCTGACAGCAGAAAGTAATTCTGATTCATACATCGCATATTTTGATTTTCCAGAAGAAATAAAAATTAGCTGTAAGCAGTATCTACTTTATTTCGCCCAATTTTTAATGGATATGGGAATTGAAGCCGAAACCGAAATTGTAGAACAAACTAGAGATACTCTATTTAAAGTCATTCCAAAAAATAAAGAAGAATCACTTGCGACTATTAAAGAAGCATTGAGTGTTTTTTTAAATGCGCCCGGAACAAAAAATTTTGAAATGATAACAGAACAATCGAATGATATTGCTATGATGCAATGGAAGTCAAATGTCTTTCATTTAAAATCTCAAATTGCTTTAGCTTCTGCTGTAATTCAAGCAATTGATGAAACAATTGAAGCGTTAAAGTTGGCTAACTATCAGTTGGTAAATAATGACAAAGAAAAAAGTGAAAAACAAGAAGAAGAATTAATTCCGGGAGTGGTTGCGGTTACTAAATATGAGTCAAAGGGCTTTTCAATTAACCTTCCTGAAATAGTACGTAATTTGAAAAGAAGATTTAAATAAGTCCATTCGTTTTCCTTTCCCCAAAATACAATAACCTCCTGGCGAGCCGCGCCACCAAAGCGACACGATAAACAAACGAAATAAGTACGCGCCACATCTCCTCGCATACAAAGCCTTAACTTTACCCTACTATGACTCCTACCACGCTCACTCAAAAGAAATCTGCCGCCTCCTCATTCAACGTGGAGAAGATACGCGCGGATTTTCCGCTGCTGCATCAAAACGTGAACGGCTATCCGTTAGTTTATTTTGATAATGGCGCCACTTCGCAAAAGCCGAAGAGCGTGATTGATGCCATCAACCAATATTACAGCGTGTATAACAGCAATGTGCATCGCGGTGTGCATTACCTGAGCGGCAAGGCGACCGATGCCTATGAAGAATCGCGCAGAATTGCGCAGCGCTTCATCAACGCGAAGAGCGAAGTGGAAATCAACTTTGTGCGCGGCACCACCGAGGCGGTGAACCTCGTGGCGCAAACCTACGGGCGCAAATATGTGAAGGAGGGCGATGAAATTATTATCAGCGCGATGGAGCATCACAGCAACACGGTGCCGTGGCAGATGCTGTGCGAGGAGAAGGGCGCGAAGCTGCGCGTGATTCCGATGAATGAAGCGGGCGAGTTGCTGATGGATGAATATGACAAGCTGCTGAACGAGCGAACGCGCATCGTGGCAGTGGTGCATGTGAGCAACGCGCTGGGCACGATAAATCCAGTGGCGGAGATCATCAAAAGAGCGCATGCTTTTAATGTGCCGGTGCTGCTTGATTGTGCGCAGTCGGTGCAGCACATGGCAGTTGACGTGCAGGAGTTGGATTGCGATTTCCTGTGTTTCAGCGGGCACAAGGTGTTTGGTCCTACGGGCATCGGCATTTTGTATGGCAAAGAAAAATTGCTGGAAGACATGCCCCCGTGGCAGGGTGGGGGAGAGATGATTAAAGAGGTGCGCTTTGACAAGACGACTTACAACGACCTACCCTACAAGTTTGAGGCGGGCACTCCGAACATTGAAGGCGGCATTGGCTTGGGCGCAGCGATTGATTATGTTACCAATGTCGGGCTTGATAACATTGCCGCTTATGAGCATGAACTGCTCGAATACGGAACACAGTTGCTGCAAAACATCGAAGGGCTGCGCATCTATGGCATCGCCCGCGAAAAGGCGAGCGTGATTTCATTTTTGGTGGATGATATTCATCCGTATGATTTCGGGGTGATATTGGATAAGATGGGCATCGCCATCCGCACGGGGCATCATTGCTGCCAGCCGCTGATGCACCAATATAACATTGAGGGAACGTGCCGCGCTTCGTTTGCCTTCTACAATACCAAAGGCGAAATGGACAGGCTTGCCGAGGCGGTGAAGAAGGCGAAGAGTATGTTTTGAAATTTTTTTATGGAAAGACTTAGTTTAACACTGCTGCTTACTTTCTTTTCATCACTCAGTATTTATGCTTGCAGTTGGATTGCTTGGTCGTTTTGCCATACCTGTAGCGCATATCAATCACATTCAGTAATATCCGGTGTTATTATTGACACTATTCCAAATGCAATTAGGTTGCTTGTCATTGATGTATTCAGGGGAAATGAACAAAGAGATACCATAACAATTTGGGACGGAACTGATTTTGACTGTAATGGGATTTTCCCAATGGATGCTCAGGGACTCGCATTAGGTCATTATTACGGAGATACAACCTTAATAGGAGATTCAATTATAGTGGTGATGCCCAAAATTGGCTCTCTTGAAAACACATGGGATGTTCAAGGCGATTACAGAAGACCAGACTATTTTGGATATGAACCTAATCTGTATATCAAAAATGATACAGTAAGGGGTTACATCTCGGGGCTTTGGAGCGTATTTGAGCGCAGTCTCTTCAGGATGGATTATACTGCATTCAAGTCCCATTGGTTTGATAACAATATGGAGTGCATCAACCTTGTGTCGGTTAAAGATAAAGCCGTAATGGTTAAAGTTTATCCGGTTGCGGTGAGCGATAAGTTAATGATTGAAACAAATGCGGCTAACTATTCTGTAAGTATTTTTTCAGGAAATGGAGTTAAGCTAATAGAAAAGAATAATTCAGCCAAAGGCTTTATTGATATGAGTAACTTCCATACAGGACTATATTTGGTTGAAGTGAAAACGAATGCTGGTTATCTTAGAAAAAAGATAGTGAAACTTTAGCTTTCTCTGAGTTTTTCTTCTAACGGTAAATATTTTTCTGCTAAATACAACTTTACATCGGATAATTTTGTCTTGCAATTGCTTCCCTGCTTTATTACCTTCTGAACGATGAATTTCTTGATGCGCATATTGATTACCTTCTTGTTGTTTTATTCGGCTGCATTGCAGGCCCAAATCCGTGTGTATGATGTGGAACTGTTTGGAAAGAAAATCGGCACTTCAACTGTTGAGCGCATTGACAACGGAAACGGAGAAGTGCGCTTTAAGCTGAACAGCGAATCGGAGTACAGCAACTTTTTCATGAACAAGACCTCCGCGATGAATTTTGATGTGGTATATAAGAACGGGAAGTTGTTTTCTGCCTATTGCAAAAACGTGAAGAACGAAGTAACAGAAATCACCACCGTGCTGTGGGATGGAATGAAATACGTTATCAAGAAAGGGGAAGAGACCTTGCAATTGAACCAACTTATTGACTACTCCGCCATCCAGCTTTACTTCACAGAACCTTCCGGAAAATCGAAAATATTTTCAGAACGCCTCGGTTCATTCTGCGAGTTTGAAAGCGCACGGACAGGCGAATATGTCTGCGAACTTGAAAATGGCGTGGATAATATCTACCGCTACAAAAATGGCGTGCTCTACGAACTGGAAATGAGCAAAGGCGCGAGCGTGTATATGCGCTTGGTGCAGTAGTGAATGTGCCGATTTAAGAACCCCAATTTTTACTTCCTAAAAAATCATCAACATCGTTTGATAAGTAATTCACGAATCGGCATATTGGCACATCAGCACATCAAACAGAAATTCTTAAATTGCGCCTGAATTTCCATGCGACACATTTGCTTTTATTTTCAGGTTCACCAACCCTTTCGTCTCAGGCGCAATTATCGTTTTTTTGACATCGGCAGCAATCATCATTATTATGATGAACACGCCAACCGCACCATCGTGCAAAAGGTAGCCAACAAATGCTACCTGCCTACAAATAAGGTATTGCTCGACCTGATTAAAGAATATGGCGCGCAGTTTAAAATCGCGTTTTCCATTTCAGGCACAGCGTTAGACCAATTTGAAAAATATTCACCGCAAACAATTGAAAGCTTTCAACGCCTTGCTGATACAGGCTGTGTAGAGTTTTTGGGTGAAACTTATGCCCACTCGCTTTGCTCGCTGAAAAGCAAAGAAGAGTTTTTCCATCAGGTGGCGTTGCATACTAAAAAGATTAAAGAGGTGCTTGGGCAAAAGCCCAAAGTGTTTCGCAACACCGAGTTGATTTATTCTGATGGCATTGGCGAAATGGTGGCGGAGATGGGTTTCAAGGCGCAACTCACGGAAGGCGCGAAGCATATCCTCGGCTGGAAAAGCCCCAACTATCTTTATTGCAACGCAAGAAATCCAAAGCTGAAATTGTTGTTAAAAAATTTCAGCCTCAGCGATGACATTGCCTTCCGCTTCAGCAACCGCGGATGGAGCCAGTGGCCACTCACCGCAGATAAGTTTGTAAACTGGATAAACGAACTGCCCCGCGAAGAAGAAATCATCAACCTCTTCATGGATTATGAAACTTTTGGCGAGCACCAGTGGGAACACACAGGCATCTTTGAATTTATGCGCCACCTGCCCGGCAAGGTTTTCGCAAATTCCAATTACAATTTTATTACACCCTCGCAAGCCGTTGAGCAGATGAAACCCGTTGCGCCCATTCATGTGCCGCATCCTATTTCATGGGCTGATGAAGAGCGCGACCTCACTGCGTGGCTCGGCAACGATTTGCAGGACGATGCGTTTGACAATCTCTACAAGTTGGAGCCGCTCGTGCGCAAATGCAAAGACGCAGCGTTGCTCAAAGATTGGGAATACCTGCAAACGAGCGATCACTTCTATTATATGTGTACCAAGTTCTTCAGCGATGGCGATGTACACAAATATTTCAACCCTTACGAAACGCCCTACGAAGCCTATATCAACTACATGAACGTACTCAGCGATTTCACCCTGCGTGTAAATGATTTGGCAAACGAAACCACCAAAGTTTCAGACGTGCGCAAAAAGAAAACCGCAAGCGCACCCAAGCCGGTTACGGAAAGTATCGGGATGGGGGATTTATGATTCGCTATTCGGTAATTTGAGAATTCAATAATGCGCAGATTGGTTTAAGACCCCCTTGAGCGCATTGCAATCCGGTGTTTCACGAAAGCCATTAACTTTGAGCAAAGCCGCAGCAAATGAAAACAGCCATCGTGAAAATCAAGAATAAGGAAGAAGAAAACTTCCTGAAGGCATTATTCAAAAAAACAAACATTAAGGCACGCTTTCTCACACCTGCTGAAATGGAAGATGCCGCATTTGCTGCGCTCATAGATGAAGGCATGAAAAGCGAAACAGTTTCAAAAGCTTCTGTCATGAAATTGCTGAAAAATGCAGATTCAATTTAAGGGAAGATTTGCAGAGATTTAGCAAATATCAAAGACAGGCAGATAATGAAACGCAGCGCTGGCAGCAGTTGAAAATGTAGAGCAGGCTTCCCGCATTGCACAAATCCAGCATCTTGTAAAGCTGAAAGTTATCAGGTTCATTATCGCATCGAACTAAAAGGAAATTATCGTATCGGGGTGATTATTCGTGGAGAAAAAGTTTGGTTTACCCGCATCTTGTATCGCAGTAAGATTTACAAACGGTTTCCCTGATTTACGACTGTTCTGTCTCGAAACCCCTTTATCAACAATCCATAGAGGAAAAAGCAATAAGATAATTTGCCAAATGCCCCGCAATTTGCTTACCTGAATCTTTATTAATTTAAAGCAAGCAATACCCTTCGGACTCCCCTCTCCTTTGAAGAGGGGGCGGGGTGAGGCTTAAAACAATCCTATGGAAGAAAAAACTATCCGTCCCGATTACATTTTTGAAGTAAGCTGGGAAGTATGCAACAAAGTGGGCGGTATCCACACCGTTATCACCTCCAAGTCGGCAACCATGCTGCAGGAGTGGGGCGAAAACTACATCACCATCGGTCCCGATATCTGGAAGGGCGCGGGACAGCATCCTGAATTTGTCGAAGACCATGATTTATTTCTTTCGTGGAAAGAGCAGCTTGCAAAAGAGGGTTTGCGCGTAAAGACCGGTCGCTGGAAATATGCAAATCAAGCCATTGCCATCTTGGTTGACTTCACCCCCTATTTTCAAAAGAAAGATGAAGTCTTCTCGCACCTGTGGTCAAAGTATCATTTGGATTCGCTCACCGGGCAGTGGGATTATATCGAACCCGCGTTGTTTGGCTATGCGGTAGGCAGAGTGATTGAAAGTTTTTACAAATTCCATCTTTCTTACAAAGACAAAATCATCGCGCAGTTTCACGAATGGATGATGGGTGCGGGCGTGTTGTATGTGAATGAAAACGTGCCGCAAATCGGAACGATATTTACTACCCATGCTACCGTGGTGGGAAGATGCATCGCGGGCAACGGCCTTCCGCTCTATGGAAAATTGCCGCTCTACAATGGCGATTTGATGGCGAAAGATTTCAATGTGCTTGCGAAACAGTCGCTTGAAAAACAAGCTGCGAAAGTTGCTGATTGCTTCACCACCGTGAGCGACATCACAGCAAAAGAGTGTGTGCAGTTTCTCGAACAGGAGCCTGACCTTGTTACTCCCAATGGCTTTGAAGTGAAGATGGTGCCGGGTGAAAATGATTTTGAAACAAAGCGGCAGGCGGCAAGAAATAAACTGCTCGAAGTGGCGCGCGCTTTAACGGATGAATATTTACCCGATGATACGCTCCTCGTTGCAAAGAGCGGACGCTACGAGTTTCGCAACAAAGGCATTGATGTGTTCATTGATGCGCTCGGAAAACTGAATCACGATACATCGCTCAATAGAAAAGTAGTTGCATTCATCATGGTGCCCGCAGGTCACACCGGGGCGCGCGCTGAAGTGGCGCAACGTGTGCATCAGCTTGCTTTAGCTGGACACGAACAGGAACCGCATCAGCCCGAAGTTCTCACGCACTATTTGCAGGGCATTGACAACGACCCTGTGATGAACCGCATTAAAAGCAATCACCTCACCAATGCGCAGGAGGATAAAGTGAAAGTGATTTTCGCGCCCACCTATCTTGATGGCGCTGATGGTATTTTTGATATGCACTATTACGACCTCATTATCGGCTTTGACCTTTCCGTGTTTCCCTCTTATTATGAGCCGTGGGGCTACACACCGCTTGAGAGTCTTGCTTTCCATGTTCCTACCGTTACCACGCAGCTTGCTGGTTTTGGCAAATGGATACGCACTAATCTTGGCAACGTGAATCACGGCATCTATGTAGTTGACCGCAATGATACCGATGATGAAAAGGCTGCCGAAGAAATCGCGGGCATCATTGCGCGTTTTGCTGAAAAGAATACAGACGAAATTATTGAGAGTAGGGCATCTGCATTTTCCCTTTCACAAACCGTGCAGTGGAGCAATTTGATTTCTTATTACAAGAAAGCATACAGCATCGCGCTTGAAAAAAGCGAAAGCCGTTCGTATCTCTACAACGACAAGCATGAAGTAGCTCCGCTCGATGGCAAAACGTGGATGCTTGAAAAAGATAATCATCCCAAGTGGCGTAAAGTATATGTGCAGTCTGAAATTCCGGAAACGCTCGCGCCCTTGCAGGAGCTTTCAAGAAATTTGTGGTGGTCATGGAATCATGAGGCGGAAGAACTCTTTGAAATGGTTGACGCTGAGTTGTGGGTGAAACACAAGCGCAACCCCATTGCCATGCTTGATGTGCTGCCTTATGCCAAGTTGAAAAGATTAGAGAAGAATACAGAATTTCTTGAAAAGCTCGATAAGGTTGTTGCCTCCTTCCGTAATTATATGAACGAGCCGAAAAAAGAAGGACAACCGAAAGTCGCTTACCTCTGCATGGAGTTCGGCTTGAATCACATGGTGCGCCTCTATTCAGGCGGCTTGGGAATTCTCGCAGGCGATTATTTGAAAGAAGCCAGTGACAGCAATGTGGATATGATTGGCGTAGGCTTGCTCTACCGTCATGGCTATTTCAAACAAAAACTTTCCATGCATGGCGAGCAATGGGCTGAATATAAAGCGCAGAAATTTTCTTTCCTGCCTGTGCTACCCGTGCGCGATGAAGTCGGCAACTGGAAAAAAATAAGCATTGCCCTTCCGGGAAGAAAAGTAGTTGCGAAAATCTGGAAGATTGATGTGGGCAGAGTGCCTTTGTATTTGCTCGATACCGACATCGAAGAAAACAGTCACGATGACCGCACCATCACCTACCAGCTTTATGGCGGTGACCACGAGAACCGCATGAAGCAGGAAATTCTTCTTGGCATTGGCGGTGAGCGCCTCATCAAAGCGATGAACGTGCAACCCGATATTTATCATTGCAATGAAGGACACGCAGCGTTTGTAGGATTGGAGCGCGTGCGCAATTTCGTGCAGGAGAAAAATGTTTCATTCGATATTGCGCTTGACATTGTGCGCGCTTCCACGCTGTTCACCACGCACACCCCTGTGCCCGCAGGGCACGATGCGTTCAGCGAAGATTTAGTGCGCACTTATCTTTCTGAATATCCGCAGATCTTCAACATCGGATGGGAGAAGTTCATGGGCTTGGGAAGAATTGATGAAACCGATGGACATGAAAAGTTTTCCATGAGCCATCTTGCTGCCCGCGTGTCGCAGGAAATCAATGGTGTGAGTGAGATACATGGGGAGGTGTCGCGTGATATGTTCCGCCCGCTATGGAATGGCTACATGGCGAATGAACTGCACGTAGGGCATGTTACCAACGGAGTGCATTATCCCACCTGGACGGCAAAAGCATGGAAGGTTTATTACAATGAAGTGTTCGGCTTGCAGGGGCAGCTTCCCCAGTTTGACGATTGGAAAAAAGCAATTGAAATTCCTGACGAAAAAATTTGGGAAATACGCACCGCGCTGAAGCGCGAGATGATTGCAGCTTTCAAAGAAAAGATTGAAAGCGACATGACCAAGCGCTATGAAAATCCGAAAGACATCATTGAAATCATGAAGTCGCTGCGCGAAGACACGCTCATCATCGGCTTTGCTCGCAGATTCGCTACCTACAAGCGCGCGCACCTCCTTTTCCACGACATGGAAAAGTTGAAGAAAATCATGAGCAACAGCGAGCGCCCCATTCAGTTTCTCTTTGCTGGAAAAGCGCATCCGAAAGATGGCGCGGGGCAAGAACTCATCAGGCGCATCGTGGAGATTTCAAGAATGCCTGAATTCAGAGGCAAGGTGATTTTCCTTGAGAACTATGACATGGAGGTTGCGAAATATCTTGTGCAGGGCGTTGATGTGTGGCTCAATAATCCCGAGCGCCCGATGGAAGCATCAGGCACGAGCGGCATGAAGGCTACGCTCAACGGGGTGCTGAACCTCAGCGTGCTTGACGGCTGGTGGGCGGAAGGCTACATTCCCAGCGCGGGATGGGCATTGCCGAAAAACAACACCTACGACCAAAAAGATTTCCAGGACCAACTTGACAGCGAACTGCTGTATTCAAAATTAGAGAATGAAGTGCTGCCGATGTTCTATGAGCGCAACGAAGCGGGCATTCCTGAAAAGTGGGTGGAGATGGTGCGCCAGTGCATCACAAACATCGCGCCCAGGTTCACCATGCTGCGCATGATTAATGAATACACGCATAAATATTATACGCCACTTTACGCCCGCAGCAAGCATATTAAGGAAGATGATTTCAAAGAAGTGCGCGAACTGTGCGAGTGGAAAAAGAAAATCATGTCCAATTGGAATAATATCAAAGTGCTTGACATGACGCTGCATGATTCTGCGCACAAAGCGCTCACGATGGGTGAAAACTTCCACGCGGAAATCGCGCTCAGCCTTGGCAATCTGCAACCTGATGACATTGGCATTGAAGTGCTGTTCATCCAGAAAAAAAATCAGGACGACCCGAAGGAAATCATTTACAAACAGGAGTTTGCGGTGAGCAATGTGAACCGCAGCAAGGCGGTGTATGAAACCACATTCCCTGTTACGCAGTCGGGCGTGTTTGAATATGGCTTCCGCATTTTCGCCAAGCATCCGCTGCTGCCAAACAGGATGGATTTCTCGGTGGTGAAGTGGGTGTGAGTTGAATATTGGATTGCTTTCCAGTTTCAAAATTGAAATAGTGCGTAAAGAGTCCAAGATAGATGCCTCTTAATATTTTATTGCAAAATATAAACTTACCCTCCATGCATGCCTTTGGCGCGTATGACTGATAACTTTTCAAAGACTTGCCACATGAAAATTGCCGAAAGTTCCGGTACTTATAGTAAGACTATCTAATTACAGCCTTACATTCTTTCCTTATTTTTTGTCATACTTTCCACTTTATTTTATCTACGTATTTTAACGTAGGTAAATAAGCGCAGTTGATAAATATTTTTATTTATTTCTTTGCAGGTACGAAAAAAAATTTTACCTTGGAATTAAAATGAGTTAAAAAATGATTAAAAATGGATTGGGTTTCGTAAGTAATCAATTCATTCTTTTCCATAAGTCAAATCATTTTCTACTCAGAAATTTTTAAAATATTAAAACCCAACAGTCATGAGAGTATTGAAAATTCTTTCCATTTTGGTTTTAGCAAGCATTGCTGCATTTGCGCAGCATACAAATAATGGCGCCACGCTGACAATTCAGTCCGGCTTGCAGGTTTATTCTAATAATAGTTTTGTCAATAGTGGTGGCGGCACTATTAATATGAATGGCAGCACCCTCAACTTGACCGGCAATTGTACCAACAATGCCACTATCAATGCTTCGAGCGGCACGGTCAACCTTACCGGCAATTGGACCAACAATGCTACTTTCAATGCTTCGAGCAGCACGGTTAACCTTACCGGTGTAGCTCAATCTCTCGGAGGCAGCAGTGTCACTACCTTTTTCAATCTCAACTTATCAGGGTCAGGGGTTAAATCACTCAGCAGTAATCAAAATATTTCAGGCACTCTGGCATTGAACAACCTTCAATTGAATACTGCCGGCAATACAATATCTGTCACCAACACCAGCACTTCTGCTGTTACACGCACTTCAGGCTTTGTAAGCAGCACTTCAGGGGGAGCGCTTGCATGGAACACAGCCGGTTCATCCCTCTATAATTTTCCTGTAGGTTCAGGCTCCCTCTATCGTAATGTTGAAATCACGCCCAGTTCCGGTGGCAGCACGTATTCTGTTCGCCTTGCAAATCTTGATGCAACGAGTGAAGGATTTAATCGCGCTTCCGTTTTGGGCGGCATCAATTCATTGAACCCTGCTTATTTCCATGTAGTGAATCGTACTGCCGGATCTTCACCGGCAAACATCACGTTTAATCTTTATGGTGACGTATATAGTGGCGTAGCACACTGGAATGGTTCGCAGTGGCATGAAATTCCCAGCCTGAATGAAGTGACCGTTTTCAACAGAATTACTGCTACCGGAGTCAGCGCTTTTTCTCCCTTTATTGTATTTGCTGCCGGAGACACATTGTCAGTCCCAACTCTTTCTGAATGGGGGTTGATAATTCTGTCCCTGCTTACATTGACTTTGGTTGCTGTGTTTTTAGGCAGAAGGGAATTGGCAATTTTTGGTGGTGGCGGTTCTGCTGGAAGTTCGGGTTTTTACAATATGATAACCAATGTGCCTTTTGAAAAAGCTGCTTATTTAAAAATACTCAAAGCGTGTATGTTGGCTGCCGTAACAGGTTTTGCGATTATTCATGCTCTAATAGGGACTAATGGAGTAATTGATTTGGCGGGAACGCTGATTTGTACATTCATTATTGCTTACCTCATTTATCTTCATAAGGAATTTGATAGGTTTAAGTGGCTTTGTTGCATGAATCAATATTTGGAACACACTTCTCCTTCCTCAAAAAATCTTAAGCTGCTTTTTTAACCACATAGCTTTTCGGCATACCCAG
>JAWXCB010000023.1:0-22562 GCA_034440455.1 Chitinophagales bacterium
CAGCGGTGGAAACACAGTTGATTTAGCTGCTTATCTTGATAACACCGATGCACAGGATATGACCTTAACAGGAAATACACTGAGCATCACAGGCGATGCGTCAACTGTTGACTTAGCTCCTTACTTGGACAACACCGATGCGCAAACTGTGAGCATTTCAAACGACTCGCTCATTATCAGCGGTGGAAACGCAATTGATTTAGCTTCTTTCCTTGATGCTGACAACATGGGCGACCACGCTGCAACACAAAACATTTCGATTAGCACACACTACATGTCAAACGATGGCGACAGCGAAGGTATTCGCATCACCACCAACGGCAACGTAATCGCAAGCGGTGATTTCTTCGTGGGCGAAACTGCAGGCTCAAACTCTGATGCTTATATCTCCGGCAGATTGTATGACTGGGATAACAGCAGCTACTATGTTGACCCTAACTTCCAATCACACGTTACTGACCTGCGCGTTACTGCGGGCGTGATTGTGAACACTGGCGGTGTTACAGTTTCTGCGGGTGGCATCACCGTAACAGGCAACTCAATTGTAACAGGCACATTTGGCGCAACAGGCGTTGTTACTGCACCAAGTTTCGTATCAACAATTGCTACCGGCACTGCGCCAATGACAATTGCAAGCACTACATTAGTATCAAACCTGAATGCTGATTTGATTGATGGTCTCAGCAGCGCTGCATTCGTGCAGGGCGCTAACAACCTCAGCGACATCAGCGATGCTTCAGTAGCAAGAACAAACCTTGGCGTGGCTATCGGCACAGATGTGCAGGGCTATGATGCAGGACTTGCTTCTATTGCAGGGCTTGTAACTGTGGCTGATAAAATGGTTTACACCACAGGCGCTGATGTATATGCAACGACTGACCTCACTGCATTTGGTCGCACGTTCCTCGGCAGCGCAACTGCCGCTGCTGGCGCAACTACACTCGGCTTGGGCACTACTGATTCACCAACATTCACAGGCGTAACGGCAACCGGCAATGGTTCTGTTGGCGGCACATTTGGAGTAACGGGCGTTTCCACACTCGGCAGCGACCTTACTGTAAACGGTGGCGACATTGATGTTGACGATGACAAAGCATTTTACTTTGGCGGCAAAACAACTACAGGTTCCTGGAGAATCGTGCGCTCGCTTACTGACCTCAGCTTTGAGCAGTATGATGGCGCAATCTGGGTGCAGAAGTTCGCAATGGTTCCTTGATAAATTTATTTTTTTAAAACACAAAAAAGGCTGTTCGCAAGAGCAGCCTTTTTTGTTTTTGGGATGACACGGAAGAAAGTGAAGGATAAATTCTCAAACACGATTTACGCTCCGAAAAGCTCTTTCAGCTTTTGTTCGAGCGCTTCTCCCCGGAGATTTTTTCCGATGATTCTTCCTTCTTTCTCCAAGAGGAATGTTTGTGGAATAGAGGAAACTTCATACATCTTTGCGACATGCACACCGTGAGGAATGAAGAAGCAAAGCTTGTGTCAAAGATTTTCCTGCGCGAAGAAGGCATTGACATTGAACCCGCTGCTGCGGTTGCTACTGCTTCACCCATGAAATGCGTGGAAGACGGCACAGTGGAGCGCGCGATGCTATCATCCTGCTCGTCATCACGGGAGGCGGCAGCGAGCGTTTCAAATCCGAACACAACACGGTGAACTTAGAACCTTCCTATGTGATTGACATTGAAAAATACAATCCGCAAGCGGATGCTAAGTTGGTTGCGGAATTATTTGAAAACCGGAAAGTAAGAAAGGCCTAATTGCTCCCTGAGAATTTATAGAGTTCAACTCTGCTTCCTTTTTCTAATAAGACATATTCCTTTGGAACCTGGGTTCCGCTTTCAACCACAAAATAGTTCATGTGTTTTTCTCCTGAATAAAGACTGATGCCGAAGGAGCGCATAAAATATCCATGCATGCTCCAGTTGCCCCACAGCGGAGCGGAAACTTTTAAAACAGTTTTTGACGGAATCACTGAGCCGAAAGCATAAACATCCGACAAGAGTTCTTTGTCGCGCTTTACTTTTCCAAACAAAAAGAGCGTTGTAATAACCGATGCGGCAAAAACAAAGATGGTGAAGGCTCTGAAAATTTTAAAACTATTAGAATACGATTGCAGCTTCGCAACGATCAATGCTAAATCATGCGCGGTGAAATAGGCGAACGCAAGCGCATAATAAGGCAGGGCGGTAACGATGTAAAATGTTCTTTGCTCCAGCGTAACGATGAGCGGCAATGACCCGGATAGAGCGAGGAGCAGCAGCCACACTCCTTCGCTGCGAAAGTTTGCAACAGTCTGTGCTTGTTGAATGATTTTCTTTCGCAGCAAAACGATAAGCAGCGACAATCCGGCAGCAGGAAGCAATGCAAGCGTCATCTTTCTGATTAAATGAAATCGGTTTGCTGTGGTAGCCGCTTGCGTATTATTGAAAGAAGGATGCAGCCGCGCATAGTAATAATCCCGAAAACTTTGAACAACGGTTTCATCCAGCAGTAGAATTCCATAAATCGTTACGGGAACAACTGCAAGAATCGCGGTAAACAAAATGGATTTTGAAAGGGAGATTTTTCTTGTTGCAATCCAAAACAATAAAATTGAAACAAGCGGAAACATGCCTTGAATGCCTTTGCACAACGAAGCAAAAAACAGCGAGCATCCCGCCAGTAAAAGATAGAAATAGACAAGCCTTTCTTCTTTCAAAGATTTCAGAATAAAATAAATGGAGAGCAAAACGAAAACGCCCATAGTGCCTTCAGCCATATTATTTGAATAAGACCATCCCGTTGTTGGAATCACGATAAACAGCAGCAGGGCAAACCAATAGAATTTTTGCAATTCTTTATTTTCCTGAAAAAGTATTTTCCAGATGCGGATAATCAGAAACACGGAAACCAGCAAAACGACAAGACAATAAAATCGCTCCACATAGATTCCTGTTCCAAACAGCCGGAAGAAAAGCGATTCAAGAAAGGGCATCAGCGGAAGTTGCTGATGATAAGAGGGATAAAGCGTTTCGCTGAAATAAGGATTCCAGAATGTTCCCAACCCCACAGCAAGATTTTTCGCAACGCATACGTAGAGCAAGCCATCCATGAACATGCCGTCTTGCGCGAGTTGTGTTCCAACAAGAAAAATAAAAAGCGCGCTTACAATAAACAGAAACGGAAGGTGAACGGAAGACTTTTTCAAATCAGCGCATCAGCAAATCGTTAGATTAATTACGCTCCGAAAAGCTCTTTCAGCTTTTGTTCGAGCGCTTCGCCCCGGAGATTTTTTCCGATGATTCTTCCTTCTTTGTCCAAGAGGAATGTTTGTGGAATAGAGGAAACTTCATACATCTTTGCGACCGGCTCCTGCCAATACATCAGGTTGCTGCCGTGACTTTTCCATTTGAGATTATCCTGCTGAATTGCGGCAACCCATTTTGCCATATCCTTGTCAAGTGATACGCTGAACACTTCAAATCCTTTGCCGCTATACTTGTCATACAGGCGCACCACATTCGGATTTTCCATCCTGCATGGGCGGCACCACGATGCCCAGAAATCAAGCAACACCACTTTTCCTTTCAAGGAAGAAAGTTTCAGCGTTTCACCCTTCGGGCTTTTCAATTCAAAATCAGGAGCCGCGCCACCGATTGCAAGGCGCGTAGCAACATCCACTTTCTGCTTCAATTCAGCAACATAAGAAGACCCCGGAAGTGTCGCTTCAGCTTTGGCGACAAAACTTGTTAAGAATTCCGCATTCTCTTCGATGTTCAGAATGCTCGCTCCGAATATTCCTAATAAGGGATATTTGGTGGAGTCAATAAAACTGCGGACGGAAGATTGCGACTCGATGTATTTAGCTTGATATTGCTGCTGTACACTCACCATTTCCTGACTATTGCCGCTGTAACGCGCCTGATTGTATTGATTGCTCAACTGGTTCAACAGCATTTGATTTTGGCCTGCCTTCGTGACAAAAGCAGTGAATGCCTTTGCTTCTGGCGAGCCTTCCACCGAGTAGTTGTAGATATTATTTGCATCGGCTGTCAAACTGATTGTGCCGCCATCCAGCACCACCAGCCAGTTTGCATTTTGATTCAAGCGAATGATGTAAAGTCCTTTCTCAGCAAGACTTCCCTTCATAGTGAAGGAACCGTCAGTGCCTGTTTGAACTGTTTGCACATTTTGATTTTGCTGCGAAATGGTGTACTGGTCGAGAAACACGGGCATGTTCGGAGCATTGGCGATTTTGCCGTTGATAACATAATTTTTGCCTGCGTTTTCAGTGGTGGCTGCCGCATTGTTGCTGTCGCCATTGCCGGTGCTTGAACTGCACGCCATGATAAGCGCTAATGCAGAGAAAAGGATAATTCGATTCATAGTTATTTTTTCAGTAGTTCAGTTAAAATTTTATTTGTCAGTTGCGGGTCTAAATTTCCTTTGGAAAGTTTCATCGTTTCGCCCATAAAAAAACCGATGAGTCCTTTTTTGCCGTTTCTGAATTCCTTCACTTTTTCCGGGAACTTGCCAATCACTTCCTGCGCATAGCGTTCGATTTCACCAATGTCTGACTGCTGCACGAGGTTCAACCGCTGGGCGATGGATGCGGGTGCTTCATTCGGATGTTTTGCAAGTTCATCGAAAACCCCTGTAGCTGCCGCTGAATGACTCACCGTTCCCTGCTTCACTAATTCAATCAACTGAGCCATCTGTGCCGTCTTTACAGGAAAATCTTCAATCGCAATTTGCTGCGCGTTCAAATAGGATTTCACCGGACCCAGCATCCAGTTGGCTGCTGTTTTTCCGTCTTTCACAGTTTCCGCAAGTTCCAAAAAATAAAGAGCGAGCGTTTTTTCTTCAGTTAAAGTGGCTGCATCATTCGCAGACAATCCAAAATGCTCAGTAAACTTTTTCCTCAACCTGCCCGGAAGCTCCGGCATTTTCTCTTTCGCATCATTAATTTGCCCGTTAGTAATTTTAATCAGCGGCAAATCAGGTTCGGGAAAATACCGATAATCGTCAGCCTCCTCCTTAAAACGCATGGCAAAAGTAGCACCTTTTTCAGCATCGAAGCTGCGCGTGTGTTGCACGATGGTATTGCCTGATTCGAGTTCGCGCGCCTGTCGCTCAATCTCCAGTTCAATTGCTTTTTTCAGAAAGCGCACGGAGTTCAGATTCTTCACTTCCACTTTTGTTCCAAGCTTTTCTGTTCCTTTCAATCGCAAAGAAATATTCGCATCACAACGGAGGCTGCCTTCCTCCATGTTGCCATCGCATACATCAAGGTAGCGTACAGTCTTGCGTAGTTCGAGCAAAAACTGAAACGCTTCTTCCGCAGACTGTAGCACAGGTTCGGAAACAATTTCTACCAAGGGCGTTCCGGCTCGGTTCAAATCAATCAATGAATAATTGGGGTCAATGTCGTGTATGCTTTTGCCCGCATCTTCTTCGATGTGAATACGGTTGAGCGCAATTTGCTTTGGCGCTCCATCAATGAGAATTTCAACAAAGCCGCCCGTGCAAATAGGAGTTTTCAATTGTGAAATCTGATAGCCTTTTGGCAAATCAGGATAGAAATAATTTTTTCGCTCAAAATACATCGTGGAAGCAATCGTGCTTTCACACGCCAACCCGAGCAAGATTGCTTTTTCAATGACTTGCTCATTTAAGAATGGTAATGTGCCCGGATGCGCCAGTGTAACGGGGCTGACGTTTGTATTCGGCTCCATGCCAAAACTATTCGGCTCGCTGCTGAACAGTTTGCTCTGCGTGAGCAAGCGGGCATGGACTTCCAAGCCAATGACGGGTTCGTATTTGTCGAGAATGTTCAAAATCTATCTTTCTTTTTTGGTTCATCGAAAAATGCGTACCTGAAATTTTTGTTAAACCCCGAAGGGGTGCAATTTTTATTTTTAAAATTGCAAGACAAACAAAAATCCCGAAGGGATGACATTGTAAAAAACGGATTATGTATCACCCCTTCGGGGTTTTGGTTTAATAGGTTTATTGCTTCTATAATCATATCATCCCTTCGGGATTTCTTTTCGAATAACAACGAATAATTGTCTATTTCAATAGCTGAACTCACAAGTACGAATTTTTGTGATGAACCTTTTTTTAATTCAAAATCAACAGCTTTTTCACTGCCAATCCTTTAGCATTTTCAATCTTTACTAAATAAGTTGTGTTACTCCAATTCGCAAGTGAAACTTTCACTTGTTCCGATGCCTGCTTGGCAGAAAGTGTATGTACCATTTTTCCGGTCAAATCGAGAATGCTTACTTGCACATCTTCTACTAATGGTTTTTCAAACCTGATAAAAAAAGAATCATTCGCGGGATTTGGAAAAATGGTGAAAGCTAATTCGGATGAAGTTTTTTCAATTTCATTTGCCGCAAGATAAAAGCAAGGCGATGATACAAACTGTGAATCAATCACGGGACGACTGTGATCCCAAATGCCGAGCGCATACTCGCCTTTCGTGATGTTGTTAATTGTTATTTCCCCTTTCTTATTCAGCAGACTTCCCTGCGGGTTTATTGTGAATGAAGGATGAATCGCCCAATCCATTTTTGTATCAGGGCGATAAAGGATGAGAAGGCTGTCTTCTTTATTCGAGATAAGCTGATTATCGAGATAGCCCGTTGATGTGGACACCGTGCCGTCATAAATAATTTTTGCGCTCGCGGTGAAATCGTTTGGGAGAATGCCATCCACTTTCCAGTAGCGTTCTTTGGAGAGATGCAAGCTGGGAATAATTGTTTTCATCGGAACAGGCGCTACCCAGTTGTGTTCCACTCTTATCAATGCTTCCGAAGAAATTTGCGTTACATTCATCGTCATCAGCGCTTCTTCAAAATCCAAGTTCCCCGTTGTGTTGACGCGCAGATATTTATCCGTAATCGCATCGCTGATTTTCTCATGAATATCAATGGCGATGAATGCAGGCGCAAAAGGAAGTTCCGTGTGATGAATGCCGCAACTGCCGCTAAACAAAACTGTTTGCGAAACGGAATCAAAGTTTTCGCTGAAGAAAGTAAGTTCAACAGGTAGGTTGGAATAAAGCGCAGGCGCTGATTTCAATCGTTGGCGGATAAAAATAGTTACATCAAAATTGCTACCGCTTTGGGCTGTAAAAAATGAATCAACAGAAAAATGCGGGAAGCCGGGATTGAACACCCAGTTCTCAAAAAACGGAGTTAAATCAATTCCTGAACACTGGCTGAGATAATCCCGAAAGTCAATGCTGCTTGCATGATTGAATTTGAACGCATCAAGATAATCGGTGACGCACGAGAAAAACAAACTGTCACCCATATAGCCGCGCAACGTGTGCGCTACTTCAGCGCCCTTGTCATACACTGTGCTGCCATACGTATATTCATGTGGCACTCCTGAAACGGCACGATAGCCATCATCCGTGATATGCGTGAATTGCAAAACGTCTTTATGGTTTTTCCTTATATTTTTTTTGTAACGCGCAGCGCCATATACTTTTTCAAAAAACACGCTTTCAGAATAACGTGCCCAGCCTTCGTTTAGCCACATGTCTTCAGGCGTTTCGCATGTCACCAAATCACCAAACCAGTGATGACTGAATTCATGCGCCATCAGAGATTCATATTCTAACCCTCCCGTAACCGATGCGCGCATATAAGCTACGTTGGTGGCGTGTTCCATCGCACCGCTGTTGAACGGCACAAGCACAAACCCGACACGGTCGAAGCGATATGCGCCAAAACATTCCTCAAAACCGGAGAAAGCATTGGGAAGATGAATGAAAGAGCTTTTAAGTTTTGTCGTATCAGCGGGTTGCGCAGCAAGCATCACGGGAACAGTGTTCCCTGCGATGCTCGGATAATTATCATTCACTGAAGTATAAGCCGAAACTGCAACAGATGCGAGATACGTTGGGATGGATTGATTCAATTGCCAATCCCAAGTGATGGTGCCGTTTCCGTTTAATGTGGAATCAATCAACAGCCCACCGCAAAACGCTTTGTGATTGGATGCGGTAGTGATATGAAACTCATAAGTCGCGCGGTCGGTGAAATTGTCCACGCACGGAAACCACACGCGCCCATACGTGTGCGGATTTGCATCGAAGCCGACACCAAGATTATAAGCATAATTTCCGCTGAAATAAAATCCGCCCCAGCCGGAAGCATCCATCACGGGCTGTCCGTTGTAGCAAACTGTTATTTCGGTTGAGTCGCCTGTGTTTAACGGAGTGGGTAATTGAATAATGAGCGCAGTGTCGTTGTAAGTATAAGCAGCAGTATTCTGATTGATGATGATTGAGTCAACATTCAATGCAAGCAAACTCAACTGCACTTGTTGCAAGCCATTTGTTTCCGATTGAATTTTTATCGAACAACATCCCTGAATAGACGCAGAACTGATGTTAGAAATATCTAAAGAGATAGAATAGTGCTTAACGTCAAAAGCGGATTGCGCAAATGTACTTTGAAAAATTGAAAAGCAGGAAAACAGAAAACAGAAGCGCAGCAATTTCACTTTTGGATAATCTTGTTTATTAAAATACTCGTTCAGGCTTTTTATAGGGGATTGCTACTCTTGCATGACGCATTGAATTTGCATTGCTCAACACACCACCCACCACCCCCAACACTCAATATTGCTCTTTCTCATTCGGAAAATCCTGACTCTTCACATCGCTCACATATTTGCCTACTGCTTTTTTCATTTCGTCATAGAGGTTCATGTACCGTCTTAAAAAGCGCGGCTGAAATTCTTTGGTGATGCCGAGCAAGTCGTGCAGCACAAGCACCTGCCCGTCAACGCCACCGCCCGCGCCAATGCCAATCACAGGGATTTTCACTTCCTTTGAAATTTTCTGTCCGAGCGATGCGGGAATTTTTTCAAGCACAAACGCAAAGCATCCGATTTTTTCCAACAGCAGCGCATCATTAAACACACGCTCCGCTTCTTCTTTTCCTTTTGCGCGAACCGTGTAAGTGCCGAATTTATAAATGGATTGCGGAGTTAATCCCAAGTGACCCATCACCGGAATACCAGCTGATAAAATTCTTGTGATTGATTCCTGCACTTCCGAACCGCCTTCGAGTTTCACTGCATGTGCGCCCGATTCTTTCATAATGCGGATGGAGGATTCCAATGCAGATTTTGAATTGCCCTGGTAAGAGCCAAACGGCAAATCCACCACTACGAACGCGCGCTTCACTGCCCGCACCACCCCGGATGCGTGATAAATCATCTGGTCGAGCGTGATGGGCAGCGTGGTTTCATGTCCCGCCATCACGTTGGAGGCTGAATCGCCCACGAGAATCACATCAATGCCCGCATCGTCAACAATTTTTGCAAGCGAATAATCATACGCGGTAATCATCGAGATTTTCTCGCCCGCATCTTTCATGGAGCGCAACACATTCGTGGTGATACGCTTCACTTGTTTCCCGTTGGGTTTCTTTTCCGGCATGGGCGAAAGTTAGAAAAAAGCTGTTAGCTTTTAGCTGTCAGCTACAAGCTAACCATGAGCTAATAGCTAAAGGCTAACGGCTTAAAGCTTTCATCAATCAAATGCTATTTTTGCCACGCATGAAAAAAATCTTCTCGTTATTCATTATTTCTGTCCTGCTTTTTTCTTGTTCCAACGAGTTGGACATCACAGCCGACTATAAGGAAACAACCATCATTTACGGATTGCTGAATCAAACTGACTCGGTTCAATACGTGCAGGTGTTCAAAGGCTTTTTAGATGACAATACCAGCGCATTGATTCTTGCGCAAAATCCAGATTCGGTTTTTTATAATGACAGTGTGGAGGTGAAATTGAATGACGGCTCGCAAACTTATTCACTCGACCGCATCATCGGACCAAACCGCGCAGCCGGAGTATTTGTTGACAGCCCCAATTATGTTTATCGCTTGCCCTCATCGGTGGTGGAAGACCGCAATTACAACCTCACGTTTACCAACCTCCGCACGGGACATGTTGTAACGGCTCAATCTCCGGTTGTAAAAGATTTCGACATCAATTTCCCTCCCGAAGAACTGCTCGTGAATTTTGCAGTAACAACACCGGTGAATGTGCAGTGGCGGTCTGCCGAAAATGGAAAGATTTATCAATTGGATATCCGCTTTTTTTATGAAGAATGGAACGTAAATAACCCTTCAGATAAAGACACGTTCTATGTGGATTGG
Source organism: Chitinophagales bacterium (assembly GCA_034440455.1). GTDB lineage: Bacteria > Bacteroidota > Bacteroidia > Chitinophagales > CAIOSU01 > JAWXCB01. The sequence continues at coordinate 10,177 of JAWXCB010000023.1, forward strand.
CCCATCTTCAATCAGCAATATTCAAACACGACAGCGGGCGGTGAAAGCATGAGTTTTAAAATAGATGGCTTGGCGTTTTATTCATTCCTGAAATCACGGCTGGAAGAAAACCCTGACCTGCAACGGCAGACACTGGAGTATCCGCTTGAATTCCGTTTTTTTGTGGGCGCTGAGGAATTGTATAATTATATCCGCGTGAACAGCGCGCAATCGGGCATCACTGCGCTTTCCGTAAAACCGGAATATACAAACGTGAATGGCGGTTTAGGGATTTTTTCCAGCCGCTACAACAAATCGCGCATCAACATCGGATTAGCACAACGCTCGCTCGACAGCCTTTCCTGCGGCTCGTTCACGAAGAATTTGAACTTTGTGGATAGCGACCTTTGCAATTAGGTGAACTTCGTTTGACAGGCTTTAACGCATCACCACTAATTTCCCTCGTGAAACAGGTTTGTTATCACGCGCAATCCGATAGAAATAAATCCCGTTTTCTAAATCTTTTGCATCAAGCAAAACTCTGCTTCCTGAAAGTTGTTCAAGCGATTGAATCACCCTGCCCGACAAGTCAAGCAGTTGCACATCAAAATCAAAAAGTGCGCGGCTCAACGTGAGCGTAACTATTTCGGAAGCTGGATTTGGAAACAGGCTCGATTGAATAAGTTCTTCCGCGCGGATGCCCGATGTTAAATCTATACGCGCTTGCACTGTGTTGGTGTGAATAGGAGGATTGAAATCAAAATAGATGGACGCGCTGTTTTCAATCACTGTTTCATCGGGCGTATTTTGTTTGATGCCGATAGAAAATTTCACAAAGCCATGACTGGATGGCTCGTCAATGCCGCTGTCAGGCAGCAGGATATTGTCGAAAGTCCAGATGGCGTATTTGCCGCCCTCCAACTGAAATGCGTACGGATGGCTGGCGGCAATGGTTTGAAATGAGGAAGCGTTGAGGAAATCATCGAGCGTGTCGCGGACGACTATTGTGAACGCAGTATCTGTCCCCGTGTTTTGAAAACGTACCGTGTAAGTGAGCGGCTGCGAAGGATGTACGCCATTCTTCACATCATCAGGGCTTACCTGCTTATCGTTCGGGTCATACGAGCCGGTGACGACCTGTAGCGAAGTGTCACTGTTATTCAACAAATTCGTATCGTGTGGTAAAGAAAGATTGACAAAAGTGAGTAACGTATCGCCCAGCAGGTTAATGTCGAAAGGCACTTGTAATTCGATATGAATAGAACGCTGCTGCCCGGGATAAAGATTAGAAAAATTCCATGTGAGATTATTTGCGTTTTGTGAGGTGGGAGTTTCCGTGGTTGAAAGAAAATTCAACACTGGGTCGTGCAGGTAGCTGATGGTTCCACTTTGAATTGATGTGCCGATATTTTGATAATGAATCCAATGGTTGGCAACGAATCCCGGACGGGCAAAGCCTGTGGTGAGTGAGATGCTTAAATCACTAAATATAATGTTTGGCGTCAATCCGAAATCATTGTTGATGGAAGTTAATTGCGAACCATTAAATACAATGCTGTGGGAACCGGAAGATGGTGTACTCACAGTATAGAATGTGGCAGGAGAAACAGCAACATCGAATGTACCCGAATCAAGGAAAGCAGCATACGTACCCAACTGATTAGTGAATCTGCTAAAGGAGTTAGGGGTAATATCTACGCGAATATTCAACATGGGATTATCTAAACCGTCCATAATGCCGTTTCCGTTTTCATCGAAAAACACCATGCCGGAAACTAAATTCTTTTCATGCTGACATAAGCCGCTTCCGGGGCATGGAGTTCCTGGATTTACAATGCGCAAATAGTATTGCGGTAGGAATACAGGAGGAGATACGGATGTATCTATAAGACCAAGTTGGATTAAATTATCTTCTATCTCGCTGATTTCCCCGCTTATAACACCTATGCCAGGAATCGAAATTGTGCAATAAATGCTTACCAGATAAGTTCCGGTGGTATCATTTGTAAGTCCGGTTAATTCAATACAAGCGGTTTCCCCACCGTTAACATTAGTTGGGTTGACGTTGTAAGAAATTCCTGTGGGAAGATTAGAGATACTATCAAAAATTATGGCTTGAATAAAAATACTGCTTACTGAGTCCCAATACTCAAATTGTATCACACCGCTAAATGGCTGCCCCCTCTCAATGCACGGAAATGCAGATGCAGGCGGGCAAAATCCCGGAATCCCCGTTGGTGGATTTGGAATACATTGACCAACCCCAATTTTCAAAAAACCAATTAACAGCAGCGGAAGAAGGAGAAGCTTTTTCATGGCGGGTAAAATTTACCCGAATCTACGAAACGAATTTTAAATTTCGATGAATTGTCAGGAAGATATTTTCGAAGCAACAACTTTAAGGATTTCTTTTTCCTGCACATCTGCTTGCCCTGCCATTTTTTCTCCTTCAGCTAAAATGCTTTTCACAAACTCTTTATCGTCCAACCCACCTACATTAATTTTCACGTTCAGCCATGCGCCAAGCACAGCAGTTCTTGCGCACAACGCGCCAACACCCGCATCTGAAATGGAATTCTGATTTCCGTTTTCAGCCATTGCTTGGATGAGGTCAAATGATGCAAGCGAAGTTTTCATTACTTCAAAGGGTACTTCAATCGCATGCCTTGTTGCTTTTTGCAAAGCATCTTTTCTTTCCTGCGAGCCTTTGGGCAATTGATAAGCAGCCATGATTGCGTTGAATGCCTTTGTATCCTCATCCACCAGTTTCAGCAGCTTTTCTTTCAATGCTTGTCCCTTTTCCGCATGTGCGGAAAATTCTTCCGTGCGCGTTTCCCATTCTTTTTTTCCTGCGGAAAGATTGGCAACCATCGTAGCGAGAGAAACTCCAAGCGAACCTACATAGGCTGCGATAGAACCTCCACCGGGCGCGGGCGATTCCGAAGCGGTTTCATTTGCAAACGCGCGTAAATTCATGTTTACGAGCGGAGCATTCTGTTCTTCTTCGAGCATGTATTCGATGATTTTCTTTTTCGGGTCAAAGGGGGTGAGTTCATCCAAGCCGAGCGATTTCACTGCAATCTTTATCAGTTGTTCATCAGAAACTCCAACCGAAACTTGCTGTTTTCTTAGAAAATATTTTCCCGCATCGAACATTGATTTTAAAGGAATCAACCCGATTAACTCAGAACCCGTAACTCGCAACCCCCGCTTCTCTGCGCTCTTGCATACTTCGTCAAATGCTACATGCACTGGCGTTACATTGAGGTTCGTAAGATTAATGGAAACCTGCGCAATGCCATACTCTTCGATAAACCAGCCAATTGCTTTCACTGCTTTGCACGCGCCCGGAATTCTTACTGCATTTCCTGCTGGATCTTTTTCGATTTCTCCCTTTGCATTTTTCTTCACTCTGCCATTCTCGCGCACATCAAACGCTACGGAGTTGGCTTTCTTCACGGAGGTGGTGTTGAGATTCACATTATACGCCACAAGAAAATCACGCGCACCAATCACCGTGCTTCCTGATTTAGGATTGAATTGTGCAACGCCAAAGTCAGGTTTCCATTCTGGCTTTTTTATTTTTTCGGCAATGCCTTCATACTCGCCTTCGCGAATCACGGAGAGATTTTTTCTATGCACAGCAGTTGCTGCGTATTCATACAAGTAAACGGGAATACTCAACTCCTCTCCTACCCTCTTCCCTACTTGTTTTGCAAACTGCACTGCTTCTTCCATCGTAACTCCTGAAATGGGAATCAGCGGACACACATCCGTTGCGCCCATGCGCGGATGCTCACCTTTGTGTTTGCGCATATCAATCAGCTCGCTTGCTTTTTTAATTCCGCGAAAAGCTGCTTCCACCAATGCTTCCGGCTCGCCAACGAAAGTAACCACGGTTCTGTTTGTTGCTTTCCCGGGGTCAACATTCAATAGCTTCACGTCTTCAACACTTTCAATGGCATCGGTGATGGCTTTGATAATCGCAAGATCGTTTCCTTCGGAAAAATTGGGAACACATTCGATGAGTCGCATGAGAGATGTTAGATGTTAGACATGAGATCTGAAACTTCAAGATACAAGTTACAAATGTAGCGACACTTCAAATATTCCTAACTTTAGCTCGTGAAGAAGAAAATAAAAGTTGAGTTTTTTTCGCCTGCTAATTCATCGGATGAAAAGATAAAAGAGGATATGGCAATGACTCCACAGCAACGCATGTCACTTGCATTTCGTTTGGCTGATTTTGCAATGGAATTCACGCCAGATAAGACACTGCCATCTAAAAAAGATAAAATTTCCTGGCGTGAATTAACTTGGACGAATGGAAGCTCACGCAAGCGTATTTAAAAAGATTGTTAAAGCGCTGAATAAGCACCGCGTAGATTGCGTTCTCATTGGTGGATATGCGGTAATTTTTCATGGATACGCAAGAACCACTTCCGATATTGATTTTTGGTATAGTCCTACATTAGAGAATTACTTCAAACTTCTAAAAGCCCTGAAAGAAGCCGGAGCTAATACTTCTGAATTAGAGGAAGAAGTTTTTAATCCCAAGAACACTTTCTTACGCCTCAAGATAGAGCAAGTTAAAATTGAATTTTTGTGTTCTATTCCCGGAAACTTCACCTATCGGGAAGTTTCAGCCGCTGCTCTAAAAACCAAAATCAAAGGCGTTTCAGTAAAAGTTATTCATCTTGATCATCTTATTGAGAATAAATCCAAGGTAAATCGCCCGATTGACAAATTAGATGTGATAGAATTGAAAACGAGAAAAAAAGAAAAAGGGGCATAAGCCCCTTTTCTATTGTGACATTCCAATGTGTTGCCGATTAAACTAACTCCCCATGAGCAATAAATAAGTGTGGAGAGTGCGAGGCTCGAACTCGCTTCTTCGGATTAAGGTAAATCACTTCTTATTCTTATCTACCTCTTCAAACTCCACATCCGTAACATCTTCACTGCCTGAAGCATTATTACTGTTGCCTGCTTCTGTTCCTGCATCACCTGTAGGACCACCTGCGCCCGGCTCGCCACCCGGCTGACCTTGCGTTGCCTTGTATAAATCCTGCGAAGCAGCAGCCCATGCATCGCTCAGCTTTTTCGTAGCCGTGTCAATTGCATTCATGTCTTTGGCAGCGTGTGCAATCTTTAAATCTTTCAAGCCTTCTTCAATGGCAGTCTTGTGATGCGCGGGCACCTTGTCGCCATAATCCTTCAACTGTTTTTCCGTTTGGAAAGCCAACGAGTCCGCAGTGTTGAGCTTGTCAATCTTCTCACGCTCTTTCTTATCGGTATCTTCATTTGCCTTTGCTTCCTTCTTCATTTTTTCCACTTCATCTTTCGACAAGCCTGTGGATGCTTCAATGCGCACGGTCTGCTCTTTGCCCGTGCCCTTATCTTTTGCGTGCACTTGCAGGATACCGTTTGCATCCACATCAAAGGTTACTTCCACTTGCGGAATACCACGCGGTGCAGGAGGAATTCCATCAAGGTGGAACCTTCCTATCGTGCGGTTGTCTTTTGCCATCGGGCGTTCGCCTTGCAGCACATGGATTTCAACCGAAGGCTGACTGTCGGATGCTGTGGTGAACACCTGCGATTCTTTCTTCGGAATCGTGGAGTTTGACTCGATGATGCGTGTGAACACACCCCCCATCGTTTCGATGCCGAGCGACAACGGAGTAACATCCACCAGCACAATGTCGGCATTGATATCTCCCGTCATGATGCCGCCCTGGATGGCAGCGCCAATGGCAACTACTTCATCAGGGTTCACACCTTTTGAAGGTTTCTTGCCAAAGAATTTCTCAACGATTTCCTGAATCTTAGGCATTCTGGTAGAACCGCCCACGAGCACGATTTCATCAATGTCCGTTACTTTATAGCCTGAATCTCTCAATGCCGCCTTGCAGGGTTCGAGCGTGCGCTCAAACAACTTGTCGCAGAGCTGCTCGAACTTTGAGCGGGAGAGTTTTTTCACCATGTGCTTCGGCACGCCATCCACTGCCGTGATATAGGGCAGGTTGATTTCCGTTTCCGAAGAAGACGACAATTCTACTTTTGCCTTTTCAGCGGCTTCCTTCAGGCGTTGCAGCGCCATTGCATCTTTGCGCAGGTCAATGTTTTCGTCTTTTTTGAATTCATCCGCAAGCCAGTCAATCAGCACCTGGTCGAAATCGTCACCGCCAAGATGGGTGTCGCCATTGGTTGATTTCACTTCAAACACGCCACCGCCCAAATCAAGAATGGAAATATCAAATGTGCCACCGCCCAAGTCAAACACTGCAATCTTCATATCGCGGTGATGCTTGTCAAGTCCATAGGCAAGCGCAGCGGCAGTCGGCTCATTCAAAATACGGCTCACCTTCAAGCCCGCGATTTCACCGGCTTCTTTCGTAGCCTGGCGTTGCGAGTCGTTGAAATAAGCGGGCACGGTAATCACGGCTTCTGTCACCGTTTGTCCGAGGTAGTCTTCAGCGGTCTTCTTCATTTTCTGAAGCACGATTGCCGAGATTTCCTGCGGGGTATAGAGGCGGTCGTTGATGTCAACGCGCAGGGTGTTGTTTTCGCCCTGCACCACTTTGTAGGTAACGCGCTTGGTTTCTTCTTTCACCTCATCAAAGCGGTGACCCATGAAACGCTTGATGGAATAAATCGTGTTCTTCGGGTTGGTGATAGCCTGGCGCTTTGCAGGGTCGCCAATCTTGCGCTCGCCATTTGCCAAAAAGCCGACCACCGAAGGCGTTGTTCTTCTGCCTTCATCATTCTGGATTACCACTGCTTCGTTTCCTTCCATCACTGAAACGCACGAGTTGGTGGTTCCGAGGTCAATTCCAATTATTTTAGCCATTGTTGGTGTTTTTTAAGTTGTTAATCGCTTTCACCTTAGTCAATCATTATGCCTTGCGAAAATCAGGGAATATTTGGCGCAAATAAGCCCTTCAGGATGTGGCGGACAGGTGAAGTGTGACATTAAGGCAGAATGAAGGAGTGGCAGGAGGCAGCGGCAGTTGGCAGTATAATCATAAGCGTCATTGCGGGCGAGGAACGAGCGAAGCAATCCCCTCATTTATTTAGGAAGTAAAAAGACTTCCTTCTATCAAAAATCACAAGTCTGCTTGCGCTTGAGCCAACGCAGAAGACTTGCGATAACAGAGCGATAACAGAGATAATCATAAGCGTCATTGCGGGCGAGGATCAGCGAAGCAATCCCCTCATTTATTTAGGAAGTCAAAAGACTTCCTTCTATCAAAAATCACAAGTCTGCTTGCGCTTGAGTCAACGCAGAAGACTTGCGATAACAGAGATAATCATAAGCGTCATTGCGGGCGAGGAACGAGCGGAGCAATCTCCTCATTTATTTAGGAAGTAAAAAGACTTCCTTCTATCAAAAATCACAAGTCTGCTTGCGCTTGAGCCAACGCAGAAGACTTGCGATAACAGAGGGACCAATTGACGAACAATATATTCCATCTCTTGGAGAAATGGAATCTGTTTCTCCTCAAGCGGATGATAAAACTCTAATTTACGCTATTCAAGTCTTCCCTGCTACCTTGAGTAAACCTCTTCGGAAAATGTAATTCTCATTTAGAGAAAGCCTCTTTTGTTTATGATGGAGAGGGGGCGGGGTGAGGCGGTGCAAAAGCGCGCGTTACCCTTTAGTAAAAGAGTATTTTCCGAAGAAGTCTTGTGTTAGCAAGATGTACCTCCAAATAAAAAAGGCAGCCCTTACGGACTGCCTTTTCGTTTTTTGTGTTCAGGAGATTATGCTGAAGCTTTTGCTTTTGCCCTGCCCTGCGCTTCTGCAATCACTGCTTCTGCAATGGCTGCGGGAGCTTGTGCGAAGTGCGAGAATTCCATGATGGAAGTAGCGCGACCGGAGGTGAGCGTGCGCAACTGCGTTACGTAGCCAAACATCTGCGCCAGCGGCACTTTACATTTTATCACCTGCGCGTTGCCGCGCATTTCCATTGATTCGAGTTGTCCGCGTCTGCGGTTCAAATCGCCTACCACATCGCCCGTATATTCTTCAGGAGTTACCACTTCTACTTTCATGATAGGTTCCATCAGCACCGCGCCTGCTTTTCTTGCCGCATCGCGGAAGCCAAGCTTGGCAGCGATTTCAAATGAAAGCGCATCAGAATCCACCGCGTGGAACGAGCCGTCAAACACGCGACACTTCGCACCAATCAGCGGATAGCCCGCTATCACTCCATTATTCACGGCTTCTTTGAATCCTTTTTCAATCGCGGGGATGAATTCGCGGGGGATTGAACCTCCGAAAATATCATTCACAAACTGCAAGCCTTCCACGCCCTGGTCAGGCGGGCTCATTTCAAATGAAATGTCGGCAAACTTACCACGACCACCCGTTTGCTTCTTATACAACTCGCGGTGTTCAATCGTTTTGGTGATTGCTTCTTTGTAAGAAACCTGGGGAGCGCCCTGGTTACATTCCACCTTAAACTCGCGCCTCATGCGGTCAACGATGATTTCAAGATGCAACTCACCCATGCCGCTGATAATCGTCTGCCCTGTTTCTTCATCAAACTTCACGCGAAACGTAGGATCTTCTTCAGCCAGCTTCGCCAGCGCCATGCCCATCTTGTCCACGTCAGCCTGCGTCTTCGCTTCCACCGCCAAGCCGATTACAGGCTCAGGGAAACTCATGCTCTCAAGCACGATAGGATGCTTTTCATCGCTCAGCGTATCGCCCGTCCTGATTTCTTTGAAACCTACTGCCGCGCCAATGTCGCCCGCTTCGATAAAATCAATCGGGTTTTGCTTGTTGGCGTGCATCTGGAGGATACGTGAAATACGTTCCTTCTTCTCTGTTCTGTTATTCAACACGTATGAGCCGGCTTCCAATCTTCCTGAATACACGCGGAAGAACGCCAGGCGACCCACGTATGGGTCAGTCATAATCTTGAATGCCAATGCCGTGAAGGGCTCCTTCACATCAGGCTTGCGCACGATATCCGCATCCGTTCTCGGGTGCTTGCCTATCACTGCTTCAATATCCATTGGTGAAGGCAGATACATCGCCACTGCATCCAGCATCGCCTGCACACCTTTATTCTTAAATGCAGAGCCGCACAACATCGGGATGATAGACATGCCGATAGTTGCTTTGCGGATGCCCGCCCTCAATTCTTCAGCGCTGATGGAATCAGGATTGTCGAAAAACTTCTGCATGAGTGCATCATCATATTCAGCAATCGCTTCCACCATCTTCTCGCGATATTCCTTCACCGCATCAACCATGTCAGCCGGAATAGGCACTTCCTTAAAAGTCATCCCCATTGATTCCTCATCCCAAACAATTCCCTTGTTTGTAATCAAGTCAACAACGCCCACAAATTTCTCTTCTTCACCAATCGGCAACTGAAGCGGAACAGGGTTCGCGCCCAGCTTGGTTCTCACCTGCTTCACCACTTCCAAAAAGTTAGCGCCCGACCTGTCCATCTTGTTCACGAAACCGATACGGGGCACTTTGTAACGGTTCGCCTGGCGCCATACCGTTTCTGACTGTGGCTCCACACCACCCACTGCGCAAAACAAACCCACCATGCCGTCAAGCACGCGCAACGAGCGCTCCACTTCCACCGTAAAATCCACGTGACCGGGAGTGTCAATAAGGTTAATCTTATATTCCTGAGTTTCCGGAGTGTCCTGTCCGTTTATCACCGGATACTTCCAAAAAGTAGTAGTAGCCGCTGATGTAATCGTGATCCCGCGTTCTTTTTCCTGCTCCATCCAGTCCATGGTGGCAGCGCCTTCATGCACTTCGCCAATCTTGTGCGAAATGCCTGTGTAATAGAGGATACGCTCTGACGTAGTTGTTTTACCCGCGTCAATATGCGCGGCAATTCCAATATTTCGTGTGTAAAGTAAATTGAGTGACATTCCGTATTCTCCTGTAATTAATGATTATGATACTCTAAAATGTGAAAACGCTTTGTTGGCTTCAGCCATCTTATGCACGTCTTCCTTCTTCTTCACGGCACCGCCTTCGTTCTTTGAAGCAGCGATGATTTCAGCAGCCAGTTTCTCCGCCATTGACCTGCCTTTTCTTTCCTGCGCATATTTTTTCATCCACTTCATGCCGAGGGCAATCTTGCGGTCGGCACGCACTTCCATTGGAATCTGAAAGTTTGCACCCCCGATTCTCCTTGTCTTCACTTCCACGCTGGGCATAATGTTTTGAAGCGCCTTCTTCCAAAGCTCATAGCCGTTTTCTTTGGCGTTCTTCTCTACAAGATCCAATGCCTCATAGCAGGCTTTGTAAGCCACGCTCTTCTTGCCGCTATCCATCAGGTTGTTTACAAACCTTTCCACCATCGGGTCTTTATATTTCGGATCCGGCTGCTGTGCAATTTTTTTGGCTGAACTTTTTCTCATGCTGCTTTAAATTATTTTTTGTTCTTTTTAGTTCCATATTTCGATCTGCCCTGCTTCCTGTCCTTCACGCCTGCCGTATCCAATGCACCGCGCACAATGTGATAGCGCACACCCGGCAAATCCTTCACACGACCACCGCGAATCAACACGATGCTATGCTCCTGCAGGTTGTGACCTTCACCCGGAATGTAGGCAATCACTTCCATGCGGTTCGTGAGCCGCACCTTGGCCACCTTGCGGAGCGCGGAGTTGGGCTTCTTCGGAGTAGTAGTGTAAACCCTTGTGCAAACACCGCGCTTCTGCGGGCAAGACTCTAATGCTCTTGATTTGCTTGCTGCTTTGATGATGCGCCTGCCTTTTTTTACAAGCTGCTGAATAGTAGGCATAGTAGTATTATCCTCAATTTTTTTGGAAGGGCAAAATTATGGAATCGCTTACAGATAAACAAACCCGCGTGTGGATAAATAGCGGTCTTTTGCATTTTTATCAGGAGAAGGGCTGCGCAACACGCGCTTAAATTTACAGGGCACAGGGCAACACGCATTAAAAATTGTAAGCTGTTTTTTGCATTGCCGTTGGCTTCAGCGCTTGTTGCACAACTGATAATTGAACATACAAGTGCCGCAGGCACGCTATTTTGGTAGCATGGCGTGATCCGGTTATTCAAAGTGCCGCAGGCACGACCTTACTGGATAAGGGCGCGCCTACGGCACTTCATTCATTTATCTTTTCATTTTTTCTACCAAAATGTCGTCCCTGCGGAACTCTTATCAGCCTCGTAGAGGCGTTCTTTTGGTAGTAGGAATAATGTTAAACTAAGATTACCGGAGCACCGCAGATGCGACAATTTTAAATGCACCCAATCTTCTTCGGGATAAAAAACAAAACCCGCCTTTGCGGAGGCGGGTTTTAGTTGAAATTCTAAAGAAGATATTATAAAATCATCGCGGAAACGGGCTCCGATTTACCACCGGGACCCATCGGACCAATTCCGTAAACGCGCCACCATACTGTAGTGCCTCTCTCTAAATCTTCGAGTAAGCACACACATTTTGTGGGGGTAGCTACCACGCTCCAAACTGTTTGCGGATTATTCGGGTCGCCCAAACCCTGTTCCACCACGAAGGATGACGCTTCGCGCACAGAAGCGCGGCTCCAGCGCAGTTTAATAGTACCGCTCATACCGCGGATGTAAGAATATTTTAACCCTTCGGGCATTCCTACGGGCGTTACCGGACCTCTGCTGTTCGTAACCTCAAAACCTGAAGAGAGCAAAATGTCGCGGTCGCTTGAAATGCCCATGACAATGCCCGCAAGCATCTTCATGTAATTTTCGAGGTCTTCCCGCTTTCCGTTTCTTTCAGCAATTTTCACTTTGTCCCGATTGAGCGCGGTATCTATGGAGGCGGCATAGATGTCAATTAATTGCTCTAAGTTGGGCAGCAATGTGGAAACAGTCATGAAAAACGGATTGCCCGTTAAACTGGTGAACACGTTACGTGCAAACACTAAAAAAATCGCCACTGAAAAGTGGCTGAAGCCAAATTTTGGCCTCGCACTAAGACTACTCATAGTTTTTTAAAATTTCTCCCAGGCAGCATTTTATATTTTAGCTGCTTTCGGCATTAAAAAAAAAAAAGAACGTCACGCAATTTCGGCATTCACCGCAAACAGGTGATGGAGTTAATACGGGAGCGCTATCTTGCATGTTTCGTTTTTTAGTTTGTAATATCATATTAATCAGCTAATAATAAGTATTATTTACTCATAAATTATTGATTAATAAGTACTTATACGTTAATAGCGAAGTCATAATTCTTTGAAAATTTTTTGCAACGTGGTAGCTCTTCCTGATAAACGGGGCGGCAAACAGATCCCTGCGGGTGGAAAAATCAGGAGCGATAAATCTTCGTTCCGTAACTCTGTTTTGATAAATCGTAGTTACGAATCTTCGTTCCGTAACTCCGTTTTGATAAATCGTAGTTACGAATCTTCGTTCCGTA
>JAWXCB010000024.1:0-18099 GCA_034440455.1 Chitinophagales bacterium
GTTTCGTGTTAACTCCGGTTGCTTTTCCTTTTTCACACATCCAAATCGTCAAGCGGGCTTTTTATTTCGCTGATTTTTTTGCTGCTCACATGGGTGTATATCATCGTGGTTTTGGGATTGTTGTGTCCCAGCAGTTCTTGAATATAGCGGATGTCTGTTCCTGCTTCTAATAAATGCGTGGCAAAGCTGTGGCGCAGCGTGTGCAGTGTTGCCCGCTTTTTGATGCCGCATTTTTGCAATGCGCCTTTCAGCACCAAGGCTGCGCTGCGGTTTGTGTAGCGCTCGCCATATTGACCTTCAAAGAGATAAAGTTTTGGCTGCGGCTTCCAGTTGTCATAATACTGGCGCAGCAAGGCTTTCAGTTTATCTGAATAAGGCGCATAGCGGTCTTTCTTGCCTTTTGCCTGCACGATTTTTATCAGATTGCGGCTTTTGTCGAGGTCGGTTATTTTCATGGTAATTAACTCGCCTATTCTTAGCCCGCAGCTATAAATCAAGCTGAGCATGGCTTTGTGCTTAATGTTGCCGGTTGCATTGAGCACGCGCTGCACTTCGTCTTTGCTCAGCACTTCGGGCAGGCGATGTTCGCTGAAGGGGCGTTGCAGTTTTGAAACGTCCATACGATGCCCGCTGAAGTTGCTGTAAAACAGTTTCACCGAGCCTACCATCGCTTTTTGATAAGATACCGATAATCCGTGAGCAAGGATGACTTCATAATTAAACCGCTCTACGTCTTTCTCTATAAGGGTTGTGTGGTTGGCAGGCAGGCAGAAGGTAAAAAACTGTTTTAATTGATTTAGATAGGAATGAATTGTTTGTTTGCTGTAGCGCATTTGTGCCATCCATTTTCCCAGCGCGTCTATTTGATAAATAGTTGACAGGTGCAACCCCGCATATTTTATAGCGGGCGCCTTCTTTTCAGCCGTTTGCTTTTTCAACTCGCTCGCATCGAGCGTTGCCAGCCCTTTCACTTTCTCCTTTAATAAGGTATAGACCTGATTGGTGGGGTTCAGGTGTCACATCTTTTTGCTGCTGCTCCATCGCGTTCCGGGAATTTGCCTGATAGCGGCAATGACAGCGGCATGGCGCGGAAACTCGGCAAACATGCGCTCTTTGCCTTCGTGTTCGGCAAGATGCAGGCGAATGATGGTGGGCGCTGGATTTTCCATTACACCAAAAATAAAAAATATTTTATGGTCAATAAAATAAGGTGCAAGTATTTTGTTCCATTCTGCGTGCATACTCGTGCATCATGGGTGCACGATGGAGCAATGTACACGAACATCCGGTCATTCTTCTTTCAGGTTAGCGCAACCTGCACCCAGGTACGGTCATACTGGGTGCAGGATGGAGCGATATGCACCAAGAAAATTATGTGAATTGTGCATTTTTATCTGCTGTATGACTATTTTATTTGCTTGATAATCAATTACAAATAAAAACATGCCTTTTATTGCATTTAATACATAAAATACAAAACATACTATTGTAGCTGCTGTATCAATACCCACCGCGCTTGTTTTGCCAACCCGGTTGCAGAAAAAAGGACGGATGTTCTTTGTGAATTGAGCATGAAGAATTAGGAATTGCGAATTGACCACAAATCGCTTTCTCCATTTCTAATTTCTAATTCCTAATTATTAATTCCTCATTATTTCATCACCCGCACGGGGTGTTAAAAAAAACATGCGCCCACGGCACAATTAACCGCATGGAGGCGGTAGTTCTATGAGTATAATAACAAGACCTAAGTATGGCTTTGGCGGCTATAGCGACAGCACATTTGCCGACAAAGCCACGCAGATACACAGTATGATGTCGGTGTGTCCGCTGTATCCGGCACCGCCCATCGCATATCCGGCATTGCTCGCCTTGGTTCAAAATTTTAATAATGCGATTGTCGCTGCGATTAACCGCGACAAGGTGAAGGTCACGCAAGAACGAGAAATTCGTGAGGAGCTTGACCAAGCCCTGAAGACTCTGGCGATTTACATGATGACGATCACAGATGTAAAGCTTGAAATTGAACTTTCAGGCTTTGATGTGGTGGAGCGTGGTGCGCCCATCGGCATTCCGGTGGCTCCGCAAGATGTACACACTGCCAGCGTTGCGCAGGGCACGGTGCATATTGAGTGGAAGCGCGTGCATGGGGCGTTCAACTATGTGGTGGAAGCCACTACGGGCGACCCTGAATCACCCACTACCGTTTGGTCAAATGTGGCAGTGCCCACGCAAACCAAATGCACGGTTGAAAACCTGAATGCGCTTACTTATTACTGGTTTCGCGTGCGTGCAAATGGCGCAGCCGGTTTGAGTTTGCCCTCAGCTCCTGCAATTGGTCTTTCAGCATAATCAGCAAAGCTGCAACCACACCGGGTGTTGCAGGCTACATAAAAGAAGCAGCCCTTTCGCAGCAATGCGGAGGGGCTGTTTTATTTTTAAACTGTTAGCTGCAAGCAGTTAGCTATTAGCCGTTAGTTTGAAGCTGATTTAAAACGACTGTTGTCTGCCGACTGTCAACTGTTGACTTTCATCAGCACATGAGCAAATCATCAACTGTCGGCTTTCATCTGCATATCAACTGCAAACTTCCCCCCGCTTTGTCATAAAAATGTCACACTCTTCATCTTGCATAACAAGCCGCCCTGCCCCCCGTTATTGGTCGAAACTTTAACAAAATCCAATTTGGACGGGAACGAGAAACCATTATATTTGCGAACGCCATCAAAAACGCTGATGCTAAATTTGTCAAATCAAACAAGGGCTGTTCTAAAAATTCTACCACGGACACTCTCTCCTTTTGGAGAGGGAAGGGGTGAGGCGATAAAAAACCAATTTTTAGAACTGCCCATAAACAAAATGAAACATTTGCAGGTTCTTGCCCGCTTCGTTTCACAATAAGAGTTGCAATTTTTAATCATTCAATAAACCTTTTAAAAACCACCTTAAAACTTAATTACCCATGGAACAATCGCTGCAAAAGAATAGCCTGTTTAAATCCTTGTTTGCAACGCTTACCATACCCATTGTTATCGCGGTGTGCGTAGTGATATACCTCTTTGTATTGGGCAGTCCCTCAAATTTTATCGGAAACGATCCGAATAATCACCCGCTGCCGGGCAATTATCTCGGCATGGTTTATAAAGGAGGATTTATCGTGCCGATTTTGATGTCGTTATTCTTAATGGTAATCACGTACTCTATTGAGCGCTTCATCACTATTTCAAAAGCAAGCGGAAAAGGAAATACCGATAGTTTCCTGTTTAAAATCAGAGGATTGTTGCTTTCCAACAGCATAGAACAGGCAGTGAGCGAATGCGATGCGCAGAAAGGTTCGCTTGGCAGCGTAGTGAAATCAGGCTTGAGAAAATATAAGGAGATGCAGGGCGACAAGGAACTGTCAAAAGACCAGAAAGTGCTTGCCATTCAAAAAGATATTGAAGAAGCTACGGAACTTGAACTGCCGGCTTTGGAACAAAATCTGCCGATTATCGCTACGATTGCATCTGTGGCAACGCTGGTCGGATTGTTGGGAACAGTAATCGGGATGATTAAGGCATTTGCCGCTCTTGCAACGGCAGGCGCGCCTGATTCTGTTGCGCTTGCAAATGGAATTTCTGAGGCGCTTATTAATACAGCGCTTGGCATCAGCGGTTCCGCAATTGCAATCATCTCTTATAACTTTTTCACCAGCAAAATTGACAAGCTCACTTATAGTATTGATGAAGCGGGCTTCAGCATTTTGCAAACATTCTCAACCACCCAGAAATAATCCGGGATGCCAAAAGTTAAAATACCAAGGAAGAGTACCAGTATTGACATGACCGCCATGACCGATGTGGCGTTCCTGCTGCTCACCTTCTTCATGCTCACCACGAAGTTTAAGCCGGATGAGCCGGTGCAGGTGGACACGCCTTCGTCTATTTCAGACAAGTTATTGCCGGAAACGGACATCATCCAGATATTGGTGGATGGCGATGGAAGAGTGTTTTTTGGAATTGACGGGCAGCCCACGCGGGCAAGCATGTTGGATAAAATGGCAAAACGCCACAACCTGACATTCACGGAGCAGGAAAGAGCAAAATTCTCCCTGCTTTCCACCTTTGGAGTGCCGGTGAGCAATATGAAACAGTTGCTTTCACTTTCAGGCGATGAGCGCAACGCCTTGAAGCAGCCGGGTGTGCCGATTGATTCATTAAATAATGAGTTGGGCGAATGGGTGTTATATGCGCGCCAGTCAAACCCCAAGTTCAGAATTGCCATCAAGGGCGACCGCGATGCAAGCTTCCCGGTGGTGAAGCGTGTGTTTGATATTTTGCAGGAAAGGCAAATCAATAAGTTCAATTTTATAACAAGTTTGGAAGCTGCTCCGCAGGATTAAGGGCAGCATTATTTGAAAGCGTGTTTGTGGAGTTTTAAATAAAAGGCATCTCTACTAAAACAAAAAAAGACAATGGCCGAAATTGCTTCAGATGGCGGTGGGAAGAAAGGCGGGAAATCCCGCTCAAAGAAAATGTCCACCAAGATTGACTTCACTCCAATGGTGGACTTGGGCTTTTTGTTGATTACCTTCTTTATGCTCACCACTACATTGAGCAAGCCCAAGACGATGGAAATCAACATGCCGGAGAAAGATAACATCACCGACTCAACGAAGGTGAAAGCGTCAACAGCGTTGACATTGATATTATCAGAAAACGACAAGATGTATTATTACTTCGGCATCGGTGAAAACGGACAACCACCTGAAGTGAAAACAACAAACTTCTCTTCGAAAGGAATCCGTAAAATATTGCTTGAAAGAAATGAGCCGCAAATCAAAAAGATTAACGCGCTGCGGGCAAAACTGAATGCCCGGCAGATAACAGTAGAGGAGTTTAAGA
Source organism: Chitinophagales bacterium (assembly GCA_034440455.1). Classification (GTDB taxonomy): domain Bacteria; phylum Bacteroidota; class Bacteroidia; order Chitinophagales; family CAIOSU01; genus JAWXCB01. The sequence continues at coordinate 4,884 of JAWXCB010000024.1, forward strand.
AAGAAGCGGGAATAGTAAAATCCGATAAAAACGCGCTAATGGTGCTGATAAAATCGGATGATAAGGCGAAATACAAAAACCTGATTGATATTTTGGATGAAATGCAAATCACCAGCGTAGGTAAATATGCCATCGTGGATATTACGCCTCCGGAATTGGAAATGATTGCGAGCGTTCCACTATAAGAGTATGCTAACTTCTAAAAAGGATTAAGCGAATGACATCAATTTTCAGCGACAGTTGGATCGGGCTTGTTTTCGAGGGCAGGAATAAAGAATACGGGGCTTATGACCTGCGCAGGCGTTCCGTGCGCAATGCCGGAATAGCAGTGTTGGTCTCCATTTCATTATTTGCCTTTGCGCTCACGCTGCCTATGATTTTGAAAGCGTTAAGCAGCGAAGATGACGAAGCAGCGAAAGTGAAAATTGCAATAGATGTTGAATTGCTGGCTCCTCCTCCCATTGACCCGAACGAGCCGCCACCTCCTCCTGTGGAACCACCGCCACCGTTAAAGACTACCATCAAGTTCACACCGCCCACCATCGTGAAAGACGAAGAAGTAACGGAAGAAGACGAACCACCGGCACAAGATGAATTTGAAGAAGCAGATGCAGGCGCAACAACAGAGCAGGGCGACACATCAGGCGTTGACTTGAGTTTGCTTGATGGATCGGGTGAGGATGTAATTGGCGACCAAATTGACCAGGTATTTACTGTGGTAGAACAAATGCCCGAATTCCCCGGTGGTGAAATGGCGTTGTTGAAATATCTTGGCAGCATTCCTTATCCGGCAATTGCAAAAGAAAATGACATTGAAGGCTCCGTGTATATCCGCTTCGTGATCGAAAAGTCAGGTAACGTAAGCACGGTGGAAGTGGCAAAAGGCTCCGATAAGATTTTGAATGAAGCCGCTATTGCACACGTTAAGAAAATGCCCCCATGGAAAGCCGGCAAACAAAATGGAAAGGAAGTGAAGGTGCAATACATCGTTCCGATTAAATTCATTTTGCAGTAGTTCTGTAGTCAGACGCGCCCTCTCGTCACCACTTTTGATTTCAAGAAAATAGCTATGCACAAACCGCTTTATTATTTCAGCATGATGATGGCGGTGATTTATACCCTCACCGGAATCTTTTTCATCGCATTCGGAGGACAATATTCAACCAACATGCCTTCGTGGTTTCATTTTGCATTTGGGGGGCTGTTAGTGCTTTACGGAGTTTTCCGCATCTCAAGGTTGCGCAATTCAAAACCTCAATGATAATGATGAGTAAACGTACAAACGCTCAAGCTCCCCTCTCCCTTGGAGAGGGGGCGGGGGTGAGGCAATTGCTTACTGCTGTTTTTTTGTTTTCGATTCTCTTTCTTTCCTCCTGCAAGCAGGGAAACGCGCCAACCGACAATCCTACTTCCGGGCATATAAAAATCAGTGTGGACGAAACATTCTATCCTTTTTTTGATGCGGAAATCGCGGTGTTTCACAGTATCTATCGGTTTGCAGTAATTAACGCTGCTTATGTATCCGAAGGGCAGGCAGTGAAAGACCTGCTTGCAGATTCAACAAAACTCATTGTCATTTCGCGCGAACTGAATGCAGACGAAATGAAATATTTTGAAGAGCAAAAACTTTTCCCGAAAGCATTAAAAATTGCAACGGATGCCATTGCGCTGGTAACGCATCCTGAAAACAAGGATACTGCGCTCACGATGCAGCAATTAGAATTACTCTTCACGGGCAAAGCCGACAACTGGAATTTACTCGATGCGCAGAATGACCCCCTGGAAATCCGCGTAATATTTGATAACACGAATTCAAGCACAGCGCGTTTTATCAAAGAAAAATTCAACACCGAACTGCCCGCATATTGTTTCGCTGCAAATAATAATGCAGAAGTTGTAAAGTATGTTGCCGAGCATAAAAATGCGCTGGGTGTGATTGGCGTAAACTGGATCAGTGATTCCGATGATTCAACTTCGATTGATTTTATGGACAAAGTGAATGTGCTGCGCATTATCAGCGATTCATCAGACACGCGCGGAAAACAACCTTATCAGGCTTACATTGCGCAAGGTTCTTACCCGCTCACCAGAAATATTTACATGGTGAGCAGTGAAGCGCGTAGCGGGCTGGCAACGGGACTTACCGCATTTGTTGCAAGCGACCCGGGGCAACGTATTATCCTCAAAGCAGGCTTGGTGCCCGCCACCATGCCTGTGCGCATCTTGGGTTTTGGCAATTATTGAAAAGTTGGTCTATTGTTTGATTTACGTTAGGCGGTCATTGTTTATTTTTATCACCCCAATTATAAAGCGAACGACATCATGAACAGAAGATTTACCATCGTTGCATTGTTAATAGCGATTTCATCAGGCGTTTTTTCACAAACGATAAATGATGCGATAAAAGCCGCACAGAGTGAAAAGCCTGTACTGGCGAAAAACATCTTGCTGGGGCTTATTGCTAAAACGCCTGCCGACCAGGAGGCGCATTACAGGCTCGGAAACATATACTACCAAACCGTAAAAAAAGATTCTGCGAAATATTACTTTGAAAAAGGCATCAAACCTGAAGATAAAATCAACTACAACTTCGCAGGCATGGGCAAACTCGCGCTTGATGAAAAGAACACTGCGAAAGCTGAAGAATATTTCAACAAACTTGTTGGTTATGGTAAATCAAAAGACAGCAAGGCATATACTTTCGTAGGCGAAGCCTATTTCAATTCCACTGCCAACGATGCAGTCAAAGCCATCATACAATTGGAAAAAGCGGTGATGTTTAATCTTAGGAATGGCGAAGCGCAACTGCTGCTTGGCGATGCTTACCTGCAAACAAACAATGCGGGAAAGGCAGTTACAAAATATGAATACGCCATTGATGCCGACCCGACCTCTGCTTTTCCTTACATGAAAATCGGGCAGGTATATATGAAGTCAGGGGCTTATGAGCAGGCGTTGAAAAACTTCCAAAAGGGTAGTGAAGTTGACCCCCAGTTTGCACCGCTTTTCCGCGAACTTGCCGAAATTAACTACCTCACAAAGAATTTCACCGAAGCGTGTCGCCTCTATAAAAAGTATCTCGACAGTACAGTCGAAGATATTCAAAAGAGAACCCGATATGCCAGTTTCTTATTCCTGTGTAAAGATTATGAGGGTACCATTAATGAAATCAATACCGTGTTGAAGCAGGACAGTTCCAATATTATTTTGAGCCGCCTCATCGGCTATTCCTACTATGAAAAAGAAAAATACGAGGAAGGGTTGGCGTTCATGAAAAAATTTCTCGAAACTGCCGACAGCACGAAAGTAATTGCCAGTGACTATGCCTATTATGGCAAACTGCTTGCGAAAACAAATAATGATTTGCTCGCAGTGGTTTACCTCAACAAAGCCATCAAAGTAGATTCAACCAACGCAGACCTCTATAATGATCTTTCTTTGGTGCTCTACGTGCAAAAGAAATATGTTGAAGCAATTCCTGTCCTTGAGAAAATGCTGAAGCTAAAGCGCGGCTCCTCGCAGGATTATTTCTTGTTAGGAAAAGCTTATTACTATGCAGCAGGCAATCTATCCGGTCTGGCAAAAGAAGCAACTGACAAAGAGAAGAAGAAAATAGCGGAAGCAGTTGCAGACACTTTTTTTCACGAAGTCGACACTGCTTTTATGAAGGTAACGGAGATGCAGCCAACTGCACCGCTCGGCTATTTGTGGCGCGGACGCGCCAACTCCAACCTCGACCCTGAAACTACTGAAGGGCTTGCCTTTCCGCACTATCAGAAATTCGTTGAGCTGGCAACCGATGAAGTGAAATATAAAAAGGAACTGGTTGAAGCCTATCAGTATCTTGGCTTCTACTACGTGATGAAAGATGATAACACCACTGCAAAACCTTTTTGGAAAAAGGTAGGCGAACTTGATCCGGGCAACAAGAATTCCGAGGAATTTTTCAAGAGCCTGCAACAACAAACGAAGCCGTAAGCATTTTTCTTCTTTACGAAGGAACAATCTTCCCAAACATTTGGCGGTAAGTTTTGCATTTGAGTCTGTGCTGATTTAATTTAAAAGATGCTTGAACTTTAGTGTCCCATTTGGGATTGTAAAGACGGATTATACATGCAGTGTGTTAATTTTGATTTTAGAATGAATGCTACCCAACATCACACGATTGATGAAATTCAGGAACAAATCGTGCAGGAGTTTTCGCTGTTTGAAAACCCGATGGATAAGTATGAATATTTGATTGATATCGGTAAGCAGTTGCCAGATTTGGACGCGCAAAATAAAACAGATGAAAATTTGGTGAAAGGCTGCCAGTCGAAAGTGTGGCTGCATTCATCTGCGAAAGATGGCAGAATGGTTTTTGAAGCGGACAGCAATACCGTAATTACGAAAGGAATCATCGGATTGCTCATTCGTGTGCTTTCTAACCAAAAGCCGGAAGATATTTTGAAAACGAATCTGGAGTTTATTGACAAAATAGATTTGAAGTCGCACCTCAGTTCGCAGCGCACCAGCGGATTAGGAGCGATGATTAAGTACATAAAAGCATACGCAGCTAATTCTAAAATTTGAATATGTCCGACACCACGCAACCCGCAAAAACCTTCGCAGAAATAAGAACCGATGTCATTGACGTACTCAAAACCTGCTACGACCCTGAAATTCCCGTTGATATTTACGAGTTGGGTTTAATCTATGAAGTGAATGTTGACCCCGCAAACAATGTGAAGGTGCTGATGACGTTAACATCACCCACTTGCCCCGTGGCGGAAACACTTCCCCCTGAAGTCGAACAAAAGATAAAAGGCATACCTGGAATAGGAGACGTGAAGGTGGAATTAACGTGGGAGCCTACCTGGAATCAGGAATTGATGTCAGAATCGGCCAAATTGGAACTTGGTTTCATTTGAGCGTGTTATCTGCGTGTATGCTAACTTTGAAATTGCATTTGTCTAAATACTAACTACTAAAATATCAATACTAAATTATGTATCCACCAGAACTCGTAGCCCCGATGAAAGGAGAACTGACAGAAGTCGGTTTCCAACAATTACTAACTTCCGATGAAGTTGATTCCGTATTAAACAACAAGCAGGGAACCGCGCTGGTCGTGGTAAATTCTGTGTGCGGTTGCGCTGCGCGTATGGCGCGTCCGGGACTGAAACTTGCCTTGTCTCAATCTTCAAAAAAACCTGAAAAACTTACTACCGTGTTTGCCGGAGTTGACCGTGAGTCAACCGAGCGTGCGCGGGAATATATGCTTCCTTATCCGCCTTCTTCGCCTTCCATCGCGTTGTTTAAAGATGGCAAGCTGGTGCATTTTTTAGAAAGACACCACATTGAAGGCAGACCTGCCGAATTGATTGCCGAAAACCTGAAAGCGGCATTCAACGAGCATTGCTGATTGCCTGATTTTTTTTTCCACAATCATTTCCCCCCGTTTGTCTAAGCGGTTCGGTTGATTATCTTTGCACCTCGTTTTTACGACCCTGTAGCTCAGTGGTAGAGCATTTGACTTTTAATCAAAGGGCCACGGGTTCAAGTCCCGTCAGGGTCACATCCCAAAAGGGTTACGGTTTTGCTGTAACCCTTTTTTTGTTTTCAACTATTTTTATCAGCCAATAACTGACTAAATGAAAGAAGTAACAAACTACATTGAACAGAATAAGCAACGCTTCCTCGATGAGTTGATTGAAGTATTGAGAATTCCATCCGTGAGCGCGGATAAAAATTTCTCGAACGATGTGATTCGAGCAGGTGAATGGGTGCAGAACCAACTCAATAAGGCTGGCGCGGAGAAGGTGGAATTATGTTCCACTAACGGTTATCCGGTTGTATATGGGGAGAAGATGATTAGCCCATCACTTCCTACCGTGCTTGTTTACGGACACTATGATGTGCAACCGCCTGACCCGCTTGATTTGTGGCACTCGCCACCTTTTGAGCCGGTGTTGAAAGACGGGAAAATTTATGCGCGTGGCGCGTGTGATGACAAAGGACAAATGTACATGCACATCAAAGCCTTTGAACTTTTAATGCAGCAAAACGCGCTTCCCTGCAATGTGAAATTTATGATTGAGGGAGAAGAAGAAGTTGGCTCTGAAAACTTAGGCGACTTCGTGCAAAAAAATAAAGAGCGTCTGCAAGCGGATGTGATTTTGATTTCCGATACTTCGATGATTGCGAATGATGTTCCGTCTATCACCATCGGGTTGCGCGGGTTGAGTTATCTCGAAGTGGAAGTAACCGGACCAAATCGCGATTTGCACTCAGGCGTTTATGGCGGTGCAGTTGGAAATCCGTTGAATATTCTTGCAGAAATGATTGCTTCGCTGAAAGACAAAAACAATCACATCACAATTCCCGGTTTCTATGATGACGTGATTGAATTAACACCCGAAGAAAGAAAAGTCATGGCGCAGATTCCTTTTGATGAAGTGGAATACAGGCAGCATCTTGATATTGCTGCTGTGCATGGAGAAAAGGGCTATACACCGATGGAGCATACAACCGTTCGTCCCACGCTTGATGTGAACGGCATGTGGGGTGGTTACATAGGAGAAGGTGCAAAGACAGTTCTTCCGTCAAAGGCTTTTGCAAAAATTTCGATGCGCCTTGTGCCGAATCAGAATCATGAAAAAATAACGGAACTGTTTCAGAAACATTTTAAATCTATTGCTCCTGCATCAGTGAAGGTAAAAGTAACTCCGCATCATGGTGGGAATCCAGTGCTGATGAAAACGGATTCTGTTGCCTATGAAGCTGCCGAGCAAGCATATCAAATGAGTTTTGGTATAAAACCTTTACCCACACGCACAGGCGGCAGCATCCCGATTGTCGCGCTGTTTGAAGATGTGCTAGGGTTGAAATCTATCCTCATGGGCTTTGGTCTTGATTCCGATGCCATTCACTCGCCCAATGAGCATTTCGGAGTTTTCAATTACCTGAAAGGAATTGAAACGATAGCGTATTTCTATCCGAACTACGCGCGTCTCGTCAAGGCAGAAAAATAGTTGAAATTGAAAACGTATCCGGTTCCAAAAATCGGATTGTTTGTTTGCCTGAAATCCAAAAACCTTTTTCTGGTTCGTAAGAGAGTTGTTGATGTGAAGTGTAAAGGATATTTCCGGTATAAAGCACTGCGTTGATTTTCACAGGATTTCTATCCTTATCATAAATCACACTCAGTTCTCTCGTTCTGAGATTTTCTTTTTGAGCTGAATACCTCATCATGCCCAGTTGACCTTCCCTCACGATGCTGTCGGCAGCATATTTCCCCAGGAACGACTTCTTATTGATATCGGCTTCAACAAAGGAATTCAATTCTTTTCCCCAATCGCTGATAGCCATCTTTTTCTTCTCTTCCTTTCCGTTAAGAAAAACTGTTTTTGAAATCTCCGCATTCGCTTTTGCTAATCTTTCCGCTTCCTTTTTAATGAAACCGCTTAAATCAAAATACTGCGGATTAACTCCTCCTTGCATTGTTTCCTCTTTGCAAGACACAATCAGGAACAGGAGAAAACAGCAGCAAAAACCTTTTATTCGTTGGCTCATCAGGTAAATTGGGAAAAGCGGTGTTGATATTTCCGCATCTTTCAGGCAAGCAAAGTAAATATATTCGTTCGGGATTCGTTTAAGGAGGCTCAATGGCATGATTTTGGTTAAGTTTGGGATGACTAAAATGACTTACAACATGAAAACAGTTTTGATGGGTTTGGTTCTTTTCACTACGATAGGCATGAAGCCGCTGAATGGCGACCTTGAGCGGATAAGTCTTGCGATTCAAACAGGCAACTCGAAGGAATTGGCGAAGTATTTTGACAGCACGGTGGAAATCACCATCGGTGAAAAGGAAGAAACATACAGCAAAGCGCAAGCGGAAATGGTGCTGAAAGATTTTTTCACCAAAAACAAACCTGCATCTTTTAAGATGATTCACAATGGTTCCAGCCAGGGTTCACAATATGGAATCGGCACGCTGATTACCGACAAAGGCGCATTTCGCACTTATATCTACCTTAAGCAAAAGGGCGAAAGCGTATTCATTCAAGAAGTCCGTTTCGAAAACGAATAATCTTTCCGGCATTGGATATCGAGCGTTTTATTCGTCAGGCGATTGAGGAAGATGTGCAATCAGGCGATCACACTTCGCTTGCCTGCATCCCCAAAAACAAAACCAGTAAAGCTGAACTCATTGCCAAAGAGAACGGCATCGTTGCGGGAATCGAAGTAGCAAAAAAGGTGTTTGAAATCATTGACACAGAACTTACAGTTGATTCCTTTTACAAAGATGGAGATGTAGTTGAGAAGTCTGATTTGGTAATGCTGGTGAAAGGAAGCGCGCAATCCATTCTGCAAGCCGAGCGGCTTGCGCTCAATTTCATGCAGCGCATGAGCGGCATTGCAACGCTTACGAATAAGTTTGTGCAGACATTGAGAGGCACCAATACAAAAGTGATGGACACGCGAAAGACCACACCGATGTTCAGGCAGTTTGAAAAAATGGCAGTGAAAATCGGTGGCGGTGAAAACCACCGTTTCGGCTTGTGGGATATGATTATGATTAAAGACAATCACATCGCGTACAGTGGAGGAATCGAACCGGCAATAACAACAGTGAAAAACTATTTGAAGAAAAAAAATCTTGACTTGCGTATTGAAATTGAAACAGCTTCCATTGCACAGGTGGAGGAAGTATTAGCGACAGGCGGAGTGCAGCGCATTATGCTTGATAATTTCAAAATCCCCGAGTTGAAAAAAGCCGTGAAGCTGATTGATAAAAAATATGAAACGGAAGCATCGGGAGGCATCACGCTGGAAAATGCGCGGGAATATGCAGCCACCGGTGTAGATTATATTTCAGTCGGGGCGCTCACGCATTCCTACAAAAGTCTCGACCTTAGCCTCAACGCGATTTGATACTTTCTCGTCATGCTGAGTGCAACGAAGCATCTCTTATTTTCAGGCAGGAGATTCTTTGTTTCGTAGAACCTTCGCTCAGAATGACGAAGCTCTTTTAACTTCGCGCCATGTCCCGTAAAAGAATTCTCTTTATCATCAATCCCAAATCAGGCATTCGGAAAGAGGAAAAAAGCCGACTGCCTCAATTAATTGAACAGCATCTCGACAAAACGCTTTACGACTATTCAATAAGCTATACAGAATACGCAGGACACGCCATTGAACTTTCAAAAGAAGCGGCAGAAAGCGGTTATCATGTGGTAGTATCGGTTGGCGGTGACGGCTCCATGAATGAAATTGCAGGCAGTCTTGTCGGCACGGATGTTATTCTTGGAATCATGCCCTTTGGTTCTGGCAACGGTTTGGCGAGGCATCTCGGCATTCCGATTAATGCAAAGAAGGCATTGGATGTGCTGAATAAATTTCATGCTGCTAAAATTGATGTGGGCGAATATGCTCCCGGAAAATATTTTTTCAGCAACGTAGGAATCGGCTTTGCGGTGAAAGTGGTGAAATGGTTTGAGCATCACAAAGTGCGCGGATTTCTTTCTTATGCAGTCGCGGTGATGCGCGGATTTACCAGTAATCAGACAATAAAACTTACGCTTGAATTCAACGGGAAAACATTAGAAAGAGAAGTTACCGTGCTGAACATTTGCAACTCCAATCAATATGGATATGGAGTTGGAATTGCACCGAATGCAAAATTAGATGACGGCATTTTAGATATTGCCATCTTGAATAAATTCTCGCGCCTGTTGTTTCCGCTCTATGCGCTCTGTATTCTTTTTAAGAAACAACATTGGATTCCGCATTACGAATTGCATACTGCCGCAACCTGCAAAGTGCTGAATGAAGAAAAGAAATTCTGGGTACTCCAGGTGGATGGAGAATTAGAACGCTTCAAAGAAGATTGGGAGGTAAGGGCATTACCCCTTGCGCTGCATGTGCTGGTTCCGTAAATTCTACAAAGTCAGGCTATATTGAATAACATAGCTTCTTGGCGGATCCATCACTAATGGACGCAAGGAATATTCGCGGTTTAATGCGTTATTAAGTACAAAAGATATTTTCGAATGAGTTGCTACCTTGTAGGAGATGCGGAAGTCAAATACATATTCCATTCCGTTATTCTCATCCCTGTATGGTTTTGCGTACAATCCTTTTAAAGGAGCAGTATCGTAAAAGAAGGCATCAACATTCTTCATGAAGCTGTAAGTCCTGAAGCTAACTCCTGCTGACGCTTTCTTATAATTAAACTCAAGATCCAACTTGACCAAATTCTCGTATCTGTATTTAAGAATATTATCGGTGGTATCTGTACTCGTATTAAGATATGTCAACTCTTCTCCACTCCCGTCAGTTTTATATTTTTTTCCGAAAGCATAATCAGGAGTTAAAGTGATGGGGCGTGCAAACATATAACCTGCCAGCACATTTATCCCGAAGTCATCTGTGAAGTTACCCTGACCGAGAAAAGTAGCCTCAATCCCTGATACCCTTGCCTTGCCGGTATTAACCGATTTAAATGCCAGCCCGAAAAAAGGATTTGCAAATGGGTCAAGCCATTGTGCGGCAATAAACTCTACATAATCCTCGTATTGCTGCACAAAACCGGCAAAGTCTAAATAGCCAAGGAATTTTCCGATTTTAAGACCTTGCTTAACTCCCGCTTCCAGATTCCAGCTTTTTTCGGGTTTAAGAGAAGGGTTCGAAGTGATTGGAATTCCACCTACTGTAGTTTCTATGTATCTCTCTGCAATAGTGGGGAAGCGGAATCCTTGTCCAAATGACGCTCTGAAGTAGGTTGCTTTAGCAACCCTTACATTTAAGCCTAAGCGCCCAATGGGCTGATTGCTTGTTTCAGTAGCAATGCCATCACCTCCCACATTAAAGTATTCCCATCGACCACCGGCAGTAAGAGTAAGCCTGTCCCAGAATTTTTTATCAAGCTGCAAGTAAACGGCTGCGTTTGACTGGGTGTAATTGCCTGCAAAGAGTTGTGAACTGGCTACGACATAAGTTCCCACCGCTCCTGTGGAGAGCGTGAAATCCTTTATGCCCGGAAACGCCTTCATGTAGCGGAATTCTCCGTAGTAAACGGTGTTTTTATTTGCTTGGTTATTGTCAATGTCGTTATCCTGATAGAACACACGCGTATTGAGGGAATACTTGTTGCCCTTTTGGTCGAAATAGCTGATATAAGGGTCAATACTGAAAATGGTTTGCTTCGTTATGGTTAAAGCGCCCGGATAAGGCTTCAGCAGCCCTGTATAATTGTTCAGCCACAGCAGTGAGCCTCCTGATTCTCCATAGCTGAAATTACCGTTAAGTCCAAATGCTAACCCTTTCACTTTGTTCGCTTTAAAGTTGGTATTGAAGTTTAACCGTCCGCGATAATCATATTCTCCCCTTTTTGTTTCTCCCAGAGTTTTTAATGAATCCTCATATTGTGCCGGGGTAAAGGTGCCATTATTGAGCAGTTTATTCCATCCGTTAGAAATGGCGGAAATTTTACCGTCAGGGTCAACCGGTGCCGGCCCAACATAGCTGTTTTCATAGAGCACATTACCACCTAATACCAGTGAGGAGGTTAGCTTTTTCTCCGGTGCTGATTTAAATCGTCTCGAGTGGAGAAATGACACACCAGTCCAATAAGGAATGTTGCTGTCCCACCATTTTGATTGTTCATTTTTCGGACCATTATATACCCCTGCCAGCACATTTACTTTTGTGAGCGGTTCCGATTTCGGATATGCCGTTCTTACATTAATAACGCCATTCAATGCTCCCGAACCATACAATACAGATGATGCCCCTTTGATAATTTCTATTTGCTCAATATTTTCCACCGGAATAAATTCCCAGCTTGGTCGTCCGGCATCACCCGTAATCAGGGGCAAATCATCAACCAGTACCGCCACACGGCTGCCAGCGCCAAAGCTATAGCCGCTGCCTGCCCGCATCTGCGGCTCATTGTCCACGATGGTAAGCCCAGGCGCTTGTTCGAGAGCAGCCTTCACATCGGTTGATGCTTTATTTTCAATGATATTAGGTTTGATAATATCCATTGAGGATACCACCTCTTCAATCGGCTTGCTATACTTATCCGTCTTCACGATGATCGTGTTCATCTCTACGCTCGAAGTGGAAATCTGCATGTCGAGCGTTTGCGTTTCACCGGCAACCACCGTAACTGTTTTGTTTGTCTTGCCATACTCCACCGATGAAAACACCAATTCATACGTGCCCGCGTCAAGCTCTAAGGTATAGTTGCCATCGAAGTCGGTCATCGTGCCGCTGGCTTGCCCCTGCACATACACGCTCAAAAAAGGAATGCCTTCGCCCGCTTCCTTGTCTTTCACATTTCCTTTCACAGTGCCTTTTTGCGCAAACGCGCTGAATGATGCGAGCACAACAATCGCAGATGCAACAACAACTTGTTTCAATTTTTTCATTTGATTTTTTTTAAGACTTGGGTTTGTGGTCTTAGGGGTATCGAGTGGCTTGGCTTTGAAGCCGGACAAAGATATATTTTTTTGGAAATTACCAAACTTGGCTTTAATCAATTAATAAAAACAGGTAACTAACGGTTGAACGAGGAGGGTTTGGCGCGTACGTATCTCATTTCTTTAGCGCATTGTTTGGCAGCCCGCCCGGAGGAATCCGTTCGGACGGGCGCTGATGTTAGGAGGAAAGTGGTGTCCATATTCAATGTCGCTCCTACGGAGCTAAAACATTTTCGATTCCTTTTGCTATTCCTATTGAACTCCTACGGAGTTAAGAGCGAAATTAATATGCTGTTCAACTCCCGCGGAGTTAATGAGCAAGACAATATTTCTGTTTTTGATTTCACTGTAGGGGATTCATCTTAGTAGAAAATCATCAGCCGGATAACAGTAGCTCCGTAGGAGCAGAATAAAAATGGTAAACATTGTTTAATGTCGCTCCTCTGGAGCTACTGACACTTTTTACTTCGGTTACTATTACTATTGAACTCCTACGGAGTTAAAGGGGAAGACAATATTTCTATTATTGATTTCCCCGTAGGGGATTCATCTTAGTAGAAAATCATCAGCCGGATAACAGTAGCTCCGTAGGAGCGGAATAAAAATGGTAAACATTGTTTAATGTCGCTCCTATGGAATTAGAAATCCCTGTCTCGTCCTAAAATAAGTTTACAGGTTAAATGATTAATCCTGCTATAGGTTTACGGATTGTGTTAATCCTACTATTGGTTTACAATGATACTGCA
>JAWXCB010000025.1:0-42319 GCA_034440455.1 Chitinophagales bacterium
GGTGAGTAGACCTCTACTCATGGTGAGTAGACCTCTACTCATGGTGAGTAGACCTCTACTCATGGTGAGTAGACCTCTACTCATGGTGAGTAGACCTCTCCTCATGGTAGGTAGACCTCTATTAATGGTAGGTAGATCTCTATTAATGGTAGGTAGATCTCTACTAATGGTAGGTAGAGGGCTACCGATGGTGGGTTTTGCAGGCAAAACATTTTCCTAACTGTGCCGGAATAGGAGTATTGTTTCACTTAAAAAAAAATTAAAACAATGAGAAAAGTAGCTGTTAAATTTTCAGTAATCACCATACTGGCAATAGATGCCTATGGTGGTAAGGCACAGCAAATCCATAATTTGCTTGCTGCTCAGTCGTCATCGCCTTTGTTTGGCACACCGCCAATTACAATGGTAGTTTTTCTTGCAATGATTCAAACGTATCTGAACCTGGTGGCGCAGGCGAGAGATGGCGGAAAAATTGCAATTGAAAACCGCAACAATCAGCGTGATATCCTCACGGGCGCCCTGTTTCAAATTGCCGAGTGGGCTACCTACCAGGTGCGCAATGAAGAAAATGCCGTTGCCTTGCTGGAGAGCATTGGCTTTACGCCAACTAAAGCGAGCAAAACTCCGGTGCATGAAATCGGTGTTCCGCAGGGGCTTACTTCCGACCCTTCGCAGGAGCCGGGTAGCATCAGCATTCGCTTTGAAACAGTGCCCCATGCTATTGGCTACGCTATTGAAATCAGCGAGCAGGCAAATGGTCCGGCTACTGTTTATCAGAACTATGGCTTCATCACCAAGTCGCGCGCTACTATCACAGGGCTTGACAGGGGCAAGTTTTACACCGTGCGCCTGCGCGCCTGCAACGGCTCAGCGGGCTACTCGATGCCTTCTGAAACCACAAGCTGCATGGCAGGATAATCAGACATTTTTATTCATTTTTTTTGGAAAACAAAAGCCGCTGCGCCATCAGCGGCTTTTGTTTTTTCTGCGTGGTGTGGTGCGCACAGGCGCTGATGCTCTTCTGCAATGCTACGCCACTAAACAGAGCCACTAAAGCATTGAAATCCGTACGCGCAAAAAAAACTCCTTCGATTAAGCCTTCTAACTTTAAATTTGCATTCAAATTCCAATCCCCGGCATGAACCTGAATGCATTTATCAACTCCTCCATCGGCAGAAAATTATTGATGAGCCTCACGGGGCTTTTTTTATGCCTTTTTTTAGTGACGCATTTAACGGGCAACCTGCAATTATTTTTAAACGACAATGGCTATGCGTTTAACAATTACGCGGTGTTCATGACCACCAATCCGCTGATTAAAATTGTTTCCTACGTGCTTTACATCACTATTCCAATTCATGCCATCTGGGGCATTTATCTTGAAGTGAAAAACAGGCGCGCGCGTCCGCAGGGTTATGCGGTGCATCCGGGCAATGCGACAAGCTCTTTCTTTTCACGCAACATGGCGATTCTCGGCACGCTGGTTTTGGTTTTTATCAGCGTACACATGTCCGGCTTTTGGTATCAATATAAATTCGGCAACCTCGCTTATACCGCCTACACGGAAAATATTCAAACCGGTGAAATCACTTCGGCCGAGCATCCCGCCATTGCAGACAAGCAGTTGGAATACATGAAAGATGAAACCACCAAAGTAACTGTGTTGCGCGATTTGTATAAGGAAGTGGCGACTGTGTTTGGCAACAATTTGTTCTTCGTGTTGTTTTATGTAGCATCCATGGTTGCTCTTTCATTCCATCTGATTCATGGTTTCCAAAGCGGGTTTCAAACGCTGGGCATCAATCACAAAAAATATACGCCCGCAATCAAGGCAGTGAGCGTGTGGGGCTTTGGCGTGATTATCCCGGTGCTGTTTGCGCTGATTCCGCTCTATTTTTACTTTGTTAAATGATTCACAAGATGCAAGCTGCAAGCCACAAGCTACAAGCTGAATTAACAGATGCTGTTTGGCTTGCAGCTAACAGTTTGCAGATTGAAGTTCATCTCATCCGGCTCGCAGCTAACAGCTTGCAGCTAAAAGCTAAAAAACTATGTCTGAATTGAATTCTAAAATCCCTGACGGTGCAATAGGCGAAAAGTGGGAACACTACAAGCAAAAGGTGCAACTTGTGAATCCCGCCAACAAGCGCAAACTTGAAGTGATTGTTATCGGCACGGGACTGGCGGGTGCATCCGCTGCTGCCACGCTTGCCGAACTTGGCTATAAAGTGAAAGCATTTTGTTTTCAGGATTCTCCGCGCAGGGCGCACTCCATTGCAGCGCAAGGCGGCATCAATGCGGCAAAAAACTACAAGAATGATGGCGACTCGGTGTTTCGCCTGTTTTATGATACGGTGAAGGGGGGAGACTTTCGCGCGCGCGAAGGCAATGTGCATCGCCTTGCGGAAGTGTCGGTGGATATTATTGACCAGTGTGTTGCGCAGGGCGTTCCTTTTGCGCGTGAATATGGTGGCTTGCTCGACAACCGCTCATTCGGTGGAGCGCAGGTGAGCCGCACATTTTATGCGCGTGGACAAACGGGGCAACAACTTTTGATTGGCGCATATCAGGCATTGGAGCGACAAATTGGCTTGGGCAATGTGCAGATGTTTTCGCGCCATGAGATGGTGGATGTGGTAACGATTGACGGCAAAGCGCGTGGCATCATCGCAAAAGATTTGGTGAGCGGAAAAATGGAGCGCCACTTCGGACACGCGGTGTTGTTGTGTTCGGGTGGATATGGCAACGTATTTTATCTTTCTACCAATGCGATGGGCAGCAATGTTACAGCGGCATGGAAGGCGCATAAAAAAGGGGCATACTTTGGCAATCCGTGCTACACGCAAATTCATCCAACGTGCATTCCTGTTTCGGGCGAATATCAATCGAAGCTTACGCTGATGTCGGAATCGCTGCGCAATGACGGGCGCGTATGGGTGCCGAAATCCAAAGAAGATGCAAAAGCGATTCGCGAAGGAAAGAAAAGAGCCGAAGACATAAAAGAAGATGACCGGGATTATTATCTCGAAAGAAAATATCCTTCCTTCGGCAACCTCAGCCCGCGCGACATCGCTTCGCGCGCAGCGAAGGAAGCCTGTGATGAGGGGCGTGGCATTGTGCCTTCGGGCTTTGGCGTGTTTCTCGATTTTGCCGATGCCATCAAGCGGCTGGGCATTGATGTGGTAAAAGCCCGCTATGGCGAATTGTTTCCGATGTATGAAAACATCACTAATGAAGACCCGCTCAAAACCCCGATGAAGATGTATCCCGCAGTGCATTACACGATGGGCGGCTTGTGGGTTGATTATGAATTGATGACAACTGTTCCCGGGTTGTACTGCTTGGGCGAAGCCAACTTCAGCGACCATGGCGCGAACCGTCTTGGGGCATCAGCGCTCATGCAGGGATTGGCTGATGGTTACTTTGTGATTCCTTATACGCTGGGGAATTATCTTTCAACTGAAATTTTCACCAAGGCGATTCCAACAAATCACCCTGAGTTTGAAAAAGCGGAGAAAGAAGCTACGGAAAGAATGCAGCGCATCTATCATGTGAAAGGGAAGCGCAGTGTGGACAGTTTTCACAAAGCGCTCGGACATATCATGTGGGAATATTGCGGCATGGCGCGCACGGCAGAGGGTTTGACGAAAGCCCGCGCACTCTTGCGCGACCTGCGCAACGAGTTTTACAAAGACGTATTTATTCCCGGTGAAATAGAAAGCTTCAACCCTGAGTTGGATAAAGCAGGTCGCGTTGCCGATTTCATTGAACTGGGCGAGTTGATGGTGATTGATGCGCTCAACAGAAACGAATCGTGTGGCGGGCATTTCCGCGTGGAGTATCAGGATGCAGGCGAAGCAAAGCGCGATGATGAAAACTATGCTTATGCTGCCGCGTGGGAACACACCAGCGTTGATGCCGACCCGGTGCTGCACAAAGAAGCGTTGAAGTTTGAAAACGTGAAGCTGGCAGTAAGGAGTTATAAGTAAAGATGAAAATAAAATCCGTTATCGTCATTCTGAGCGGAGGCTTTGCGGAGCGAAGAATCTCATACTTTAGAAATTGAGGAGATGCTTCGCTGTGTTCAGCATGACGACTTATGGAGTTTTTGACGTAAATACAAATAAGAACAATACACCATGAAAATCAATCTGAAAGTCTGGAGGCAAAAGAACAGCAGCGCGGCAGGAAAATTCGTTGACTATAGCGTTGACACAGTGAACCCCGATATGAGTTTCCTCGAAATGATTGACGTGCTCAACGAGCAACTCATCGCAAAAGGGGATGACCCGATTGCCTTTGATCATGATTGCCGCGAAGGCATCTGCGGCATGTGCAGCATGTATATCAATGGTCGAGCGCATGGTCCGAAACATGCTACTACTACTTGTCAGTTGTATATGCGCATGTTCAAAGACGGGGAAACGATTGTTGTAGAACCCTGGCGCGCAGCGGCTTTCCCGATTATCAAAGATTTAGTAACCGACCGCACCGCGTTTGACCGCATCATCGCAGCCGGTGGTTACATTGGCGTGAACACGGGACAGGCGCAGGATGCTAACTCGCTTCCTGTCGAAAAAGAGCTTACAGAAAAATCAATGGATGCCGCAGCCTGCATTGGCTGTGGAGCATGTGTGGCGGCTTGCAAGAATGCTTCGGCAATGCTGTTTGTTTCTGCTAAAGTTTCTCATCTCGCCCTGCTGCCACAAGGACATCCCGAACGCTCGCGCAGAGCATTGGCGATGGTGGCGCAGATGGATGCCGAAGGCTTTGGCAGTTGCACCAACACAGGCGCATGTGAAGCAGAATGCCCGAAAGAAATCTCGCTCTCCAACATTGCAAGACTTAACAGGGAATATCTGTCTGCTGCGGTGGCGGATGAGAAATAATACTGCCCGGAGTTATTTCTTATCTATCAGGTTGAAGACAAGAATCATGAGTGGAAGTATGATGATGAATGACAACCAGAATATTACTTGCTCTCTCTTTCTTTTGCTACCTTGATTTCTTTCATGCCAAAAGCAAATGTGAGTGAAAGTGCGTTGGCACTACAACTGATACTTGAATAACTCCGCAATCACTATATTAAATTCCATCTCTGTTTGCAAAAAATTGTTGTAAGCATTGACATAGTAATTCGCCTCCATGAAATATTCAATGGTTGAAATTTGTCCTAATGCCAAAGCTTTGTTCAAAAGCGGAATATTGTTCAGCGTTGAGAAAGCGGTTTGATATTCTTCCAAAGTGATTTTCAGGTTGGTGTATTTGTCGTATAGTTGCTTTATTTCATGGTAGTGCTCGTTGAGGTGATTTTCAAGTTTCAGCTCAGCGAACAAAAGCGTTGATTGCCCAGCTTTCACCGTATTCCTGTTTTCCCAGAGCGGAATAGTGATTCCAGTATGAACACCGTTGAATGTTTGTCCTAAAATTCCCTGATAATGATAGCCCGCCTCAATCTTTGGCAGCCAAAGCGATTTACTTAGTTCAATTTGTTTTTGAGAAATAATTTTTTCCTGCTCTAAGATTTTGCGATGCGGGTCGTTGCTTTCATACTCCGGCTCTAATTGTTCAAAAGGCGGAATATAGGGCAATGCAGGGTAGATAGGATCCGTAAATGAAATTGCTATTCCACCATTCAGTTTGGTGAGTTTGATATTGAGTTGTGAAATGGCAGAAATATTATCCTGATATTCTTTCTTGATTTCTATAAGTTGGAGTTGCGCTTTGTTTACGTCTAAAATATTGCCGTCACCTTTTTCTAACCTTGTTTTAAAATCACTCAATAGTCTCTCCGTGTTTTGCTTTCGCTGTTCAAGTTGCATCTGCAATTTGTTGCGGTGAACCAATTCAATACACGTCTTTTTCGCTTCGAGCAAAATATCCTGAAGTGCAGCGACAAGTTGAAACTCTGTTTGTGCGGTCTGTTGTTTTGATAACTGATTCTTCTTAACATATACAGTCGGAAAATCAAATGACTGTGAAATGGTGAACTCTGTTTGAATGCCGGCAGTGGCGGGGCTTCCGATTAGATAATCAAATTCGGCAGTAGGATTAGGAAGCGATAACCCTGTTTTGTAGTGCAGCTTTTGCGCTTCCCAATATTGGGTGTTCGCCTGAATGGTCTTATTGTTCTTTAAGACAGATGAAAGAACGGAATCCATATTGGATTGCGCAGTCGCATTAACTGCCAATGCAAGAGCAAACAATTTTATGAGGGTGATTTTACTATTCATTTCACTACTGATTTAGAGTTTGATAAATAATACACAACAGGCACAATCAAAATATTGAGCAGGGTGGAAGTAAGCAACCCGCCCAATATCACTTTTGCCATCGGGCTTTGAATTTCATTGCCGGGCAAATCGCCTGCAATGGCAAGCGGAATGAGCGCAAGTCCGGCAGTGAGCGCAGTCATCAGGATGGGACTTATTCTGTCTTTCGAGCCTGTAATAACGGTGTTATATAAATCCATTCCTTCCTCCCGCAGCGTTTTATAATGCGATACCAGTAAAATTCCGTTGCGTGTCGCTACTCCGAACAAAGTGATAAACCCGATAATGCTTGGGATACTCATTATTCCACTTGTAATGTAAATGCTGAAAATGCCCCCAATCAATGCAAGCGGAAGATTTAACAGAATGATGAACGCCATTTTCACTTGCTTGAATTCCTGAAAGAGTAAAAGAAAAATCACAAGTAATGAAAGCAGCGATGTAACGAGTAACGTCTTAGATGCTTGCGCTTCAGCTTCAAACTGACCACTGTATTCAATGTGATAGCCTTCCGGCAATTTGATTTTATCGCTGATGATTTTCTGAATGTCCTGCACTACACTTTTTTGGTCACGCCCTGCAACATTTGCACTGACTACAGTTTTGCGTTGCACATTTTCTCTGTTGATTGTATTCGGTCCCGTTGTGCTGATAACATCCGCCACATAATGCAATGGAATTTTCTGCCCGTCATGCGCATCAATTATCGTGTTACGGATATTTTCGATTTTGCCTCTGTTCGCATCATTGTAGCGTAAAATCAAATCGAAAGTCTTTGCGCCCTCATAGATTTCTGAAACTTTCTCACCAGCAAAAGCCACATCCACAAATTCGTTAAATTCCCCAATGGTAATTCCGTAGTGGCTAAGAATATCGCGCTTCGCCTTGATTTGCACCTGCGGAATTTCCACTTGCTGCTCCACGCTTAAATCAACTAATCCGTCAATGATTTGAATTTCATTTTTGATTTCATTGGAAAGCGTAAAGAGTTTATTCAAATCACTTCCGAAAATTTTGATGGCGATGTTGGCGCGTGTCCCCGAAAGCATGTGGTCAATGCGGTGAGAAATGGGCTGACCGATGGTGATGTTTGCGCCTGTAACGCCTTTTAATTTTTCCCGCACTTCTTCAAGAAACTCCTCGCGGCTTCTTTCCGTCAATACAAAAGGCGCATCTATCTCTGCTGCATTCACGCCTTGCGCATGTTCATCCAATTCCGCTCTGCCTGTTCTTCTCGTAGTAATTTTTATTTCAGGAACTGAAAGCAAAGCGTTTTCCACTGCCGAGCCGATTTTATTGCTTTGGTCCAATGAAATTCCCGGCAAGCTCACTGCGCTTATCACTAATGAGCCTTCATTAAATTCCGGCAAAAAACTTCTGCCCAACTGACTCATTACCATCAAAGCGACAACCAATAAAGCAAGCGAAACAGCAATGACTGATTTTTTCCAGCGCATCACTTTTTCCAAAGTCAATACGTACAAACTTTGCAACCGCTGCACGAGCCAACTTTCTCCATGCTGCTTTTGCAGCATCTTCTCATCCGTCAGCAAATAGCTACCCAGCACTGGCGTGAGCGTGATGGAAACAATCAGCGATGCAAAAAGCGAAACGATAAATGCGATGCCAAGCGGTGCAAGCAGCTTGCCTTCCATGCCTGACAAAAAGAATAGAGGAACGAAAGCGACAATGATGATGAACGTGGCGTTGATGATGCTTGTCCTGATTTCTACCGATGCGTCAAATATCACTTTGAGTTTTTCCTTGCGCTCGCTTATCGGTTTCATCGCATTTTGCTTCAGCCTCTTAAAAACATTCTCCACGTCAATTATCGCATCATCCACCAATGCGCCAATGGCGATTGCCATTCCGCCAAGGCTCATGGTGTTGATGGTGAAACCAAGCCATTTCAAAGTGAAGATGGCAACGAGTAAAGAAATCGGAATTGCCAACAGCGAAATGACGGTTGCCCGCCAATTCATCAGGAACAAAAACAGAATAATGATGACGAAAATGCTTCCTTCCAAAAGCGTCTTATTGATGTTGCTGATGGAGGCATTGATGAAATCAGCCTGGCGGAAAATATTTGTGTTGATGTGAATGTCCTGCGGCAAATTTGTTTGCATCTCAGTAATAGCTTCATCAATCTTTGTAGTGAGTTCTAACGTGTTGGTGGCAGGCTGCTTCATTACAGTTATTATCACAGCCGGTTTGCCATTCAGCGAACCATCGCCAATTTTTTGCGCTGCCCCGATTTTTATTTCAGCCACATCTTCAATCTTCACCGGAACTTCGTTCATCATTTTGATTACTGATTTTCCGATTTCGTTTACATCGCTTGTTCTTCCAATACCTTTCACAATGTATTCGTTGCTGTATTCGCTGATGAAACCGCCCGAAGAATTTCCGTTTGCCTGTTCGCTTGCTTTCAATAATTCAGAAAGGGAAACATGGTAGTAATTCATTTTTTGCGGTGAAGCGAGAATCTGGTACTGCTTGTATTCCCCACCGATAATCACCACTTGCGCTACTCCTCCGGTTGCCAATAATCTCGGACGGATTGTCCAGTCGGCAATGGTGCGCAAATCCATCTGCGAAGAGGAATCAGCGGTCACACCGATTAGCATGATTTCACCCATGATGCTTGCCTGCGGACCCATCGTGGGATTGCCAACACCCTGCGGCAATTTTTCTGCAACGGCAATTATTTTTTCGTTTACAATTTGCCTTGCCTTGAAAATGTCGGTGTTCCACTCAAACTCAATCCACACAATTGAAATTCCTGCCGATGATGAACTGCGCACCCTGCGAACATTGGTTGCACCGTTCACTGAAGTTTCGATGGGAAAGGTCACGAGTTTCTCCACTTCTTCAGGAGCCATGCCGTGTGCTTCGGTCAGCACGACCACGGTGGGCGCGGTCAAGTCCGGGAATACATCCACTTCCATTCGAGTTGCCACGTAAGTGCCGAACACGATGAGTAATACGCTCGCTACCACAATCAGCAAGCGATTTTGAAGCGAGAAATTGATTGTTCTGTTGAGCATTTTCTTTTGAGTTACAGGACTGATGAAATTTTTATCTCACAAGTTCCTTCCCCGAGTAGCATGGCATGTTGGGGCGGAGTTTTGTAATCGTTGCTGTAATTATTTCGGGTGATGTTACCTGCGGGTCGTAAACAACGGACACTTCCCTTGTTTTCAAATTGAGAATTGATTGCTTGATTCCTTGTTCATCAAGTAAACCACCTTCAATTATCTTTTGGCACTTATCACAAGCAGCATCAGGTATTTTGAGAATTAACAGTGAATCGCCTTCACCTTGCATCAGTACTCTCTTTTCATCCTTAATCTGATTGCAGGATGTAATTGAAATCATTGTCATAATTATTAGCAGTGAAATGGTTTGTATTATTTTCATGTGTTTGTTTTTTTGTTGAGGTTGTTTAATGTTCGTGCCCGTGCGCGGGCATTGTGCCGCTTGCCTGTGACAATTTGATTTGATACGCCCCTTTGGTAACTACTCTTTCTCCTTCCGCAACTCCGCTCAATACTTGCACATTTATTCCATCGCTTGCACCCATCTTTACTTCCCGTTTCTGAAAACTTTCACCTTCGGTTTGCACATACACGAAAAAACTTCCCTGCTCCTCAATCAAAGCAGAAACCGGAATCACCAGCGCATCAGGAATGGGAAATGATTTGAGATACACTTCCGCGACTGAGCCGGGAATGATGTTGCCAATGTTGTCAATTTCAAATGTTATGGGAATGAAAGGGGAATTGGCGGATGCACTTTTCCCATAGGAAATTACTTTGCCGTTCAAATCAGCAGTGCTTACAAACTTATCGCTGTCGGTAGTTTTGAAGTTTGCAGAAGTGATAGAAGCAAGCCTGTTAAAATATTTTTGAGAAACATTGGCTTGCAGAATGAGCTTTTTGTTTTTGGAAATGGCAGCAAGCGGTGTTCCCGCTTCCACGAATTGCCCTTCGCTAACAAAAATGTTTTTTACAAAACCATTCATTGGCGATGAAATAGAGAATCCATTTGAGGAATAGTTTTTTGAAAGGGCGTTGTAACCTGTCTGCGCGTTTTCGTATTTCAACTTTGCATCCTGAAAATCTTTTTCTGAAACAATTTTGTCTTTCACCAATTCACTTGCACGTTCGTAGTCTGTTTTAGCCTTCTCATAATTCGCTTTAGCTTCCTTGTAAGCCGCATCAATATTTCCTTCCGCAAAATCACCGCTTGCGATGGTGAATAAATTTGTTCCTGCGCTTACTTCCGAGCCGATAATAGCTTTGCTTCCCGAAAACCTGACAATGCCTTCCGCTTTTGCCACCACGATCATTTCATCACCGGGAGCGGAAAGAATCAGTCCGCTTGTTTTGAGAATGTCGCTGAACGGTTGCTTTTTTACAGGTGCATTGGCAAACTCCACCTTCCAAGCTTGTTCCTTCAAGTAAGTAATATCGCTACTGCCTGCATCTTCGGGTTGTTCCGCCAAAGCCGTGCTTTCATCTGCATATACTTTCACGCTGTCAATAGTGATTTGATCGGTGAAGTTTTTTGTTTTGATGTCGAATACCAATTTCCCCATTCCTGCTGTTGTCGGGTTTAGTGACAAACGATAAATACCTGGCACGCTTGGAGCATCTGCCGTTTGCCTTATTCCTTTGCCGTCAACAATTAAATTGAGTGTAACAGAACCCTCGGATAAGGGCAGGAAGTTTTCACCAAGAATTGTAAAGTGAGCAGCAAATTTTGAAGTGCTCCCCACTATTAACGGTTTAAATTCAACAAACACTTCTGATTTGTCAGAGTAAAGTGTGTAAGCAAGCGGTTCTAATCCGTGCTCATGCCCGTGCTCTTCGGTTTTGTTTTTACAACCTGCAAATAGAATTACCATTAAAGCGATTGCTGAAATTATTTTTTTCATTTCTGTTTATTGAGAGTTTGAATCAATGCTTGTGCGGATGTTCGTGTCCATCTTGTCCGGCATGAGTATGTTCATCTTGTAGCTCGTCTTTTAGTGACGCAGTATCAACCGGAGCAGTAAATTCTTCCTGTTTAATTACATTATCTTCTTTATGATTTTGATGGATAGAACCATCATCATGCTGATGTGTTGCGTTGTCGTTTTCTTTTTTTTGATTGCCTGCACATCCTGCAAACAGGAATGCAGCAACTGAAAGTAGGAGGATTGACTTTTTCATTGTTATAAATTTTAGTATGAAATTGAATGAAACACAAATTCACCATTCGCATTTATGCAAAAAGTGTCCGCTTTCCGAATGGAAAACCTGTTATGCTATAAAAGCAGGAGGAGCCCGCAAACCCGAAGCAAGGGAATGAGGCGAAATGTAGATAACCTGTTTCTCAGGCGGTGAAAAAACTAAAGGCAGAACAGAGAACCTGTCCAAAGAAAAATTGTCGGACAGTGCAACAGCCATTAAAAAAAGCTGTTTTGAAAAGACGTTGTTTATGTTGTGGTTGGTGGTAAAAGTGAATGCGTCACCCGAATGAACGAAGTGAGCGAAGAGATGATTAAGTCCGTCTTCATGGTTGTCGTCATGCTCTTGATGTAATTGTTGATGCTCAGCTAAATCATGATTGCTGTCGTGATGATGGTGCGGAATGATGTTGTGCCCCAGTATGAGCGCATAGGCAATTGTAAAAAATAATAAGGCTGTATACTTTTTCAGCATTGAAAGCGAAGTTAAACTAAAAATTTATCCTATCACTGACTGTTCCCATGAATTGCATAAAATTTCATTGTCTGCCTCTGTCTGCGTTGATTAACCTGTACCAGATCATTTTAAAAATGACTCTTTTTAATAGGTAAAAGTAATCCCTGCCCCAATGCCCATATCGCTATCATAGTGGGTTGATACGGAAATATATTTTGTGGTGATGTAGCGGAAGCTGACCATGTATTCTTTGTCCGAGTTGAGCATCCAACTGAAACGAAGGCGCCTTGTAACGGAAATATCTTCGCGTGATAATTGAAAACGGAATTTGCCATCACCATCTATCCGCGCATCGGCAATTATCAGAAGCGGCAAGGTGTATTGAATGCCTGCGACAAAAGTGTGGCGGTCATTTTTGTTGCTTGTCTGAGTGAACATGGTTTTTTCTTCGTTGGGAAAGATATTTCTGGGGCTGCCTTTCCAACTGAAAAAATTTTCATGGGACATGCCTTCTTTTTTGTAATGGTAGTCAAAGCCTATATAGGGAAACAGCCATTGCATTTTTCCGATGTAGCGTCCAATCATCGTTTCAACTTCAAAGCCGTGTTCCGCATGATAACCGAGATGCCACATTGTGCTGATTTGCCAACGTGTTTGCGCGAACATGGCTTTGCCATCGCTGCCGTTGGTTTCTATTCCTACGTTTGCCATGAAATGAAATTTTCTGTCATCAGCCTTTAATTTTCGCTGTGCCAATTTTGGATTTGGAATTTCCGGATTAGGCGGTGAGTTTTTATAACTAAATACCCTGCCCATGCCGCTCATCATGTGGTAAAGAATATGGCAGTGAAAAAACCAATCTCCGCTTTCGGTAGCTGCAAATTCAATGGTGTCGGTTTCCATCGGCAGGATGTCAATAACATTTTTCATAGGTGCGTATTCGCCTTGCCCGTTCAGCAAGCGAAAGTCGTGACCATGCAGGTGCATAGGGTGGCGCATCATGGAATTGTTGTAAATAGTGATGCGCAAGTTTTCTCCTTTTTTAATTAGGATCCTATCGCTTTCGGAAATGGTTTTGTTGTCAAGCGTCCAAACGTAGCGGTTCATGTTACCTGTGAGCGTGAAGTTTAAAGTTTTTGTTGGGGCATCGGGCAGGGTTGTTTTTTGTGTTGCCTTTAGCATGGAGTAGTTAAGCGTAACAATATCCCCGTTTGAATTCATGTTCATGTCGTGGTGATTATGGTTCATTTTCATGTCATCCCTATCGTCCATTGCAGGCTCCTTATTTTTTTTCTTTTTTGACTTTGATTTTTCTTCTCCCGTTATTTCAGGATACATGACGTTGTTCATATCCATCGTCTGGTTGCTCATTTGCATTCCCATCGGATCCAAATTGCCATTCATTTTCATCATGTCGTTCATCATCTTCATTCCTGCGAAGTATTTGAGTTTGAGCATCGGTGTTGCATGAACTTTTTCTCCGCTGCCGAGCCATAAGGAAGCGGATTTGGTGCGGTCTTCGGGAGTAATCAAAAATTCATAGCTCTTGCTATCGGGAATTGTCACGATCACATCATAAGTTTCGGAAACTGATAGAATCAGCCTGTCAACTTCTACGGGTTCTGCATCATTACCATCTGAGGCAACAACGGTTATTTTTCCGCCTGCATAATTCAGCCAGAAATAAGAGGATGCCCCGCCATTGGCAATTCTTAATCTTACTTTATCTCCCGCTTTAAACTGAGGATGCTCGCTTTGATTTTGCCCGTTGACTAAAAATTTTTCGTAAAACACATCGCTTACATCCATCGCATTCATCCGTTTCCATGAGTTGGTGAGTTTGGTTTTTAAATGTCCTCTTTTTATGGCTTCACCAAGGCTTTGAGTTGCTCCTTTTTTTATGGCAAACCAATCGGTAGCATTGTGTAACCTGCGGTGAACTTGTTCTGGTTTCATATCTGTCCAATCGCTCAATACAACGGGAATGGTTGGCAAATCGTCAATGCCTTTCCTGAATGTTGCATCGTTATTTCTTTTATTCATCACAAACGCACCATACATGCCGATTTGCTCCTGCAATTTGAAGTGACTGTGATACCAATGAGTGCCGTTCTGAATGATGGGGAATTTATAGAGATGTGTTGTGTGCGGCTTGATGGGCATTTGCGTCAGGTAGGGAACGCCATCGTATTGATTGGGTAAAAACAATCCGTGCCAATGCACCGCAGTTTCTTCATTCAATTCATTATGCACATATATTTCAGCCGTGTCGCCCTCGGTAAATGTGAGTGTTGGCATAGGAATTTGCCCGTTGACGGCAATAGCTTGCTTGGCTTTGCCGGAATAGTTTACGATGGTGTCCCGCACAAACAGGTCGTAACGGACTATTTTTTGAGAGAAGGAGCTATTTACAAACGCGATAGTAACCAGTGCGGCTATGAAAATGAGGTTTTTCATTTCGCAGTTTTAAGAGGATGATTTTACCTTGAGAAGTTTTGCATTGATAGCCACTACAATAGTGCTGACACTCATCAATACTGCACCTGCTGCGGGGCTTAACAGGATGCCCCATTTGAAAAGGACACCTGCTGCAAGCGGTAGCGCAATTACATTATAACCTGTAGCCCATGCTATATTTTGGATCATCTTCCTGTAAGTGGCTTTACCGAACAGGATTAAACTCGCTATGTCTTTGGGATTGCTATTGACTAAAATGATTCCCGCTGTTTCGGCTGCGATGTCGCTACCGCTCCCGACAGCAATGCCTACATCTGCCTGCGCCAATGCCGGGCTTCGTGATGTGTAAATAATTGTTCCGCCTTTCTGAATAATATTACCGAACGATTTTACATTCATAGCACTGAAATTTCCGCCAATCATTCCTTCGTATCCACCGTTGATGGCAAGAACTTTAATTCCTTTAACAACAGCAGTTTGCACAACGGCTCTTATAGCAGCATTCATTCCCGATGCGTCACCACCGGAAGTCATCACTGCAATTGTTTTGAAATTATTTTTCAATGGTTACAAAGATATTAATTTTATTTTATCAATAAAAATATTCTTGAAAATATCTTCGTGAATTATACCCATCGAGTATTGCTATACAACCACCCGCCCGAAAAACCTGCGCGATCCAGTCCGATAATGAGATAGGGACATCGCCTCATTAGCGCCCAGAGAAAACCTGATCGATAGTTCTCTATCATTAAAACAATCGGACCTTGATTAATTCCGAAGTGCCACGGTGATACCCACCATCCATAAGGATTGCCGGCCGCTCCGGGATGGCTTGGATTAAAGGAAGCTTTGAAGCCGTAAGAATTAAACTTCGTCAGCTTCGCCTGATGAATACAATGATCCAGGGCGACTAACACAATCTCGGGCGTGAAGGGAAGTGATGCTGCTAATGCCCAGGGAGCAAGCGTACCGTCATCAGGTCCATCGGGAACACCCCGGGCTAAATAATCAAAAAACTCACGTTCGATTCCGTTTACTTTTCTGATTTCAGGACCTGGTCCCTCGCTGGCAGTTATTCCCCAGCAATGGACACCATAGTCCTGAAAGTTACGTGGGTTATTGATTGCGTACTGTTGCTGGACATACGTAGCGCGGCAACTGTTCTTAAAATAGTCAATGCCCTTATCGCGCATGAAGGCATCCTGAATGCCACGAAAGTCAATCCAGACGTGAGAAAGTTGATGGATGAATAACGACCCTGCATATAAATATTCATATCCGTAAATGTGTTTCCACTGGTAGGTGGAAGTCCATGCCGCATAACTGCTTTCAGGCAACGGATACGTTGGTGACCCAAGACCCAACATGTACAACAACATTGCCTCATCGTAACCTTCCCAACGATATTTAAGAAATCCACTTTCGGGTTTCCAACCGTGCGTTACCGTTTCACCTTCGTCCTGCGCCCACTGCCAGTCGGCACGACAGTAAAGCGCATCGGCCAGGATTCGGATTTCGTGTTCTTCGACTGAGTCTGCATCAAAATAAATTCCTGCTGTCAGGACGCCTGCTAATAAAAATCCACTATCAACAGTTGAAAGTTCGCATTGCCATGCACGCCTTCCTGTTTGCATATCGAGGAAATGATAATAAAAACCTTTGTAGCCGGTAGCATCGGGTTCAGGGCCTTGTGGACTGTTCCAAAAAAACCGAAGCGTGTTTAGGGTGCGTTCTATTGCTGCTGCACGTGTCATGAATCCCCGCCCGACAGCTACCGGATAAGCTGCCAGTGCAAGTCCAGTAGCTGCAATGCTCGCAGGCCAATTTGCTGCAGTCTTGTCAACAATCAATCCATTGGCGGGATTCGCTTCGTGCAAAAAGTAGTTAAATGATTCGTGCTGAAGCTTTTCAAGCTCTGCATCGACCAATAGTTTCTGTTTTGCTGCGATCACCTTATTGAATTTAAATTTTCATTAGGGTATGCTCGGAAAATATCTCCCTGAAGTATCCCTAATGAATTATCTGTTTTGTTGATTGAAGCCATTGCATCTTTCTCTCTACCTGTCAAAGCCCTGATGGCATCAATGGTTTCGGGCACAACGATGGCTTGATTGTACACCTGGTAATTAAAATAAAGCTCATTGTCTTTCACTGTTAAACTATCTATCCATAAACCTACTTCCCACATATCACCTCGTGGCCTTCCCAAATCACTCATCAATTCTATTGTATGATTTAAGGCAGTTAGACCATCACTTTCCCTGAGAAAAATAACTCGTGGCGTTTTTTCAAAAATAGAAACTATTTCTTCTCGTGAAGAAGGACGGGCAAGTTCAATATGCCAACTATGAAAATGACTGGTTGTTTGTGCAGCAACCAGTGCAACAGTTGTAATTTCAAGCCCCGGAATTATTGATTGTGCATCGGGGCCCTGGTGAGACGGGACTGTTGTTTCAGGAACAATGGTATTCATAATTCCTGAATGGTCGGATTCCCACGGGTCGGTAGCCCTTCGAACAAGAACGCCATTTCCTTTTTTGAATAAACCTGATTGACGCAATGCACCAATCATGCGAACGATGCTTGTTGTATTGCATGAAACAACTCTTGTAGAATCCCTTCCTATGGCACTTGCATAATTTGCCTGTGCAACAAACGAATGCCCGGTAAGCGAATGTTTCTCTCCACCCTGGAAAATGGCTTTCACTCCCGCATTTTTATATTGCTCAAAATTTAATGGAGCAATTTTTTTTGGCGTTGCGTCACAGATAACATCCACTTTTTTTAGCAAATCATCTAATGTTCCTTTAACATCAATGCCTGATGATTTCATTTTTTCAATCGTGTCATTATTGAAAGCAAAAACAGGGACATTATTTTTTGCGCCTGCTTTAATTCGCCAGTCAGTTACTACATCAGCAATGCCAATCAGTTCCATATCATCCTGTAAAAGAACGGCATCGGCAATACGTTTTCCAATGACTCCATATCCATTAACTGCTACCCTTATTTTTTTCATGTAATAATTCTTTATTTTTCATCCTTTTTAGAAACTGTTTTTACCCTCAGCATTTTCGCATTAATAGCAACTACAATGGTGCTTACACTCATAAAAACAGCACCAACAGCAGGAGTTAAAAGAATACCCCATTTGTAAAGCACACCTGCCGCAAGCGGTATTGCCACGACATTATAGCCCGTTGCCCAAATTAAATTCTGAATCATTTTACGATAAGTGGCCTTGCCAAATAAAATCAAACTGGCAATGTCTTTCGGGTTGCTGTTCACTAAAATTATTCCTGCTGTTTCGGCTGCAATGTCGCTTCCGCTTCCTACTGCTATTCCGATATCGGCTTGTGCTAATGCCGGTGCATCGTTTACCCCGTCACCTGTCATCGCAACAAATTCTCCTTTGGCTTGAAGCTCTTTTATTTTTTCTAATTTTTGGTCCGGTAATACTTCTGCAAAATATCCATCCATCTTTAATTCATCGCTTACACTCTTTGCAACGATTGCATTATCTCCGGTGAGCAAAATGGATTTGATATTATTATCGTGAAGCGTCTGTATTGCCTCAGCAGATTCAGGTCTTATTTTATCTCCTAATGAAATGTATCCTGCCAGTTTACCATCCACCATAATGAAAACAATTGTTTCAGCATTGCTACCTGCATAATTTTCAGGTAATGAAATATTATTTTCTTTAAGGTATCCCGGACTTACCACTTTGATATTTTTTCCTTCTATTTCTGCTTCGATACCTTTTCCGGTGATGGCTTTGAAATTATTTACTATAGGAATTGTAAGTGAAAGTTCCTTGGCTTTGGCAAGTATTCCGGTTGCAATGGGATGTTCCGAATTTTGTTCTAATGCCGATGCAATGCGAATGATTTCATTTTCATTAAGCCTCATCCCTAACCCCTCTCCAAAGGAGAGGGGAACTATCCGAGCTACTTCAAATTTTCCGATGGTGAGCGTTCCTGTTTTATCAAAAATGATAGTGGTGATCTTTCGGGAGTTCTCAAATGCTGTTCTGTTCTTAATGAGCAAACCATTTTTTGCTGACAATGCTGTTGAGATAGCCACCACCAGTGGCACAGCTAAACCGAGTGCATGAGGACAACTAATAATAATTACTGTTACCATTCTTTCCAATGCAAATTGAAGTGTCTCCCCGTATATCAGCCAAAACGCAAATGTTCCAAAACCAAGTGTCAATGCAGCGATGGTAAGAACGAGTGCTGCTCTATCTGCAAGCAGTTGTGTTTTTGATTTTGATTTTTGTGCATCATCCACCAGTTTGACTACTTTGGAGAGATACGAATCTTTTGAAGCATGTGTAACGGTAACTTTTATGGAACCATTGCCATTGATTGAACCTGCAATTACTTTTTGGCCTTTTGTTTTTTTCACGGGAACTGATTCGCCTGTGAGCATGGACTCATTTAAATAACTTTCCCCTTCGGCAATTAGTCCATCGGCAGCAATTTTTTCTCCTGGTTTAATCAGAATTATATCACCCTCTTTGAGCGAATCAGTCTTTACTTCACTGACCTTATCACCAGATACAAGATGTGCCTGGTCGGGCATTAACTGCACCAACAATTCTAATTCTCTTGATGCTCCTGCAATTGATTTCATTTCAAGCCAATGTCCAAGCAGCATGATGGTAATCAATGTTGCCAGTTCCCAGAAAAAATCTTCCCCTTTTAAACCAAAGACAATTGCAGTGCTGTATATATAGGCAGTTGAAATAGCTACTGCAATAAGTATCATCATTCCGGGTGTTCGGCTTTTTACTTCGTTCCAAAATCCTTTCAGAAAAGGAAAACCACCATAGAAAAAAACAACAGTGGATAGTGCGAATGCGACATATTGGGAACCCGGAAATTGCCAGTTTATGCCCACAAGCATTTGAAGCATTGGAGATAAAATCATTATCGGAATGGAAAGCCCAAGACAAATAAAAAATCGTAAACGAAAATCTGCAATCATTTTGTGATGGTCGTGTCCGGCATGTCCCATCGGTGCATTGCCGTGCTGCATTTTTGAATGCTCCTCGGCAGTCATATCCAATTTTGAGTGGTCTGTTTTTGTAGCTTCTTCTTTTGAAGTTTCTGTTTTATCAGCATTCATTTTTTTATGCTCCTCATCGGTCATGCTCATTTTTGATTCTTCCTTTTTCGGATTTACTTCTTTGGCAGATTCTGTTTCAGAAGAAGTTTCTTCTTTCTTTTCTTCCTTCGGAGAATCTTCTTTTGGAGTTGCTTCCTTTTTTTCTTCTACAGGAGATTCTGCTTTTGGAACATCGGTATTCGGATTTTCAGTAGTAGTAGTAACCTTGGGTTCGTTTTCGCCTTCCGTATCTATGTTAATAGTAATTTTTGTCATTGTATTAGATTTTGTTATACTAATATTTACAGGAGATACTTCATTGAATTTCCAAGTGCTTTTTTATTGACTGCTACAATCAGGCAATCCTATTTTTATTTTGCTTCTTCTTTTTTGTGTGAACCTTTTTTAGAATGAACGGCTTCTTTTTTTTCAGCATCATCCTTTGGAGTTTCTATTTTATCAGTATTCATTTTTGCATGCTCTTGTTTGGTCATGTTCATTATTTTTGTATCATCTTTTTTAGGAGACTCTTTTTCAGCAGTAATTTCTTCTTTCATTTCTGCTTTCGGAGTTCCCGTTTTTGGTGTTTTTGCTACTGGTGTTTCTGTTTTTGGAACAACAGCTTTAGCATTGTCCGTAGTCGTTGTAACCTTGGGTTCGTTATTCTCCGAACCTGTTTTGATGTTAATTGTAATGTCTGTCATAATTTAGAATTTTAATTTGTTTAAATTATATTTTGGATATTTCATTTTAAAATTTCGTGCATTCTTAATTAGTAAATTATTCCTACTATCAAAAATAAAATGGCAGCAATTCCTGCTGCAATGAAATTATATGGGTTTGCATATTTTAAATATTTTGCGTGGTCTGCATGGGCAATATTTGATGACATATTTGTCATCCCTGCAACCGGTGAAGTAACATCTCCGAAGGTGCCTCCCGTAATTATTGCCGCTACGCAAAGGGGAATGCCGGCTCCGGACACCACGGCAATAGAAATCGCACCAGGCATGAGTAAAGAAGCTGCTCCCCAACCCGAACCAATAAAGTACGTCACTGCAGAAGACAATATGAAAAGTGAAACGGCTACACTCCATGCAGGCATAGAACTGCCTAAGTTTTGCTGTATGAATTCATTCAAACCCAATGCTTGTGAAACAGATGCTAAAGGCCATGCTAAGGCGAGAATTATCAGAGTCGTCATTATTTTGTTACCACCGGATATACTATCTGATGTCATTTCTTTAAGATTGTATTTTTGAAAAAAATAAAAGACAGCAGATACAGCTATAGTGATAAACAATGCCACAAGCATGGCTCTGTTTGGGTCTGTGTTTGACATGGCTTCAATAAAAGTATTGTTGCCCGGTTTATCTTTCCCAAAAAACCAAAAGAAAAAAACACTCAGAGAGATTACGCTCAACAATGGAACAATAAGATTAACCACCCTTGGTTTTATTGATGGTTCAGCTTCTTCCATGTCCATCTTCATATCTTTCATGTCTTTTTCAGCAGATGGTTTAGCATGAGCATTTGCGGGTTTTCTGAATTGATAGAAGATGGTAAGAAAAGTAATAAAGATTAAGACGATGCTGAAAAATTCTAAAGGAATGGCTTTAAGCCAGATTACATAAGCTGAAGTATTCTCCGGGTTCCCGGCTGCTTTCAAACCGATACTGATATTTGCAATATTAAATCCAACAAAAGTTGTTGCGATAGGAATAAGTTCTACTACCGGACTTGCAGTATTGTTCAGCATAAATGCAAACCGTTCATTCGTTATTTTATTTTTTTCTGCAAGCGAACGGGTGATGGAGCCCGCGCCAACAATCCTGAAACCACAATCAATAAAAGTAACAGGTATCAAAGCCCACAGTAAAAAGAATACACCTTTTTCACTTTTTATATGCCTGTCTGCTATATCTGAAAATGCTTTTATTCCGCCTGATTTTATAATAAGGGAAATTAAACCACTAAACAAATACAGAAACAGAAGCACCTGAAGACTTCCGCTATCCGTTAATGTTTTTACAATTTGGTCAACCGCTGTTTCAAAACCACCTGTAAGCGTTGGGTTAAGAAAATAGCATCCTGCCAACAACCCAATTAAAAGTGAGGGAATAATTTTCTTAGACCAAATTGCAATCGCAATAGTGATAACAGGCGGGAGAATTGAAAGCCAGAGATTTTGCATTGCTCATTTTTTTATTTTTTCCGTCTCTTTTGAAAAAATACAAATAAGATAGCGAGGATAATTACGACCGGAACAAGCCACATTCCCCATCCCATTCCCCAACCCCAATGATTTCCATTCATCATGTCATTCATTTTTACTTTGTTTTTGTTTGTTGAAAATGAGATGTTATAAAGATATTGAATCTCTAAGTTCAGCTATGGTATAACCTGTATTCCTCAACGCCTCTTGCAACGTATCAGCTTTAATTGCTTGCGAAGAGGTAATTTCTGCTTCCTTCTTAGCTAAGTCAATTTTTACAGAGGTAACTCCTGTAGCATTTGATAATTTATTTTTAACTGTTGTTACGCATCCTCCGCAACTCATACCACCAATGTGGTAAGTATGTTTAATTGAATTTTCCATTGTCTATTGAATTTAGATTATTTTAAAATGAATTATGAATTTGGATTGTTTTAATAAATAGTGTTTGCAAAAAAAATGTCGCTCCGCCTACCAATTTTTCAGATAAGCCGGAACGACAAAATTTAGTTATGC
Source organism: Chitinophagales bacterium (assembly GCA_034440455.1). Taxonomy (GTDB): domain Bacteria; phylum Bacteroidota; class Bacteroidia; order Chitinophagales; family CAIOSU01; genus JAWXCB01. Next base: position 22,269 of record JAWXCB010000025.1, read on the forward strand.
AGCAACTGCAAGCATAGCTTTGCATTCTGCTGCACACTTGCGACAAGCATCAGCACATTCTTTGCAATGTTTCATGTCAGAATGTTTTTCACATTCAGTTGCACAAGCATTACAAGCGTCTTCACATTTTTTGCAAAGAGCATCGAGATTTGAATTGCTTTTACTTGCTGCAACCAAAGCGTTGCAAGCATCAGCACAAGCAATGCAAAGTTTTACAGAATTTTCCATTCCTGCTTTTCCTTTGTTTTCTGTTGAGCAAGTTTCACATGCGTCAGCACAAGTTTGACAAGCTGCAATGCAGCTTTCGATTTTTTTGTTTTCCATTTTATTATTGAATTTAAATTTTCTTCAGTTACACTGTTGCCTGTTCTTCAGTTTCGCTGTTGCCCAATTCGTTTTTATTTTTTCTCCACCAAATCCATTCCGCATTTTGGGCATTTACCCGGTTTGTCGCTTGTAACTTCCGGATGCATTGGACAAGTGTAGGTCATTGCCATTTCCTTTTTTTCGGTTTTCTTTCCCGTTGAACTTTTCATGCCTTTATTCATCATTGAACATTTATCCATCTTGCCTCTCATATCCATACATTGTCCTTCTTTCATCTGCATTTTCGTGCCATTTTTCATTATGCACTCTCCGTTGACCATACACTTAGTGCCGTTTTTCATGGTCATGTCTTTTTCCATCGGCATTGTTTTACCATCCTTTATTACCATCATCTTGCCGTCTTCCATCATGCAACAATCTTTCATCATTGAATGGTCGGTTTTGGTTTGAGCAAAAGAGTTTGTTGCTGTAAAGCAGAGTACCACCATAAGCATTGAAGCAAAGACGGTGGCCATTATTTTTTTGTTTTTCATTTTTTTGATTTTGAATTATCGTCAGTTTCGCTGTTGCCCGATTTATTAAATAGTTGTGTAACAAAAGTAATTTCATGTTAATAGAAAAGCATTACACAATTTTGGAAATAAGTTACATGATTCACACATTCCGACTTTCTTATTTTGCTTCATCGTTCACCAGAATCTTTCTTTTTTCGCTGTTCAGGTATATTGTAAGGTGTTGCGAAAATCCAGAATGTGTAGTACGTCAATTAAAAAATAAAAAATGCAAAGCTTCCCTTTTTTAGCTTGCCGCAGAATTAACCTTCGGTATTACCGGAATTCTGTTCGTTGTGATAAGCTAAAATGTTTGGTTTAAGGTTGGCGATATCATGACAAGCGATTCTTTCCCTGAATCACTTAGTTTGCATTGTAATTCAAAATACAAATTTTGCTCAAACCCTTTCAGCTTCTTTTCGCCTTTTGGGCGGGGTTTACTTTTTCGATCTTCATGGTTGTGGCATTTCCTTATTTCTACTTCCTGTATCTGGTGTTTGATGAAATGCGGGCGCACCGTTACGTCATGCAGTTTCTGCGCGTGTGGGGCATCGTGTGGAATTTTCTGTGCGGATATAAAATAGAAGTTTCCGGACGGGAGAATATTCCGTTAGGCAGTTGCTACATCTTTATTTCAAATCATGCTTCCAGTCTTGATGCAATGGTGTGGCTCTATGCGAACAGGCATTTAATGAAAGGACTGGCAAAGAAAGAAATCTCAAAAATTCCTGTGCTGGGTTATTTATTCAGGAAGACGTGTGTCATTGTAGAGCGCGGTAATAAAGAAAGCCGGCAGCAAAGTATGCAGGCGTTGCGTGAAGCTGCGCAGAAAAATATTTCCATTATCATGTTTCCTGAAGGAACACGCAATATAACTGACAAGCCTTTGCAACCCTTCTATGATGGGGCTTTCCGAATTGCGATTGACTTGCAAAAGCCTCTTGCGCCTTTTGTGATGATTAACACGGGCGTGCTGATGCCTAGCACAAACTTCTTTTACAAACCCGGAATAGTGAAATGTATTTACCTCAATCCCGTTTCTACCGAAGGGTTGGAGGAAAAAGACATGGAATCCTTGAAAGCCAAAGTATTCGCAAGAATGGAAAAGGCGATTCTGGAAAATGATGAGCGGTATATCAACAAAAGCTGAGGCAACCATTTTTTGCTTTTTTGCATCATAAGGTTGACATTTGTCAACTCATTCAGTATTTTTTCAAAAACATTTTACGCGCAATGGAAAATTTGACGTTCCTTCTTGCTTTTCCCTTCTTCTTCCTGCTTATCGGCATTGAATTATGGATTGCCCGAAAGCGTAAACAGGAATATTATCGGTTTAATGATGCCATCACAAATCTGAATATTGGAATAGGAAATCAGGTGACTGGCTTATTTTTTAAAGCCATCATGCTCGGCATTTACGCGCTGATTTATGACCAAGTAGCGCTGTTTCATTTAGCGCCATCCGTATGGTCATGGCTTGGTTGCTTATTGCTGTTTGATTTTATTTTTTATTGGGCGCATCGCTGGGGACATGAAGTAAATTTCTTTTGGGGCGCGCATGTGGTGCATCACTCAAGCGAAGAATATAACCTTGCCGTTGCATTGAGGCAGCCGTGGTTTCACACGATTCTTGCATTCTTTTTATTTCTTCCTATTCCCTTTCTCGGATTCGAACCAAAGATTTTTCTTACGGCAGCAGGCTTTCAAACGCTCTATCAATTTTGGATTCACACAAAAGCAATAGGTAAGTTTCCGAAAATCATTGAATATATTTTTAACACGCCAAGCCATCATCGTGTGCATCATGCAGTGAATCCGAAATACATTGATAAGAATCACGCGGGCGTTTTCATGATTTGGGACAGGTTGTTCGGCACCTTTGCCGCAGAGGAGGAAGAGCCAACCTACGGCATCACTACGCAAATAAAAAGCTGGAATCCGGTGTGGGCGAATTATCACTACTATGCTGATATGTTTCAGAAGGCGAGAAAGATGTCGCGATGGAAAGACAAATTATACATGCTAATTGCGCGTCCCGGTTGGTTGCCAAAAGAGTTGGGCGGTTATCAGGCTCCGCAGGAAGTTGATAAGAATGCTTACGCAAAATATGACACGTTCACATCAAAACACATGAACTGGTATGTGCTCGTTCAGTTCGTTTCCATCGTGCTCGGTACATCAGCATTCATGTATCACTTCAGCAACATCAGTTCATTTTACAAAGTCGTCTTCCTTGGCGTTTTGATGCTTTCGCTGATGATTTGCGGGGCAATTTTTGAAAATAGAAAATGGGTGATGGTTGCGGAGTATGCGCGGTTGCTCCTCGTGATTTTTGCGCTCAACACATTTTACTACTATTGGCACATTGACTGGTTTGCCGTAATGCTCGGAGCTTCGTTGTTTTTCTTTGTAGTGTTTGTTGTGTGGTTCTCACTCACACTTGTGCTTGACAACAGGAAGTCGCTCGTAAGAGCTTAAAACGTAATCGTATCGTTGCTGGAGAAAAACAGCATATCGCGACTTCCTTCATCAAAGGAAATCATCAACAGGTTATTCTCAATAGAATACGTTTCCGCAGTGCGCAACGCAAAGTGAAATTTTTCCTGAAATTGGTCAATCTGCGAAGTGCCGTTTAAGTGCGACTTAATTGTTTCTGAAAATTTGATTTTATTTTCCGCTTCGGTGGTGAAACTGCCAACGTAACTATTGATGAGCGTTCTGCCCTGAAAGAGAAACGGATACTTGAAAATTTCTTTTTCCGGACGATTATGGAGCGAATCAGTCAGGACGATAAAAGTTTCATTGTCACCACAGGGGGGGAATTCAATCTCTTTTGTTTTCGGGTTTTCAAATCCCACGAACTTCCATTTGCCTTTCAGCGGAAGATTTACTTCAGCAGTCACCTCATAATCTATTGGACAAACAGGACTTGTTTGTTCATTGCAGCGAAAATTGCTCACCGCGATATTGCAAGCAAGTAATGCCAGCACAAACATTCTCAGATTCGCAGGGAACCTGTAGATTTTTTCCGTAGATTTTTTGATAGACATACTCGTTCCTGATGAATGGTTGTTCATTTATACGGGAAGAGTGTGGAATTGGTTTACCTCACCCGGAAGCGCTCCTGCCTTCGCTTAAGCGAAGGCGGACAGGTCGCTTTCTGTCCCTCTCCCATCGGGCGGGGGAAGCAGTATCAGAATCTGCATAATTAAAGTATTAATCTATGGACTCCCTCTCTTTTGGGAGAGGGGCGGGGTGAGGTTGCAACTGAAGCAATTCGCTATGATTATTCTAACTCGTGAGGTTAAGATACAGATATCACGAGTTATTATTCCCCGCCAACTCCTTCACAATTTTCAAATCGCCAAGAAATTCTTTCGCAAGCACTTTCAACACGGTGTAAGCAGGAACCGCAAGCACCATTCCGAAAACCCCACCGGATGTGCCACCGGCAAGTATTACCAAAAATATTTCAAGCGGATGCGCATGCACGCTGTTTGAAAATATAAACGGCTGTATGAGATAGTTGTCAATCAGTTGCGTGACTTGAAACACGGCAAGGATTTTCACCGTGAGCCACACCATGTCGGGATAAAGTTCCATTGGCAATGCGGTGGTGATGCCCAGCACGATTCCAATTACAGCCGCGATGAGCGGACCCACATAAGGGATGATGTTGAGAATGCCCGCAAGCACGGCAATGAGAAATGCATTGCTCAACCCCACGATTGCAAGCCCAACCCAAATGAGTATGGAGAAGATGGTGATTTGTAGGAGAATGCCTCTGAAGTAGCGAGCAAGCATCCGCTTCGAGTCGTTGAGCGCGTTTTCCATTTGGTTTTCTTTTCCTTCAGGCGCTAATGCAAGAATGATGCGCAGAAAAAGATTTTTTTCTTTGAGGAAGAAAAATAAAATGAACGTAACTGACGCATACAACACAAAGAAATCTCCGGTGAATCCGAGAATACTATTCAAAATGTTGCTCACGTTTGCAATGGTGAGCAACCCTTTCAGCCGTTCCTGTAAATAGTTTTGCAACGTGTCATTTTGCAACATGCCGATGTCGCGCAAAAAAATTTCGAGTCGCTGAATCGGAGCGTCTAATGTGGCAAGCAATTGTCCTGTGTCAATTTCGGAGATAATTTTCGCTTCATGCGTCATGAGCGGAATAAATACAGAAAGAAAAATCATCGTTGAGAAAAACATCAGCGCCATTGCGAGAATTGCCGCCATGCTGCGCGGGATAGTGAATTTTTTAATTTTTCTTGTTGAAAGAAATTCAACGATAGGCTGACCGATGAATGATAATATTCCGGCAATGAGCAAGTAGGTAACAATGTTGCTGAAATACCACGCGAAGGCAATGAAAAAAACGATGCCAATACTAACCAGCAACCAGCGGGGAAATGTATTCATAACTGAGTTTGAAATTTGAAGTTTGGAATTTGAAGTTGAGTGTCATGCCGGATTCATTCCGGCATCCCCAGAAAACAGTTATTATCTCTAAGGGGACAGCGGAACGAGTCCGCTGAGGCAAGCCTCAAACTTTAAACTTCAAACTATTTTCTTGCTTGCATAAACGTCTTGCGATGCGTCACTTCATCAACCACGAGCTTGCTGATGATTTCATGCATCACCTCTGTTGTTCCCGCGCCAATCGTCATCAGGCGCGTATCGCGGAAGGAACGCGCGATGCCATAATCTTCATGATAACCCCAACCGCCATGAATTTGCAGCGCGTCATTAATGACGTTGAATGATTCTTCCGAAACAAATGCCTTTGCCATGGTTACAATTTTAATTGCTTCCGGTCCGTGTTCGATATATTCCTGCACAGCGCGGAACGTGATGGAGCGGCATGCTTCCACTTTAATTGCCATCTGCGCCATCTTGTGGCGAATCACTTGGAATTTGTTGATTGACTTTCCAAATGCTGAACGCTCGCGGGCATATTGCTTTGCTTTTTCAAGCGCAGCTTCCGCTCCGTATGTTCCCATCACAGAGGCGATAAGACGTTCTTCCTGGATGTTGTTCATGCAGTAATAAAAGCCCATATTTTCTTCGCCAATCAATGCAGATTTCGGCACCTTGCAATTTTCAAAATACAACTGTCCTGTGTCGGAAGTATGCATTCCGAGTTTATCATGCACAGGCACTGCGGAGAAACCGGGCGTTTTTGTGTCGAACAATAAGAAACTCAAGTTGTAGCCTTCGCCTGTGCGCACGAGCAGCACGATAAAATCAGCCATCGTGCCGTTGGTAATCCACATTTTTGCGCCATTCACGAGGTAGTGGTCGCCTTTATCTTCCGCGCGGGTTTTAATTCCACCTAAGTCTGAGCCTGCATCCGGTTCTGTTAAGCCTAACGCTGCAACTTTTTTCCCAAGCAACGCGGGCGTTAAATAATTTTTCTTTTGCTCGTCTGTCCCAAGTGAGTTAATAAGCGGCAAAGGCAGATACGTGTGCGCATAGAGCGACATCGCAAGCCCGCCCATTCCGCAATAAGCCATTTCAGAAGAGATGACCACAGAAGCCCACAAGTCCATGCCGCTGCCTCCCACTTCTTTTGGAAAACTTACTCCGAAGAATCCCAACTCGCCCATCTTCTCAAAAATGTGACGCGGGCATTCTTTGTTTTTTTCCCACTCTTTAGTGTTGGGAATCATTTCAGTTTCCATAAACTGGCGGAATGATTCGCGCAACAGTTCGTGTTCTTCGGTGAATGGGTTCAATAAAGATGTCATGGTAGTTTATTTAGATTATTTAACGCAAAGACGCGAAGAAAAAATTAAGTCATCACTTTGCGTCTCAGCGTCTTTGTGGTGAAAATATTCAGCCAAGATAATTATTCCACCTCCAATTCTAATCGTAAAAGATGGCTGGAGAAATTTTTACCAAGATTATCCATCCGCATAGAGCTGCTTCCGCCTCCATCCAATGCTTCATGGCAAATGAAGTTGAGCGATTCCAGTGCATCCCATTCGTAGCGCACCACTTTTCCTTTCACGAGATTTCCGAAATGTTTTTTCACCACTTCTTCAGTAAGATATTTTTTTAGCAGCGGATAATGTTCCGGGTTGTTTGCCATCACACCGATGTTGCAGATGTCATTTTTGTCGCCTGAGCGCGCGCTGGCGATGTCTAAGAGTTTGATTTTTTTTGAGTTGTTCATTTGAGTTGTTCAATAATTTTCGAAGGGTCAATCCGGTTATCAATTTCTGCAATTATTTCAATGAGTTTAGGTTTTACACAGTAGTACAGAGATGTTTTTTTTCTAATCACACATCGTCTGATTCCTTGCTGGCTTTGGCTTTCAGGATGAATAAATGGAAGTCGCCTGATAAGTAAAATTGATTTCTCAACAACTTCAATAAACGCTAATGCCTCTTTAGCAGTCCATCGTTGTAAAATATAAGCGATTATTTTTTCATAACCATCAACCGCTTGAGTAGTCCATTTTTCTTTGAGGAGCATTGTCAGATTTTAAACTTCCTGCGAATTTTCTTTCTGACTTCAGAATAACTCTTTAATTCACCTGCATCCGCTTGCCTGATGCCTTCCTGTATCCTAATTTTTTCTTTTGTACTTAATTCGTTCCACCAATCTTGTTGTGTCTGCATTTTTGCAAATTCCAATATCTCCCTGACAAGTTTCAATACTCTCGTGTCTTCAATTTTATCTAACTCCGATTTGAGTTGGTTTATCTCCGTTTTGATATTCATCGTTCTCTATTTTATAAAGTTAACAATCAGACACTTTCCGAAAGATACATGGTTTTGGTTGCATACCGAAGCATCATCGTTGTGTCATAATAATGTTGCAGGAAGGTGACACGGAAAATTTTGATTCCGCGCAAAGTGCAAATACATTCGCATTGTTGTTCATTCATTTTTCACCCAAAAATCCCTCAATCATGAAAAACACAATCTGTTTTCCTGTCGTCCTGTCATTATTGTTTCTCGTTTCAATTTCTGTATTCAGTCAGTCGTCAAGTCTGCATGTGCAAGACCCGCTCTCGTGGGGATGGGACCCCGCTACGATTGAAGAGGCTACACTTGTGGTGAAGCCGCAAGGCGTGTATATCGAGTATGGCTTGTATCTGACCATCTCCGCGAAAGGTTCAAATTATTACGGCAGCGCAAACACCCCATTGGAAATTGTACTGGACTTTTGTCTGCCGGAAAATAGCATCATCCACGACTCGTGGCTGTGGGTGGGCAATGATATTATGCAGGCGATTTTGATTGACCGCAGTGTTGCTTCACAGATTTATGAAGGCATCGTGAACAGACGGCAAGACCCTTCTATTCTTACAAAAACATCGAATGGCTGTTATCAACTGCGCATATATCCTCTCAGCGGCAACAGTTCGCGAAAAGTGAAAATCACTTACCTCGTGCCTGCGCGCTGGACACGCAACATGGTTTCTGCCCCGCTGCCGATTGACCTTCTACAACTTTCGTATGCAACGCCTGATTTGAAACTTGTTGTGCATACGGACGCTACTTTCCGGAATCCTGTAATCAGCGAAATCGGGATGCTTCCGTTTTCCGTTTATTCCGGTTCGGGAACCTACACTGCTACGCTCCCCGCATCTGCGCTTTCATCTTACAGCGGAATGGAAATCGCGTATGATTCTCCTTTGCAAAATGGCGTGTTTGCAGGCGTGTATGCGGCAAGCGCTAACAGCGGTTATTATCAACTGGTTGTTCATCCTCAGCAAGCGCTCAATCTCACTTCATCGCGAAAAGTGGTGGTGATGATGGAATATACGCAGGGTAACAGCAAGACACAGCGCAACGAGATGCTTTCAAAAACAAAAGAGATGCTGCTTGAATATCTGTCGCCCTCTGATTCTTTTAATCTCTTTTTTGTGAACGGCAATTCTGTGCAGCAGGCAAACGCAAATTTTCTGCCTGCCGAACCGCTCACTGTGAATAGCGTCTTTTCAGTTTTGCCAACTAACACCGGAAGCGCAGCTTCCCTTCAAACTTATTTGCAGTATGGAACGGCATACATCCGAACGCACGGCAATGATGCGCAGCTTTTGCTTGTCACCAACAGCACGCATGGTTACACCTATTCAACATCCAATTCAGCAGTAAGCGGCATTCTCGCACAAGCACAGGGCGTGAAGATGAATGTGGTGAATTATGATTTCTCATCAAGTGGAAACAGCAACTATGATGCAACTGTTTATAGCAGGATATGCAGCGGCACAGCCGGAAAGTATGTTTCGCATCAATATCAATATTCTTACGACTGGCAGTGGAACAACTACTACTATTATTCCTATACAGCCAAAAACAGTTTTTCCGAACTGATGCACGAGATGTTTGCTTCCTTTGATATTAAGATTCCTGCTTACAGTTTGTACAGTGATATGCAATCAGGATTTACGCATTCTGAAATCGAACTGCAAGATGACCATGCGTTGTATTTCAGCAAACCTTATATGGAAGTGGGAAAATATTATGGAAGCGGTTCGCTCAACGCAGAGCTTTCTGTGCTCACGAATTCCGGTGTGGCGATGCAAAACTGGCAGTTCAGCAGCCCTTATGTGTGTGACACGCTCACACGAAAAATGTGGGCTGGAAATTTTATCAATGCGCTGGAGCGTGAAAGCAACTATTATCAATACTCAAGAGAAATTGCAGACACCAGTTTGGCAAACCGTGTGCTTTCCCTGTACACCGCCTTTCTTGCGCTGGAGCCGAACGATACGCTTGCGGCTTGTGAAAATTGCGAAGATGAATCAGGTGGTGGCGGAAATGGAGCAACTGCCGTAGTTGACCCTGATAGTTCGAGTATTGTTTTGAGCGCATCTCCTAATCCTTTCAGCAACTCGGTGACAATCACGATTTCAATTGACATCAATGATTTGAAAGATGCTGAGTTAAGAATTTACAACATGATGGGGCAGGAAGTAAAAGTGTTTAGAGATTTAAGCGCATCAGCTTCACAAAACAACATTACTCTTTCTTGGAATGGAGAAGATGCAAGCGGAAACGCGTTGCCAAACGGAGTGTATATGGCGGTGTTGATTACTGCAAATGGAAAGCAGGTGCTGAAGTTGGTGAAGGCGGGTTGAATGCAACCCTCATCCCGCTCCGTCTAAGGTGGAAGAAGGAGTCCGAACTTTAACTCAATGAATGTGTTTCTGTGATTCTGTTTAAAAATGCTACTGTTGGGACACCCCTCTCCTTTGGAGAGGGGGCGGGGGTGAGGCTATACTTCAATTAGCTGCACTTCTTCCTTTACAAACTCTCTCGGTATCAGCGTAGGCCACAACTTCAGTTTCACTCTTCCTGTTTTCCCCCAGCCCGGCATACTGTTTACTCCGGGAGGACCATTCAATCCTAAACAGGTGATGCCCACCATCGCCATTTTTCCGGTGCGCTCATCTTTATGTTTAAGTGTAACGCGCACACCGAGTTCATTTGCTTGTGCAAGCCATTCTTTTGATGGAGCAGGGGAAGCATCGCCATGAATGCCGTTTATACCGATAATCGAAAATTCAGAGCGCTCAATTTGCAGGGGCAGGCTTGCCCAGATATTTTTTGCGGCATCAATAAACTTTTCACATTTCTCATACGCATAGGGCCACGAGAAAAAGAAAAACTGCTCGCTGATGAAACCATCCATTTGCCCGATGGCAAGTTTTAATTTTTCAGGGCGCGGTTTTCCTTTTGCGCCTTTGAAGGAAACTTGATTGGGCGCAATGTCTTTCACTTCAACGTGCGTCAAATCTACCGTTACATCAGGCGTGATATAATTTGCGGGGTCGTGAATTTCATACACGAGTTGTTCGCGAATTGTATTGCGCGAAACTTTGCCACCCTGGCTTTCGAGCTTCGTGAAAATTGCAGAGCCATCGTGTTGCACATGTGCAATCGGATAGCCAAGATTGTGAATCGGATAATCCATCGGCCACTCTGCATACGAGTTTCCTCCGGATGCCTGTCCGCCACATTCAATCACGTGACCGATGGTAATTCCACAGGCGAGCTTGTCTAAATCGCTTTGCGATAAATCGCCATCAATCTTCCAGCCGAATTCATGCGCGAGAATTCCAAGCGTGAGGCATGGGTCAGCAACGCGACCTGCAAGAATTAACTGCGCTCCTTTATCAAGCGCTTCTTTCACTGACTTTGCACCGATGTAAACATTCGCATGCGTGAGCGGATTTTTTGAAGAGGAAAGTGGAGCGCCCGTATCTAAATGTTCTAATTGCAATCCCGCTTGCTGCAACTCAGGAATTTTTGCAAGCAAATCATCACCGGTGATGGTTGCGATTTTAATTCCTTTAATGCCTTGCTTCGCAAGAATTTCAGAAACCTTTTTCGCTGCGCTGTGCGGGTTTAAGCCACCTGAGTTCGACACTATTTTAATGCCGTTTGCAAACGCAGCGGGATAAAGTGTGCGCGCCATCAACTCAATGTCGCGGGCATAACCAAGCGAAGGGTCTTGTTGGCGATCTTTCTGTAAAATGGAAAGCGTGAGTTCGGCAAGCGCATCGTGCATCAGGTAGTCAGCGCCTTTTTCCATTACGATATTCAGGGCAGCCATGGGGCTGTCGCCATAAAAGCCTTGTGCACCTGCGATGCGGATTGTTTTGTGGGTCATGAGGTAATTGTAAACATAATTAATTGCTTGACCAAAATAAGCAATTGGTTTAAAATTAGACAGCGTTTGAAACGCGGTAAGCAATAACTTAATAAACTATAATTTTTTTGATTTGGGCGGAGTAAGGAGTGATAATAGAAAAAATATAAACTCCCGGAGAAAAATTATCAAGATTAATGTTGTCAGCATGATTTCCGGTAGTCTTGAGAAATTTAAATAAGGAAAGCTGCTTGCCGGACACGGATGAAATTTCAATTTCAATTCCACAACTCACCGGCAGGGAGTAGCTGACGGTAATTTGTTTATGAGCAGGATTCGGATAGATGGATAAATTCAAATCCGCAGTATTTTCAAAAATTAAGTTTAACGAATCTACATAAAGGTGCGTGTAGATAATGCTGTCGCAGCCATTTTCGGCTAATAATCTGTCAAGGTAAACTCCTGTTTCTTTTCTCCAGATGCCTCCGGCAAAAAAGCTGTCTCCTTCAGCAATATTCCAATCACGATGAATTGCGTAAGAGGTGTCAACTTGTACATACACAAGCACAATGCTGTCACAGCCGGCAAAGTTTTCGAACGTGTCGGAATAAGTGCCTTTGCTTGTCAATACAAAGGAGCCAAAGTAATCCGTGTCGCCATAACAAAGAGTGTACTGCCATTCGATGATTTGTGGTTCTAATATGTCCAGCCAAGTGACAACCACACTGTCGCAACCGAAAAACGAAGTCAGGGAATCAGTATAATAGTCCTCCAGATTTCGGAAAGCGCCATCTAACCAAATGCTGTCACCGGGGCAGATATAAGCAGTTACGGTATCAGGAGTCATCGGGGGAATAACATTTAAGTTAGTGACTGTAATCCTGTTGCAGAGTGCAGCGGGAATTGTATCGTAGTACGTGCCTGAAATTGCCTGCCAATTTCCGCTTGCATAAAAACTGTCGCCTGCGCAAATTTTCGGATTTGCGTAAGTCACAGGAAATGGCGTTAAATGCAGGGTGAAGATTACGATACTGTCGCAGCCCTGAGAAGAAACAGAAGTATCTTGCCGCGTTGTGTCATTATAATAGGAAATGCCATTGTATAAAAAACTATCTCCCTGGCAAATTTCATTATAATGCAGCGTGTGCGGAATCGGATTCACAGTCAGATGGGTGATAGCGATACTGTCAATATTTAATGCAACAGAATTGGTATCACGATAGATACCTTGGGTAGTTTGATATGCCCCTCCGGCATAAAAACTATCGTCAGCGCAGATTGCAGAATGGAATTCTGTTAGCAATTGGGTGTTGCCCCCCTCTATAATTTTAAGAAAGGAATTTGCGCGGATATGCTTAACTGTTTGTTTTGCGCCTCCCAGCCAAATCACGCTAACGCTATCTGCAATAGCATAATTAGCTAACCCGAAATGAGCGATACTGGTATTTTGCGATGCATGACTGGAGCCGCCATCAATTTCTCTGATGAACTTTCTTCCACCGGCATACACTTCCACACGGCTTCCAAATCCATCGCGGTTGTTCACCGTGCCTTGCAGTTGCACTTTGAGCCAGTTATTTCCGTTTGATAAATCATTTCGGAAAAGTAGAGTGTGTTCCTGTGCGGTGTTTTGTTCAACGGTAACGACTACAATCATATCTATGTCGCCATCATTATCAAAGTCTCCTATTGCAAACCCTCTGCCTCTCGTTGAGTCGCTTACGCCCTCAGCAATGGATACATCAGTAAAAGTACCGTTGCCGTTATTTTTAAAAAGTTTATTTGGATCATTATCGATGTTAGCAATAAAAGCAGGCACAGGAATTTGTCCATTCGATACAAATAAATCAAGCTGCGTGTCATGGTCGTAGTCAAAAAATGCAGATCCCCAACCGCTTGTAAGAAGCGCTCCAATATTTCCGTTATTCACTCCAGCTTGGGAAGCCGTATTTTGAAAGGTTCCATTGCCGTTGTTCTTATGCAGAGGGTTATCGCCAATATTGGTTACATAGTAGTCTAAATATCCGTTTTCATCATAGTCACCAATTGCAATGCCCATTCCGTAAATTTCTGAGTTGAAGTTGCTGAAATTTCCAACATCTGTAAATGAATCTATGGGATATTCATTGCGATATAATTTATTGGGCAATGTCCAACTTCCGTAATCATTTACAACGAAAATATCAAGGTCTCCATCGTTATCGTAGTCGGAGAATGCCCCTGCCAGTCCGGTGCCTTTATCTCCAACATGTAATTGCGATGCAACTTCAGTAAAATTTCCATTTCCGTTGTTTTTATATAGAAAATTAGCGAAGCCGGTATAAGCATATCCGATTGCAGAGCCATTAGAATCTCTAATGAAATCTTGGGTATCTACATAGTTCACGATGTAAATATCAAGCCAGCCGTCAAGATTATAGTCACCCATGGTAGCAGCTGCTCCTCTTGCTTTTCCTGTAATTCCAGCGGCTACAGTAATATCTGTAAAAGTCCCGTTTCCATTATTTCGGTAAAGGATGTTTGTTGTAAGAGGCACGAGTCCAACAGGCATTTCCCATCTTGTAACTAAAATATCGCGATAGCCGTCATTATTAATATCACCTGTGGTGACTCCAACTGTGATTGAGTTAGCCCACTGGTCAATGCCTGCCGTTACTCCTGTTTCAGTGAAAGTAGCGTCCCCGTTATTTCGATATAACTTATCCGGCATAAAACCTCCGGTTAAGTAAATATCAAGCCATCCATCATTATTATAGTCAAATACAGCGACCCCCCCGCCAACTAAAATAGGCGAATAGTAATGATGATTAACTCCGGATGATTGGCTTGTTTCGTGAAAAGCCTGAGCATAAATTATGAAAGGACAAATCGTTGCAATCGCGATGAGGTGAGTAATTTGGGCATAAACATATTTTGAAATTCTCATCATCCAGAATTGGAGTTGATATTAAAATGAAATAATCCGCTTTGAAATATTTAGCGCGAATAGTCTAAATCTACAAAAAAAAACACAATAAATAACTGTCTTTTTTATCAGATGCGCCAAGTCATAATTTGGAGAAAATTACTTATAGTCAACGCACTGGGTGTTTGCTCAGTAAGAGGGGTAAATGAAAAATATGTTCAGCGCGAACAATTTTATATCCTGTTTTCAAAAGTGAATTTGGCGTATGAAAGTTGTTTATTCTGAAACCCGCATAGGCATTCGTAATTCCATTTTCAATGCAATAATGTTGTCTGAATACTTTCATGTCATGGAATAAGCCACTGCTCCTGTGTTGGGGTAATAAAGCGGCCATGGAAGTGTGTATTGTTGAATTGCCTTCCAGTTCGAAAACAAACACTCCCGCATCCTTGCCATCTTTACTCATCAGAAACGCGAGTTTTTCTTTTTGGCTGCTATCATATAGTTGGGTGTAGTAATCGGCATAACAATGCGCTTCATTTTCTTTGGAAATATATTCATTAATTAGGGGTGTTTTATAGTAGCCAATAGGATTATCCCCCATGCCATTAAACACCAAATCATGAAATCGTTCTTTGTTCTTCGTGCGGTTATATTTTTCGAAAGCAAGATTTTCATTTTTATAAGCAGGCAATTCATCGTGTAGGTAGTCGGCAAAAACGGTCATTACCGAATGCGAATAAAAAAACGGAAATCCCGTATTGTAAAGGGTGTTGTTGATATTTTCTTCCTGTGTTATGTCAATTTTAAGGCGGAGTAAATCAATATTTTCATTCAGGCAAAAACTCCTTAGCGTTTCGGCATCAGGTAAATCCGAACCAAGGCTTCTGAATACCCGAAGATTAAAAAAATCACTTTCAAATGCCGAATAAGCAATATCAAGTTTTAAAGGGCTTGTATTTTTTTTTAATGCGCTCATTATTTTGTGATTTTCTCTATCTCATATTTTATCCTGCGTTTGTTTTGAAGGAGATTCTTTGACAGAGGAATCAAGATCAACGAAAATATGCAACCTGTAATAATTAGGTAAAAGAAAATGGAATACGACAGCCCGGCTATCATTAGAGCAATTGTGATAAGAGCTAATAAAAGAAAGCAGTATAAAGAAATGCGACTAACACAGAATAGAATAGGAGGCAGCAACGTGTGTATTATTTTTAGAAATGTGTAAGTGGACTTTCCGTTTTTACGTGTTTGATGCTCTACAGGAATGCTGTCCATTTCGCTTACAGGTATGTCCCATACATAAAAAAGGTGTCGGTCTATTTTGGAATTATTTGTGTCAAAAAACAGAGAGCGGCTGAAAATTCGAAATGTGGTGTAGAAGTTCACATTGCGGTAGCGTGGTAAAACAAGAAAGTCGAAGAGCAAGATAACTAATTGTGCGGCAAGGCGGTGTTTAAAACTATGCATGCGTTTAACAGGGTATCCAAAAATGATTTTTTTATTACTTTTCTGATAGAACTCAATCAATTTTACGACTTCCCGCATGGGATATTGTAAATCGTCATCCATTGTAATGATAGCATTTCCTTCGGCAGAATGAATGCCGCAGGTGGTTGCAGCAACTTGTCCTGAATTTG
Organism: Chitinophagales bacterium; assembly: GCA_034440455.1. Lineage (GTDB taxonomy): Bacteria > Bacteroidota > Bacteroidia > Chitinophagales > CAIOSU01 > JAWXCB01. The sequence continues at coordinate 38,300 of JAWXCB010000025.1, forward strand.
TTTTCAGGCGAATGGTTGAAACAAATTCATTTATTTTAGTGAGTTGTTCTGCTATGTTTCTTGTTTCTTCATTGCTCGCATCGTCAACCAGAATGAGATTAATCTTAAAGCCATTGTTAAGCAGAAGTTCTTTGAAATCTTTTACCAGAATAAAAAGATTTTTCCCGCTGTTAAAAACAGGTACAACCAGTGTGTAGGTATCGTCTTTGGGATTCATTCTGCAGGAGTATATTTTTAAAACCTGATTTCCCTTTTTCGAATTTTAACTCCATCCAAATGATGAGAGCGCTCAAGTATTTCGCCAATGAATTCTGAACCAGCAATCAGTTGTAGTAGCCAAAAATTAAGATAGTTAAGCGGAAAAGGCAGAGGGCGCATAAAATCAATGAAAAGCACAACCCGGGTGGCAGCACTCATGTTACATGCAGAGTGGATAAATGTATCATCAAAAATAAGGCACTTTCCTTCTTCCCAGTTTTTCGACTTTCCATTCAATGTTATCTCGCATTTTGTTTCGTCTGGAATAATTAGCGCAAGGTGGCATCGTAGTACACCACTATATGCACCCCGATGAGGCGGAATACTCTTCCCTGGTTTTAAAACAGAGAAAAGCGCAGTTGTCATGAGCGGAACATGGTTGAGACAAGCTGTTGTGACGGGACAGCGTTCCCTGTGTTCAATTAAATCATTTCCATAGACCGTAAGTAAATAAGAAAGCCAGCTATCATCATTGGTTAGTTTTTCTTGCTCTATAGAAACTTCTTGAAATTTAGGAATGTAAGTGTTGGAGGCTACTTTGAGATATTCTTTACGAATTTTATCAGCATTCGCTTCAAGAATTTTTACAAACGGAAAATCTTGTGTATTATAAAAATCTTTGTTTCCATCCGTTAATTTTACGATCTGTTCAAATATTCGGATTACCGAAATCCCGACCCATTTTTTCAGCATGTAAGCAACAGAATCTTTCCGCATCAGTTATCTATTAGAAAAGGGTAAAACAAATTAATTAGCCACCTGCATTCGTGAGAATGAATAAATTGATTTTATTGTTTGAACTTAGCAAAATTCCAGCAAAAGAAAATAATTTTAGTTTGTGGCAAATTCGATACATCATGAGAAAAAAAGTTTGCTTGCTGCCGGGATGAATTTAAAATGGTTGAATAATCAGAGGGCTTGTATAATTCTTTCGCTTGTCTGCTTACTCTGTTATGGCAACACGATAAGGAATGATTATTCATTTGATGACAATATTGCTGTAACGGGCAACCCATATATTCCTAATGGATTCAAGGGCATCCCTGACCTTTTAACCAATCCCTATCGCTCAATCGGGGCGTTAAATATGGATTACCGCCCGATTGCCGGAATTACTTTTGCGATTGAACATCAATTTTTTGGCGGTAACCCGCATATAAGCCACTTGGTGAATGTTTTATTGTTCGTTGTATTGGCATTAATCATCTATAGGGTTTTAGGTGAAGTGTTTCAACTTGGCAAATTAAATTCTGCCCTGCCCTTAATTATCACACTGTTTTATGTCGTTCATCCTGCTAATACGGAGACGGTTGCTTCCATTAAAAATCGTGAGCAAATCTTAAGCATGATTTTCGCATTAGCTGCTCTTGCATATTCATATAAATATTTCTTTTCTTCCGGGAAACGACTGCTCTTTGCTTTGGCAGCAATTTTTTTTATTTCGCTTTCCTTTATGTCCAAGATGGTGCTGTCAATACCAATAGCAGGAGTTATACTCCTGGTTTTAACTTTTAACGGAATTCCGAAAAAACAGAAGTCAATATTTATTTTTATAGCACTGATAATTATGTTATCAGCAGTCTCGCTCTCAGTTAATATCTGGCTTTCAGATAGAAAGCCTGTTTTCATTGAAAATCCTTTAGCAGAGAATGAGAACCTTTTTCTTGCAATCGGTTTTATTTTCAAAACCCTGTTGTTTTATTTGAAATTCATTTTCTTTCCCTACCCCTTTAGATTCTACTATGGTTATGATATGGTTCCTCTTGTGCCGATTCATCTTCCTTTAGTTTTATTTTCAGCTGCGTTACATGTTTCCATGTTTATAGGCGGGATTTTCTTGTTTTATCGCAAACATTTATTGGGATTATTTCTGTTGACTTATCTTTTCAATATTTCATTCTACAGCAATATTTTTCCAATACCAGGTATTGTAGCGGAACGTTCTTTGTTTATTGCTCAATTATGGCTTATAGCGGCAGTATTCATATTGATTCACCAACTTATTTTGCTTTTAGAAGATTCTGTATATAAAGTGGGCTTTTGCAAATTGGCGCTCCTTGCAGGGATAATTGTATTTTCAGCCTCCGTAGCATTAACTATTCATCGAAATTTTCAATGGAAGAATATTGAAACTTTGATGATATCCGATATGCCGCATTTGAAAAAATCAGCGTTGGCAAATTATTTATATGCAAAGCTACGCTACTTAGACTACGGAAAATCGTTAAAGCAATCTAACAAATGGGTTCTTTCAGAGAGTAAAAACCATTTTAAGCAGGTTACACAAATCCTTCCCTCCTACGATGATCCGTATTTTCGGCTCGGGATGATTTACGAGTATGATAATCAAAACAGAGACTCCGCATTTTATTATTTTAAAATGGCGCATGAAAAAAACTCTGCAAGCAACACAACACGCTTCCAGCTTGCAAAACAATATTTCCTGAAAGGTAATCTCGAGGAGGCAGCAACCCTTTTTGAACTCGTTTATAGAGAACTTCCACAAGATACAATGACTTTGTTTTTTTATGCCCAAGTGATGTTCAATGCACAAGACAAAGAGGCTGCCTTGAAAATAAATTCCGAACTGATGAAGTTATCCCCTCAAGCTTATTATCCATACTATAATTTCGGGATGATATATTACTTCAGCGGTCAACAAGAAAGGGCAGTCTGGTATTTTGAAAAAACCATGGAGATGGGTTATTCAGACAACCAAATAAAAAATATCCTTCTGAATTATTACCTCGCTAATAATTTTCAGGAAAAAGCGGAGCAATTAAGTTTCAGATAATCCTATTAGAAGTTTAATTTTTTCGATTTTGATATTCCAAGAGTACCCATAAAGCTAAAACAGAGGTATGCACATTCGCTTCTCCTCCTTCTTTTGCATTAGGAGCCCATCCACCGTTGCTCAATTGATTTTTGAGGAGGAGTTGAATTTGCTCATCCTTTATCATGTTGCCCTTTCCAAGGTAATATAACATAGCCATGCACTGATATTTCAAATCATCTGAACTTTTAAATTCAATGTTGGAATTCATTTCATTCACTAAGCCTTTTACCAATTTTTCACGTAATGCTTCAGTCGCTTCTCCAGGTTTAACACACTGCGTATTAAGAATATTTCCCAGTTGCAAAGCTGCGTGCGTCATTTCATAATCCCCCATTTCTGCATTTTCATGCAATATTTTAAGATAATTATCCGGTAATGGAAATTTATTGCAAAACATTGACCACAGAGTAAGCCCGTCAAGTGTGTAAAGATTACCCTGTAGATATTCGTTCACTGTGTTATCGTCAAATAGAAGAGCATTTCTTCCATCGAAATAGGTGTTATAGAGTTTGAAGTAAGAAGTTTGTAATTCCAAATTTTGCTTCTTGTATTCTGTTACAGATGACAAGCCGAGGGAGTAGTTAAAATGCTCCTGTAATATAAATAGCAGCATTGCAACATCAGTTCTGCCCACATCCGTCCCGACAGAACGAAAATAGTCAGCTGATTTTTTTAAGGACTGCTCTACTCCGACAGTTAACTCCCTTGGCTGGGTTTGCCCTTCGCGGAGAAATAAAAGACACAGAAGGCTGAGTAAAAGTGTTTTCATAATTTTTAAATTTATGAGTGAAAAATAGTTGCTTCTTGCTAAGGTAAACATTTTTTGTCACTACTGACCGACAAAAAAATCATCTGAAGTTCTAAAAAGCAAGGGGCGGTCAAATTGACTGCCCCTCTTTTCATATTTTGGTTTTGACGAACTAAAA
>JAWXCB010000026.1:0-43974 GCA_034440455.1 Chitinophagales bacterium
ACCTCTTCGGAAAATGTAATTCTCATTTAGAGAAAGCCTCTTTTGTTTATGATGCAGTTTGGACTCCCCTCTCCAAATGGAGAGGGGGCGGGGGTGAGGTGGTGCAAAAGCGCGCGTTACCCTTTAGTCAAAGAGTATTTTCCGAAGAAGTCTAATATACTTACGAGGGGGAACGGTGTCAAAGTTGATGTATTCCTCTGAACCCCCAAGACTATCCACATAGCTTAAATACCAGCCACTTACCAAGGCGAATAGCCAGAGCTTGGTAGAGAAGGATTAATGCCCGGACTGGCATTAAAAAATTGCTGTTAGTATCAATGAAACTAACCTTAAAGTTTAATACTTTTATGATATTTTCGTGCATTTTTTTAAAACAACACTCACTTCTGCCCTCATCATTTTCGCATCACTGGTGTCTTATGCCCAATGTGTGCCGCAGCCTCCTCCCGATCCCATTGACATTTCACGACTCGGAAGAACACTGACATTTTCCAGCGCTTCCATCAATAGCGGTGGGAACTTTGCCACTATCGCTCCGGGCGCTGCATTTTCTGTTTCATTTGATTTCAGAGTTTCCGCCAACATCACTGCCTGCCCCGGCTGCATCACCTACTTTTATGTTGGCGTGGCGGGAACATTAGTACCCGGAAGCCCAAGCACAACAACTTATCCGAACACGGATTGCATCGGATCGCTGTATGGGGGACAAACTGGCAGCTACGTTTCCAGCTTCACTGCTCCTTCAACACCCGGCTATTACTACATCACGACAGATGCCACGTGGACATACTGGTGTCATCAGTATGCGGTGTATCATGACAACTGCATTAGCGATGCGATAGCGCTTATCGTGGTGGGTAATCCTCCACCGATGACGGTTGCTTTGGATTCCGTAAAAAATATTTCTGTTTGCGGTGGAAATGATGGCGGAATTTTCATCACTCCAACTGGCGGTGCGGGATGTTATCTCTATAGCTGGTCGAGTGGTGGTACTGCGCAAGACCTGACTAATGTATTTGCAAGTTCTTACAGTGTGACCATTTCAGACGGTGGCTGTGACACTGTGTTGAGCGCGATTGTAAATGACCCAGATTTTGGTTTTTTGCTTCCGAACGATACTGCTCTGTGCATTGGAGATTCTTTATTGCTCAATGCGGGCATAGTTGATTCAGTTATTTGGCAAGATGGTTCTCACGCGCTCAGTTATTCCGTTACCATTACCGGGACTTACTGGGCGACAGCTTTTTCAGGATTATGTACAGAGATTGATACCATCAATGTGATTTTCAATTCTCATCCAACGCCCAGTCTTGGCAACGATACTGCGATTTGCGAAGGAAGTTTGATGCTTAACGCAGGTGCTGGTTACGACATCTATCTATGGCAGGATAGCTCACAGGCAAGTTCCTTTTCCGCTACAAGTTCAGGAATTTATTGGGCAGAGGTAAGCTTGAATTCCTGCACGGGAAGAGATTCTGCCGTGATAACTTTTGATTCTCTTCCCGTTGTTGAATTGGGAAATGATACTATCGTCTGCGAAGGGGATGTTCTTTCGCTTGATGCCACTTCGCCCAGTGCTTTTTATAACTGGCAGGATGGTTCAGCAAATCCGGTTTATCCGGTGAGCACTTCAGGAACCTATTCGGTCACTGTCACAAAAGGTGTTTGCAGTATGAACGATTCAGTGACGATTACGGTGAATCAATTTCCATCGGTGAATTTGAATGTTAGCTATTTGCTTTGTGGTGATGATACGATTATTCTGGATGTGTCATCAAGTGGCAGCAGTTATCAATGGCAAGATGGTGCAACTCAGGCTGTGTATGATGTAACTTCCGGTGGTACTTATTCCGTGAGCGTGTCGAATGGTCCTTGTGAAACGGCTGACACTGCGGAAGTAACGGCTGAACTTCTTCCGCAGGTGAATCTTGGAGTTGACGTTGAAAATTGTGTCGGCAAAATTGACATCACGCTGGATGCTTCCTTCGATGGAGCGAATTATTTATGGCAGGATAATTCAACGGCTGCTACATTCACCGCGAAAACTGCGGGAGTTTATTCCGTGTCAGTTAATAATCAATGCGGAACAGCAAGCGACAGCATTTCCATCAATGTAAAAGATTGCGGATGCAAAGTGGGTTTCCCTTCTGCCTTCAGCCCGAACGGTGACGGCAAGAATGATTTCTTTAAACCCTTAGCGGGTTGCGCCATTGGTAATTTCAGGCTCTTGATTTTTAACCGCTGGGGAGAGAAAATCTTTGAAACAAGCGATACTAAGTTGGGTTGGGATGGCGCTTACAAGGATGCGTTGCAGGATTTGGGAGTGTATATGTGGTATGCGGAATATTCCATCCCTAACGGAAACGGGGGTGTTTTCAAAAGCGTGAAAGAGTCGGGGAGTGTGATATTAATTCAATGATGATTTTAGATTGACTCTGCCGATTGAATTGAATAATCCGTCCTATCAGGGAACACTACTGGGAACATTTGGTTTTCGCCAATAGATACTTCTGAACTTATGACGAGAACGCTGCGCGAGTTACAAAGGAAACGAGGTCAGTACGCGCCACCCTTCGACTCCGCTCAGGGGTGAACCATCGTGCGGGCACTCAAGCAATGGCGCATTCGTCAATACTTCTCCTTCGCTGTTTGATACTTTACTTTCTTATCCTTCAGGGCTTTCATGCATTCCGCGATGCCGCTGACGGTCATGGGAAACATGCGGGTGCCGGTGAATTCGCGGATGATTTTGGTGGATGCGAAATAATCCCAGCCGTGCTCGGCATTGGGGTTTATCCAGGCGAGGTAGGGGTAATGTTCTTTGAGGCGCAGGAGCCACGCAAGCCCGCTTTCGGGGTTGTTGTGCTCGATGCTGCCGCCTGAATGGGTGATTTCATAAGGCGACATGGCGGCATCGCCCACGAAGATGACTTTGTAATCGCGGTTGTATTTGTGCATCACATCGAAGGTGGGGATGCGGTCGCTGCGCCTGCGATTGTCGCGCCACACGCTTTCGTAAACGCAGTTGTGGAAGTAGAAATATTCTAAATGTTTGAATTCGTGGCGGGCGGCTGAGAAGAGCTTTTCGCAGGTTTCGATGTGGTCGTCCATGGAGCCGCCAATGTCGAAGAAGATGAGCACCTTGACGCGGTTGCGCTCGGAGGGCACCATCTTGATGTCTAACATGCCGGCATTGCGGCAGGTGCGGTCAATGGTGTCGTCAATGTCGAGCTCTTCCTGGATGCCTTCGCGGGTGAAGACGCGCAGACGCTTGAGGGCGAGCTTGAGGTTGCGGGTGTCGAGCTCTTCATCATCCTTGAGGTTGGCGAACTGGCGCTGGTCCCACACCTTGATGGCGCTGCGGTTGCGGCTGCCTGCCTGCCCGATGCGGAATCCTTCGGGGTTGTAGCCGTTGGCTCCGAACGGTGAGGTGCCGCCTGTGCCAATCCATTTGTTGCCGCCTTCGTGGCGCTTCTTCTGCTCTTCCATCAATTCTTTGAAGCGCTCCATGAGCTTGTCGAGCCCGCCCATAGCTTTGATGAGGGCTTTTTCTTCTTCGGTGAGATGGCGTTCGAGGTTTTTGCGGAGCCACTCTTCAGGGATTGTGCTGCCGAATAATCCATCAGCTTTTTTCTGGATGCCTTTGAAGTATTCTCCAAAAAGCTGGTCGAACTTGTCGAGGTGGGCTTCGTGCTTGATGAGGATGGAACGGGAGAGATAATAGAAGTCGTCAATGTTGCCTGAGTAGAGTTCTTCATTGAGACCTTGCAGGAGGGTGAGGTACTCGTGGAGGCTTACCGGGAGGCCGTTTTGCTTAAGCGAATAGAAGAAGTCTAAAAACATGGGTTCTGAAAATGCAAATACAAATTTAACCCTGACTTTCGGATTACCTTACTTCATAACCGTGAAACTCCCATTTGTTTTTTATTGTAAAGGATTGCGTATCCGGCAATGGGATATTTCCGCAAAAATCCATTACCGTGAATTGATTGGATTGAGGAACAAACAGCAGCGTATATAAGCCCGCGACCTTAATGGGCGACAATAAGGAAAGTTTAAACTGTTGCGCATATAATCCAGATAGGCACTCGCCTGCTGAGACGCTTGAAATGATAGTGGGAACATGTCCTGAAATGGAAAAATTATTTCCCTTCGGGTTTATGGAATTGCAAAATATGGGATGTGAAAAACGAACTATCAATGATGCGGAATCTGCACTAATTCCGACAAAACTTATTTCAGGTGGAGGAATATCGTTTATATCAGCGCTGCCCAAAGACAAATTCAGCGTGTATCCCGAGCCGGATGTCCTGAAATTGTCAATCATCAATACATAGGTCTCACCTGTAGTTACACTTAGTGGACTGCAAAAAGAAGGACCTGCAGAGGGTTCAAAGTTATTGTCGTATCCTGCTTTAAGACCAGTATCTGAAGTTTGGGATGTCGAATCCAAATAAGCAGAGTAATTACAGCGCACTTCAAGACTGTCATTATTAAAAATTTCATCACAGGCATGTCCGGTAAGATTAAACAAAGCAAAGTCATAATCATCACTGCTTTTATTTGGAGTAATTGAAAATTCGAGATCACCCGGACGAGAAATGGTGAATATATACCAAACTGAATTACGTTCTCCCCACACGCAACTATGGGCGGTGTTGATTTCAGAAATGCTTCCAAATCCTTTGTAAGATTTTTCCTGAAAGTAAACCGCTTTACATACGGGAATAGCATTCAAACAATCCTGTTCGGAACCGGTGATTTGTGCAACAGAGCAATATGGTATGAGAAGTTGCGCCAGAAACAAGGCACAGAACAACGCTGAGATTTGACGCTTCATTAGAAATGAAAAATGCGAACCCTTATGCAATTTACAGGCAACGTAGCGAGGAAACCTTTTATTTTCTAAACCCTATCCGTTGCCTGTTTTCCCAATCATCGCGGTTTTGCTTTTCGTGCAAGAGCAAATCGAAGTTAGGATTGTAACCTCTTTTTTAGCAGTTCGGGATTTCTGCGGCTGTCCCATATTGCCAACAGATACAATTCGCTATCGAATTCCTTTTAAACAATCAGATAATCTCTCACCACTTTCACTCTTACGCTTTCAATTTGCGTAGGGCTTCCTATCCCCGGGCGCACTTTGATTTGTTTGATGGCAATGCTAAATAGCTTTCGCAGTTTTTTGCTGTAAGCCGTTGACTTGTTTCTTTGTTTCCAATATTCCAGAATTTCCTTGCGGTCGTTTTGAGCATTGAACGACCAAATCACTTTTCGTTTAGCCATTCATCAATTTCTTTGTCGGCTTCTTTTTCGGTAAGATAATCGCCCCGCTTGATTTGCTCCTGCGCTTCCTGCACGATTTGAACCTGCTTATCGCTCAATAGGTATTTTCCTTTTGTTTCTAATTGGAGCAAACGTCCGATTTCTTTCAGAAGCTGCTCGTTATCCATTTCACGGATAGTGCTGATGAGTTTCTCCTTGAGTTCGATAGTTGACATCGGTTTGTTTTAAAGCAAATTAAAATTATGAAAATGTCACTTTCAAGTATCCTTCTACCGCTTCATAAATATTGGGAATTAACTCTTCCATAGTGTCAGCCTGCGTGAAGCATCCGGGCAGTGAAGGCACTTCAGCTCAGTAGCCTTTCTTTTCATCTTCGTGTACAAGAACCTTTAGTTTCATAAGAAACGATTTATTAAAAATTTACAACAGATTCTATCGCTTCAAGCGATAGAATCTGTATAACTCAATGACGGTAAATCTTCCCCAGATTCAGCAATAACTCCATGTCATGCTCATTCTTCAATAATGCGCCTGCATGTGGTGGAATGTAGGTGCGTAAGTCAGCGCCTTCCATTTCTTTTTCGTCCACGTTGTCCATTAATAAAAGTTTGAGCCAGTCCAGCAATTCGCTTGTCGTTGGTTTCTTTTTGATGCCGCGTACATCGCGGAGTTCGTAGAAGACTTTCATTGCGTTTGTGACGAGCTTTTTCCGCAAGCCGGGATAATGCACGTTCACGATTTCCTGCATGGTTTCTTTTTCAGGGAAGCGGATGTAGTGAAAAAGACATCTGCGCAAAAACGGGTCTGGCAGTTCCTTTTCGTTATTGGAAGTAATGAAAATAATGGGGCGGTGTTTCGCGCTGATGGTCTTGCTTAATTCGTAGCAGAAGAATTCCATCTTGTCTAATTCAAGCAGCAAGTCGTTTGGAAATTCGATGTCGGCTTTGTCAATTTCATCAATCAGCAGCACGACAGGTTCGTCAGTTTCAAAGGATTCCCAGAGTTTTCCTTTCTTGATGTAGTTGGCGATGTTCTCAACGCCTTCTCTTCCCAACTGCGAATCACGCAGCCGTGAAACGGCATCATATTCATACAAACCTTGCTGAGCAATGGTAGTTGACTTGATGTGCCAGGTAATGATTTTTTTATTCAATGCTCTTGCTACTTCATGAGCAAGCAATGTTTTTCCGGTCCCGGGTTCGCCCTTGACCAACAATGGTTTCTCCAAATGAATGGCTGCGTTGACTGCCACCTGTAATTCGCGGGTGGCGATATAAGATTCTGTTCCTTTAAACTGCATTGAAAAGTTTTTAATTGAAAACAAAGATAGCACAAGGGGATTCCGGCATAAAGCCGGAATGACAGGCAAAGCCGCTCCAATATCAATTGACTTTCGTCAGTAAGTCTTAAACGCAATGCTGTAATTTTCCGCTCCAATAAATCAAAAGTTATGAAGCGATTAAGCATTTTGCTTTTTCTATTTCTTATCTGCTTTTCGGTTTTCGCGCAAAAGGGATTCATCAAAGGACAGGTAACGGATACAAAATCAAAAGAGGCGCTCTTTGGCGTGAGCGTTTCATCAGCGGTTGGCACCGGCACAACTACCGATTTTGACGGCAAATTTTCTTTAGAAGTAGAACCCGGTCGTTACGAAGTGACCTTCTCTTTTGTCGGCTACAGCGAATTGGTGAAAGACGTAAAAGTGAATGCGGGCGAAACAATAGAGTTGAATGTTTCCATGTTCGAAAAATTAGAGGAACTCAATATTGTGGTAGTAACAGGAAGCAAATTTGAAAAGAATGTTTCGGAAGAAGTGAACTCCATTGATGTGCTGAAGCCTGACATGATTAAGAATTCAAACAACGTAACCCTTGCAGAGAGCATCAATAAAATTTCCGGTGTAACGATAGTGGACAATTCCATCGGAATCCGCGGAGGAAGTACGTACTCCTATGGCGTTGGCTCGCGCGTGTTGCTGCTGGTGGATGGACTCCCCATCAACACCGTTGACCGCGGAGACATTCGCTGGAACAATGTGCCGATGGAAATCACCGACCAAGTGGAAGTGATAAAGGGCGCATCTTCTGCGCTGTATGGCGCGTCTGCGCTGAACGGAGTGATAAATGTAATCACTACTTATCCAAAGAGTGAAGAAGCAGAAACGGAAGCAACGCTTTTTTATCAAGGCTACGCAACTCCAAGGCGCGAGGAACTCAAATGGTGGGGACCACCTAAGGAAGGAAACATTGCAGCGGCTGATGACCCAGACCTTCCTCCGCCTCAGCGCTATGGTGGTTCTTTTTCATTCAAGAAAAGAGTAGATGAACGCTATGACTTTGTAGTTGGCGCAAATTTTATGAAAGAGCGCGGCATCATTCGTTTGAATGACCAGCAATTCGTGCGAATTGTTGCCAAGTTCAGGCATCGCCCTGTAAAGATTGATCGCCTTTCTTATGGATTGAACGTGAATATGCAGGACAGCAAAGAGAGCGATTTTTTCTTTTGGAAAAACGGAGGCAACGGAGCTTACGTGCCTTATGACAGCGATAACTATAATGATGATGGTTCAGCCACAACATACAGAAAGCAAATCGTAACGCTTGACCCGTGGACGATTTACCACGACAAAAATGAAAACAAACACTTGCTGCGTTTCCGTTATCAATACCAAGCAACGCAGTTTGGAAGCAACTACCCGCTGTTCCATTCAGTAATGGCTGAATACCAGATTCAGCGTGAGTTCCGTAGAAAACTCCGTCTCACAGGAGGTTTGATGGCGCAGTACTTTACCGTTACGGATGAAACGATGATTCAAGGCACTTTTCATGATGGAAGCCTCATGGCTTTGTATGGGCAGGTGGATAAATCTTTCGGAAGATTTAATGTCGTGTTTGGCGCGCGTTGGGAGATCTATAAGATTGATAACGAGTATGGCTACCTCTCGCCCGTGTTGATTAGCGGGGAAGATAATGAAGACGTAAATAATGTTCCTCTGCCTGTGGTGAATATCGGGTTGAATTACAAAGCCGGAAGAAGAACCTATCTCCGCATGAATTCAGGAATGGGCTTCCGCATCCCCAGTTTCACCGAACGATATGTAAGCGCAAATGCAGGTCCTATCAATGCATTTTCAAATCCCGACCTGCTTCCCGAGTTTGGTATTTCAGGAGAAATAGCTGCAAAGCAAGGCATTCAAATCAGCAAGTGGCTCGCTTACATTGACCTTGCATTTTTTTGGCAGGAATACTGGGAACTGGTTGAGTATAAGTTTGGCGTTTATCCTCCCGACCCTTTGCCCCCCGGTACCAACTCATTTGATTTCCTTGGCTTCAAACCATCAAATACCAGTCGTGCGCGTGTGGCAGGTCTTGAATTTTCATTTACAGGTGAAGGAAAGATTGGAAAAATCCCCATGCGCTTGTTGGGCGGTTATACATTCACCTATCCTGTGGAATTAAGCGAGGCAGGCGACACCACCAAAACGCTGAATAAATTCGGCACCTACATGAAATATTTTTTCAAAAGTATGGGCGGCATGGATGATGAATTATATGCAGGTTTGCTCGGCTACCGCTATCGCCATCAGTTGAAAGCGAATATTGAAGTGGACGTGAATAAATTCACCTTCGGCATGGAGTTTCAGTATTACAGTTTCATGGAGAAGGTTGAATACGTGTTTACACTCTTCATCCCTGATGTGAATGAATTTCGCGATGTGCAGCAGGCAAGAAGAGTGCAGGGAGACATCTTCCTGAATCTGCGCGCAGCGTATGATTTCAGCACCAATGATAAAAACTTAGGCAAGATTTCGCTCATCGTGGGCAATGTGCTGAACCGCGAATCGGCTGTGCGCATTGCGAAGATGGACCCCCCGCTGAATTTCACCGTGCAGTACAGGATTAATATTTAGTCTCTATCTTTCCTTTCAAATTTTTTCTATGAGACATCTGTGCTTGATGCTATTGCTCTTTTTGGTTGCAGCAGTGAATGGACAAATCACTCCCGAAATTTTTTCGTGGAAATTGAATAACGGAGAAATAGGAAGCTACTATGTTTCAGGAAATACAACACCCGTCAGCAACGGCATTGATGCGAATGTGCAGCAGGTGCGCTACTCAACTGATAATGTGTATGTCAACTCCACAGGCATACCCGACTATCCGACCGGACCTTTCTTAGATGGTAACCCCGCGCGCGCAGGCGAGCAAGATTATTTATTTCGCATTCCGCGCACTCCGCAGGAAAAAACAGGAACAAAAACCGCAACGGGCTTGGGGCATATTGGTGTGCTGCGGAATGGAGTGCCGATTTACAATGCACTCGATGCCATGTCATACAACAACCAAGGCATCTGGAATCGTAATGCCGTTGTGATGGAAAATGATGGATTTGATTGCACAAAAGGACATCCCGCGCCAAATATGCAAGGAGGATTGACGGAAGGATTTTATCATCATCACCAAAATCCCGCATCGTTCACGCATTCTGCAAATCCGCCTTCAACTGTTTGCAATCAATATCCTTCTGATGGCTTGTATATTCCTGACTCTACCCAACACTCGCCCATTAATGGTTTTGCGTTTGATGGCTTTCCGATTTATGGCGCTTACGGATATGCTGATGGAAATGATGCCCAAAGCGGTATCAAACGAATGCAAACGAGTTATCAAAAACGGAACATCACTGACAGAACTACATTACCTGACGGAACGGTGTTGAACACAAACCAATATGGTCCTGCGATTAACACAAATTTTCCAATAGGTTCATTCATTGAAGATTATGAATATGCAGGCAATGGCGATTTAGATGAACAGAACGGAAGATTTTGCATTACGCCTGAATATCCTGCCGGAACGTATGCGTATTTCGCCACGATGGATGGGGATGGAAATTCAGAATATCCTTATCTCATCGGACCAAATTATTATGGCATCGTTGCAACTGATAATTTCCCCGCAGGACCCGGGGGCGGAACAAATGTAACTGTTACAGGAAGTGTGACAACATGGGATGGAACCACTGCCGTGCATAATGTGCAATCATCTTCCTATGATTTCGCGGTTTATCCAAATCCTGCAAAAGAATATATTTCCATTCGCTTTGCAGAGCAATTTTCCGACAGGCATTATTTCATCTATAATACAATTGGAAAAATGATTGCTTCCGGTAAAGTGCAGGAAAGCAACATTGAAGTCTCAGAATTGACTCCCGGAATTTATTTTCTTTCCGTTGAAGAGAAGCGTTTCAAATTTGTGAAGAAGTAATGCTGCTGAAAAAATCGTAATTCCTAATTCTCCATTCCTAATTGAATTCAATGGCTTTCGACTTTCACGCTGACAAGCAAAGGTATTTTCAGATTCAATATGAAAACTCAAAGACTTCAGTGCTGCCGTTTGTCCGTGAGCATGTAAACATCACATCTGAAACACGCGTGCTTGAAATTGGCTGTGCGGAAGCGGGAGTGCTAAAACCGTTTCTTGAATTGGGCGCAACCTGCGTGGGCATCGAGTTGCATAGTGAGCGTATCGAATGGGCGAAAAAATTTTTAGGCGATTACATTGCAAAAGAAAAACTCTCGTTCATCGCCCGCAACATTTATGATATTGACGTAGAGAAAGACTTGCAAAAAAAGTTCGACCTTGTGATTCTGAAAGACGTCATCGAGCATATTCATGACCAGGGAAAATTCATCGCGCGTCTCGGAGATTTTTTGAATCCCGGAGGAAAAGTGTTTTTTGGTTTTCCACCCTGGTACATGCCTTTTGGCGGGCATCAGCAGATTTGCAAAAACAAACTGCTCTCCAAACTTTCTTACTATCATCTGCTGCCTGTGCCGCTTTATCGCGCAATGCTGAAAACGGGTGGTGAATCACCCGAGCGAATTGAAGCATTGCTTGAAATAAAAGAAACAGGCATTTCTACTTCACGATTTGAAAAACTGCTGGCAAAAAACAATTTCGAAATTGCAAAAAGGCAGTTGTATCTCATCAGTCCGATTTATACTTACAAGTTCAAAATGCCCCCGATTAAGCAAGTGCCAATTCTCTCATCCATTCCTTTCGTGCGCGATTTTTTTACGACTGCGGCTTATTACTTGGTGCAAAGACATTCGTGAATATTCAAACTCTGCACGAAGCTGTAAATCAGGCAAGGAGGCTATGTTTTCGATTACAAGAAAATGTACCTGAAAATTTAGAACTTTGAGCAGGCGCGGTAACTGGCGTATTCGTTTTTCAATTCCATGACAACACTTTCAGACGTAAAAATTATCCAGCTTCCTAAAATAGAAGACCCGCGAGGGAATCTTTCCTTTGCCGAAGAGCAGAATCATATTCCTTTTGAAGTAAAGCGCACCTATTGGATTTATGACGTGCCCGGAGGTGAAAAAAGGGGTGGGCATGCTTACAAGAGTCTGAATGAGTTTATCATCGCCCTTTCCGGCAGTTTGGATGTTGTGCTTGATGATGGAACAGAAAAGCGCACATTTTCTCTGAATCGTTCTTACTATGGATTATATGTTCCCAACATGATTTGGCGCTCGTTGCAAAATTTTTCCACCAATTCGCTTTGCCTGATTCTGGCTTCAGACTTTTACGCTGCCGATAATTATATTCGTGATTACGAAGCGTTTGTAAAATCAAAAAAATGAGCGAGTTCAATAGCTCAATCTATAACTGCAATGTTCTCCAGTTGCCCCAAATCCATAACAGGGCGGGCAACATTACTACATTGAACAACGGCATAGATATTCCGTTTGCAGTGCGCAGGGTTTATTATTTATATGACGTGCCGGGCGGGGAAACAAGAGGAGGTCACGCGCACAAAAAATTACACCAGTTGATTATTGCGGCAAGCGGCAGTTTTGATGTTATTTTGGATGACGGGAAAAACAGAAAAGTTGTAAATCTGAATCGTCCCAATTTCGGTTTGTATGTTATCCCCGGCATGTGGCGCGAGTTGGTGAATTTTTCCTCTGGCGCAATTTGCCTTGTGCTTGTTTCCAATAAATATGATGAGTCCGATTACATCAGAGATTACGCGGAATTCAAAAGCAAAATAGGTGTATGAAGGGAAGATTTATTCCAATGGCTTGTTTGCCTGAGCTATTTCAAAAATTTCCCGAAGTCTGTTTTTAAACCACTGCCGAATTAATAAAACGATGGAATTCAGTTTTGAAGATTTTAAAAATAGAGCGGCTGATAAAAATCTCTCTAAGTGGGAAAAAATCGGTTTTCCAGATGCTTACAGAAAAGGGAAAGAAGCAGATATTTTTCAAGACATTGCTGAAAAACTTCAGCTAAAAAAAGAAAACCAAAACATCCTTGACATCGGCTCCGGTTGCAGTGAATTGGCTGAACTGCTGATTAAACATGCCGCGACATCAAACTCAAAATTATTCCTGATTGATTCGGCAGAAATGCTTGACAATATTGATCGCAGCAACCTTCATTCCAACGTGATATTAGTTCCGGGCTATTTTCCGAAAATTAAAAATTTCAACGAAACTTATTCTGGAAAAATAGATGCGATTTTAGCATACAGCGTTATTCAGTATGTTTTTCTTGAACAAAGCATTTTTCAATTTATCCATGCGTGTATTGATCTGTTGCAACCGGGCGGCAGATTGCTGCTGGGCGACATCCCGAATTATGCCGCGCGCGAAAGGTTTTTAAACAGCGCAGCGGGTTCAGAATTTAAAAAGAACGCTGAAAGCGCGCACACAGACCTTGCATTAAATCATGAAAACCGAGAAAGGATTGACGATTCGGTAGTTTTTTCAATTTTGAGCCGGTTTAGAAATTTCGGCTGCGAAACGTATCTTTTACCGCAAAATGAAAAGCTCCCTTTTGCCAACAGGCGGGAAGACATCCTGATTATCAAACGATGAAAACTAAAAAAATTATCATTTTCGGAGACAGCGCATTTGCGGAAATCGCTTATGAATATTTCACGCATGATTCCCCGTATGAGGTGGCGGCATTTACGGTAACAAAGGAATATCTGAAAAAGGAAAAAATTTTCGGCATCCCTGTGGTGGCGTTTGAAAATATTGAGCATGAATATCCTCCCGAAGAATATGAGATGCATATCGCGCTTGTCTATAACCTGCTGAATCGGGTGCGTATCCGATTTTACAACGAGGCAAAACAGAAAGGATATAAACTGGCGAATTATATCAGTTCAAGAGCCTTTGTTTGGCGCAATGTGGAGATGGGCGACAATTGTTTCATCTTTGAAGACAATACGATTCAGCCTTTTGTGAAAATCGGCTCCAACAATGTATTTTGGAGCGGCAATCACATCGGGCATCATTCAAGCATCGGCTCGCATAATTTTATCTCATCGCATGTAGTGGTATCCGGCTTTTGCAATATTGGAGATGCAAATTTTATGGGCGTAAATTCAACAATGGGAAACAATCTGAATATTGGGAATGATTGCCTGATTGGGTCTGCGGTTCACATTGTAAAAAATATTCCGGATGGTTTATTGATAAAAGGATCGCCTAATATTCCGGAAGAAGTCTCAACATACTTGAAATTCAACATACTGAAAAATGACTAAAACATCCCTAACAAGAGCCTCTGATAATCATAAGGAGAATAGAAAAAGATTGATTGAAATGCTGGAGAACTCTCCATTGTCAACTGAAGACAAGCTAATCAATCTGGGTTTGTATTTGAGGAGTTCCTCTTTAGCCTCCATTCTTTTTTTAGATGAGATGTATAAAAAAATCATTGACGTTCCCGGGGTAATTATGGAATTCGGAGTTTGGTGGGGCGCCAATTTAACCTTGTTCCAATCCCTGAGGGGAGTTTACGAGCCTTACAATTATACAAGAAGGGTAATTGGCTTCGACACGTTTGAGGGTTACCCCGACTTGATGAGCAAGGAAGACAACGATTCAAAATATCTTTTCAAAGGAAATTATTCTGTAACAGAAAATTACATGGATTACCTGAATGAGCTAATGGAATATCATGAGTTGGAAAACACCATGTCGCATAAGAAAAAGTATGAGTTAGTCAAAGGAGATGTTACAACTACTTTGCCCCAATACTTAAAAGACAACCCGCAGACAATAATCGCGATGGCCTATTTTGACATGGGGTTATATGCGCCTACAAAAGCTGCGCTGCAAGCTATTCTTCCGCACTTAACGAAAGGCAGCATCTTAATCATGGACGAGTTGAATTTTCCCGATATGCCCGGAGAAACAATAGCAGTCAGGGAAGTTTTGGGATTAGATAAGTATTCGATTCGGAGATCAAAATACACGCCTGACAGGTGTTACATTACAATTGATTAAAGCCTGATTATTCTACTAAATTATAGTGTGCTTTAATTATGAAATGGGAGAAAAAGGGAATTCTTTACCAACCGGACACCTCACTGTGGTGGTCGAAAAAATATGGAATGGTACCTACGCCTTGTTACTTGCCGCAAAAAAATGTGTTGCGCATTTTTTTTGCAGCTACTGATGAAAACATTTTTGGCAGGGTTTCATTTATAGATGTTAATCCTGATAACCCATCGCAAATCATTTATTGTCACCCCGAACCTATATTAGACATTGGGGAGCCGGGTACTTTTGATGACTGTGGTGTAAACGTGTCATCGTTGGTTAAGACAAAAAGCAAATGGTTGATGTACTATGTAGGATACCAGCGTGCCTTTCAAGTTCCTTACATGCTATTTATGGGGTTGGCACAATCCAGTGATGATTTAGAAAAGTTTGAAAGAGTCTCTAAAGCACCTTTACTTGATAGAAAAGCAGACAGCTATATCTCCCATGCTGCACCATTTGTGATGCAGGATAATGATATTTTTAAAATGTGGTATTGGATTGGCAAAAAATGGGTGGCGATAAATGATAAGAGTTACATTTCAGCAAGTATTGGTTACGCTGAATCTAATGACGGTTATGACTGGATTATAAAAAGTCATCAGTGTATCGTTCCAAATGAGGAGACCGAGTTTTCGGTGGGAAGACCTTGGGTATTGAAAACTGAAAGAGGGTATAGGATGTTCTATTCTGTAAGGAAAAAAAAGGAGTTATACAGAATAGGGTATGCTGAATCGGAAAATGGATTAGATTGGATTCGAAAAGATAATGAGGTGGGAATTGATGTTTCTGAAAGTGGGTGGGATAGTGAAATGATTTGTTATCCCGCTGTAATTAAGGTGAACGATAGAACATTTATGTTTTACAATGGGAACAATAATGGAGCTACAGGATTTGGGTATGCTGAGTTGATTGAAAATTAATGTATCAGGTAAAGAGATATACTACGGAGTATAAATTAAAGTGGAATGAATTTCTTCAAAAGGCGAAGAACGGCTCGTTCCTTTTTAATAGAGATTTCATGGATTATCATGCCGACCGCTTTCAGGATTATTCGCTCCTGATATGTGACGGAGAGCATTTAGCCGGGATAATACCCGCAAACATTTCGGGCAACCAGATTATCAGTCATCAAGGGCTAACGTATGGAGGTTTGGTTGTGGAGCAGCAAATAAAACTGAACGCCTTTCTGAAAATATTTTCAGCCGCTTTAAAATATTTGTCCGAGAATAAAATAGAACTTCTTTTCTTAAAGACTTTACCGCAGATTTATACCGAGGTTCCATCTGATGAAGTTGAATGGGCGTTGTTTATTTTAAAGGCAAAGTTGCATGTGCGGAATACAACGCTATCAATTGATCAGAACGCCCGTTTACTTTATCAGGAGCGCAGAAGAAGAAGCATTAAAAAGGCGCAAAAAATTTCAACTTCAATTCTTGGCGGGCAGGTAGCATATAAGCATTTTTGGGAGGAGGTATTGGTTCCAAACATGCTTGAAAAGCATGGATTAAAACCGATTCATACATTAGAAGAAATTGAATTGCTCGCATCCCGATTTCCTGATAATATAAAGCAATACAACATTTACATTGGCGATACGATTATGGCGGGATGCACGATGTTTTTGAATAAAACAGTCGCGCATGCGCAATATATTTCAGGCTCCTTTGAAGGAAGAAGCAACGGATGCCTTGATTTGCTTTTCGATTTTTTGATTGACGCTGAGTTTAAAAACTATCGCTATTTTGATTTTGGCACATGCAATGAAGATCACGGATTAACGATCAATCACGGACTTTTAGATTGGAAAGAAGGCTTTGGAGCGCGGGCAATTTCACAAGACCTCTACCAAATTGAAACGGCTAATTACCCATTATTAGAGCAAAAAATTAAACCGAATGAGTAGCATTCCGTTCGTAAGTTTTTTGCCGATGCATGCTGCCATAAAAGCAGAGATGCAAAGCGCCTTTGATGGGGTTTATGATAGTAACTTCTATATCCTCGGCAAGGAAGTTGAGAAATTTGAAAAAAGCTATGCGAAGTTCAACCAAGTTTCAAATTGCATCGGAGTCAGCAATGGATTAGATGCGCTCCACTTATCACTGAAAGCATTGGGAATTGGAAAAGGCGATGAGGTTATTGTTCCGGCAAACACATATATCGCAACCCTGTTGGCGGTATCTTATGTTGGCGCCACACCCGTTTTAGTGGAGCCGGACTTAACAACATACAATATCAGTCCTCAGCATATTGAAGCGGCTATAACGCTACAAACAAAAGCGATTATGCCGGTGCATCTCTATGGGCAGGCATGTGAAATGGATGCTGTGATGGAGATTGCAAAAAAGCATGGTCTTTATGTTGTAGAAGACAACGCGCAAGCACAAGGCGCAGCTTACAAGGGAAAGCTTACCGGAAGTTGGGGAAGCTGCAACGGAACAAGTTTTTATCCCGGAAAAAATTTGGGGGCATTGGGCGATGCAGGCGCTGTTACCACCAATGATGCGACTCTCGCGCAGAAAATAAAAATGCTGCGTAATTACGGCTCTGAAATAAAATACCGCCATGAAGTGATTGGCTACAATATGCGATTAGATGAATTGCAGGCAGCTTTTCTCTCGGTGAAGTTGAAATATTTAAATGAGTGGACACAGCAGCGACAGGAAATTGCGCGCTGGTATTTTGAAGCATTATCGGAAGTAAAGGATTTGACTTTACCTTCAATCCATCAGGATTCTACTCACGTTTATCACTTATTTGTAATTCGCACTCAACAGAGGGATATGTTGCAAAAACATTTGTCTGAAAATAAAATCGGCACCCTGATTCATTATCCTATTCCGCCTCATTTGCAGTATGCTTTTAAATCATTAGGCTTTAATAAAGGTGATTTTCCGATTGCAGAGGAATTGGCTGCTACTTGCCTGAGTTTGCCTTTGTGGCCCGGAATGACAAAAAAAATGGTTAGTGAAGTTGCCGGTTGCATCCGTCAGATAATTCAATAAATGAATAAAGCGGACACGTGAAACTCAGTATTGTCTTAGTTACCTATAATCACGAAAAGTACATCAGACAATGCATAGAGAGCATTCTTAACCAGCAATTTAACTTTGAATGGGAGTTGATAATTGCGTATGATCGCTCAACAGACAACACACTTTCTATTGCCGAAGAATACAGAGATAGAATCAAAAATTTCTCAATCAATGTGCAGGAAAAAAATGTTGGAGCAACCAGAAATTGCTCAAGCGGGATGGTCCGGGCAAAGGGAGAACTTGTTGCCGTTATAGATGGAGATGATTACAATGCAGATTCATGCAAGTATGTAAAGCAAGTTGCAGTTTTTGATAGCAATCCCGATGTTACATTCTGCTTTGCGAACGGTTATCGCTACTTTGAAGATTCAGGCGTTACAGAGCCATTCTACAAAGTTGCCTCACACATCCCTCAAAAATTTGATTTGGAATATTTTTATCATCATAATATTCCTACAAATCCTACCTCATTTATGTTTAGGAAATCCTGCCTCCCGCAGCCATTTCCGGATTTTTACTATAAATATTATCAGGGCGATTGGATGCTTGTTTCTTTTTGCGGATTAAAAGGGAATCTGTTTTTTCTGAATGAAAAATTGGCGTGTTACAGAATTCATTCTAAAAGTATTCTCCAAAGCACAAAAATGATTAACGCATTAATTTTTGGAAAAGAACTGGGCAGGGATATGAACAAGTATCTAAACTACAAGTATGACCGGTTTCTCGGCAACGATAGTTGGTACAACGAACACTTAGTGTATGAATACTTGAAACAAAAGGAATATGCAAAAGCATTTGTTTCAACAATGAAATACTTATCGGGCAGAAACAGTCCGGGGCTTTCGAAGCTGCGTTACTTTCTTGCTACTTTGTACAATATTCAATTCCGACAATCTGGTCAAAAATAGGTGGTGAATTATAGTTCAAAGCCAATTCAGAGAAGTGTTTTGAAAATGTATTTTGAAGCTCTTTTAGATTTTGATCTAATATCTTATTGGGACTGTGGTGACCGGAAGGTAATAAAATTGGTCAGTGAGCCAAAATATAAATCGGCTGTTCACTTATTACTTAATGCTTACAACTTAGAACTTTCAACTTTCAAAAGCGAAAATCTCTATCTTTAGTTTGCCTTTTTTAAAATCACTGCGTTATGCAAAAGCAATTGTATCCCCTTTTTGTGCTTGCTGCGTTCATGCTGTTTGTTGCGGGCGGGCGTTCGCAGCGACAGGCTGCGGTAGGTCCTGGCATTGGCAACCTCACGTATCAGCAGAGTGAATTGTTTAAGCCCATTGGCGTGTTCAATGCGCAAAATGGCGCGCCTTTGGGACATGGGCACGTCACCACGCACAAGGGCTACGTGGTGATGATTCTTGCAAATGATTCGGGCAACAAGGGCGGAGGCTTTGCTTTTTTTGATATGAGCGACCCGCGGAATCCGCAGTTGGTGAATTCAAAAATTGATTCTGTTACTGAAGGTATTCGTGAAGGGCACGGCTATGGCTACACGAAGATGAACGGGCGCGATTACGTGGCGTTGCAAAGCGTGGAAGGTTATCAAATATGGGACTGGACGGATGTGATGAATCCCCTGCTTGTTGCCGATGAGGATTTGCCGGGCGTGATTGAAGATGACTATGCGCTGGGCGCGTGGTGGATTCACTGGCAAGCTCCTTACATCTACTTAGGCGCTTCGAGCAACGGCTTGTTTATTATTGACGCTTCTAATCCTCTCGCGCCCGTCACTGCGAAACATCTGCCGCCCCCGCAGACAGGCGGTTTCCGCATCGGTCCTCTTTTTGCGATTGGGAATCTATTGGTGCTCACCTCGATGGATGCCATCGGCATGTCAACGATGGATATCAGCGACCCGGTGAATCCCACGCTGATTGACAACTTCAGCGACCTCTACCTCTTATATAGCTCAATGATGAACGGCAATTATATCATTGGCGCGGGGGCTGACAGGCGCGTGCATTTGTTTGATATTTCCGACCCTGCGAATATTAATCATGTAAGCTCATCTGATTTTGTGAGCGGGGGTGGTGGTTATGCGAATTATCAGGATGGATTTATTCATGCGGGCATGTCGGAAGATTATTACAAGTTCGATATGACGAATCCGAATGACATTACTATAGTAGGCTCGGGTAATTCAAACATCCCCAACAGCGATTATGATTTTGCATCGGTGCTGGGAAATCTTGCAGTCATCTCAAACGACCACGGCACGGGCAGCGGAGTGCTGGTGCATCAAACGCAGCCTGATTTAACGCCACCAATCGTGACGCGCGTTATCCCCGCGCCTGATGCAACCAATCTTGCAGTGACCTCACGTATTGGAATTACGATGAGTGATTTAATTGATTTTGAAACGGTGAATGAGCAAACATTTATTGTGCGTCCGCTCGGAGGGCAGGCAGTAGAGGGAATTTACAGTCATCAATTTGCCATCATCAACTTCAGTCCTTCTCTTCCGCTTGATTTAAATACAACGTATGAAGTGGTGCTTCCCGTAGGCGGCATGAAAGATGTGATGGGAAATGCGGTGGCGCAGCCGTTCACAAGCCGCTTCACTACGGGCAGTTCGTTCAGTCAATTCTTTTGCAGCCTCACGGAAGCGCCCTTCGTAGAATTGGGTTTGGCTTCTACATTCAATGCAGAAACATTTAATGGAACGGGAACAGTTACTTATACATGGAACTATGGCGATGGTGTAACGAGTGCGGCTTCAAACAATCCGTTTACTTCGCATGTCTATCAAAATGCGGGCAGATACACAGTTATCGTCACTGTGCATGATGGCGCATCGCAAAGCTCATGCACGATTCAGCATACTGTCTATGCTGCCGTGACAACAACGAAACCCGCGCAGGCGTCAACAATTCTTTTGGATAAAACAGGTGAATATCTTTTTAATGTAAATCCTGATAATCACTCCATCGGAAAAATTAATGCGCGCACATTGGAATTTGTAAAAGAAATAAATGTGGGGGAAAAGCCCGTATCGCTTGCGCAGGATGCCAATGAAAATATTTGGATGACGCTGAAAGAGGAAGCAGCCGTGCACGTGTATGATAAAGCGTTGAATGCAGAAGTTGCCACTTATGAATTGCCTCACGGCTCCATGCCATCGGCAATTGTCTTCAGCCCGGATAAAAGCGCAGCGTATGTGAGCCTCTATGCAATGGGCGAAGTGGTGAAGCTGAATGTAAATGACGGAAGCATTGCTGCAAGGATGCAAGTGGGTTCATTTCCAAAAGGACTTGCCGTGTCACGCGACAATAATGACTTGTATGTTACACGCTTTATCACCGTGGGCGACAGCGCGGAGGTGATTCAATTGAAAGCGCAAACGCTGGAGATAGTGAAACGCATCAAGCTCGGTCCTGATTTCACAGCCGATTCAGAATTTGGCGGAAAGGGGAAACCTAATTATCTGAATTCAATCACTCTTACTCCCGATGGAAGGTATGCGCTAGTACCCGCGAAGAAAGACAACATCTTTCGCGGCTTGCAGCGCGATGGCAACAAGTTGAATTTTGAAAACACGGTGCGTCCGCTCGTGAGCAAGATTGATTTGCTTTCGGGCGAAGAAAACGTAGAAGCGCGTATTGATATTAATAATGGTGATGTTCCCACTTTTGTTATCACATCAAAGTATGGCAACTTGCTCTTTGTCGCGCTGCAAGGAAACGACAGGGTTGATGTGTTCGATGCGTACAGTGGTTCGTTCCTCACCAGCATCATGCAGGCAGGCATCGCCCCGCAGGGCTTGACATTGAGCCGCACGGGAGATACGCTCTTTGTCCATAGCTTTCTCTCGCGCACCGTCAGCGCGTTTAATATCAATCAAATTGTAAATCAAACTTCTTCGGAAGTGGTGAAGATTAAAGAAATTTCCACCATCGAAACTGAAACGATGGATGCGATTATTTTAAAAGGAAAAAAGATTTTTCACAACGCGCAAAACTTAAGAATGTCAAAGGATGCGTACATGAGTTGCGCCACCTGCCACCATGATGGCGAGCATGACGGGCAAGTATTTGACCTCACACAATTGGGCGAAGGTTTGCGCAACACCATTCCGCTGAATGGCAGGGCAGCAACGAAGCACGGCAACGTGCATTGGACAGGCAACTTCGATGAGCTGCAAGATTTCGAAGGACAAATCCGCGAATTATCTGGAGGCAAAGGGTTTATGAATGATGCTGATTTTCATTGGGGCACACATGACTTCGCTCTTGGTGATAAGAAGGAAGGTTTGTCAGATGATTTGGATGCGCTCGCAGCTTATGTCGCTTCGCTTGGTAAATTCGGAGCAAGCCCCTATCGTGCTGAAGACAGAACATTGACTGATGCGGGTGAGCGGGGCAAACAAATCTTCGCGCAGCTCGAATGTGGCTTGTGCCACGCGGGCAATGATTTCACCGACAGCGAAGCGGGACTTTTCCACGACATCGGAACGATTGATTCCTTCACAGGAACGCGCCTCAAAAAACCTATTCTCGGCTTCGACATCCCCACGCTGAAAGGCTTGTGGCTCAGCGAACCGTATTTACATGATGGCTCCGCAAACACTTTGCACGAAGCCTTAACCGCGACTGATGGAACGCTGCATCATGCAGACGTAAACCAACTCACGCAACAACAACTCGATGATTTGGTCGCTTATCTCTTGCAGATTGATGATGACGAAACAGGCAACACTCCTTTTGTTGATTTGCAATTAGTAAGCCCCGAAAAATTCGCAGTACTGCAAGCAGGTAAAAAGTTTGAAATAAAACTGAAAACCGATTTGCAGCAAATCACCGACATCCGCTACTACGTTGATGGCAGTGAAATCGCAAGCACAACAAATAAAGACGAAACAATCAAATACTCATTTCCCGTTGCGGGCAATTACAACATCCAGGCGAAAGTCTATCACCACAACGGCAAGCTCGCATCCGTGACGGCAGATAATTCTGTTACTGTATTAAATGATGATTGCGACATTGAGTTTACTTATTCTCCGAATCCGGTAGCAAACGAACTGCGCATTTCACTTGACGGCATTCACAACTCCCGCCTCAGAATCTTTGATGCAAAAGGAACTTTGTTCTTCGATGAATTCATCCAAGGCTCAAGTAGAATGCTCGACCTTTCGGTGTTGCAACGCGGAGTTTATTTATTAACTATCGAAAAAGACAGCTGTAGAGTGACGAAGCGGGTAGTGAGGATGTGATTATTGCTTGATGAAGCATTAAAAGAAAAAATGAAAGTTTCTACTGCAATAATTTTTGCAATTATCTTTTTCTCAGCGTCAGCTCAGGTTTGTAACACCATAGGTAGTGAGATTATTAATTGCACCGATTCAGAAGGAAGAAAACAAGGCTATTGGAAGCTGACGAGAAAAGTAATTGATTTAAGATGGCATTCCGGTTTGGGAAGCAAAGAAGGCTGTCGTTACGGTGAAAGCGCACATTATCTCCCTGTTGCCGAAGGGAATTATAAGAACGATATGAAAATTGGGGAATGGAATTAGTATAGTGACAATGACCATTCAATTCATGTAGAGAAAAAAGTAATCTACAAGGAAAATGGGAGTATTGAAAAGGTGACCACCAGAGAAAGCCAAGTGTTTTACTTTGAAGATGGCAGCACTAAAGAAGAGAATTACATTGATGAATATGTGATTGAAGTAAATGCTGATTCCTCAATAGTTGCAGGCTATGTTTTTCACATGACTGACAGCATCAAGATAGATTGCAAAGAATTTGTTTGCAGCTTCACTCTTTCAAACGGATTACCATGCATGTCATTCTCTTTCGAAGAATTTTTTAGATTAGAATATGAACTTCTGAGAGTTAAGTCGGGCTTATATAATTATGATTTTAAAAAACTGCAAGCAAATTAACGTGGCTTCCTTACTTAAGGACTTTTAAAACCCCAATTCCTCCAGCGCCTCCTGCATCAAATCCGGTCTGTCAGTCATCACGCCATCTGCGCCTTTTTGAATCAGCGCCTTCATGTCGTCTTTGTCATTAATTGTCCAGTAATGAATCGCAACATTGTGACGGTGAGCCGCGCTGATAATGATATCGGAGGTTAAATCAATACCGATCATCTCCTGCGGAAATGCGAGAACATCAGCCCGTATGGTAAGCATGGTATCGGGATTAGCGCGGACGGCAAGCACGAAACTTAAGCCATCACCGAGGGATGCGCCCGTGAACACGCCATCGGTATTGATGCTGTGGAAATAATCCATCACATCATCGGAAAAAGAAAATGCAGCAACCTTCTCCTGCATAGTATATTGATGAAGAAGCGCTATCAATTTGTCGGCAGCAAGCAAACCTGCTGCTCCGCCATCTTTTATTTCTATCACCATTAACTCCTCCCCATGCTGCGCTAAAATATCTTCAAGCTTTGGAATGCGCACAGGATTGGCTCTGTATGGATACGAGCCATTTGATGCCTGAAAGTTGTAGCCGAAGTTGAAGGCTTGCAATTCATCAAAGGTGTAGTCAATCACATTGCCGATGGTGTCGCAGGTCCGGTCAATCGTTTCATCATGAATGGTTACAAGAATGCTGTCTTTCGTGAGATGCACGTCCATTTCCAATACATCAACTTCAAGCAGTGCAGCGCTGTCAAACGCGAAAAGAGTGTTTTCAGGATAAAGATTTCTGCCTCCGCGGTGCGCCACATTTTGCGTTGCACTTCCGGCTTCAATCAGAAATGGATTTTTATTTTCAGGTTCTTGCTCTTCATCCTTACATGATGAAAAAAGCAGAGCCGCACACGGCAGCAGGAGAAAAAAAATTTTCATGCGCATGTCAATCAACTTTCAAAATGAAAGAAAACCGAATTACATCGGCAGCGGAGCGCCTACTGCAATGTCGCAGCGGTGACCCGGCTCGCCATGAGGCGGATTCAACTTTGCATCGCCTGAAGGTGTTCCCAAAGTTGGAGGGGCTACTTCAATCTGCACAGGATCAGCAGTGGGCGCTACTTCTGTGGGTGTTTCCACAGGGGTAACTGTAGTGGCATTTGTGTCAGTGGTTGATTCTGTGGCTGTTTCGCTGCTGTTGCAGCCGATGACGAATAAGGATAAAACAGCGACAAGAGCGAAGAATAAATTTTTCATGTTGAATAGTTAATGAAGGTGGATAAGAGAATAAAAGTAGTCAAAATTCTTTTTAGGAGAAGTTCCTGAAGCAAATATCCAGTTCAATTCAAATTCGCGTACGTTTTCAGCAGGCTGTAAAGGTGTTCCTTTTCGTTGGTGGGGGAAAAAATCATAGATAAGTGCGAGGTTAATCGTGCAGAGGAATGTTTGCCAATTGAAGCAAGCCTTCGTCCTGAGGTTTGAAGTTTAAAATTAACGCGCTTCAAACTTCAAACTATAAACTTTAATCTTGCAACCGATGTATATTCTTGGAATATCGGCATTCTATCACGACTCCGCAGCAGCCATTCTCAAAGATGGCGAAATCATAGCCGCAGCCCACGAAGAACGGTTCACACGCAAGAAACATGATGCAAACTTTCCCGTTCAGGCTGCTAAGTTCTGTCTTGAGCAATGCGGCAAAACATTAGATGACATGGAAGCCGTAGTGTTCTATGACAAGCCCTTCCTCAAGTTTGAGCGACTGCTCGAAACATATTATGGCTTCGCTCCAAAAGGAGTGCGCTCCTTCATCACCTCCATGCCCGTATGGATGAAGGAAAAACTCTTTTTGAAAAAACTCATTTTCGATGAGTTGAAAGAAGTGGGCAAATACGATACGAAAAAGCTCAAATTGCTTTTTCCCGAGCATCACCTTTCGCACGCAGCCAGCGCATATTATCCTTCGAATTATAAAGACGCAGCCATTCTTACAATTGATGGAGTAGGGGAGTGGTCAACGGCATCCATCTGTCACGGGCAGGAAAACAAAATCACCATCCTCAAAGAATTGCATTTTCCCCATTCCGTTGGCCTGTTGTATTCAGCGTTCACCTATTATCTCGGCTTCCGCGTCAATTCAGGCGAATATAAATTGATGGGACTTGCGCCTTATGGAAATCCTAATTCCGAGCGCGTAAAGAAATATTATAACACCATCGTGAGCGAGTTGGCAGATATAAAAGACGATGGCTCCGTGTGGCTCAATCAAAAATATTTCAACTACGCAGTGGGGCTTACCATGGCAAATGATGCTGCGTGGGAAAAACTCTTCGACTTAAAGAAGCGCGAACCCGAAGCCGAAACAACACAAGCGTATTGCGACTTAGGTCTCGCCATTCAGCAAGTCACAGAAGATATTGTAATCAAAATGGCGCGTCACGCAAAAGCGCTCACCGGCAGCGAAAACCTCTGCATGGCGGGCGGTGTCGCGTTGAATTGTGTTGCAAACGGAAAACTGCTCAAGGAAAATATTTTTAAGAACATCTACATCCAGCCCGCAGCAGGCGATGCAGGAGGCGCGTTGGGCGCGGCATTGAGCGGCTGGCATATCTATCTCGACAAGCCCAGAACCTATTCATCGTCTTATGACCTGATGAAGGGCGCCTATCTCGGTCCCGAATACTTTGACCACGAAGTGGAGTTTGTTACAAAGAAATATGATGCGCCTCACACCTATTTTGAAGATGCCGATGAACTGTGCAATGCTGTTGCAAGGCTGATGAGCGAAGGAAACGTAGTCGGCTGGGTGCAGGGCAAGGCAGAATGGGGACCGCGCTCGCTCGGCAATCGCAGCATTCTTGCCGACCCGCGTAACACGGAAATGCAAAAGCGCTTGAATCTGAAAATCAAATACCGCGAGAGCTTCCGCCCCTTCGCGCCTGCGGTGCTCGAAGAAGATGTAGATGAATATTTTGATTTGCAGCAGCAGTCGCCCTACATGCTGCTGATTGGCGAAGTGAAAAAAGAATTGCGCGAGCATCTGCCTTCCAATTATCACGACCTGCCGCTGAAAGAGAAACTCTACTACACGCGCTCCACCCTGCCCGCCATCACGCACCTTGATTTCAGCGCGCGTGTACAAACGGTGAGCAAAGAAACCAACCCGCGCTTTCATAAACTGATAACAGCGTTTAAGGAATTCACAGGAGTAGGCGTGGTAGTAAACACGAGCTACAACGTGCGCGGTGAGCCGATTGTGAATACGCCTGATGATGCCTATCGCTGCTTCATCAACACCGAAATGGATTATCTCGTAGTGGGAAATTATTTGTTTGATAAAACGAAACAGCCTCCGCGCAAATTTGAAAACACATACAGCGCGGTGCTTGATTAAATTTCTTATTTTTCAAAAAAGAATGTTATGGTCGAGTTTCTCAAAGAGTTTTGGCAGTTCCTGATGGAACGGAAAAAGTGGTGGCTTATCCCCATCGTGGTGGTGTTGCTGCTTGTCGGTGTGTTGCTCGTGATTGGCGGAGGCTCGTCAACGGCTCCCTTTATTTACACGCTGTTCTGATTGCCCATGCAACTGAAACTTCCCAAAGAGCCTTACAAAGATATCCTCACTATGAGCGCGGGGTTTCTCATCCTGCATCTACTGGTGAGAAGAAATCTGCTGCTGAAAGACATCCTGTTTTATCTTGGCATCGGCATTCCGGTGGTTAGTTTGTTGTCATCGTTTGTTGCCAATAAGATTGTGTGGGCATGGTACAAGCTCGCGCAGGGATTAGGCTATGTCAACTCCCGAATTATTTTGTCGTTAATATTTTTCGTGTTCCTCACGCCTCTTGCATTTCTTTCTCGTTTGAAGAAAGGCGATTCGTTGCATTTGAAAAAATCAGAGGGGAGTTATTTTATCACACGGAATCATCCTTACGCAAAAAAGGATTTGGAGAAGATGTGGTGATTGCAATGCCGGGCTTATCGGACTCGTTCCGGCATCTCCAAGTAGGGGATTCCGGCATAAAGCCGGAATGACAAACGCAATCTTTCACTTCTTTCCTCAAATCCCTAAATTTGCATCCGTCTTGATTTATCAGGGCTTGTAGCTCAGGGGTTAGAGCAGCGGACTCATAATCCGTTGGTCGCAGGTTCGATTCCTGCCAGGCCCACAATTTCACTTCTTCGTTTCCCTTGCATATCAAGAACATTATTTTCGACCTCGGTGGGGTTATCATCAACATATACCCGGAGCGCAGCCTGCAAGCATTTTCGCAATATGCAGAGGGGCTGGGAGACTCTTCGGTTTACCGGCAGTTGTTATTTCATGAATTTGAAACAGGTAAAATTCATGCTGATGAATTTCGTGAGCGCGTGCGCGTGCAACTCAATTTAAATATCACCAACGCGCAGATTGACGACTGCATGATTGCCATGCTTGGCGATGTCCCATCCGAAAGAATACAAACGCTTGAGCGGGTACACAAAAAGTATTTCACAGCGCTGTTGAGCAACACCAATGCGATTCATTATGATGCCGTTGCTGGATATATCGGCAAAAGATACAGCAACCTTCCGTTTAATAACTATTTTCATAAGGCTTACTTTTCGCACCTTGTGGGCTTGCGCAAGCCTGACACGCGCATTTATGAATTGGTGTTGCGCGAAAACAATCTCGTGCCCGAAGAAACGCTTTTCCTCGATGACTTAGGTGAAAATCTGAAAGCCGCCCGTTCGCTGGGAATTCAAACCATCAAGGTCACGCCTGAGAACGGCATAGTTGATATTTTATCAGATTTCTGATTATTTTCACGCATGGCAAAAAGGTTTTTCTCTGCGTCTTTGCGCCTCTGCGCGAACCATTCTTCTTAACCATGAAAAAGTACAATTGGATTCTGCTTTGTTTCTTACTCGCTGCTTCAGCGCTTCATGCTCGCGCACAAACTTCCATTCTTTTTTGCGGTGGCGTTGAAAATGACAAACCCGTTGGAGTGAGCGACAGATTTTATCCTGATTCAGCAAGCACCTATCTCTATGCTTTATATGTGCAAGCAGCGCCTATGGCAATGAAGCAGGTGAGCATGGAGTTGTTCAAGCAAAATGGAAATACATTTGAGCAGGTTGGCGAAAAGCAATCCTACACCGTGAAGCCGAAATGGAAATACACTTATGTGAAATGTTACTTTGCTGCACCGGGACTTTACAAGGTGCGCCTTTCAGATGCAAGCGGAAAGCAACTTGCAGAGGGCATTGTGACGATTATTTAGGTTGCCTAATCTGTTTCAAACAATTCGCTGATGATTTTATCAGCAATCAGTTTTCCTTTTCGAGTGAGTATGATTTTTTCGCTTTCTGCCTGAAGGGATTGATTCTCAAAAAACGGTTCTGCATTTTTCTCAAACTGCTCAACGTGTTCTTCACCGAATTTTTCTTTCAGAAGATTTTTATCAACTCCCCACTTTGTTCTCAGCGCAGTCATGATGTATTCATTGAAACGGTTGTTTTCCGTAAGCGTTTCTTTTTCGAAATTCAATTCGCCTGTTGAAAGCGATTGCACATAGAGCGTGTTGTTGGAAATATTCCACTGCCGCGATACGCTATCAAACGAATGCGCGGAGGGACCCAAGCCGAGATATTTTTTGCCCGTCCAATAGGAAGTGTTGTGTTTAGAATAAATGCCCGGCTTGCAGAAATTGGAGATTTCGTAATGCTCATAATTGTTCGCTTCTGCAAAGTCCATGAGTTGTTCAAATTGTTGCGCTGCCTGCGCATCATTCACATCAGGCATTTTTTTCTCGCGGATAAATTTATCGAGCGCAGTTTTCGGCTCCACAGTGAGGCAGTAAGCCGAAAAATGCGGAATGCCGAGTTCGGATAGCTTTTGGAGATTCTGTAGGAATTTTTTTGTCGTGGGTAGCGAGTCACGAGTCACAAGTCCTGAGTCTCGTGTCTCATATCTCTTGTCTAAGGTCTCACGTCTCACGTCTATTTCGGGTATTCCATAAATCAAATCAATGGTGATGTTTTCAAATCCTGCATCTTGTGCGAGCTTAATCGAATAATCAGCCTGTTGTGCATTATGTGCGCGGTGCAGATACTTCAGGTCATCATCCTGAAACGACTGCACGCCAATGCTAAAGCGATTTACGGCTGTTGTTTTCAGTTCGCTGATTTTCTTTTTCTCCAAATCATCAGGATTTGCTTCGAGCGTAACTTCTGCACCGGGCACAATTACAAATTGACGGTGCAGCGCATCAAGTATTCTTTTCACCTCATCTCCTGACAGCAGTGAAGGAGTGCCTCCACCGAAATAAACGGTTTCGATTTTTTCGCCTTCGAGATAATTTTTTTGCAGCGTGATTTCCTTCAGCAACGCATCCACAAAGGCTTCTTTCCCATTTTGATTCACCGTGAAATGAAAGTTGCAGTAGTGACAGGCTTGTCTGCAAAAAGGAATGTGGATGTAGATGCCTGCCATGCGATTAGAGAAGTCGGAATGCCTAAAAAATTTCTAAGCAAAAATTGTTAGCATTCTCAATAAAATGCCGAATGGAGAGGTGATTAAAATCAAGCAGACGCAGAATGTGGCTTGTCGAAGAGTTGCCGCTGCGTATCCAGAAGATTTTTGGCGGGTATCCTTTCAGAAATCCGATGTCATAAAAATCCGCATCTTGTGAAAGAATGGTAAATCCATTTGCTTTTGCATAATCCCAGATTGCAGTGTCATCGGCTTTTTCCAAGCCAATGTTTTTCACGTGAACAGAACCTTCAAATTTTCCGCTCAGATGCAGCAAAATTTTGTGAGACAGATTATGGTCAACCAGCAGTTTCACTATTTCAAATAAGTAACTCTGCTTTCGCGGTCAGCGGCAAAATGCAATGCTGCGGTAATATCCTCTTGCGTGAGGTCGGGAAAATCTTCAATAATTTCCCGCGTGGTCATGCCGGATGCAAGCCAATTAAGAATATCATAAACCGTAATGCGCATCCCCCTGATGCAGGGTTTGCCGCCACGCTTGCCGGGCTCAATCGTGATGATATTTCTGAAATCTGTCGGCTTGCTCATGGGTGTTGTTAAAGTAAAGTTAGCGAGAAATGCTCTTCTGCTAAAACCAAAAACGCCTGCCGGTTTTGCCGACAAGCGTTTTATTTTGTTGTGAAGCCGAAAGACTTTTGTTTTTTCACGCATCCAAGTTGTGCTTGCATTTCATGCAGGGCGTGATGATTTGAATGAAAAGGGGAAATTATTTGGGAGCTGAAACATTTCTTGTATAAGTTCCGTTGGTACAGGTTGAACCTCCAGTTCTAACAACAGTCATAAACAGTGAAATATTATTCCCTGAATGAGTTCCGGTGCCTGAAAAGGTTTCATCCCCACTACAAACTGCTCCGTTCTGAGTAACTGTATTTAGAGTAAATGCATTTGCTGAATTCATGGTTGCTGATGAGAACGCTACATCATATGCACCAGAGCCGCTTCCTGTATCCAAAGTAATGGATACCGTTGTATTATCAACTTTATTAACAACAATATCAGTATTATTCGAGGAGTGTGTGTAATGCCCGACAATACTTGTTGTTAAATCAGTGCCGTTATTATCCCCATCTTCTTCTTTATCACACGCATTGAACATGAATGTTGCAACAAGAAGGCTAAGAAACCAGAATCCGTTTTTCATACTTTAAAATTTGTTTGTTTAAAAAGTGCGCCTACTCTGTTAAATGAGGGCTTTTCGGCATTCGCCCTTTTATTAAGTGAAAACGAAAAAATGATTGAATGATAAATGGAGAAAATCGGGCTTCCGCTTAGGCGTTGCGCTTGAGCGCTGAGTGCCGCATAATAGGAGAATCAAATTTTAAAAAATTGTTTTCAGATTTCCAAATTCGAGATGCGCTATTTTCCATCAGTCTGCGTTCATAAACACAGAGTGCGCCTGTAGCCTAAGCCGTAATTTCACGCAAAGGCGCAAAGTGCATAAAGGAAGCATGACCTCTTTTTTTTGGCTCATAATCTTGTTCTTGTCTGCGCCCTTGTTTACCTTTTCCCAAGATAAGAGCATCCTTAAAATCCACACACAGGGCAGCGACAACCAACATCTTGAAAAAAAATTCAAACTCAAAGAAGACTACTCCGGTGATGCTGAACTGCAAAGGGCATTGCAATCGCTCGTGCTGAAATTGCAAAGCAACGGCTACATCGAAGCCTCGGTTGACAGCCAGCAAACCACAGGAGACGCCAGTCATGTTTATTTGCATGTTGGGAATAAATACGAATGGGCGGCTCTTGATAAAGGAAATATTGAAGACGAGTTGTTACAGCAAATTGGCTTTAAAGAAAAATTTTACAACGGCACGTCTTTCAATTACAAAACCACTGAAAGCCTGCTGAATAAAATTGTTACCTATCATGAAAACAACGGCTATCCGTTTGCGCAGGTGAAGCTCGACAGCATTGCGATTGAAGAAAATAAAATTGCAGCAGCGCTTTTCCTCGACCGCAGGCAGTTGATGAAATATGACACGATTGCGCTGCATGGCGAAACCGGAATTTCAAAGCGTTTTCTTTATAGCTATCTCGGCATCAAACCGAAAGGGCTGTATAACGAGAGCAACATCCGCAAGGCGAATAAGCGCATCAGCGAGCTTTCGTTTTTGCAACAGGAACAGCCGATGCAGGTGTTGTTTCAGGGCGAGCAGGCGAAGCTGCATTTTTATTTGAAAGACAAGCAGGCGAGCCGTTTTGATTTTCTGTTGGGCATTCTTCCTAATAACGATGCGACAGGAAAGGTGCTGATTACGGGCGAGGTGCTGCTTGATTTGGTGAGCGCATTCGGCAGGGGCGAGCAGTTTTTTTTGAATTGGAAAAGATTGCAAGCGCGTACGCAAAGCCTTGATGTGGCATTCAAATTTCCCTATTTGCTTTCTACGCCTATCGGAGTTGACTTTGCATTTAACCTCTATAAGCGCGACACGATTTTTCTGGATTTGAATTGGGAGGTCGGTTTTCAATATTTGTTTGCGGGAGGAAATTATTTTAAAGCGTTTGTGCAAAATAAAATGACCAACGTGTTGAACGTGGACACCAATGTGATTCTTAATACACGCACAATTCCTGCCGTGAGCGATGTGCGGAATACCTTGTTTGGCGTGGAATATTTTCGCGAAAATTTAGACTACCGAATCAATCCTAAAAAAGGTTATTCGTTGTTGCTAAAAGCGGGCGCGGGCACACGAAAGATTGATGAACTTTCGGAGGTAATCGGATTGAACGACCCTGAAAATCCCGGGAATACTTTCGCAAGTCTTTATGACAGCGTTGATTTAAAAACCGTACAATACAAATTTGATTACCGCATTGATAAATATTGGCAGCTTGGAAAACGCTCTACGGTGAAAACAACATTGCGCGGGGGCGCCCTTGTGAGCGATAATGTATTTGAAAATGAAATGTACCGCATCGGGGGCAACCGCTTATTGCGCGGCTTCGATGAAGAATCTATTTTCAGTTCGCTGTTTAATGTGGTGACGCTGGAATACCGTTTTCTGCTGTCGAAAAATTCGCACTTTAATTTTTTCTTTGATGGAGCCTATACAGAATACCGAATGCAGGATGCATACAGGAATGATTTTCCGTTTGGCTTCGGAGCAGGCTTGGCGTTTGAAACAAAAGCGGGATTATTTGGCGTGAGCTATGCGCTGGGCAGGCAACAAAATAATCCGGTGGATTTTAAATCAGCTAAGATTCATTTCGGGTATGTCAATTATTTTTGAAGGCGCATGAGAAAATTCCTGACGGTACAAGTTTT
Organism: Chitinophagales bacterium; assembly: GCA_034440455.1. Lineage (GTDB taxonomy): Bacteria > Bacteroidota > Bacteroidia > Chitinophagales > CAIOSU01 > JAWXCB01. The sequence goes on from JAWXCB010000026.1 coordinate 33,346, forward strand.
ATTTATTGCGCTGTTCGCTCTCAGTTCTCAGGCAACAGCGCAGCAATTGCAGGATAGTTGCGAGGAGGCAAGCGCGATTGTTGCAGATACTCAAATTGTAGCGCAGCAAAACAGCGAGCCGTATTTCAATCATGCGGGCAAGGATGAAATTCATCCGATGCAAACCAATCGCATGCCAGCATTTGTCTTTTATATTATGGTGTTTCAACTCGCGCTGCTTGCGTATCTGCGCAGGGCATTTCCAAAAAGTCTGGAAGAGATGACGCGCGCGCTCACCAACCTCACGATGGCGCAGCAACTCTACCGCGAGCAGGAACTGACGATGCCTGTTTCAGCGATTTTTTACAACATCAATTTTGTGTTCTCAGGAGGCATCTTTCTTTTTTTACTCAACGGACACTTTAGCTGGACGGATATTCCGACTTCCTTTGTTACAATGCTTTTTTTTCTGTGGGGCGTCATTGTGCTCTACTCGCTCAAATACGGGTCAATGAAATTCATGGCAATTATTTTTCCTTTCGGAAATGAAGTAAATCATTACAACTTCAATTTCTTTCTTGCGCAAAAAATAATTGGGATATTGCTGATTCCAATCAATCTTTTCATAGCATATTCGCCTGAATCATTTCAGGCTGCACTGATAGTCGTGGCGCTTATTCTTCTTGCGCTTTTTATCATAGGCATTGGGTTAAAGGGGTTAGAAATATCGAGAAATCTATTGCAGCATGACGCGCTTCACTATTTTATTTATATTTTTGCGCTCGAAATAGCACCAGTTTGCATTCTCGTAAAGGTCGTAGTGGAGTGGTTAAGCTGAAAGCGAAATCCCCAAAGAAAACAATTCCCGTAAAGGTTGTTGCGCCTGCAAAGCCAGCGGTGAAGATTGCTTACCGGAAGGTAAAGACTATTCTCATCTCCCAACCGAAGCCGGAAACAGAAAAAAATCCCTACTCGGAATTGGCAGCTAAATACAATGTAAAAATTGAATTCCGCCAATTCATTCAGATTGAGCCAATCCCCGCCAAGGATTTTAGAAAATTTAAAATCGTCCCCACAGAATTTTCATCCGTAGTGTTTAATAGCAAAAATGCGATTGACCATTTTTTTCGCATTTGCGAGGAAATGCGGACCAGAATGTCGCAGGAAACAAAATATTTCTGTGTCTCAGAAGCGGTTGCGCTTTACTTGCAGAAGTATATTCTTTATAGAAAGCGAAAAGTTTTCTATGGTAATGGAAGAGAGACAGAACTGGTGGACCTGATGATGAAGCATAAAGACACCGAGCGTTTCCTGTTGCCTTGCTCCGATGTACATAAAGAAGGGATTTCCGAGTTGATGGAAGGCAAAGGATTGAATTTTGAAAAGGCAATTATTTACAAGACAATCAGCAGCGACCTTTCTGATTTGAAGAAAAAATTCAATTATGATGTGATTATCTTCTTCAGCCCTTCTGGGGTGAAGTCATTGTTTGATAATTTCCCAAAGTTTAAGCAGGAAAAAACGCGTTTAGGAGCATTTGGAAAGACAACGGCAAGAGTTGTGCAAGAGCGTAAGTTGCATTTAGATATTGAAGCTCCCCTCCCTGAATCGCCCTCTATGGCAAGCGCATTGAACCAATATTTGATGCACTCCAATAAAAAGTAAGATTCATCGAGTCCTGAATTTTAGTAGCAATAGCTATTTGCTTTAATATTATAGTAATATTTTTGTTTTTTTTTTTACTTAAAAGATATGGTGATGGTTATGAAACTATTATTAATAGAATTGAAAAAAATTACACAAACTGGTATTTACTGTATTATCTGATTGTTATCGCAACCTCACTGTTGCCATACGTTTATTTTTTTTGGAGTAAAAACCAGCATCTGTTTTAATAGATTTATTCATCAAATTCAAAAAAAGCTAACCCCTTCCGCCCTCGCTCGCGTCCCGCGAGGTAGTAATTTCTTTGCCTCCGGCATCCCTCGTTATTTAAACTCTGGCATCATCTGTTTTTCAATAAACAAATAGGCAAGATGCCTGATGAATGCTCACTCGCCAAAGGCGAACGAGGGCGTAGGGAGCATGATTTCAGGAGCGCTTCTCCTGCGAACTACGTTTCGCTTTATATTCCCCGGAGGGTTCATTCACTGATGTACGGATATTACTGAACAAGACTTCGTGTTGATGTAAAATATTCTAGTGAAACGAGTCGGGCAGCCGCGCCCAATCAAACACTTCAACAAGGATAGGGATGTTGCTCTCCTGAATTTTCTCCTTAATATCAGTAAGCGCATCAGCCGGAAGTTTTTTTAAATCAGCGCTGCGCAACACCAGGTCTAAATCGCTTCCATCATGCGCGCTGCCGCTTACACGGCTGCCATACGCCCACACTTCAAGCGGAAACTCCACAGTGGAAAACAGGCGTTCCAGCAGCATCCGGTGTTTTTCTTTAAGCAGCATGTTGTTGTTTAATGATGGTAGAAAGCGCAGCGGCATCTGCAATGAATTGCGGAAGCAGCGTTAATGTTTTTTCTGCAAAGTTCACCCCGTAATCATGCGCTGTTGTATTTCGATTATCGCGATCAAGCAGCCACCGTTCACAAACTTCGTCTGTGAGAATATTCCGCAATACTGCATGGCGGAAAACATCTTTAAAATTCAGTTGGTCAACAGCTTGGGAAGAATGGAAATACGGCTTCAGCAGTTTACGTAAAAGCTTTCCGCTCTGCTCAAGGATAATCTCAAACTCTTTCACACACGCTGAACGATACATGTCATACTCAATATGTTCCGGATTCGCTTCTAACAAAAGCGAGTGTGCTTTTTCCAGCGTGCTGATGCAGCGGTCATAAAAAGTAGTGTCAATCTTCATTTTTGGACGATTTCCCGATTGTCAAGTTATGGAGTTCTCTGCAAATTATTATCACAGAATCATAAATCCAACCCCCACTTCTTCGCATTCGCTTTCGCGCTTTCATAGCCCGCATCCGCATGGCGGATAACCCCGATTGCCGGGTCGTTATGCAGCACTCTTCTTAATCTTTTCTCCGCATCGTCAGTGCCATCGGCAACAATCACCATCCCGGCATGCAGCGAATAGCCGATGCCCACACCACCGCCATGATGAAATGAAACCCAGCTTGCGCCACCGGCAGTGTTGATGAGGGCGTTGAGAATAGGCCAGTCGGCAATGGCATCAGAGCCATCAAGCATGTTTTCCGTTTCGCGGTTGGGTGAGGCAACTGAACCTGTATCAAGATGGTCGCGCCCGATAACGATGGGCGCTTTCACTTTTCCTGATTTCACTAAGTTATTAAACGCCACGCCCGCTTTTTCGCGCTCGCCCATTCCCAGCCAGCAAATACGCGCGGGCAATCCCTGGAATGCGATTTTCTCACGCGCCATCTTTAGCCAGCGGGCGAGTCCTTTGTTTTCGGGGAACAGTTTCAGTAATTCCGCATCCGTAGTATAAATATCTTCAGGGTCGCCCGACAAAGCCACCCAGCGGAACGGTCCTTTGCCTTCGCAAAACAACGGACGCACATAAGCGGGCACAAATCCCGGGAAGTCGAATGCATTTTGCACGCCTCGTTTATCTTTTGCCTGCCCGCGAATGTTGTTTCCGTAATCAAACGTAATTGCTCCGCGCTTTTGCAATTCCAGCATGAGTTGAACGTGACGCGCAATCGTGTCAAGCGAAAGTTCTCTATATCGCTCCGGATTTTTTTCACGCAAACTTTTCGCTTCTTCCACGCTCATGTTTTGCGGAAAGTAGCCGATGAGTTCATCATGCGCTGATGTTTGGTCGGTGAGCGTGTCGGGGGTGATATTCTTCTCCAACATTCGTTGCAATAAATCCACCGCGTTGCATACGATGCCGATGGAAACAGCTTGTTGTTTTTCTTTTGCTTCCAACGCCCAGCGGATTCCTTCATCAATGTCGTGTGTCATTTTATCGAGGTAGCGCGTTTCGATTCTTTTTTTCACACGCCATTCTTCCATCTCGGCAGCAAGACACACGCCTTCGTTCATCGTGATTGCGAGCGGCTGCGCTCCGCCCATGCCGCCAAGACCTGCGGTGACATTGAGTTTGCCTTTTAATGAACCGTTGAAATGTTTTTCAGCGAGCGACAAATAGGTTTCATACGTGCCCTGCACGATGCCCTGTGAGCCGATATAAATCCACGAGCCGGCTGTCATCTGCCCAAACATGATGAGACCTTTTGCTTCCAACTCGCGGAAGTGCTCCCATGTTGCCCATCTGCCCACGAGATTTGAATTGGCGATTATCACTCTGGGCGCGTCTTTGTGCGAGCGCAGCACACCAACAGGTTTTCCCGACTGCACGAGCAGCGTTTCATCATCATTCAATTCTTTGAGTGCCTTCACGATTTTATGAAAGCACTCCCAATTGCGGGCGGCTTTGCCGGTGCCGCCATACACGATGAGTTCATCAGGTTTTTCGGCAACATCAGGGTCGAGGTTGTTGTGCAACATGCGCAATGCCGCCTCTTGTATCCAGCCTTTGCAGGAAAGTTGGGTGCCAGTGGGTGCTTTCATGTAGATAGTTTGAAGTTTAAAGGATAAAGTTTGAAGTTACCCGGAACATTCTTTTCGTTTCAACTCCAAACTTCAAATTTCAAACTTTACACTGATGTATGTGCCGCCAGAAAGACTGTTCCCCTTTTGATGTGAACGCTACTAATAAAAGCGCTAAAGAAATGAGGTAAGTACGCGCCAAATTGTTGTTAATCTTTCTCTGCTATTCTCCTCACCCCTTCACTGCCCGTGCTGTTGAAATAAATTTTTATCAGCGCGGTGTCATTAAGAAAGTTGATGGTTTCGATGTCAATCGTGGTGATGTCAAGCCCGGTGCGCGCGCGGAGGTCGCTTAGAAGAAGTTGGGAGTTTTCGGGTTTGATGTTTTCAATCTTTTCGTAGGTGATTACTTTGAAGCCCTGCGGGGTATTGAACCAGATTTTTTCGAGGAAAAAAATGAGTGCGAGCACGGTGATGTCAGCAGCGAGGGTAACGTCCAAGCCCATGTTTGCAGATGAGAGCGCATTAATTATAGCAATCACAATCACGGTAAAGAGATAGGTCATCTCTTTAATCGGAACAGTAATGGTGCGGTAGCGCAAAATGCCGAAGAGGGCAAATAACCCGAAGCCAAGCCCTACGCTCATTTCGAGTGAACCCATGAAAAAGCATACGAGGAATACAAGCACGTTGAAGACAATGAAGGTGAACACGTAATCTTTATCGCGCCTGCGCGGATAATAGAGCAAGCCGATGAGCAAAAAAACAACCGCGAGGTCAAGCGCGAGTTTCAGTAAAAACTGGATGAGTGGTGGTTGGTCGTAAAGGTTCATGCCATCATTTTTTCAAGGCGGTGCAAGCCTTCTTTGAAGCGGTTTGCTTTGGCGGGTTTGTGGAGCATGGAAATGCCTAAGCAATATTTGCTGACAGATGCCGGGCGAATGCCGAGCCGGTGCTGAAGGAGAAAAAACGGAGATTCGGGATTGAATTTCTTTTGCTTCACTTCGGTGATTGCGATGCCTTCAAGGTGTTTTGAATTGCCGTTAAATTTAAAATGAATGTCGGTATCAAACGTGACTTTCTCAGAACCATCGCGGTGGATAAGCGTGATTCTGTTTAGCGCCACTGACAGTGTTGGAAGAAGCGTGTCGGGATTGAGCGTTGTTTCGCTACGAACGATTTCTTTTAAAGCATCGGGCAGCGGCACTTGCATGGCGGCAACAGGCGCACGCAGTTTGTGATTTCTGCCTATGTTGTTTTTTGTTTTGATTTCAAAAAATGTCGTGTTGCTGTCCGTGTAAGTGCGGTAGCGGATTTTGTGGCGATGCCCCAAGCCGCGATGATGGTCGTTGAATAATTTGAAATCTGGCGTGTCGAAATAAAGCGATTCATAGCGAAAAATCCGCCTGCCATGCAATTCAAGAATATGATAATGCGCGGGAAGCTGCTCGAATAGTTGCGTCAACACACGCGCTGGAAAAATGGATTTTGAATCAAGCCGCTCAGAAAAATTCAACCGTTCCAACTCGGTGAGTGAAACGGGCTGAAAGTGATTGAAAGAAGGAGCAAGCAGTTCCATTACACGCTAAAAATAATGATTCGTAAAATAATATACCGATTTGACGAACTTGGCAAGCGTTTTCAATCCTAAAAAACTTACCTATTCGCAACCGGCAATTTTTTGACAAGTACTTGCTTATCGGCTTTGCCGCCATGGCGGGACTGCTGCTGTTTTATTTTTCACCTTACATTCTTCATCTCAACGATACGCTGTTGTCCGCATCGGGAGATGGTCTAAAAAATTTTTATACACTCGCTTATTATGTGAAATACGACTCGGGATTTTGGTTCACGGGCATGCTTTATCCTTATGGTGAGCATGTCATTTCACCGACAACCAGCCGTTGCTTGCCTTCCTGCTTGGAATTATCCAGCGGCATTTTTTTGATGTAAGCGAATACTTAGCAGGCATTGTAAATGGGCTGCTGTTTTTGAATTTCTTCTTGTGTGGGTTCTTTCTCTACAAAACGCTGCTATTGCTCCGCCTGCCGCAGAGTTACTCCATGCTGTGCGCCATCCTGATTACCTGCATTTCACCAACCATTGCCAGAATGCCCGGGCATTTCAGTTTGTCTTACAGCAGCATTCTTACCGCAACGATTTATCTGATTGTGCTGAACGCAACGACAAATAATAATGGGAAACGCTATCGCATCGCATTTTTTCTGGCGCTCATTTCCTTCCTGTCCGCATGGCTGCACCCCTATTGGGTAATCATTACCGGCATGATGATTTTGAGTTTTTGCTTTGTGCAATTTCTTTCTGAAAAAAAAATCTCCTTGCCTTTATTGCTTGCAGGAATTGCAGGTCCGCTGTTGTTCAAAATCGCGCTCTTGCTTACCGACCCCGTTGTTGACCGCCCGCAAGACCCGTGGGGCGCGAGGCACTATGCCGCCTGGACATCTTCTGTTTTTTTTCCGCAAGTTGAATTTTATGACCCGCTGCGCGAACTCTTGCATATCAGAAAAGCAGAGTGGGAGGGGATTGCATTCGTAGGGTTAGCCGGAATGTTTTTCTTAGTAGTGCTTGCCGTGAAAATTTTTCGCAAGGGCAGAAAAAAACAAAACTTACTGAAAGCATTGCCGGGCTCTCCTGCGCTACGCCAACTTTTCATTGCCGGAATCCTGATTTTGCTGCTTGCAATGTTCATCCCGTTTCGCTGGGGCATGGATGCGGTATTTTACAAAATCCCTTTTTTAAATCAATTCCGTTCGCTTGGCAGATTTGCTTGGGCGTTTTATTTCATTTTCACCATCTATTACTCTTATGGATTTTGGATGCTGCTGCGCAAAATCAGCATGAAAAAAGGAAGGGTTGCTTTTGCGCTTTGCGCGGGAATTCTTTTTCTCGCGTGGTTTTCAGACCTGCATTTTTCACTGCAAGGAGCACGGGCAAGTATTGGAGCTTATGGCGGCAATAATGTATTGGTTGAAAATGAGCGTATTGCAGATTTGCTTAAAACATCTGGTTACACCCCCGCAGATTTTCAGGCTGCGCTTCCTTATCCTATTCCGGCTGATGGCTCTGAGAAACTGTGGTTTTCAGGCGACTGGCTCACAAAATGGTCGTCTTTATCTTACTCTTATCAAACAGGCGCTCCGGTTTTAGGGTGCATCATGTCAAGAACATCCATCAGTCGCACGTTGAATCTTATCAGCCTTGCAGGCTCTGATTATTCAGAGAAAAAAATTGTGCAAGATTTTCCTTCGCGCCTGCCCATCTTAGTAATTGCGCCAGCGCAAGTTGATACGGTAAGCCCTTTAATAAAAAGATGCAGGGAAATTGCCCGCAAGGAGGAAATGATTCTTTACATCCTCGCTATAGATAGTTTGGAGAAGAAACCGTTTTTCGGGAATCATTTCGCGAACTCAGTGAGGCAAAATTTTATTCAAACAGGGAATTATTACGCAAGCGCAAAAGCCGACAAAGTTTTTTATTGGACGAATGAAAACATGGCGCATGATTTTTCCGGCTCAGATGAAAAAATCAACCTGCTTGAGAAGCAGAAATTTGAGATGAAGAATCTTGACTCTTCATCGTATCTAATGAGTTGCTGGATAAAAGTGACGCCATTCGGCAACAAGGTCCCTTATTTTTCAATCATTGAATATGATGCAGTTGGAAAAAATATCAGCGAACAATCTATCAGGGCAGATAAGGTTGACCAGTTAGATGTGCATGGCGACTGGGTGCGGTTTGAATATTTAATCATTCCAAATCCTGCTGCGCAAAAGATGGAAATTGAAATAAAAGGCAAAAAAACAATCATTGACCACTTTTTGCTCAAGCCGCTGGATGTCAGGGTGGTAGTGTTTCCTGAAAAACTTCCGGGAAAAGCGCTTTACGATAACTTTCTTGCAGATATTTCCCCCGGCTTTTAATCCATTTCGTCAAATTACTTCTTAAATTTGCCCCGCATTTGGCCTATTGTGTAATGGTAGCACAGCAGCCTTTGGAGCTGTTAGTCTTGGTTCGAATCCAGGTAGGCCAGCAATTTTTCAGTAGCAGGAAGCAGTCGCAACGGCAGCATTTACCCTCCCGAATTTTATTGATGTCAAGTGCTTGCACCTTGTAATTAATTCATTTAACTTCGCAGTCCTTTAAAAGAAGCAGCCCATTCTCAATGGAACCCGTTATTAAAATATTTTCAGGAAGCGCGTCACGATACCTTGCTAAAAGGATTGCTACGTGCTACGGGCAACCCTTGGGAAACCTTACCATCCAGCGTTTCAGCGATGGCGAGTTTCAGCCGGTGATAACGGAAAATGTGCGCGGCTCATTCTTCTTTATTATTCAATCCACCTTCGCTCCATTTGATAACCTGATGGAGTTGCTGATGATAATTGATGCTGCAAAGAGAGCTTCGGCTGATTATATCGTTGCGGTAATCCCATATTTCGGGCTTGCGCGTCAGGATAGAAAAGACCGCCCCCGTGTTTCTATCGGGGCAAAACTTGCGGCAAACCTGATTACCGCTGCTGGTGCCAACCGCGTAATGACGATGGATTTACATGCCGGGCAGATTCAGGGCTTCTTCGATATTCCAGTTGACCACCTGAACAGTTCGGCTATTTTCATTCCTTATATTGAGCAATTAGGCTTAACAAATATCACTTTCGCTTCCCCGGATGTTGGCAGCACAGCGAGGGCAAGAGCTTACGCGCAGCATTTCAATGCTGACCTCGTGATTTGCGATAAATACCGTGTGCGCGCCAATGAAATCGCGCAAATGACCGTGATTGGCGATGTTACCGGAAAGAATGTAATTCTCGTTGACGATATTATTGATACCGCAGGCACGATTTGCAATGCAGCTACTATCCTGATGGATAAAGGCGCGGAGAGCGTGAGGGCATTCTGCACACATCCGGTGCTTTCGGGAAATGCCTACGAAAGAATTAATAATTCTAAGCTCGCGGAATTAGTGGTATGCGACACGATGCCCATCAAGAGTGAAAAGCCGAATGAGAGAATCAAGATGCTGTCGGTGGAAGAAATTTTTGCAACAGCCATCAGGCGCACGCACGAACACAAGTCTATTACTTCATTATTCATAAATCCTTATTAACTGTAAATTTTTTCAACCATGAAATCACTCACACTGGAAGGAACAGAGAGAACTGAAAGAGGAACTACCCTTGCCAATCGCATGCGCACAGCGGGTTCTGTACCCTGCATCATCTACGGAGGTAGCGAAACCGTGCATTTCCATGCGCCCTATAATGCGTTTACGAAGATTGTGTATAATCCTGATTTTTTCACGATTAAAATCACGGTAAACGGCAAAGATTATAACACGCTGCTGAAAGAGATTCAATTTCATCCTGTAACGGATAAAATCACGCACATTGATTTTCTTGAACTGGCTGCCGACAAAAAGGTGATAACAGAAATTCCTGTAAAGTTAAACGGACAAGCTCCCGGTGTGAAAGCAGGCGGAGTGCTTGACCAAAAGATGCGCAAGCTGAAAGTGAAGGCGTTGCCAAAAGATTTGATTGAGCATATTGACATTAATATTGACACACTCGAATTGGGCAAATCCATTAAAGTGGGCGACATCAAAGTTGAGAATGTTGAAATACTGAACGTAGCTTACCTTCCGATTGTCGCTACTTATCTTCCGAGAGCTGTTGAAGAGAAACCAGTTGCTGCGGTTGTTACTACAGAGGCTGCGGCTGCTGCGCCTGCTGCTGAAGGCGCTGCAAAAGCAGGTGATGCAAAGGCTCCTGCCGGAAAAGCTCCTGCCGGAAAAGCTCCCGCTGGAAAAGCTCCCGCAAAGGCTGAGAAGAAGCCCGAAGCAAAGAAGTAGTTGGTTGATTGGTTAATTTGTTGATTAGCTTCGGTTTCCTAATCAACCAATCAACTGATAACTCATCAACCAATCTAATCCCGTGAAATACCTGATTGCCGGTTTAGGAAACGCAGGTGACGACTACACCGGTTCGCGCCACAACATCGGCTTTGACGTAGCCGACATGCTCGCTGGCGAAATTCCATTCACGCTTGACCGCCATGCTTTTGTTGCTTCTGTGAAATTCAAGGGCAGAA
>JAWXCB010000027.1:0-5021 GCA_034440455.1 Chitinophagales bacterium
TAGCGTGGGTATAAATGTGATAAAAGATGCCGGATTCCACGTTAGTTTATTTTGTTTAACCTTTCCAAAAGTTCCAAACTTTTGGAAAGGTTCTGGTCATTTATCAAAATAAAGCGTGTTGCCCCAGGGATTCAGGATGGTGTTGAGCCGGGGATATGCTGCAAGCCGTATTTTAGTTACTGCGGCAAGGCGTTCCTCAGGCGACAAGGCGGCATATTGCCGCCATGTGTGTTCGTTTTCTTCTTCTATTGATTTGAAGAAGGTTATCTTTTTGTTTGCATAAACGGCTGCCGGTTCGCTTACGGTGTTTGTTTCTTTATCGGTTTTTGTTGAATGCTTCTTCATGGCTGTTGGGCTTTAGTTTTCTCTCTTGAAAGGGTTTGTTCTGATTTTATTGTAGTGGTTGATTATCGCGCCAATCTATTTTCCCATCGGGTTTTATCTCGAAGTGTTTACCCTCAACAAGGCAATTAAATTCATCGGGACGTAATTTCAATCTTGCTTGATATTTTTCAGGATTAAACATGGTATCACCGTCACCTAATTCATTATCTGGTCTCGCTTCTGAATGAAATTGGCAATATAAATAGCCAGTTGTTGTCATTTCATTGAACTTATAAATCCTATATGTTCTATTGCCAACATTTTCTTTAGTTATTTCCTCTCTATTCTCTTTATAGAAAATAACTTTATCACCGACTTTCAGAATTGCTTTCAGTTTAAGTTCAATTTGGTTTTTCTCTTTTCCTTTTTTCAATTTTTGAAATTCAGATTCGTTTTTCAATTGCTCAATGTCGGTGATTCCGAGTAGGGTTATATCAAAAAGGTTTAAAATTTTGTACCCGCGTGTAGGTTTATTCTTTTTGTCAACACCTTCATAAAGGAGGAAAAGATAATTTTCTTCATTTTGGGTGAGGTACTCTTGTTTGTGGGGATGTTTAGATAAAAAGGCGGCAGCATGTTTTTTTATTGGCAGCGCTTTGTCTTTTGAAAGTACTCCTCTTCCTGCTTTCACTCTGCATCTGATGTGTCTAATTATTTTACCGTTGAAGTCAACTACTTCATGTGGTTTCTTCCCGTTCTGTAATTGCTCTTTAATGTGGCGCTTTAATACTTCGTCAACGATAATGTCTTTATCAATATCAATGTCGGTAATGAGTTTTCTTGCTACAATCCAAATTTCATCTTCACCGTTGACTTGCTTTATTCTATAATCTCCATTTTCGTCTTTCAGCGCATATCCGTTGTTGTCGCGCTCTACGGCTTTCACTGCTCCAAAGAATGTTTCTTTGTGCAATCGCCCGCGAATATTATCACCTTGCAGGAGCATGGGTATTTTCTTCCCGTCTTTATCTTTGAGATATTCTCTTGTTTTTTTGTCTCTCAGGTAAACTATTTTTCCGCGCTTTCTTGCTCTCTTTTTAGTGTCGGCTAAAGTCTGGTCTTTTTTCACATGATTGATGAGGATTTTATTTTCAATGTCCTTTACATGGTTGACATGAAAATCTTCATAAGGCAATTGATGATACTTCTGTTTTCGTTCTAATGCCTCATAATATTCTTTCAGAATTGCTTCGCGTCTTGCAGAGCCGGGAATTAATGTAAGCACTGCTGCATCAATAGCATGGTGGCTATGTTTGCTGCGGTCTTTCTTTTCATCGCCCATGATGCCGTATATCTTTCTGAATTCGGCAGTGATACTGCCTTTTTGCACTTCTACTTTTCTAAATAGAGATTTTAAATAAGCGCGGGCGTATTTGCTGATGATTTGCGTGTCAACTAATTGGCTGTTTTTCCACCAATTCGGCACTTCTTCAACTGTAAATGTTTTTACTTTCTTGTTCCAGTAATCAAACTCAAACTGCAAGAGATGTCGCTTTTGTATGTAATCGTCCTTAGTTGCAATATCCTGAGTCTTTTTAGTTCTGAACTTGTTTTCTTCGATGCGCTCTTTCAGGGTTTCAACTTTTTCTATCCAGTTTTTTAATCTGGATTTGATAGGAGAGTAACCCTTGTTTTCATTTGCGTAATTAGGGCAGTCGTAGGGTATGCGGTCAATTTTTATTTTGCGGTTATATTCGGAATCGCAAACAGTAAGATTCGCTAATGAATTATCAAAGGAACTGCTGATAGGCAAAGTATGCTCAAAGTCTGTTTTTGTTCCGTCAAATAAATCAACCAGATTTATCATTTTACCCGTGTACATACACCTGCATTCTTGCTCTCTCCACAGCCGATATTTTTGGACATCTTCTTTGAGCGCTTTTACCTGCTTATAAATTTCATCTCCATTGTCTAATTGTTCCCACCATAATCTTATCTTGTCAATGTTATCAGCATCATTTTCATTCAGGTTGGGGTACTTTTCTTTTGCAAGTCCAAGTATAGCCTTTGCAAATTCTATGTTTTGTTCCTCTCTCTTTCTCTGATGGGTTTGAATCGCCCAACGCTTGTTAGCATCATTCAACTCTCTCGCCATCTCCACCACTATTTTTGTTTCTTCATCTATTTGCCCCGTTTCTAACAGGTAGTTCACCATCTTTTTCAATTCGTGCATGGTGCGCATTGCCATCGGGTTTTTCCATGCTTTACTGGGAGGCATCGGGTCTCCAAGTTGTTTGCATTTTCTTACTTCACCGGTTTCCTCATCTATAAATTCAACTTCTTCGGCAGTAGGGTATATTTCTATATCGGAAGGGTGATAGAGTTTTTTCAGTTTCTCATCAGTTGCGTCAAACTTTTGTTTCAGTACATCTTTTATGGCTTCATCTAATCGAGGCAATTTGTAATAATCAATTTCCGGATTTTTGCCCTGTCTTGATGCTGCTTTTTCATCGGGTGGTTGCTTGCCATCTAAAAACGCGAGATATTTTTTAAGAATGAAGTCATAATACTCTTTTTGTTTGGGTTCAGGGAAATCATTCCAATTTTTTTCTCCGAAATAATATTTCAATTTATCAGCAACATCTTTTTCGGCTTCTTTCTTTATCACTTCATCTAATCCTTTCGCTTTTGTTGTTTGCAGTTCGCCAAAGTATTTCTGAATGAGTCCGTTTATGATATTTAGTTTCTCTTTTTTAGTGTCAATTTGAGCGATAGTTTCACTAATGGCTTTTGTTGCTTTCTCTTTGTTTTCTTCAAACGATTTTTCGCCTAACACATTCTTTAGATTAGCAAAAGACACGGCTTCCGAATAGATGTAGCCTTTTTTCAAATAGGGCAGAATTTTGGTAATTGCTGTTTTGCTCAACGAGCCGTAACCCTGCTGCATATCTATTTCAGAAAATGCTTTGGCTTTCTTTTCATCATTCCAACCGACAACCTCCATCATAAACTTTTTCAGTTCTTCCTCTTTATCCTTTGTTTGCAGATAATCAAACAACAAATGCCAGATGTCTTCAAAATCGAGTTTCCGCTCTTTGCCTTTTTTCTTGCCATACTTAACAGAATAGGCTATTGAAAGTCCTGACCAGTTGATGCCTATTTCATCTTTATCCTCAATGAATGGATTTGTCCATTCATCTTTAAGCACAGCCTTGAGTCTGCTTATTACAGGGCAGGCTGAAACATTCGGTTTGTTCCTATAGTTGAATTCATATTCGCCATCGTTTGAAAATTCCTGAATGATTTCCTCAAACTTGAAGTGAGGTGCGCTTATTTTGAAAAATTGTTTTTTGAAAATTTCCTTTCTTACCGAAACAGGTACTTGCTCATAGAGGTCTTTCGATTCGGCTTTTCTCCATTTCAGGTTGTTTACAAATTGCAAAGCCCTGAATTCTTCAAATAAAGGATGGCTGATTGGAATGCGGCTTTTACCCTTTTCCAAAGTGCATTTACCCACTAATCCTTTCTGCGTTCTTAAAGGGCGAACGAAATAAATTGCTTTGTGTAGTCTTTCTGCAAGAGCACCGTCAATTTTCTGCGCTTTGCAAATAGCATTGAATTCGTCTTCAAAATATTTTCTTTGAATAACTCCGCTTGCGCGTATTCTTTTATTTTCGGTGTTTAACTTATTAAGCAGAACTTGTGAAATTTGGATTTCAGGGTTGGCTTCTTTTAGTTTTTCTAATTCTTCATTATTCGCATAGCCTGATTTGCCGCTTTTTCTGCTGCTTTTAAATCCTCTGCGCTGCACTAAATGATAAAATGCCCTTCCTATTTTATGTAGCCTGTTCTTATCTTTTTCATTATAGCTTTCAAGTAACTCACACCGTAGTTCATAGGGATTGATGTAATCCAATTTGCCATCTACATCAAAATCCATCCGCACCCATTCCATGAATTCCGGTGAAGTGGGATAATTCCTTCCTCCATCTTCTTTTTTATACTTTGTCCATCTTTCCAATTCTTCAATTGTAAGCGGACACATTTTATTATCAATCAGTACTTTCAGCGTAGACCACTTTCTATATCGTTTAGCATTATAAAGTCTGCGCTTACTTCGGTGAGTCCTCCTTTCGGCTGACAAGGAGAACTCACCGGATTTGCCTTCACCAACCCCTTTTTGGAAAATAACAGCACCGCTGCTCGTGATTTGGTTTTCAGTTATTGAATCCAAATTCCTGATTGCCCAACCAATTGAGTTGGTTCCTAAATCAAGTCCCAAAATATTTTTCATAATTCTTGTTTGCTGTAAATGTATTTAATTATCTTTGCAATGCAAATCACAACAAGGCTATAAGCCGAAGATTTCTAAAGCGCTGCATACTTCTGTGGCGCTTTTTTTTTATAGCTATCCAGAGTCTTCTCCCTCACTGAAAACATTCACCCCGGGGCAACTCGGTTTTTTTTTTATTTTCAGGGTTTTTTCGCGCTAAGACATGCTGCGCTCCCGATAGCCGACTAAACATATTTTCATTGTTCCCAAACATTTTTCCGTAACCCTGCGACTCTCTTCCTTTGTTCTGGAGTAAAGTTTTATTGTTACGGAACGAAGATTCGTAACTACGATTTATCAAAACGGAGTTACGGAACGAAGATTCGTAACTACGATTTATCAAAACAGAGTTACGGAACGAAGA
>JAWXCB010000028.1:0-34862 GCA_034440455.1 Chitinophagales bacterium
TCCTTCACAAACTGCTCCCACACAAACAGAGCCGGCAAAGAAAATCGCTTATGAAGTAGTACCCGCAAAGCGTGTAGTAACGCCAACTACTCCGCCACCCGCTGATATGCAGCCTGCGGACATTTCAGAAATCGAAAAGATACAACACGACAAACAGGTGCAACAAAAAATTGAACAGCGCAACGCTTCACAGGCTCCACCGCAGCAGGCTGCTCCCTTGAATCAGCCGGTGTACGAACTCAAAGACGAGAAACCCAAAGAATAATTTTTCCCCCGCAGATTTTCGCAGATTAAGCTACACGCAGATAACGCAGAAAAACATTCAGCGTAAATTTGCTGTTCAAAAATCTGCCCCCATCAGCAGGAAAAATTTCAGGCTATTTTATCTCCTGGCAAATTTCAATCAATATCCCATTTGTGCTTTTCGGATGCAGGAACGCAACTAACTTATTATCAGCGCCAGGACGGGGCGCATTCAACACTAAGAAGCCCTCTGAACTCAGACGCTCTACTTCTGCGTAAATATCTTTTACTTCAAAAGCGATGTGGTGAATGCCTTCCCCTCTTTTCTCAATGAATTTTTGAATCGCGCTGTCGGCTTTGGTCGCTTCAAGCAATTCAATCTTTGTTTCCCCGATTTTGAAGAAAGAAGTGCTTACTCCTTCCGACTCTACCTTTTCTCTTTTGTAAGGCGCTTTTCCAAACAGCCGCTCAAACACGATGTTTGATGCTTCAAGGTCTTTCACTGCGATGCCGATATGTTCTACGTTGAGCATGGAAGGTGTTTTGGTTAATTTCGATTTGAAAGTTAAATGGTTTATCAAACTTTCGTTAAAGCACGAGCGTTGGCTTCTCCCCTTATAGGGGAGACACAGAGGAGTATCTTTTGAATTAAAGATAAATGCTCTTAATTAGCGTACCCCTTTGTATTTCCCCCAAAAAGGGGAAACGCCTTACGCGCAATGCAAATGACTGCTCATGAACTCGCCCGTCTATCTTGACTACAATGCCACCACGCCCGTTGACCCGCGTGTGCTTGATGCGATGCTGCCTTATTTCACCCAAAAATTCGGCAACGCAGCCAGTAAGACACACGCTTTTGGATGGATAGCCGAACAAGCAGTTGATACCGCGCGAAAGCAAGTCGCTACGCTCATCAATGCCGAGCCATCGGAAATCATTTTTACTTCAGGAGCTACTGAGGCGATTAACCTTTCCTTAAAAGGCGCTTATGAAGCCTATCGCATCAAGGGCAACCACATCATCACCGTTGAAACAGAGCATAAGGCTGTGCTTGACTGCTGTAAAAAACTCGAACAACAAGGTGCGCAAGTCACATACGTTCCGGTGAATAGCGATGGGCTTGTTTCCATTTCCCAATTGCAGCAAGCCATTACCCCGCAAACAATCATCATCTGTGTGATGCTCGCCAACAATGAGATTGGCATCATCCAGCCCGTAGAAGACATCGCGCTTATCGCCCACGCGCACAACATTATTTTAATGAGCGATGCCACACAGGCTGTTGGAAAAATAAAAGTAGATGTGCAGCAAAGCCACATTGATTTGATGCCCCTCAGCGCGCATAAATTTTATGGACCAAAAGGCGCGGGCGCATTATTTATCCGCAGGAAAAACCCGCGCGTAAATCTCATTGCGCAAATGGATGGTGGCGGACACGAAAGAAATCTTCGTTCAGGCACACTGAATGTGCCGGGCATCGTAGGGCTGGGCAAAGCATGTGCAATCGCAGCCGATGAAATCGCAGCCGACATACAACGCATCACGCGCCTGCGCGATATACTGCAAACCACGCTGCAACAACTCATCCCAAACACGCGCGTCAATGGCAGTCTCACCGCGCGTCTTCCAAATACGCTCAATATCGCCTTTCCTGGCATAGAAAGCATCGCACTGCTCAAGCATCTTGCAAACACAGTCGCAGCAGCATCGGGCAGCGCCTGCACTTCAGCAGTACCCGAACCTTCGTATGTGTTAAAAGCGCTCGGCTTGGATGACACCACCGCTTATTCTTCCATCCGCTTCAGCCTCGGAAAACCAACTACGGCTGATGAAATCCAATTTGCAATTCAGCAAATAACAGCGGCAGTCAGCAAACTTGAAGTTTAAAATTGAGTGAAAAAATTCATGTAATAAAAACTGTCGCGCTTACTTCGGCATCAGCCTGTCAATCATCGTTTTGATTTGCGCAGGATCGTTGGTTTCCATCATCTGCTTCACAAGCGGAGTCATGTCAAGCACGGGCATCCCTTCGGGAAGTATGAATAATTTTTCGTCAACGGTTTTTTTCTCTACGGAAACCTTAAAGTTGGAAACTTCGCTGGTTTTATTGTCTATGATGCTGCCTTCAAGCGGAAAGGAGGCTTTCATTGTAGCATCCATGCCCTCTGTGAGTTTCAGCATTTCAAGCAAAGGTGTGATGCTGAAAGGAATATCCTGCGTAAGCCAAACGGTGGCGGTGCTTGCCTCCTCCTTAATAACATATTTGCGGCATTTGAAGCCATTAATTGTTTTGGTTTCATCTGTAGCCGTAACCTGCGCCTGACTTTTGCTGCCTGCTCCTAAATAATCAGAGAAAGGACCTAAAAAAGCAGGCATTTCCGGCATTCCGCTCAGTACGCTCAGATTCATTTTCGCCACCATCTTCTGATTAGCGCCCTGATTTACCACGGAGAAAAAATCACCTGATTTTACATTCAGCACCATTTGCTGCGTTGTTCCGGGGTTGATGGCAATTTGGTCGTTTTTCACCGCAAGCGATACGCTGCTGCCTACCGCTCCGCTCTTGCCGGATGTGATTGTGAGGTTGCCTTCAAAAGTATTGGTTCCCGCAAATGTTTTGAGAAAAACGGCAACAAGAAAGATGGCTGAAACAACTGTGCTACGCATGAGTTTGATTTTGTTTTTTAAAGTTAAGACAAAAGGAAACCTCTGCGGTCGCAATTTATGTGCCGTTTAATTGACTATCGCCTGAAAGGGGAAATCGCGAGGATTATCTTCCTTTGGGTGGACGCGCTTCGTTGACCACGAGGTTCCTGTCAAGGAATGCAACTCCGTTCAGCTTGTCAATGGCTTCCTTGCCTTCGCTGTCGTTGGGCATTTCGATGAAGCAGAAGCCGCGGCTCCTGCCTGTTTCACGGTCGGTGACAATCTTTACAGATGCCACTTCGCCATACTGCTGAAATAATTCTTTCAACTGTTCTTCCTGTGCGCGGAAGTTGATGTTTGCTACGTAGATATTCATTGAATCAAAAAATAAAAATGAGATACAAATGTATTTAAAAATTTGGATTTACTAAGATGCGGGAAAGAAATACTTCCAGAAAACCAGAATGCCTGTAACAGCAGCCGCGAGCGCGGAAAGCAATACTGCTCCTGCCCCAGTGTCCTTCACTTTTCCTGCAACAGGATGTTGTTCGGGCTTCACTAAATCTGTGAGCGCTTCAAGGGCTGAATTAAACACTTCAGACGCCATCACCATGCCGATGCAGAGAACAACGATGCACCATTCAGTCGTTGTGATGTTAAAATAAACTCCAAACGCTATTGCTACGATTGCTGCGAATAAGTGAACGCGCATGTTGCGCTCGGAAAGCAGAATGCTCCAAATTCCCCGAAAGGCATAATGGAAACTGTTGAGGAAATTTTTCAGAAGAGACATGTGGTGAATTTAAGGATTCACTTTCTCCATCATGACAACGAGAGTTCCTGTATTTACCAAATCGAATAACTCAATTACATCTTTATTATACATGCGAATACAGCCGTGTGAAGCGGGTGTACCGATAAGCCCTTCTTCAGGTGTACCGTGAATGTAGATATAGCGCTGCTTTGAATCAATTCCTTTCCCTTTATTAATACCCGGTTCCATTCCCTCCAGCCAAAGGATGCGCGAGGTAACATAGTCTTCTTCCGAATCTATGGGTTCTTTCAGGATTGTTGCTGTTTTGCCTGCATCTTTTCTGCCCAGAAAAATCGTGTTGGGCTTTGCACCGTTACCAATCTTTTCCGCGATGCGATGAACGCCCAACGGAGTTTTTCCGCTGCCTGCTGTGTTTCCAATCCCGTTCTTTGCTGATGAGATGTGGTAATTTTTTTTAATGGTATCATTTCGTACCAAATACATTTCCTGCTTCTGAATATTCACGAGCAGAAAAGATTGGTCTTTTGTGTAGTTGAATTTCTTCTGAAGGAGTTGTGAAGTGGACTGAATGGTAGTTTCCGTTTGGAAAAACAACGATAAACAGAATAGAAATAAAATCATCAGGCTTTAATCGTAGTAACGAAAGGTAAAAGCCAAAATTGGCTCTTTCTGATTGAAAGGTTTTTAATTCCCTTCCAGCGCAGCCGCTCCGCTCACGATTTCTGTGAGTTCTGTGGTGATAGCGGCCTGACGAGCGCGATTGTAAGAAATCTTCAGGTCGCGCAGCAGTTCATTGGCATTGTCAGAAGCTTTATCCATCGCGGTCATGCGCGCTCCATGCTCCGAGGCATTGTTGTCAAGAATTGCTTTATAGAGTTGTGTCTTCAGAATTTTCGGAACGAGGTATTCAACGATTTCCTTTTTGCCGGGTTCAAAGATAAAATCAGGAACCTTCTTGCTTTTTGCAGCGGCAGGCGTTTCCACTTTCGGAATCGGCAGGAACTGCTCGTTGGTGAAAACCTGTGTGGCTGCGTTTTTAAATTTACTGTACACAAATTCCACCGAATCATACTTGCCACTTATAAAGCCTTCCATTGCATAGTCAGCCGCTTTGGAAACATTTTCAAACGTAAGGTTGGAGAATAGTCCGAGAAAATCCTTATTCACGGGATAAGGTTCACGCTTGAAATATCCATACCCTTTATTACCAATGGTCATAATTTCAACCTTGCCCTGCTTCGCTAAATCCTTATACTTATCCTTCACAAGAGTACGAGCCACCTTAATCAGGTTGGTATTAAAACCACCGCACAATCCTTTGTCGGAAGTAATCAAGATAATCAGCACACTTTTCACTTCACGCTTCTTCGCAAAATCAATTTCAAGAGCGCCTTCATTTCCCACGATGATATTGTTAAGCATCTCGGTGAGCTTTCCGGAGTAGGGACGCATCTGCGTAATAGCATCCTGCGCTCTGCGCAACTTGGCAGCCGAAACCATCTTCATGGCTTTCGTAATCTGCTGCGTAGAGGTTACCGATTGAATTCGGGTTCGTACTTCTTTTAGTTTGCCTCCGGGCATTTTTCTTTTATTAGCTGCAAGCTACAAGCCGCAAGCCGCAAGCCTTTTGCTGCGGTAGCGGATGATGCCCGCGATTATTTATTACCTTTTTCTATTGCTGTAATGAAAGCCTGAATCATTTTCTGTACTTCTTCCAATATTCCAAAACACCAGAAGAGTTGTTTCTCTTCTGCAAATCCAAGTTCTTTTACAATTAAAAGCTACGTTTCAACTTCAAATGATGAACCCAATGCCATTTCAAGAAACCGCACATAGTCTTTATCACTCTTCCTAACTACTGCCCTCTGCAATATTTGAAGGAACCGAAACTGCCGCTCTTCTCAACTGAGATGTAAGTCCGAATTTTTCTTTATCCGGTAACAACTCTGTCAACTTATAAACTTCAACAACCAGTTTCATTGCTTTCTGCCAAACCGTAAGTTGCTTGAAGTTTTTCATTCTGCTTGCGGCTTGAAGCTAAAGGCTTAAAGCTATTTCGAAAATTTATCCGACAGTTCCTTCGCCAATCCTTCAATCTGCTTAATCACTTCATCCTTAAATTCACCCGCTTTCAATGAATCTAATTCTTTGCGGAAACGCGCTTGCATCTGAATGTGAAATTCCGTTTCAAATTCTTTGATTTTATTTACAGGCACTTTCCCCAACAAGCCTTTCGTACCGCAATAGATAATTGCAATCTGGCTTTCAACGGTAAGTGGTGAATTTAAATTCTGTTTCAGGATTTCCACGTTGCGCGCCCCCTTGTCCAACACAGCTTTCGTAGCAGGGTCAAGGTCGGAACCGAACTTTGAGAACGCTTCCAACTCGCGATACTGCGCCTGATCAAGTTTCAGCGTACCTGCCACTTTCTTCATGGATTTAATCTGCGCATTACCACCTACGCGCGATACAGAGATACCTACGTTAATCGCAGGACGCACACCTGAGTTAAACAGGTTTGTTTCCAAGAATATCTGTCCGTCCGTAATTGAAATCACATTTGTAGGAATATAAGCAGAAACGTCACCTGCCTGTGTTTCAATAATCGGCAATGCTGTGAGTGAACCGCCTCCTTTCACAATCGGCTTCAACACATCCGGCAGGTCATTCATGTTTTTTGCGATGTCATCTTTCTCAATCACTTTCGCAGCGCGCTCCAGCAAACGGGAGTGCAGGTAAAATACGTCACCGGGATATGCTTCACGTCCCGGAGGGCGTTTTAACAACAACGATACTTCACGATACGCTACCGCTTGTTTTGATAAATCATCATAGATGATAAGAGCTGCACGACCCGAATCGCGGAAAAATTCACCAATCGAACAACCAGCAAACGGAGCATAAACCTGAAGCGGAGCCGGGTCAGATGCAGTTGCCGCAACAATTACCGTGTAAGCCATCGCACCGTAATCTTCGAGCGTCTTCGCTACGTTGGCAACGGTGGAGGCTTTTTGTCCGCAAGCAACATAAATGCAGAAAACCGGATTTCCTTTATCGTAATATTCTTTCTGATTGATAATTGTGTCAATAGCGATTTGTGTTTTTCCTGTCTGGCGGTCACCAATAATCAACTCGCGCTGTCCGCGACCAATTGGAATCATCGCATCAATAGCCTTGATACCGGTTTGCAGCGGCTCTTTCACCGGCTGGCGGTAAATAACCCCGGGAGCTTTGCGCTCAAGCGGCATTTCATACAACTTGCCTGTGATTGGACCCTTGCCGTCAATCGGCTGACCGAGCGTATTCACGACACGACCAACCATTCCTTCGCCTACGTTGATGGATGCAATAACGCCTGTTCTGCGCACAGTGTCACCTTCTTTAATATCCTGCGAGGGACCCATGAGCACCACGCCCACGTTGTCTTCTTCAAGGTTCAACGCGATAGCGCGAACGCCATTTTCAAATTCCACCAACTCACCGGCTTGCGCTTTGGTGAGTCCGTAAACACGCGCGATACCGTCACCGACTTCGAGCACGGTTCCTACTTCTTCCAATTCGGCTTCCGACTTGAACCCCGTTAACTGCGCCCGCAGGATTGCAGAAATTTCATCGGCTTTTACTTCTACCATTGTTCTTGGTTTTAATTTCCGTTAACGTAATTTTTTGAGATAGGCATTGTCCTCCAATCCCTTTTTTGCAAGCCACAAACTCTTGGCAATGCTTGCATCATATTGCTTGTCGCCATATTGCAGCACAAAACCGCCTACCAAACTTTCATCCACCTCAGTTGACAACTGAATGGTCTCCAGTTTCGCCTGTTGCTTCAGTGTGTTTAATAAGTTATCAATTTCCTTCTTGTCCAAAGGCGCAGCGGAAGTGATTTTCACTTTCGTGATATGCTGATTTACATCATACTGAAGAACGAAACTTGCCGAGATTTCTTTTAAATACACTTCGCGGCTTTTCTTGATCAGCAATTGCAGGAACAGCATCGTTAGCTCATCAACATTTCCGCCAACAACTGCTTTTAGGGCTTTCAATTTTCTGTCAGCGCTAATCAGCGGGCTTGCAAGCAGCACATCAAAATCCTTGCTTGCCTTTATCACCTTCAGCAAATACATCTGACTGTTATAAACTTCTTCCAGCTTTCCCTTCTCGACAGCAAAGTCGAGCAGCGATTTGGCATAGCGGGAAGCGAGTTTGACTGCGGACATGTCTTAATTGAGTTTCATTTCGTTTACCAATCCTGCTACGTAAGCATCCTGTGCCTGTTTGTCTTTCAACTCGCGTTTCAGGATTTTTTCAGAAACGCCCACTGCAAGCTGACCTATCTGGTTTTTCACATCAATGAGCGCAGCCATCTTTTGGTTTTCGATTTCCACTTTGGCGCTTGCTACAATCTTATGCGCTTCTTCCTTTGCCTTTCCTTTTGCCTCACTAATCAGATTATCACTGATAGCGCGCGCTTCTTTCAAAAGCTGAGCGCGCTCTTCCTTTGCTTCGGCAAGGATTTTTTCATTGTCAGACTTGAGCTTTGCCATTTCAGCGCGGGCATTCTCCGCCTGTTGCAAAGAAGTAGCAATGGATTGCTCCCGTTCGTCAAGCGCATTCAGAATCGGCTTCCATGCATATTTTTTCAAAATGAGGAAAACCGTTCCGAACGCAATCAACGTCCAGATAATCAACCCCGGATCAGGATTTATTAAATTTTTCATGGCTCTTTTTTAATGCGTGATTAAAAAATCGTTCTTCGGAAAATTTCCGCAGAAAAGGCAAACGGGATTAACCCAATGCCAAAAAGCAAATCACCGCACCGAACAGAGCAACACCTTCAATAAGCGCAGCCAGGATGATGGAAGCTGTGCGGATGTCGCCACTGGCTTCCGGTTGACGTGCAATCGCTTCAGCAGCGCTGCCGCCAATTTTACCAATGCCGAGTCCTGTTCCGAGTACTACAAGACCCACTCCGAGTCCGGCACCGAGAGGACCTACTGATTCCAATGCGAGAAAAATGGTTGATAACAACATTTGATTTAGGATTTATGGTTAGAAAATGTTTTCAGGTTTAATGATGCGCTGGTTCATCCACCGCCTGACCAATAAATAAGCAAGTCAGAAAAGTGAAGATATATGCCTGCAACGCAGCAACAAATAATTTAATGATGTACATAAAGATGGTAAACGCCACCACTCCGGCTCCAACGCCCAATGTGCCTGCGCTTCCCACTTGAGGTCCGAGGATGAACACGAGACTCACGATGCTCAACAATACAATGTGTCCCGCAAGGATATTGGCGAAAAGACGAATCATCAAGGCAAAGGGCTTCGTCAATACGCCAACAAATTCAATCGGGGCGAGAATCAATTTCACCGGAACGGGGATGCCGGGAGGCCAAAAGATGTGTCCCCAGTAGTGCTTGTTTCCGCTGATATTAATAAGGAATAAAGAAAGTCCGGCAAGCGTAAGCGTTACTGCGATATTTCCGGTAACATTTGCTGAACCGGGAAAAATCGGAATTAGTCCCAGCAGATTATTCATCCAAATGAAAAAAAACAACGTGAGCATGTAGGGCATATACTTCTTGTATTTCTTCTCCCCGATAGAAGGCTTCACAACTTCATCGCGCACAAAGAGAATGAGCGGCTCAAAGAAGGATTGCAAACCTTTGGGAGCTTGTCCCTTACGACTATTATATGTGTTGGCAATAGAAATGAATATCAAAAGCATCACCGCAACTACTACCAACATGCTGAACACATTCTTGGTGATGGAGAGGTTCAAGAACTTGCCGCCATCTTCGCGATGGATATGCCCGTGGTCGTAAACGTATCCTTTATAAGGAACTGTTGAATGCTCCGGTCCTTCAAATTTGCTTGAGAGGAAAGCAGAAAGTCCGTCAGCGCTTGAATAAAGTATCACCGGGAGCGGCAGATGTAAATGCCCTACGATATGAAACTGGTAATCATCACCAATGTGATGTGCAATCATCTCCGCAGGATTAAATTTCCCCTCGCCATCAGCCGCAGGTTCAGCATGATCGCTTGCAAAAACGGGAAAATGCAGAATAAATACAAAGAGCAAAGGAAGAATTCCTTTCAGAACAGCCCTATATTTCTCTTTGGTTTTCAACAGATTACAGAAGAATTATGCTTTAGGAGAAAGCGTTTTTTGAAATTCGCTGCGAAGATAGATACAAATTCGTGATTCGGACAACAAATTGCGTAAGATTCTTGCGCGGATTGTGAAAAATCCACAGGGAAGCGGGCAATGCTCAGTCAATCTGCTTTCATTCCTTTGAACCGGATGGAATCAACAGCAGGAACAGCAACACAAAAACCGATAAAACAGCGCTGACAACGGTCAGGATTAACGAATAAATTTTTCTCATCAACAAAAACTTTAAAAGGATTTAGAAAGTGAACGCACTCCTATGAGCGCAGATGCTGTATAGAAGTTGCATCCAAACTTAGCTTTATTAAAAAAAAGTTTCGGATTGACTTATCAAGGTTTAAACCTGCGGGGAATGGGAGTGTATGAGGCTGTGGGCAAGTTTGATGCTAAAGTCGCTTCCGCCTGCATGTAAGCTATTTCTTTCTCCCCTTTTTTAATGCTTTATTCTTCTTCGCTTCCGGTAAATAATTTTCATGCGAAACCACGTTGCCTCCGGTTTCAATTTCCAACGTCTTTCGTGCATCTCCTGCAATTTTACCGTCCTGATATGCTGCTTTCTTGTTCTCCACAAATCCAACGGGATTTTTCTTTTTCGCTATTTCCGTTGTTGACGCTTCACCCAACATGGAAAAAATAAGTTCAAGGTCGGTCATGTGGTCGCGCAGGTTTTGATTTTTCAGCCCTTTCACTTTCTTGTATTCGGTGGGTGTAAGTCCGAAAGTTGCTTTGGAAATTTCTGCTGTCAGGATAGCATACTCAATCTGTTCTTTTACTCCTCTGTTTTTCCATTCTTCTGTTAGCTCCTCACCGATGGCGATACTCCGCATCCGCTTTTCAATCCAGTCGTCAGGATAGCCTTTCAACTTGTAGAGTTCTCTTGTTCGTTGTGTGGCTAATTCCTGGTTTTCAATTTCTTCCAATCGGTCAGAACCGACTTGGGCTAACCAAAGTTTGAACGGTTCTGCTTTGGGTGATGGGATAGATTGAATGATGCGTAAAAGTCCTTTGGTGTCAGCAGCCTGAATCTTGCGTTTCTTCCCGTCAGCAGCCTGCATTTCAACTGGGGTACAAATTGTACCTCAGTTGGATTTTAATTGCTCATCGCGGATTAACATCCGTTTGATATATTGCTTGACATCCGAACTGTCAGTAAGCACCAGAACTACATCCTGCACGGAGAAATACCATTTCTGTTCCTTTTCATTCCAAACAGAACGGATTTGTTTGCTCTCAAAAAGTTTGATGTTTCCCATAAGGCAATTTTACAGAAAAACTTCTCGTAAGAAAACAAGAAAAAGGGCAGTTCTAAAAATTGCTTTTTGACCGCCTCATCCCATCCCTCTCCCGAAAGAGAGGGTGAAAGTGGTAGAATTTTTAGAACTGCCCAAAAGCAAGATGTGGGTAAATGGAAAAATGCTTTGCCTGAGAGAAAATTTATGCGGCTTTCAATCGGATGACTTCCACTTCAGCGCCATTTTGTACTGCGGCTTTGCTGGTTTCAAGCACTTTTTGCGTGGTTGCTTCAGAGCAATTGAAAATGCTGTTTCAAATTAAACTCATTAGAAGTGTTTTTTGAATTGCGTTTAAAGAACGAAATAAACCCCAATGCCCTAAATTTGCCCTGCGGCTGAATGAACCTCGATTCTCTTTTGGGTCTGTATCGAAACGACCCGCGCGTCCGGTTAGTGACGGAGAAGATGCAAGCTACCCCCCCTGCGCGTCTTCATCTGGCGGGAGTGGTGTGTTCCGCGGATGCGTTTATCGCTGCTGCCGTTTTCTCGAAAGCTTCCTTCAATCACGTTTTTATTTATCCTGACAAAGAGGAGGCAGCTTACTTTCAAAACAACCTTTCCAATCTTTTAGAAAAAAAGGAAGTCCTCTATTTCACGGATTCATTTAAGCGCCCGGGCAAGTTTGATGAGTTGAATAATAATAATATCCTGCTGCGCACCGAAACTATTAACAAACTGAGCAGCAGTGCGACTACAGGTGAACTCATCGTTACCTACCCAGAAGCTATTTTTGAAAAAGTAGTGAGCCGCTCGGTGCTGAAAGAAAACATCATTGACATTAGCATCGGCAACAAGTTGGATGCTGATTTTGTGACAGAGCTTTTAGTGGAACATGGCTTTGAGCGCGTTGACTTTGTGTATGAGCCGGGACAGTTTTCCATTCGCGGAGGCATCGTTGATGTGTTTTCCTTCGGAAATGAATTGCCTTACCGCGTGGAATTGTTTGGCGATGAGGTGGAATCCATCCGCAACTTCGACCCTTCTACACAACTTTCAGAACGCAAACTGTCAAGGGTATCCATTGTACCGAATATCCAAACACAGTTTTCGGCAGAGCAGAAAACTTCCTTCTTTGAAGCGCTGCCGCCCAATACAATTATCTGGATAAAAGACTTCGGCTACACGCTCGAAGTGCTGAACAAATGCTTTGACAGCGCGGTGGCAATGTATGACGCGCTGAAGGGAATGAAAAAATCTCAGGCAGATGAAGAGAATTATTTTTTCACGACAGAGCCTACTAAAATTTTTGAGCCGGCAAAGAATGTAGCAGCACATCTGCTGAATTTCTGCTGTATAGAAATAGGCGGCAAAGCGCAACTGGCAGGAGAGACTATCTTCTTTCATATAAAGCCGCAGCCGGTTTTCAATAAGAACTTCCCTTTGCTGATTCAAAACTTAGAGCAGAACAGCAAGCTACACATCGTCAATTATCTTTTCTCTGAAAACCCGAAACAACTCAAGCGCTTCGAACACATTTTTGAAGACATGCGCGCAAACGTGCAACTGCATGCAATCAACACCGGTATTCACCAGGGTTTTGTTGATGCCGATTTGAAACTCGCCTGCTATACCGATCACCAGATTTTTGAGCGCTTCCATAAATACAGTATCAAATCAGGCTTTTCAAAAAGTCAGGCGTTGCTGATGAAAACGCTGCGCGAACTGAAACCGGGTGATTACGTGACCCACATTGACCACGGCATCGGAGTTTTTTCCGGCTTGGAAAAAGTGGAGGTGAACGGGCATCTGCAAGAAGCGGTGCGCCTGTTGTATCGTGATAATGATTTGCTCTACGTAAGCATCGGCTCGCTGCATAAAATTTCAAAGTATGTAGGCAAAGAAGGCACCGCGCCAAAAACGAACAAGCTCGGCACCGACACATGGGAGCAGGTGAAGCGCAGAACAAAAAAGAAAATCAAAGACATTGCGGAGGAACTGATTCAACTCTATGCGAGGCGCAAGGCACAAAAGGGATTTGCATTTAGTCCCGATAGTTATATGCAAACCGAATTGGAAGCGTCTTTTATGTATGAAGACACGCCCGACCAGGTGAAGGCGACAAAAGATTTCAAAGCGGACATGGAAAACGGGCATCCGATGGATAGGCTCGTGTGTGGGGATGTGGGATTTGGCAAAACGGAAATTGCCATTCGCGCAGCGTTCAAAGCCGTTGCGGATAATAAGCAGGTTGCGGTGCTTGCGCCCACTACAATTCTCACGTTTCAGCATTATCAAACTTTCAGCAGCCGTATGAAAGATTTTCCCTGCAAGGTGGATTATATCAACCGCTTTAAGTCAGCCGCAGAGCGAAAAGAAACGCTGAAAAAGTTAGAGAGCGGTGAAGTGAATATCGTTATCGGCACACACGCGATTCTGAGCAAGAACATGAAGTTTAAAGACTTGGGATTGCTGATTATTGATGAAGAGCAAAAATTTGGCGTGTCGGCAAAAGAGCGGCTGCGCGAAATAAAAGTGAATGTGGATACGCTTACGCTCACCGCTACGCCTATTCCGCGCACGCTGCAATTCTCCCTGCTGGGCGCGCGCGATTTATCTATCATCAACACAGCACCGCCCAACAGACAGCCGATACAAACGGAGTTGCGCGCATATAATGAAGACGTGCTGCGCGATGCGATTTATTATGAAATCTATCGCGGTGGGCAGGTGTTCTTCGTGCATAATCGCGTGAAGGATATTGGCGAAGTGGCTGGAATGCTGAAGAAACTTTGTCCTGATATTGACTTTGGAATAGCGCACGGACAAATGGAAGGGCATCATCTCGAAGAAGCGATGCTGAAATTCGTGAAAAAAGAAACCGATGTGCTGGTGTGTACCAACATCGTGGAATCGGGATTGGATATTCCGAATGCGAATACCATCATTATTAATAATGCGCATTGGTTTGGGTTGAGCGATTTGCACCAGTTGCGCGGGCGCGTGGGACGCTCTAACAAAAAAGCGTTTTGCTATTTATTCACGCCCCCGATTTCGACTTTACCTGATGATGCGCGGAAGCGACTGAAAACGATTGAAGAATTTTCAGACCTCGGCAGCGGGTTCAACATTGCCATGCGCGACATGGATATTCGCGGGGCGGGCAATTTGCTGGGCGCGGAACAAAGCGGTTTCATCGCGGAGATTGGCTACGAAACCTATCACAAGATTTTGGATGAAACGATTCGCGAGTTGAAGCAAACCGAATTCAAAGATTTATACAAAGAGGAGTTGGAACAAAAACAGGATTTCGTGCGCGAATGCCAGGTGGATACGGATGTAGAGATGCTGATTCCCGATGGGTATGTAAAGAATATTAATGAGCGGCTTAACCTTTACACTGATTTAAGCAATGTAAAAGATGAAGAGGGGCTGGTGAAATATAAAGACGGCTTGCGCGACCGCTTCGGACCCATTCCGCCCGAAGTGGAAGAATTATTTCATGCGGTGCGCCTCAGTTGGTTGGGTAAAGAATTAGGCTTTGAAAAAATTGTGATTAAGAGCAACCAGTTGCGCGGCTACTTTCCTGAAAATCAGGAATCATTTTATTACCAATCAGAAACTTTCGGCAACATCCTGAAATACGTGCAGCGCTTCCCAAAAAAATGCCGCGTGAAGCAAACCGAAAAGAACTTGTTTCTCATTTTTGAAGGCATCAAAACAATGGAGGAGGCAAGGGTGAAATTGGGGGATATTAAAGGGGCGGTAGCCGCTTAGGCAATTAAAGAGAGCACCTTCTCAGTCAGATTTTTAAAATCTATTCTTGCTCTTTCAACGGCTCCTAAGTGACCGCCTATCGCTCCATCGGCTGGTTTTAATAAAAAAATAGGCTTGCGTTTCTCCATTGCCATGGGGATAAGTGAATGATAATGCTTCAATAAAGCAAGACAATGTTCATCCTGTTCAACTGTCACTTTAGGAGCGTTATGGTCTTTTAAAACAGAGGAATTATACACCTCGGGGATTCTATTAGCCCAAGCTAAATAGGACTTTATAGGTCTGCGTTCTTTGATGCCATGTTGCATCACAACGTATCCAAGCGGCTTCATCTTACCTTCTGGTAAGTTCAGGGTTGGTTCAGGGTTTCTCCGAAATCTATCTTCCCATTCACGATTCCATGCTTCAATTGTGGAACCCAAGTTTCTGAGTCCCTGTAGAGAAAATAAATCTGCCGTCATCGGTATAACAATATAATCAGCAGAAATAAGGGTGGCCCTATTGATTGCTCCAAAATTGGGTCCAACATCAATTATTGCGAAGTCAGCATTTGATTTTGACGTTGCATCTTCTACAATGCGATAAAATGAGGACAACATTCTGAATGCAAGTTCATCACCGCTCATTGCTTGATTCCAACTTAAACTTAAGCGGTCTTCAAACATGGATAAATCCAGGTCACCGGGAATTAGTCCAATATTTTGATTTATATACTCGATAGTAGCCGGCTTAATGTCTCCTAATCCTTTTGTCAATGGCTTGATACATTCTAAAATTGTCGGGCGGTTTGCTTCATTCCTGAATATTTCAATCAGGCGTTCTTCTTCTAAGAACATTGAAGTCAGATTAGCCTGCGGATCTAAATCAACAGCTACTGTTTTGTAGCCCAACTCTGACAGCATCCATGTGAAATGGTAAACCAAAGTGGTTTTCCCGACCCCTCCTTTGTTGTTAAAGAATACTATTGATTTCATGAAACCTTCCGGTAAATCGTTACTTCAAAAAAATTAGGATTATCCTTATTGAACAAAGGTTCTTTATTTCCATTCTCTTTCAACTCTTGTATTGCGCGTCTCACTCCCACGCTAAAACGATTTACGTAACCAATGGTCTTGGCTGCTTCCGCTAACGCAGGATTACGATAATCATTTTTATTCGGAAAATTTTCACGCGCCTGACCGTATAACCCACCGCTATTGCTTATCTCAATTCTATCTTCGTATTCGTAGAATTTTATAGGCGAATTTGATTGGTAGAGTCTATGAATGATTGCATTAAACAGGAATTCCTTCATAGAATCAGGAGGAAATTGATAATAATAAGGTTCTCCTAATTTTTTCTGAACCCGTTTAGCAACTTGTGATTTAATAAAATCATCCATTGCCTTCATTTGTGTAAAGAGGTCTCCGGAGAACTTGTATTCATACTCTATATCGCTTGCCACATCCAATCCCATAAAACGCACATATTGAACATAGGCCCCTGATAAAAAAAATTCCGGATTTTTACCAAACATCAATATTCCCACATTGGTTGGGCAGTCTGCTTTTAAATCATAAAACTTTAAAGAAGCCATTTGTTCCTTCACATCTCTATGGTTCGCTTCTAACGCCTCTTTGCTGACAGCCAAAGGAAGATAACTCAACTTGAAAATATCGGAACTTATATCATCTAAAGCGCTTTCTAAGCATGGAAGAGTATCAAAGGTGTTGGCAAATGATGAACGCTTCTCGTTCAGAATAATTTCGTCAGCATCATTTGCAACTCGTTTTGTAGGCCCAACTCTAACCCAAATCCTATTCTTGTATTTTACTGGCGGTTGATAATGTGGTTGCACTTCAACCACAGCTAATTCGCCATCTGGAAATGAAAATTTCTGCACAACCAGGGAAGGGGGAGGAACAACATTTCCATCAGTTCTAATGGCGGATAAATTCTGAAGTAATTGATCTGTTATATTTAATCCGCTGCAACTACCATCATCCTTTGCGCCCACAATTAAATAGCCCGGTAACTGGTTGAACGGTAAATCATTAGCAAATGCACAAATTGCTTCGCCAAATTTATCGGTATTTGTTACTGATACTGTCCGCTCTACCCTGTCACTTTCGAGGTTTTGCAGTAAGGCTCTTAATTCAGCCGATGATATCATAAGAGCAAATTTAGTTTTTAAAAGGAGCAGATATTGGCTTCCTTCGCAAACGCAGAGGAGGAAATTTCCCGCTATTTAAATCAAATTTTTCCTCAATAAAACCCGGTCTTATACGGATACCGCTTATGGTACAAGTCGGTCACTTCGACCAGCAGCCGCGAGCGCAGTTCATTAATGTAGAGCTTCTTCGTTGCGGAAATAAAGATGCAGTTGTTGTTCGTGCGCTTTTGCCACGAAGTTTTCAGTTCCGTGAGAATTTCTGCTTTCACTTCCTCTGCCAGATATTTATCAAACTGCGCTTCTTCATAAGCATCAAGCTTGTTGAAGATAAGCAGCGTCTTTTTATCCGCAGCGCCAATTTCGGTGAGCGTTTGATTCACCACGTTCAGTTGGTCTTCAAACTGCGGATGCGAAATGTCAACCACATGCAGCAGAATATCCGACTCGCGCACTTCATCTAATGTTGACTTGAAACTTTCTACCAAATGATGCGGCAGCTTGCGGATGAATCCAACTGTGTCAGATAATAAGAATGGCACATTTTCAATCACCACTTTTCTTACTGTTGTATCAACTGTTGCGAACAATTTATTCTCCGCAAGAATATCTGATTTAGTGAGCAGGTTCATCAGCGTTGACTTGCCCACGTTCGTATAGCCCACCAGCGCAACGCGCACCTGCTCGCCTCTTGTTTTGCGTTGCGTTGCGTTTTGCTTGTCAATTTTCTCGAGGCTCGCTTTGAGTTTTGAAACTTTGTCTTTCACAATACGCCTGTCGGTTTCAATTTCCTTTTCACCGGAGCCGCGCATCCCGATACCGCCCTTCACGCGGTCAAGATGTTCCCACATTCCCTTCAAACGCGGCAAGAGATAGAGCATCTGCGCGAGTTCCACCTGCGTGATTGCCTGCTGCGTCCTTGCGCGTTGCGCGAAGATGTCAAGAATCAACATGCTGCGGTCAACGATTTTGCAGCGCAATTCTTTTTCAATGTTGCGCTGTTGCGCAGGCGTGATTTCATCATCAAAAATCACGAGGTCAATTTCATTTTCCTCTACGTACTTCTGTATTTCCGCCATCTTGCCGCTTCCCACATACGTGCGCCCGTCAGGATGGTCCACCTTTTGAAAAAACCTTTTTACAGTAGTTGCTCCGGCAGTCAGCGCGAGAAACGCCAGTTCATCTAAATATTCGTTAAGCAATGCCTCCGGCTGGCTGGGCGTAACAAGCCCCACGAGAATGGCGCGTTCAACGACATCCGTTGTTTTGTTGCGGATTTTTACGGGGTCAATCAAGGACGGGATACAATTCTTGAAATGGAAAGATAGAATTCCTGAACGAAGAGGAAGTGATGCAAGGAGAGAGGTCGTAAGTTTTCAGAAACGCGCTTCTAATTGCAGCTTTTCGTAGCCGAAATGCTTGCGACACCACAAAATCAGTTCACGCGCTTCATCTTCCCACAGGTGGCTGATGGCTTTCTTCAGCTCCTTCTCAAACAACTGCGGGTCGAAACTCACCTTCTCTAAAATCTCTTTGTAATATTCTAACATCGAACTCTGCATTTGTGCCAGTTGGTTAACTCCGGCAAATTTGTAATTAAAAATTAGAACTTCCGGCAAAAGCGCGTCTCCTTTTTCATAAAAATTTATCCACAACAACACCCCACAAAATCAGACACGATAAATTACGTACGTGTTTTCACCGAGGACACAATTAACGCGGGCTTCCTTATTTTAGCGTGTATGACACCAACACTTTATGCTCCTTTAGAGAAATTTAACAAATGGGAAAAGGAATTCCCCGACCAAATTTTTCTGCGCCAGCCCATTAACGGAACATTTCGCACCTACACTTACAAGCAGGCAGGCGATGAAATCCGCAGCATCGCAGCTTATTTAACTCAAAATTTTCCTCCCGGCTCGTGCATCGGATTAGTGTCAAAAAATTGCGCCCATTGGATAATGGCTGACCTCGCCATCATGCTCAGCGGCAATATTTCCGTGCCGCTTTATCCCACTGTAACTGCCGGCACGGTGAACTATATTTTAAATCATAGCGAAGCGAAAGCAGTGTTTGCCGGCAAGCTCGACTCGTGGAGCGCGATGACGGGCGGGATGCCTGAGCATGTAAAAGTTATTTCTTTCCCGCTCTATGGTCCCGAAGGTGATTATGTGAAATGGGATGCTATTGTAAAGAAGACAAAACCGCTTGATACTTATCCCTCCATCGGACTAAATGATTTGATGACCATTGTTTACACTTCAGGCACTACGGGCAATCCAAAAGGAGTGATGCTGCGCACCCGCGCAATCGTATATGCGATAACAGTTGCACTGGAAGTGATTGACCTTGGCAAGGAACCCCCGCGCTTCTTTTCCTATTTGCCGCTCTCGCATATTGCAGAAAGAATGTTGGTGGAAATGGGCAGCATTTATACCGGAGGTGAGGTGAGTTTTGCCGAATCGCTCGATACGTTTGCAAAAAATCTTACCGAGGCAAGTCCTACTTTATTCTTAGGCGTTCCGCGCATCTGGACAAAATTCCAAATGGGCGTTTTGCAGAAAATGCCTCAAAAGAAATTAGACCTGCTGCTTTCCATCCCGATTGTTTCTTCCATAATAAAGAAGAAGATTAAGCAGGCGCTGGGCTTGCATAAGGCGCGCAATTTTTTTACAGGCGCTGCTCCAATGCCTGCTTCCTTGCTGACGTGGTTTCAAAAGTTGGATATTCCCATTCAGGAGGTGTATGCCATGACGGAAAACTCCGCATACTGCCACTTTTCGCACCGCAATAAAATTAAAGTAGGCTACGCGGGACAGCCGCTGCCAAATGTGGAAGTGAAACTCACCGGAGCGGGAGAAATTTTGATGAAAAGTGAAACGCTGATGGACGGCTACTACAAAGAACCAGAACTCACCGCGCAGGCGTTTGAAAACGGTTTTTTGAAAACAGGCGACAGGGGCGTGATTGATTCCGAAGGCTATATTAAAATAACAGGGCGTGTAAAGGAACTTTTTAAAACAGAAAAAGGAAAATACATCGCCCCTGCTCCTATTGAATTGCACCTTGCAAAAGACCAGCACATCGAGCAGGTGTGCGTGACCGGTTCAGGATTTCCGCAGCCATTTGCGTTGGTCGTGCTCTCGCAGGATGCGCGCAGCAAAGAGCGCTCGCCCGTGCATGAAAGCCTGAAGAATACCTTAGAATCATTGAACACTGTTCTTGAGTCGCATGAGCGCATTCATCGCATCATCGTTATCAGCGAAGAGTGGACGGTAGAAAATAACCTGATGACTCCTTCGCTGAAAGTGAAGCGAACACAAGTGGAAGACCGATACAGTTCAAAGTTTACAGACTGGTATGCAAACCAAGAAGCGATTGTTTGGGAGTGATGCAGGGGGAAATCTTTATAAATTTGCAACATGCCGAAATAAGTCGCTTTTATGACATCATAATTAAAATGTTCTTTTTTGACCATCTGCCCCCACACTTTCACGCAGAGTATGGCGAGTATAAGGCTCAAATAAATATTCAGACAGGCGAGATTATTGAAGTTAAGTTGCCAAGAAGGGCGTTGAGATTAGTACAGGATTGGGCGGAATTACATAGGGAGGAATTAAACGAAAACTATACAGAAAGCCTGAAGCAGGGCGGGGTTATCAAAAAAATAGAACCTTTAAAATAATATGCACATCATCTCAAAAATAATTGACGCTAAACCCTACCGGATAGTTGTCGAATTTGATAGTAAAGACAAGAGGATTATTGATTTCACTTCCATTTTTGAATCTTTTCCGGCATTAAAAGATGAAAAAGTATTCACGTCTGTAAGTCTTGATAGCTACCCCACCATTAAATGGGACGGGTTTGCAACAATGCAGGATTATAGTGGTGAATTAATTGCCGCTCCGCTTGATTTCTGTCCCGATGCGCTTTACCGCATTAGGGAGTCTGCATAGCCGGGTACTCACATCCCCGGAGCTACTTTAATAATCCGCATCCACCTTGCATTTTGCCCTACTTCAACACGTTTCCAGCGTTTGCCCTTTTCAGTGGTTTCAGTAATGGCAAAGAGCGTGAACAGTATTTTCTTCAACGAAAAGTTTTTCATGGCGCAAGTTTTCTGAAAAATACAACCAGGCTTTATTCAAGTGTGAGTTGCAATTTGCACCTTTTAAAGTCTATTGTCTTGTTTTAATTACAGTAGCAGGGGTTGCTTTATTCAGAAAAATGGACAATCTTCCAACGAATAAACAGAGCGTAAAACGCTTGTCCACCTTGAATTTCAGCGGTGTCGTTTCTGATGCTTTCAGGAAAGCTTACTTGTTGAAATGTGGATTAAATGTGCGAAAAAAAATTGCGCAACTACCGTTGAACCCTATAAATTTAGAATCCGAATTTCCTATGAATCGAATGGCTACCACCCTCAACACAAAGATTGACCAAAAGAAAGAGCACTTGAAAAAGCTGGAAGCGATTCGCACCTACTATGAGTTGGTGAAGAAAGGTCGCCCTCCGGAACAAACGCGCAAAGACCTCGGTCTCTCTTTCCATGATATTGAAGGTTTCGACTTCTCCGTTTTCAAGGAAGCCGTTTAGAATTTTCAGCAACTCTAACGAAACTTTATCGCCAACCTGCCGTTTAGCTTTGCCAGACAAGCATTTGCTAAATTTGTATGGCAAACATAATCTGATGAAAAACCTTTTACTGGCAATGCTTCTGTGTCCGTTATTCTTGTTTGCGGGTCAGCCAGCAATTGTCAGCGGTAGCTTCACAAATGGCTCTGATGCTGTATTGGAATTTACGACAGACAAGCCTTATCCCGATACGTCAGCTTACCGCCAATCGGTGCAATCAAACTCAGGCAAGTTTGAATGGAAAACGGATTGGGAGAAAGGAAACCTCGTTTCAGTAGTAATTGGAAGTAGTTCTTTTCAACTTTTTCTTGAGCCGGGTGATGCGCTTCAAATAGAGGTCAACCCGACTATTGAGCCTGTTTCGATTTCCTTTTCTGGAAAAGGCGCGGAGAACAACCGCTTTCTTTTTGATTTCAATACCCAGTTCAAAAAGGATTTTAATGTTGATGCCCAAACTGCAAGCGTAGCCGCTGCGGGCTCAATTGATGAATTTGAATCTTCGATTTTCGACCAGCGCATGAAGCACATGCGCTTTGTGAAAGAACAAACCGTAAAAAACAAAACGACTACCGCGTGCAACGATTTCATCAACGATCAGGTGGTCTATAACTACTTCGCGCAACTGCTGCTTTTCTCAAAAATCAAAAGCGCTGACCCTACGGGAATGAAAATGATCGCGCTTCCTTCCATTATGATGAGCGAAATGCAAAGCGCATCGCTAATGGATGAGCGCAACATGAACAGCCCTGCTTACAGAAGTTTTCTGTTGAATTATGTGCGCTATGAAACTGCGAAGGGCTTCAACTTCCTGAAATTTCTTGACTATGCGGATATGCTCGAACGCGAATACAGCTATGCGCTGCGCTACCTTTCGGGCGAGCCGTTTAAATTTTTCATTGCGCATGAACTCTACACGAATTGCGATAAGACTGAATCAGCAACAGTGAAAAAACTGCATCAGGCGCTTGCGCAATCAGACCCGCAGGGAAACTATGTGAAGCAGGTTTATGCGAAATGCCAAACAGAGATTAATGCGAAGGAAGTAAAGAAAGAAAAAGTGGAGGAGCCGAAAGAAAAAGCATCAAAGACTTCTGAAGCCGCAAAAAAGAGTCAGCCATTCACGCTCATTGATTTGAAAGGCAACAAGGTTTATCTGGATGATTTCAAAGGCAAAGTGGTGTATGTTGATTTTTGGGCAAGCTGGTGCGGACCCTGCCGCCAGCAGTTTCCCCACGCAAAAGAGTTGCACAAAATGCTCACACCAGAACAATTGAAGCAGGTTGTTTTTCTCTACATCTCCATTGACGACACAGAGGAGAAATGGAAAAATGCCATCGAGCAAAATCAGATTGAGGGCTTTCACACCAACTCGCCCGGTGGCTGGGGTTCAAGCGTCACGAAGCATTTTGGCATAAACTCTATTCCGCGCTACATGCTCATTGATAAAAAAGGAAATGTCGTTGACCCGAATGCAAAGCGACCCAGTTCAGGGGGAGAATTGTTGAGAGATATTCTCATGTTGCTTTAGAATTTCTCCGGGTGCATTCATTGTGCGCAGTTCACTACACGCCCCCTGTTTTCCGTGAATAAAATAAACCGCAGCCGAAAACCTGCGCTCTAATTTTACGCATTGCGCAAGTCATGAATTTTGTTTCAGAAGAAATCAATGCGTATTGCGAAGCATTCTCAAAACCGCAAGCTGAAGTGTTGCGGGAATTGGAGCGCGAAACGCACCTGAAGATGCTTTACCCGCAGATGCTTTCAGGGCATTTGCAGGGGAAATTTCTCGGCATGATTAGCGCGATGCTCAAGCCCAAAGCGATTTTGGAGATTGGCACGTTCACGGGCTATTCTGCAATCTGCCTCGCATCGGGATTGAGCGATGATGGCGTGATGCACACCATTGAAGCAGAAGAAGAATTGGAAAACACGATTTTACGCTATTTTAAAAAAGCTGGCTTGGAGAAAAAAATTACGCTGCATATCGGCAAAGCGGCTGAAGTGATTCCGACATTGAACATGCAATTCGACTTGGTGTTTATTGATGCAGATAAAGAGTCTTATCCAACATATTATGATTTGGTTTTTGATAAAGTGCGCAAAGGTGGACTTATCATAGCCGATAATGCGCTGTGGAGCGGGAAAGTGCTGAATGAAAAACAAGATGCTGAAACGCAGGGCATTCACACATTCAACCAAAAAGCGTTGAACGACAATCGGGTTGAAAATGTGCTGCTGCCCTTGCGTGATGGCGTGATGATAGTAAGGAAATTAGTTTGAGTTCGTTTTATGGACATTAAATATTCAGGAATCTTGTTTGAAATGAAAAAGAAATTTTACCGGATGTTCGGGTTGATTCTGTTTCTCTTCCCGTTGATAGCCGCTGCACAGAGAGAAGCGAAAGCTCCTCAGATGACAATCCCGGAATACATCACGAAATACAGCGAAATCGCAAAAGCAGAAATGCGCAGAGCGGGTGTTCCCGCAAGCATTACGTTGGCGCAGGGCATTCTGGAATCAAGTTATGGCAACAGTAAATTGTCAACGATAGCCAATAATCATTTTGGTATTAAATGTGGCAGCAACTGGAAAGGTCCCACGTTTATCCAGGATGACGACACGGAAAAAGAATGTTTCCGCAAGTACGAATCAGTGCTGCACTCCTATGCTGACCACAGTAAGTTTTTAAAAGGAAAAGACCGCTATGCTTTTTTGTTTGAACTGAGTGTGAAAGATTATGAAGGTTGGGCAAAGGGATTGCAAAAAGCAGGCTATGCCACCAACCCGAATTATGCCACACTGCTGATTCGCCTGATTGAAGATCGCGACCTGCACCGCTTTGATACAGAACAGAAATATGCGCCTCTCACAAAGGCAGAAGAAGAATATTTTTCATCGGTACACGATAAATTTTACATGTTCAACGGCATCAAAACGGTAATTGCTCAACCCAATGAAATGCCGATTGACATGGCAACAAAATATGACATCAGCCTGAGTTCTCTTTTGAAATATAATAACCTGATTGAAGGCGAGTATATCGCACCCGGCACTAAAATTTATCTTGAGCCAAAAAAATCAAGCGGCTTTGAAGCCTTTCACCGCGTGGATGAAGGCGAAACAATGCACTCCATTTCACAGAAGGAAGGCATTAAGCTGAAATCGCTTTACAAGAAAAATAGGCTTCCTTTGGGAATGGAACCTGCTGTGGGAGAAATCTTGTGTTTGAAAAAGAAATGCGA
Organism: Chitinophagales bacterium; assembly: GCA_034440455.1. GTDB lineage: Bacteria > Bacteroidota > Bacteroidia > Chitinophagales > CAIOSU01 > JAWXCB01. The sequence goes on from JAWXCB010000028.1 coordinate 24,875, forward strand.
TACAACGCCCAAAGTGAAATCAGACGCACAAATCAAAGAAGACATCAAGGAAAAAATTCAAGAGCGCGTAGAGGATGCAGTAAAAGAAGAACAAAAGAAAGAAGCGCCCGCAGTTGAACCGAAAGCAGAAGTGAAGCCGAAGGCTGAAATCGTAGAAGAAAAACCGGTAACGCAGGAAACACCGGAGCCTTTGATTGAAACAGTGCTGGAGCCTGAAGTGAAAATTGAAGAACCTCCTGTTGTGAAAGAAGCACCAGCGCCAATCACCTCCACAAAAACAACGGAAGTAAAACAGCCGAAATATCACACTGTTGCCCCGCAGGAAACATTATACCGCATTGCCACCGCTTACGGGTTGACTGTGAATGCGCTGAAAAAAATGAATGGACTTACAGCCAATAGTATTTCCATCGGACAGAAATTAATTGTAGGCTCCACGACTGAAACTGTCATAGAAGAAGTGATTCAGGAAAAACCCGCAGAAGAAAAACCGGTTGTGAAGCCTGTGGCAGAAAGCAAGCCCACTGTGCAGGAGAAAAAGCCGATTTATCACACCGTTGCGCCACAGGAAACATTCTATAAAATCGCTACTAAATATGGAATCTCGGTGGCTGAATTGAAAGCGATGAACGACATTACGACAACCTCGCTCTCAGTGGGTCAAAAATTATTAGTCGGATATGAAGGCGTTGTTTCCACTGAGCCAAAAAATGTTCCTGCGCCCGAAAACAAAATAGTTGAGCAACAGGTGGAAGAAGAAACAGAAGACACTCCTCCTCCCCCGCAAACACCTTCCGATCTGCCGACCTATCACAAAGTGCAAACTGGCGAAACGCTTTACTCCATCGCGCAGAAGTATAAACTAAATGTGGAGGAATTGAAATCGTTCAATAACTTGCCGAGCAACGACATCCAGCCGGGGCGTGTATTAAAACTAAGGTAGAGTTTATCGGCATTGAATATCTTTAGGGCAAACCCATTGCCTTGATTCAGATTAAAGACAAACAGTTTGTTCCGCTGATTGACGAGCAGCAACTACTGCAACGCATCGAGCAACTATCACAAATAATTTCAAATGACTACCTTGATAAAAATCCGTTGTTCATTGTCATTTTGAATGGCGCATTTTTATTTGCAGCGGAAGTTTTTAAACGTCTGGATATTGATTGTGAAATCACATTCACGCGCCTCGCATCTTACATCAAAACAAGCTCAAGCGGCAAGGTTACAATGCTGATGGAGTTGCCGGACAATGTTACCGGCAGGCATGTAGTTATCGTTGAAGATATTGTGGACACGGGAAGGACGCTTGCTGAATTTCTTCCGCATCTTCAATTAAAAAAACCAGCGAGTATTTGTATTGCGTCATTGCTCACGAAACCTTCGGCTTTGAAAGAAAACATCAATGTTGATTATCTCGGCTTTGCCATTGAAGATAAATTCGTTGTTGGCTTCGGTTTGGATTATGACGAGGCGGGAAGAAATCTTCGGGCGATTTATCAGTTGAAGGAGTGAGTTTCGTTTTCAAAACACCACCGTAAACTCCATCTCTTTTCCCTCACGCAAAGCAATGACAGTTGCAGTATCGCCTTTTTTTAATTTTGATAATGCCTGCATGTAAGTGGTCATGTCGCTTACTTTGTGCGCCCCCATCTGAATCACAACATCGCCTTTCTTCATTCCGGCTTTCGATGCGGGCTTGCCATCGGTGACACCGTCAATGCGCATTCCGCCATCGCTGAACATATAATCGGGAATCACGCCCAATGTCACGGTGAATTTTGGCGCAGGCTGATTCGTGTCGGCAGCCACTGTGGTAAACTGAATTTTCCCGGCATCATCAAGACTGTCAATCAGCGCGTAGCTGAGATTCAAAATGGAAGCGATGCCCGCATAGTTTACAAACTCGGCATCATCGCTCGGCTTGTGATAATCTTCATGCGCGCCTGTGAAAAAATGCAGCACTGGAATATCCTTGAGATAAAATGAAGTGTGGTCAGACGGACCGATTCCCGAATCGGAAGTTTTGATGCGAATGCTGTCTGTCGGAATTTGCTTCAGGACATTCCATGCGGGGGATGTGCCGAATCCGTTTACTTGTAAATTTTTTTCATTCGGGTTCAATCGTCCCACCATATCATAGTTGAGCATGTAATTGATTTTTTTCGCGTCAGCGCCAATTTGCTCCACGAATTTTTTTGAGCCAAATAATCCCATTTCCTCTCCTGAAAAAGCAACGAACAAGTAATTGTTATTCTTCAAAGAAGATTTTATCAATTCTTCTGCCAATTCGACAATCAATGCTACACCGCTTGCATTATCATCCGCACCATTGTGAATTGCTTTCTCTCCGCGATAAAGCGAGCCTTCATGCCCCCAGCCAAGATGGTCGTAATGCGCTCCAAGCAAAACTGTTGTTGTCGCTTTGTTGTCCATCCATGCGACTACGTTGTTGCCTGTTTTTTCAATTGGAGTTACTTCTGCGGTAAGCGCTGCGGTGAATGTTTTCGCTGGTTTTAATTCATGCCAGATAGGTGTTTTCAAAAACAACACAGGCACAGAAACAGGGTAGATATTTTTGTTCAATAGTTGTTCGGGGGCAGTAATCGAATCTTCCTCCGCATAGAGCAATACTGCGGTGGCTCCCATTGCAATCGCCTTTTCGATGCGCGGGCGCAACTCAAGATAATTTCCAAATGCTCCATGTGGATTCGTGCCCGATGGCGTAGAAATATTCAGCAGAAAAATATTTCCTGCGTAATTGATTTTTTTGCGATAGTCGTCATATTTCAGTTCGGGCGCGGAGATGCCAAAGCCTACATTCATGCAATTTCCCTTTGCTTTTCCACTTGCAGAATATGCAAGGGGATAAAAATCTTTATCAAGCGTCAGTGCATTTCCATTGATGGTGAGCGCTGTGTTTTTTCCGACCAATCTGCCTTCGATATAATTGAACGGCTGCAAATAAGAGACGCCTTGATAGGGCGACAAGCCGCTTTCCTTGAACATGCGGGAGAGATAATCCGAAGCCATTTTTTCCCCCTTCGATGCGGTTGCTCTGCCTTCAAGACTGTCGTCAGCAAGATAATTCACATGATATTTCAACTCGTCAATTAAAGCATGGTCAAGTTGCTGCGCATGAAGAGAAAGAGTTGAAAGCAAACAGAGAAAAAAAAGAATTCGTGACATGCTGAAAAATTTTGCCGCAAGTTAGCAAAGGCATTTGCAAACTTGCGGCAACAAAAAAAGATGACAGAAAAATGAAATTACGGTCGCAGCAACGCAGAATATTTATCAGGAGCATTGAGCACCTTAATAGCTTCCTGCAACTCAATATCATGTTCAAATCCGCATTCAATCCTGCCCGAACGATAGTAATACCTGCCGATAATTTCTTCTTCGAGCAAGCTCAGGATTTCTTCTTTATGTTTGATTAAATCCTGCTTCTTGTCATGTATCACACTGGCTTTCAGTTTTTCAAGATCCGTTTTAATGCCTTCGTAATATTTTTCTTCTTGAGTTACTTTTTCAAAATCCTTCAGCATCTCTTCGCTTTTGGTAGTATAGTCATACTCTTTGTCCGCAATGTAAGCCATGAACTGCTCGTATTCGGCATCTGAGATTTTGAATGTGCGCGAATCAGCAATCGTGGGATGCTTGGTGAAATAAGTTGTCGCCCAATTGAAAATGTGATTTTTTGTAAGCAATGCAATGCTGATTTTATTGAACTTCACTGGTTCAGTTGTAATATCAGGGTCAATGCCGCCACCGTCATAAACGATTCTGCCGCTAACAGTTTTAAATGCGGTTTTCAATGAATCAGGAATTTTCATTACGCTGCCCGTTGAATCTTTTTCAGCGTAATTGATTGCCTGAATACATCTTCCGCTGGGGATGTAATATTTTGCGGTGGTCACTTTCAACTTCGTGTTGTAACTCAGTGAACGCGTTGTTTGCACCAACCCTTTTCCGAAAGTTTTTTGTCCTATCACTACTCCTCTATCCAAATCCTGAATGCAGCCTGAAACAATTTCAGAAGCAGACGCAGAACCTTTATTGGTGAGTACCACCATTGGCAAGGAAACGTCCACAGCAGGATTCAACGCTTTGAATGATTTGTCCCACTCTTTCACTTTTCCTTTTGTGCTCACGATTTCCTGCCCTTTGTTTACAAACACGTTTGACACATTTACCGCCTCATTCAGTAAACCGCCCGGATTGCCGCGCAAGTCAAACACGACTCCTTTCAAATCAGGGTTGCCGGTTTTCAGCGCATCAAGCGCGTCTTTCACTTCTTTGCCTGCATTTTCCGTGAAGTTAGAGAGGCGTATGTATCCGATGTCATCCTTCACTATTCCAGAGTACTGTACGTTCTTAATTTTGATTTCTTCTCTGCCTATCTGCACTTCTTTATCTTCTTCAGAGCCATCGGCTTTCGGTCTTTTGAATTTCACTTTCACAAAAGTACCTGCCTGACCTTTCAGCATTTTACTCACTTCATCTGTGTCTTTGCCTTTCACTGTCTTGCCATCAATTTCAATGATTCTATCGCCTGCTATCAAACCGCTTTTATCAGCCGGGTAATCTTTGTAGGGTTCTGCTACTACCACCCAATCATCAATCTTGCGAATGAGCGCGCCAATACCACCGTATTTGCCGGTAGTCTGTAAGCGATAATCTTCAATTTCATCTTCGCTGATATATTGTGTGTAAGGGTCGAGCGATTCAAGCATCGCATCAATCCCTGAACGAATCAACTTGCCCGGCTCTACTTCATCTACATAGTAGGAATTGAGTTCTTTATAGAGCGTGGCGAAGATGTCGAGGTTCTTTGAAATCTCGAAGTAATTGGTTGTACTGGTAAATGCGAGCGGCAGCAATGCTACCGATACAATGGAAAAAATGACAAGCGTTCTTTTCAATTTCTTCATAGCTGATGGTCTTTGGTTCATGTTTTCTTTTTTCAGTTAAACGTAAAAGTTAGGTTGTTTGTGTTCGAAGCGTTGTTAAAATTCGATAAATAAACGGAAACCGGCTGACAAGATGCGTAATTGTATGGACAGAGATTATATGAATCTATTGAGGACAGGGTTGATTATTTTTGAAAAAATCAAACTCCCCACTTAATGCTCTCTGCTGTTAAGGATAAACTCGCTGCATTTTTCAGTCATCGTATTACGCTCGTATTATCCTTCATTGTTTTGCTACCGCCCTGCCTGCTGGAGCAGGTGAATGTAGGGATAGACTCCTCGTGGAAAATAGCATTAGGTCTTGCCAATCTGAATGGACTTCTTTTCGGGAAAGATATTGTGTTCACCTATGGTCCCTTGCATTTTTTCATTACGAAAGTGGGGGTATTGCACGAATACAAATGGGTAATTGCGGTTTTCGAGTTAACAACAATCGGCTTTCTGCTTCATATCATTTCAAAAGTTTATCAAAAAGACACCCACCCATTGAAAGGCTTGTTTCTGTTTTTGCTCTGCTTTATGCTTTCTAATTTTTGCAGCGATTATTATATCATGCTGATTTTTCTGTTTGCTGCTTATCAGGTATTAATAGAGAACAAAACAGCCTACCTCTACTGCATGCTTTTTATTTCAGTAATTACTTTTTTTATTAAAATAAATTTTGGGTTTATCAATTTCATAGCGCTGGTGTTCACGGCAGCAAATCACGCCTATGCGAATAAGAGTAAAATACCGACTGCGCTGCTTTTAGTCTTTTCTTTTCCTGTTTTCATTTTCACTCTATCTTCTGTTTTAAATGTTGACTTACAAGGGTACCTGCGGGGTGGCATTAACATTATTGACGATTATAATGATGCTATGAATTTGCCTTTTTCAACTACAGACATTGTGGATTGGATTGGCATTTCGGTTTTAGGAGTGTTTGCATTTATGATTTTGATGAATTTGAGGTTCTTTTTACAAAAGCCGCATCTGTTGCCAGCTTTGTTGTTTTTGCTATATTACTATTTGTTATTTAAAATGGGTGTCGTGAGAATTGACGCGCACATTTTCATTTTCATTTTCAATTCACCGATGTTCTACTTACTCTTCTATATCTGGAATAATCAACTGCGTTTTATTAAGCAATGTTTCGCCATCACTCTGCTATTGGGCTTTTTCAGCATCCCGATGGGAGTATTAAACTATACAACCTTCAAAAAAGATTCCTGGATAAATCCAATAGAAAAATTAAATTTTTGGGGTTATTGCATTGACCTGCTCACCGATAACAAATACAAAAGCGAATTTGACGAGAAAAAAATTGAACCGATTAAACTAAATGAAATACAGCTAAGAAATATTTCAAATAAAACAGTTGACATTCTGCCCGAAGATATTTCAGTTATCTACCGTCATAAGCTGAATTATAGTCCGAGACCGCTTATTCAATCTTATTCTGCATATAGCTTGTTTTTAGATTCACTAAATTATAAAAAATATGTCAGCCCCACCGCTCCTAAATTTTTGCTTCTGTATAATAAGCGCATTGACCAGCGGGTTCCTTTTTGGGATGAAAGCGTTACAAAACGCGCGATGCTAAGTAATTATGAACTCATCGAAACAGCAGATCGTTATGACAGTTCTTATTTGTTGCTTAAGGAAAAAACCATTCCCGTCAGGTATTCTGTAGTAGTAATTGATTCTTTTTCATCTGAAACGGAAAGCGTGATTGATATTCCGCAAGACTCTGCTAACGTCTATCTGTATTTGGATATCCAATACTCCCGTTGGGGCAAGTTGAAAAGATTGTTTTTTCAAGCGCCCATCTTGGAGATAGAATTCATTTATGACGATGATACCAGAATGGTTTACAGATGTCTTCCGAAAATTGCGAATACGGGAGTTTTAATCAATAAGCTGGTAAGAACAAATCAGGATGCTTATAATTTTTATAAAGGAAAGCACGGGCAACTCAGAAAAATAGTCCAGTTCAAACTTCGTCCCAAATCAGGCTTTGATTCAAAAATTCAGATTAAGTTTATTAAACTGGAACAAGATAAAGTTTGAGAAAACGCAAAGGCAACAAGAGATTATTGCCTTCTCTGGCTTCCATAGTATTCATCATCCTTAAACCCGTCCTGGTCAAAATCTTCTCCGCCTTTAAATTCAGCAATGTCGTTGTCAATGGAGATTTTGTAGGTGTATGAAATTCCGTTTTTCGGAAAGGTGTCGGTTATAAAAAGACTGTCGCCCGCAATCCTCCACTTTCCTGCCGGATTGTAAACGATGCTGTCCTCTAAGTTGCGATGTTCTGAGTTATAGGTTCCATCAGCCTTGAAAAATGTTCTGATGGGTTTGGATTGCATCACTGTTTCCCATTCGCTTTCCCGCACCTCCAGCACCTTCGTAGAATCAGAATTTTTGAATGTGTGCAGGATAATTTTTGAATAGCTGTTTCTCCATTCACCGACTATCATTTCCGCATATTTGAGTTGTTCTGGCTCCGGCAGTTGTTGTGCGGGTTCCTTTCTTTTCAAATTTTCACAGGAATAGAAAAGCAGCACGATAATTGTAAATAAGGGAATTTTCAACGGAATTTGTTTGCAACGAAATTATCGGATAATCTTATGACGAACTTGAAATGCTACTCTCAAAAACTTAATTTTCCAACTTCAAAATTCTTACAAAACATGACACGCATACTCTACTCGCTGTTCGCGGTTTTATTTCTGCTGATTTCCTGCCAGAGCGGCTCGCCCACGCATGCGAGCCCCGATGTAAAAAAAGAAGTTGTAGCTGCCGCAACTTCAGAAACAACGGAAGCCTTACAGCCCGCAGCGATGGCAGGCGATTACCAGATGACACCCGATACGATAGAGATTCGCGGGAAATTTCAGCCAGGATGCACGAAGCCCTCAATGATTAAAATGGCGCAGCACACAGAATTAGGAGATGCAGGCTTCAAACAGATTTCCGTAAATGCGAACGGTGAGTTCAAATACCGCATTTATCTTTCTGAGCCGCGCAGAATCGCGATGCGCACAGAAAGCCGGACCAATTTCGATTTCATCGCCACAACAAAAGAAAAAGTATTCACGATTGACATCACTTGCGGGAATGGCGCAGAGAAAATAGAATTGAAAAATTCTGCTGAAAATGTTGCTTATCGTTTGTTTGCTAACGCGAACAAAAAATATAAGGACGATTTGGATGCAGCCGGAAAACTTGATTTGTCAGTCGCAGAAAATTTTGCGCAGTTGAAAAATTATGTCAACGGCTATCAAAAAAGCCTTGCAGAAATCGCTGCGGCTAATCCCTCAACATTTACAGCAACTGTTTTTTGCGCTGCCGAAAAATTGCCCGAAGGTTCTTTGGCATCAATAGACGCGCTGCGCAAAAACTTCCTGCAACGCGAAGCGCTGGCAAATCCCTACATCTACAATGATTTTCTCGGGCAGCGCATCCTGCTAAACTACATTGCGATTTGCGATAGGAAAGCTGACCAAACGAATGCCGTAAATAGCGCGATGACCATTGCTGCAAAAAACCAGGATGCAGCAAAGCGCTTGCAACAAATCTGCTACAATGTGTTTTACAATAGGCATGAGGAGCAATTTGTAGCTGCCTATATCAAATGGGCGGAAAGCAATCCGGCATTGATGTTCAACACAACTGTAAAAATGTCGTTGCAGCGCTTGAAAAATGTGATGCCCGGCAGTCAGGTTACAGACATTCAATTAAAAAATCCCAGTGGGGCAATTAAAAAACTAAGTGAAACCGTAGCATCCGCTTCAAAACTCACGCTGCTAATTTTTTACAGCCCCACCTGCGACCACTGCCAAGCAGAGATTCCACAACTCAAGCCGATGTGGGAACAATACAAGGCAAAAGGATTGAAGATTTATGCAGTTGGCTTCGATGCAACAAATGACGAATGGAATGCCTTCATCAGCAGCAAATCATCACCTGAGTGGACGCACGTATTTGAATATCCTGATGGCGCTCAGTTCTCCTATCAATATGTGGTGAATTACACGCCCACGTATATCTTCATCAATCCGCAGGGAAAAATCATCAGCCGCTTCCCGACATTTGATGATGTGAAGGCGCGGTTGCCAGAGTTGATGAAGTGAACCGCTGATTAAGGTTTTAGAAAGATTTTCAAAAAATTCCACGCTTCTGTCAGGAGAATCGAGAAGTGCATCTTGCGGAATAGAACGCCCTCTTTCACTTTTACCGGAATACACGCGATGCGCAAATCCTTCTGTTTTGCAGCAAGCCAGATAAATTCCAAATCAAAGAGATAGCGATTGATGGTTGTTTTCAGAAAAACCTCGCGTCCCTTTTTATTGAATCCTTTCAATCCTGCTTGCGTGTCGGCAGTCGGTGTGCGGAGCGTGAGCCGGATAATTGATTTCAGCAATTTCGAAATGAATCTTCGCGCGGGAGGCACGTTTTCGTAGTAGTTTTCATCACGGATGCCGAGTGCGACATCGCACTGATTCTTCTGCAAGGAGTCATAAATTGAGAGAAATCCGTTTTCTTCGTAAGGAAAATCAATGTCTGTATATATCACTTTATCCGCTTCAGCGCGGGCAACTCCGGTACGAACAGCGAATCCTTTTCCTTTATTATCAAGATAGCTTTCTATAATGAGCGCAGGGATTTTTCTTTGCAAGAAGTCTAAATCGGCTTTTATCTCTTTTGATGAGCCGTCATTCACAACAATCAGCCGGATAGAAGTATCAGAAAGAGTGCCTTGTATTTTTCCGAGCGACTGGACTATGGAGTTTGTCCATCCCTCCTGCGGATTGTAGCAGGGCAACACAATATCGAGCGCAGGCTTTGACATGAGTGCGCAAAGATATTGATTTGGGCAGCGCAGGGAAAACGATGCGCTAAAAGGATTTGTGTTTGTATATGGGAACAGTAGCGTGTTGATATTACTGGAAGATAATCAACTGATTAGGATTTAGTTCTTTGAAATTTTGTAGTAAGGGTGGCTGAAACAGTTGCTGAATGGGAGTTTTCTCAAA